>NZ_JAPYKQ010000091.1:0-246 GCF_037179625.1 Mesorhizobium sp. Cs1299R1N3 | reverse complement strand
ACAGCTTCACCGTCCAGGTCGACGACGGCCATGGCGGCCTCGTCGCCCAGGTGGTGGCGATCACCATCACCGGCACCAACGACGCGCCGCAGATCACCTCGGCCGCGCAGTCCGGCAACGTCTCGGAAGGCGATGATCTTCCGGCCACGGCGCAGGTCGCGACCGGCAAGGTCACCTTCAGCGACGTCGACACCAGCGACAGCCACACCCTTTCGGTGAGCGCCGCCGCCGCCCATGGCACGGCCA
>NZ_JAPYKQ010000090.1:0-248 GCF_037179625.1 Mesorhizobium sp. Cs1299R1N3 | reverse complement strand
GAAACGCACCGTCGAGGACACGTGGCGCCACATCGGACATCTCGTCGAAACCATCGAGGCAGCCGAATGTAAGAACTACTTCGAAAACGCAGGATACGCTTCCGTCAAAACGTGAAAGGCTCTAGTGCATCAGCGCCGGCCTAGCTGCCAACGTGGAGCGCAAAGTGCTCGAGGAACCGAACCGAAATCCTGGGTCCCATCGCTATGGGAAACCGAGTTTGTGGTGGCCACCGCCGCAGCTTTGATGG
>NZ_JAPYKQ010000089.1:0-254 GCF_037179625.1 Mesorhizobium sp. Cs1299R1N3 | reverse complement strand
TGGTGGCGACACTGTCGGAAATGTATGTGCAGGGCGTGTCGACCCGAAAGGTCAAGGCGATCACTGAAGAGCTGTGCGGTCATGCCTTCTCGGCCTCATCGATCTCGGCCATCAACAAGCGCCTGGAATCTCGCCGAGGCCAAGGCCGATCTCGCCGCGTGGCTTGCCAAATGGTCGGGCCGCTACCCACGACTGACGACGTGGGCGGAGGAAACCATCGAGAGCACGATGACCTTCTTTCGCCTGCCGCGCCA
>NZ_JAPYKQ010000088.1:0-255 GCF_037179625.1 Mesorhizobium sp. Cs1299R1N3 | reverse complement strand
ACAGCTTCACCGTCCAGGTCGACGACGGCCATGGCGGCCTCGTCGCCCAGGTGGTGGCGATCACCATCACCGGCACCAACGACGCGCCGCAGATCACCTCGGCCGCGCAGTCCGGCAACGTCTCGGAGGGCGATGATCTTCCGGCCACGGCGCAGGTCGCGACCGGCAAGGTCACCTTCAGCGACGTCGACACCAGCGACAGCCACACCCTTTCGGTGAGCGCCGCCGCCGCCCATGGCACGGCCAGCGTCGATC
>NZ_JAPYKQ010000087.1:0-290 GCF_037179625.1 Mesorhizobium sp. Cs1299R1N3 | reverse complement strand
GGCGATGATCTTCCGGCCACGGCGCAGGTCGCGACCGGCAAGGTCACCTTCAGCGACGTCGACACCAGCGACAGCCACACCCTTTCGGTGAGCGCCGCCGCCGCCCATGGCACGGCCAGCGTCGATCCAGACGGCACCTGGCACTACACCGTCAGCGACAGCGGCGCGGTCGACGCGCTCGCCGTTGGCGAGCATCTCGCCGACAGCTTCACCGTCCAGGTCGACGACGGCCATGGCGGCCTCGTCGCCCAGGTGGTGGCGATCACCATCACCGGCACCAACGACGCGCC
>NZ_JAPYKQ010000086.1:0-429 GCF_037179625.1 Mesorhizobium sp. Cs1299R1N3 | reverse complement strand
GTCGGGCAGGCCGAAATGGAAGCTCACCACCGGCGGCCGGGTCTCCAGGAGCATTCGGTGGGACTCGTCGCCGTCGAGATGGCTCCTGTAGATCTCACGCAGGCTCTCGGGCGGCGGCGCGCCGAGTTCCGCGAAGAGCGGCGCGAGGTGGGCGAGCCAGGCGGCCTCCCGGCCCGCGGCGCGCAGGGCCGGCTGATGGCAGAAGGCGTTGACGTTGAAGGGCCTGTCGGTCAGCGCCCGCGTCGCCTCGATCATCCCGCGGGCGCTCGCCGGCGGGCTCGCGCCGAGGCCGATCGAGCCGAGGCCGCCGGCGTTCGACACGGCGGCGGCGAGCTCGGGCGTCGAGACGCCGGCCATCGGCGCCTGCACGATCGGGTGCGCCAATCCGAACCGGTCGAGGAAGCGCGCCGTCGCGGACATGAAGCTCAT
>NZ_JAPYKQ010000085.1:0-429 GCF_037179625.1 Mesorhizobium sp. Cs1299R1N3 | reverse complement strand
AATCGATGATTTGCCAACAGCGCAAGCTCATGACCTCTATGCCGGGATGACCACGAAGTCGCGCGAATATCTCTTTGGCACTCAGATCAAGATGTCGGCCGAGCGTGCCAAGGAAGCGCGCAAGGAGGCTGACAAGCTCGCCTGCGTAGCGTGGAACGAGCGGATGCTCGGCTACAAAGGTCCCGCGCAGCCATCGCCGACCATCGGAGATGCGATCAATGCGGGATACCTTTACCTCGAGGTCCGTTGTCTCGGCTGCGACACCAACCAGACCGTGGCGCTCGACATCATCCGGCGACCCAAAACGACGCCGGTGCATGAACTCGAACGGTACCTGCGGTGCAAAGACTGCTCCCAGTTGAGACATTACCCCTACAAGCGAAGTTCGCTTGTGGCGCTAAGGCCGACGAAAATCTCGGCTAGCCACCC
>NZ_JAPYKQ010000084.1:0-430 GCF_037179625.1 Mesorhizobium sp. Cs1299R1N3 | reverse complement strand
GTCGAAAGGGTCTGGGGCGCCTGGGCGGTTCGCAATGG
The DNA here is from genome assembly GCF_037179625.1 of Mesorhizobium sp. Cs1299R1N3. NCBI lineage: Bacteria > Pseudomonadati > Pseudomonadota > Alphaproteobacteria > Hyphomicrobiales > Phyllobacteriaceae > Mesorhizobium > Mesorhizobium sp. Cs1299R1N3. The sequence goes on along the minus strand of NZ_JAPYKQ010000084.1, from coordinate 392 downwards.
GGTCGATCGCGAAATTCTGATGAAGTCCGTGCATGGCGTGCGCGCGGCCGATGTCATCCGCACACTGGGCCGCGCGGTCGACGCGGAACATGAAGCGCGCGAACTGGCCGCAGCGGAAATGGCGGACGCCGAGGGCATCGTGGAAATTCCGGGCGCCATCGCTTTTCTGAACACCTTGCCACCAGAGAAATGGTCGATCGTCACCTCGGCGCCGCTCGAGCTCGCTGTTCGTCGCCTTGCCGCTGCAGGGATACCGACGCCACGGCTGATGATAACCGGCGAAGACGTATCGGCCGGCAAACCCGACCCGCAAGGCTACCTTCTTGCCGCTGGAAGGCTCGGCGTCAGCGCAGAGGACTGCCTCGTCTTCGAGGACGCTCCGGCCGGCATTC
>NZ_JAPYKQ010000083.1:0-431 GCF_037179625.1 Mesorhizobium sp. Cs1299R1N3 | reverse complement strand
GCAGGTCGATATGGTCGGTGCCGAGCCGTCGCAGGGCCGCATCGACCGAGCCGACCAACCGATGCCGCGACGAGCCGGCATCGAGCGGACCATCGCCCATCGGCAGGCTCATCTTGGTCGAGATCAGCCCCTTGTCGCGCCGGCCCTTGATGGCGGCGCCGAGGATCTCTTCGGAGGCGCCGTTGGAATAGACGTCGGCGCTGTCGAACATATTGACGCCGGCATCGAGACAGATGTCGACGAGCCTGCGTGCCTCCTCTGCGCCGCTGCGGCCCCAGGCCGAGAACAGCGGACCCTGGCCACCAAATGTGCCGGTGCCGAAGCTGAGGACGGGGACCTTGAGGCCCGAGGCGCCGAGATTGCGATATTCCATGGTCATGCTCCCTTATTCCGCCGGGCACGCCGCGACGGCGGCCATCGTGCGATCGAGC
>NZ_JAPYKQ010000082.1:0-432 GCF_037179625.1 Mesorhizobium sp. Cs1299R1N3 | reverse complement strand
CAGCCCACGCCATCCGCAGGGACTCTCCGTGCACGGCCAGACCACCTGCTTGCGGCAGACGATGGTGGACAGCTCGACGCTTCGGATGAAGGACCGCGCCTTCTCGTGTCCCGGCGGGGCCGGCAGGCCGATCACCAGGTAGCCGTCGACCGGGCGGTCGCTGCTCTCGGCCGCGGTCAGCACGTCGTCCAGCCAAGCCTCGCCCTCGTTCGCCGCGTCGGCGAGTGCGTCCTCGGCCGCGGGCCAGAACGCCACGCGCGCGTAGGCTCCACTCCAGAACGCCGCTTCGGCCGGCGGTACCACGGGTGTTTGCGGCATCTCCGGTAACTCGGGCACGCGTCGGATGTCGACGTCCGCGCACAGCGCATCGAGGATCTGATACGGCCAAGCCATGCCCTCAGCCCTCGCCACCGACGACGTCGCGCAGGAGGT
>NZ_JAPYKQ010000081.1:0-432 GCF_037179625.1 Mesorhizobium sp. Cs1299R1N3 | reverse complement strand
CGGGCGCTTTAAAGAACGATGAGCATCACGACGCCGGTGACGATCAGCAGGCAGCCGAGCAATTCGAGGCGGTTGATCCATTCGCGGAAGACGAAGAAGGACGAGGCGAAGGTGAAAAGCATCTCGACCTGCGCCACGACCTTGACGATCGCGGCCTGCTGCAAGGTCATCGCCATGAACCAGCCGAAGGATGCCGAGGCGCCGACAAAGCCGACGACGAAGGCCGGTCGCCATGCAGCGCCTATGCGTTGCAGTTCCTCCGGCTCGCGGACCACGATCCAGGCAAGCATCACGACGGTCTGCAGCAGGATGACGAAGCCGAGGGTGAAGCTCGCCTGCATCGCATAGTCTGGTGCCGGCAGGCTCGGGGCCAGCGCCAGCGAAGCGGAGCGATAGGAAACCGCCGAGAGGCCGAAGAACGTGCCGGACGCA
>NZ_JAPYKQ010000080.1:0-435 GCF_037179625.1 Mesorhizobium sp. Cs1299R1N3 | reverse complement strand
ACGGGCTGTCCGACGCGGCCTGAACCGTTCAGAGGCGCCAGGCGCGCAGCCGCCGGACCGTCTCGACGCAATCGGCCTCCGAGCCCGCGAACGAGATGCGCAGGTGCCGGTGACCCTGCGCGGCATCGAAGTCGAGGCCCGGCGTCACCGCGACGCCGGCCTCCTCCAGCATCCGCCGGCAGAAGCCGCCCGCGTCGTCGGTGAGCGCGCCGATGTCGGCGTAGAGGTAGAAGGCGCCGTCCGCCGGGTGCGTGCGGCCGAAGCCGAGGCCGGGCATGGCGTCGAGCAGGATCGAGCGGTTGCGGGGGTAGCACTCGCGCACCGCCGCCAGCTCGTCGCCGGCCTCGAAGGCCGCGAGCGCGGCGACCTGCGAGAGGTAGGGCGCCGAGATGTAGAGGTTCTGCGCGAGCCGCTCCACCGGCCGCACCAGCGCCT
>NZ_JAPYKQ010000079.1:0-437 GCF_037179625.1 Mesorhizobium sp. Cs1299R1N3 | reverse complement strand
GGTTGTTTATGTCGCCCGCGACGGACGTCTGCTCGGCTCGATTGCGGTCGCCGATACCGTGCGGCCCGAAGCGAAGCAGGCGGTCGAAGCCTTGCAGCGCATGGGCATCCGAACGGTGCTGCTGACGGGCGATGCGCAGCGGGTAGCGACTACCATCGGGGCCGCGCTCGGCATCGAGGAAATCGAGGCGGAGCTGCTGCCGGAAGACAAGTTGGTGCGCGTTCGGGCGCTCGTGGCGGCCAAGCGCAAGGTTGCCATGGTCGGAGACGGCGTCAACGACGCTCCGGCGCTCGCCGAGGCTCATGTCGGTGTCGCCATGGGCTCGGGTACGGACGTGGCGCAGGAAAGCGCTGATGTGGTGCTCCTGGGCAACAATCTGGATCGCTTCGTCGAGACGCTCGCCATTGCCCAGCGCACGCGTGGCATCATCTGGCAGA
>NZ_JAPYKQ010000078.1:0-437 GCF_037179625.1 Mesorhizobium sp. Cs1299R1N3 | reverse complement strand
CGCTCGAGAGATTGATCGCCACGAAGATCGGCAGGTCGCCCGTCTGTATCTGCCAATCGGTGAGATCGCTCGTCGCCTTGTCGAAGGCGAACATGCCGAGCTGATTTATGAGATCGGAATTTTCGGCGATCGGGATGAACTCCGTCGGCGAGACGTTGCCGCGCTTCGGATGATCCCAGCGCATCAGCGCCTCGAAGCCGGCGATCTCGGCGTCGTTCAGCCGGACGATCGGCTGGTAGACGAGCGAAAGTTCCTTGCGTTCGATCGCTCGCTTGAGGTCCGCCTCGAGCTGCAGGCGGTCTGAGCCAGAGGTTCTGAAAGCCGGGCGGAATGGTTCGACGCGGTTGCCGCCCGCCTTCTTGGCGCGGAACATCGCAAGCTCCGCGTCGTCGAGAAGGCCGGCTGCACTCTGCTCCTGGTCGAGCCAGGAAACGAGG
>NZ_JAPYKQ010000077.1:0-439 GCF_037179625.1 Mesorhizobium sp. Cs1299R1N3 | reverse complement strand
GCCTTCGATGTCGCGATAGTCCTGGAGCAGGAATCTGGCCGATCCGGTCAGGCCCTTCTCGGTTGCGCGCGCATTGGCGACCTGCAACTGCTCGGTCGACAGCGTGATGCCGGTGACATCGGCGCCAGCGATCTCGGCGAGATAGAGCCCGAGCCCGCCCCAGCCCGAGCCGATGTCGAGCACGCGCTGGCCGCGCTTGACGTGCAGCTTTGCGGTGACGTGCCGCTTCTTGGCGAGCTGTGCGTCGTCGAGCGTCGTCTCCGGGGTCTCGAAATAGGCGCAGCTATATTGCTTGTCGGCGTCGAGGAAGAGCGAATAGAGCCGCGCATCGAGATCGTAATGGTGCGCGACGTTGGCGCGGGAGCGCGAGCGCGGATTGAATTGCTTCAGGCGCCGCGTCAGATAGCGCAGATGCTACCAGGGCTTTGCCCATTGCGGC
>NZ_JAPYKQ010000076.1:0-444 GCF_037179625.1 Mesorhizobium sp. Cs1299R1N3 | reverse complement strand
TGCTCGAATTTGACGGCGCCGACCATGCCGACCTTGAGCCCGAAGTTGCGCAACAGCCCGCGAATGTCGTTCTCGACGGCGATCGCCTTGTCCTGCAAGAGCTTGCGCGCCGTCAGCAGCGCCCGCCGCTTCTGGCTCGTCAGCGTCTTGACATGCACCGGGCGCAACAGGTTGACCCGCATCATCTGGGCAATGCCACGGGCGTCAATGCGGTCGGATTTGTTCGGCTGAGCTTTCAGGAAGGCCTTGGTGTGCCGGGTTTCGATACAGATCACCGGCAGGCCAGCTTTGTCAAGACCCTCGAACAGCCACTGCGACAGCGGCCCGGCTTCAAGTCCGATCCGTTCAAAGTTCCCGGCAGGATCCTCAAGCACCCGCGCCAGATCCTCGGGATGGCTCGGCACCTTGATCTCACGGCAGATCGCGCCTGTTTTGTCGACGATG
>NZ_JAPYKQ010000075.1:0-448 GCF_037179625.1 Mesorhizobium sp. Cs1299R1N3 | reverse complement strand
CTGGCGGCGATGCGCCGCGAGCGCCCGCACGAAGCGGCCCGGATCGCGCACGGGCCCGCCATGGCCCGGCCAGTAGATCGTCTCGTCCCGCTCGCGCAGACGGTCGAGGGAGGCGAGATAGGCCCGCATCGAGCCGTCCGGCGGCGCCACCACGCTCGTCGCCCAGGCCATGACGGGATCGCCGGAGAACAGCGTGCCCGCCTCGGGGAGGCTGAAGGCGAGATGGTTCATGGTGTGGCCCGGCGTCTCGACGGCCCGCAGCGTCCAGCCGGGACCGGAGACCTCGTCGCCCTCGGACATCTCCCGGTCGGGCCGGTGCGCGCGGTCGGCGCTGGCATCGAGCAGGGGCAGTTCCCCCGGCAGCCGGTGGCGGGCGGCCCGGTGCGGACCGCAGCCGAGGATCGGCGCCCCGGTCCGCGCCTTCAGAAGCCGGGCGCCCGGGGAGTGG
>NZ_JAPYKQ010000074.1:0-450 GCF_037179625.1 Mesorhizobium sp. Cs1299R1N3 | reverse complement strand
ACCCGGCATTCTGCCTGACCGCCAGCTCGATCTCCCCCGCGGTGTCGGGATTGTCGCGCAGGAACAGCTTGGCGTCCTCCCGGCCCTGGCCGACCCGCCGCGCATCATAGCCCCCCCCCCCCCCCGCCCCCCCCCCCCCCCCCCCCTCCCCCCCCCCCCCCCCCACCCCCCCCCCCCCCCCCCCGCCCCCCCCCCCCCCCCCCCCCCACCCCCCCCCCCCCCCCCCCCCCCCCCCCCCCTCCCCCCCCCCCCCCCCCCCCCCCCCCCCGCCCCCCCCCCCCCCCCCCCCCCGCCCCCCCCCCCCCCCCCCCCCCCCGCCCCCCCCCCCCCCCCCCCCCCCCCCCCCCCCCACCCCCCCCCCCCCCCCCCCCCCCCCTCCCCCCCCCCCCCCCCCCCCCCCCCCCCCCTCCCCCCCCTCCCCCCCCCCCCCCCCCCCCCCCCCCCCCCCCC
>NZ_JAPYKQ010000073.1:0-452 GCF_037179625.1 Mesorhizobium sp. Cs1299R1N3 | reverse complement strand
CCCTAATTATACCAGACCAAAGCTCATAACTTCATTATTCATCTATAATACTAAATTAGGGTTTCTCTCAAAGATCAATCCCTAAGAACAAGAAACCCTAGGAGTTTAATTCAAAGTCAAGAATTTAAGATTTCCTCTACCAATATTTAAGAAATCATCAACCAAAGTATGTCAAGTGTTGTTTCATGGTTTTCTTTCACCCATGAAGATCAACACCCTATTTGAAATATAACCTTTGGATTCCATGATATGAATTGAATTATATCCATGTTTATGTTGTTTTTTGAATTTCAAGTTGAAGTCTTTAATGACTATCATGAAAATATGTTAGCATGTGATTGAAGTTCTTGCATTGGAAGTGTAAAATGTTGACATGATGTATTATTTCAATATTCATGACTAAGCCTAAAGATATGCATGCAAGGTGTTTGATAAAATGCCTAAAAGCATAG
>NZ_JAPYKQ010000072.1:0-452 GCF_037179625.1 Mesorhizobium sp. Cs1299R1N3 | reverse complement strand
CGGCGGCAGAGGTTGCGATAGCGCGCATCGCTCTCGCGCCCCTTGCCACGCACGGACATCTTTGCGGCGATCCAGACCTCGTCGCCGGCGGGCGCGCGGTCGACGGCCTGGAGGATCAGCTCGAGATTGAAGGCGAGCTTGAGCTCGCCAATCACCACGACAGGCGGATCGCCGGCGCTGAGACCGACGAGGTCGCAGCCGCCGATCTCGCCCTTGACCGTGAAGCCGAGCTCTTCGAGGAAGCGTTTGACGGGTAGATAAAGCGCGGTTTCCAAGGAAAGCGTCCGGGTCTTGCGTTCCGATCCGAGAATCAGTTGCTACCAGTCTAGCTCGGAACGCATTTGTGGCTCTGTGCCATTTGATCGGGAACCGATGGTACGGCTATCCTGCGAGCGGGACAGTCGGGCGCTTTACGAAGATGACAATCAGGAATGGGCTCTATCACATTCGCA
>NZ_JAPYKQ010000071.1:0-455 GCF_037179625.1 Mesorhizobium sp. Cs1299R1N3 | reverse complement strand
GCACTATGGGTCGCAAATTCAAGGAGCTCCTCCTGGCCGTGAAGACGGGCAAGGAGGTCTCTAAGAAGGACATTCTCTCCGGATATCTCAACACCATCTACTTTGGCCGGGGAGCTTATGGTGTTCAGGCTGCCGCTCGGGCTTTCTTCTACACCGATGCTTCGACGCTCGCCCTGTCTCAGTCGGCGGTGTTGGCTGCGGTGCTCAACAGCCCGTCGAATTTCGATCCCAGCGGTGGCGTAGGCGCTCGCGAGAGGTTACTCCAGCGATACCGGTACGTTCTCGACGGAATGCTGGAGGCCGGCAATATCACCCAGGCTCAGCACGACGAGGCTTATCGGCAGCTGCCGAAATTCCCGAAGGTCCCCGACTACAACCGATGGGCGGGAACCGACGGCTACCTCATGAAGTTGGTTTACGACGAGCTCATCGCCAGAGGGTTCTCCGATCAACAA
>NZ_JAPYKQ010000070.1:0-457 GCF_037179625.1 Mesorhizobium sp. Cs1299R1N3 | reverse complement strand
CTTCGACCTGAAGTATGCCGGTATCTTCCGGATGCGGAACATCCCGCAGGATCAGGTCCACCCGGCGGTGATGATCGAGTGCCCGCGCCTGCTGTTCCCCTTCGCCAGGCAGATCGTGGCCGAGGCGGTGCGCAACGGCGGCTTCCCGCCCCTCTACATCGATCCGATCGACTTCGTCGGCCTCTATCGCCAGAAGGCCATGGAGGCGCAAGGAGCCCAGGGCCAGCCGCTGGCCTCCTGAGGGACCGGGCGCCCCCGCGCTCGATCGGATCGGACTTGTGACACGGGGCGGCGCCCGAGCCGCCCCGCAGGAAAGCGCACGACATGGCCAAGGCCGGATCAGGGAAGGCGGAGAGCCTCAAGCCGCGGCTGCCGCGCGGCCTCTTCGACCGCCGGGAGGGCGACCTCCTCGCCCAGGCACGGATGCTGGAGGTGATCCGCGCGACCTTCGGCCTCT
>NZ_JAPYKQ010000069.1:0-464 GCF_037179625.1 Mesorhizobium sp. Cs1299R1N3 | reverse complement strand
TACCGCCGAATCAAAGTATGACATGTTGGTAAGCAGTATGACTATTATCGCCCACAACTCTTTGTGTTCTACTCATGCATATAACATCTACGCGTAGACCTGGCTCGGATGCCACTGTTGGGGAACATAGTAATTTCAAAAATTCCCTACGCACACGCAAGATCCATCTTGGTGATGCATAGCAACGAGAGGGGAGAGTGTAGTCCACGTACCCTCGTAGACCGAAAGCGGACACGTTATGACAACGCGGTTGATGTAGTCGTACGTCTTCACGGTCCGACCGATCCTAGCACCGAAGGTACGACACGTCCGCGATCTGCACACGTTCAGCTCGGTGACGTCCCACGAACTCGATCCAGCTGAGGTCGAGGTAGAGTTTTGTCAGCACGACGGCGTGATGATGGTGATGATGAAGCTACCGGCGCAGGGCTTGGCCTAAGCACTGCAACGATATGACCGAGGTG
>NZ_JAPYKQ010000068.1:0-465 GCF_037179625.1 Mesorhizobium sp. Cs1299R1N3 | reverse complement strand
TGGCGGATGCCGAGCAGCGAGGCGATGATCGAATGGCGCCTTGTCTGGCGCAGCACCCCTTGCCGGGCATCGATCAGCACGATCGCCAGATCGGCCGTCGAGGCGCCGGTCGCCATGTTGCGGGTGTATTGCTCGTGGCCGGGCGTATCGGCGACGATGAACTTGCGCTTCGGCGTGGCGAAGAAGCGGTAGGCGACGTCGATGGTGATGCCTTGCTCGCGCTCGGCCTCGAGGCCGTCGACCAAGAGCGCGAAGTCGATGTCGTCGCCCGTCGTGCCGTGCTTGCGCGAATCGCGTTCGAGCGCGGCGAGCTGGTCCTCGAAAATCTGCTTGGTGTCGGACAGCAGGCGTCCGATCAACGTCGACTTGCCGTCATCCACCGAACCGCAGGTCAGGAAGCGCAGCAGCGACTTCTTCTCCTGCGCGGCCAGATAATCGCGGACGCCATCCGTGGGAGCGAGGCTC
>NZ_JAPYKQ010000067.1:0-480 GCF_037179625.1 Mesorhizobium sp. Cs1299R1N3 | reverse complement strand
CCGTTCCTTCAGGTGACGTCGGTTTCAACGGTCTCTACGGCCTGGTGTCTTCCAGTCGCGTGCCCGCCGAGATCATCGAGCGGATAGAGCTGCTCAAGGGGCCTGGAGCGCTCATCAACGGCATGGCCCCTGGCGGCAGCGTCGGCGGCGGCGTCAACATCGTCAGCAAACGCGCGCTTGAGGTACCTTTCACACGTTTGACGCCGATCTTCATGAGCGCCGGCAACTACGGTCTCCACCTGGAGACCAGCCGCCGCTTCGGTGAAAACAAGGAGTGGGGCGTTCGGTTCAACGGGGTGGGGCGCAATGGCGAAGCCTCGATCGACGGCGGAAACTGGCGGACCGGTCTCGGTGCGTTGTCGCTCGACTATCGCGGGGAGCGCCTGCGTTGGACGCTCGATGCCATTTCACAGAACGACGACACCAAGAACTTCCGTCCGCAGATGACCATTCAGGGCAACGTGCCCTTCATTCCTGCCC
>NZ_JAPYKQ010000066.1:0-480 GCF_037179625.1 Mesorhizobium sp. Cs1299R1N3 | reverse complement strand
GAGGCGCAGTTCCGCAACGCCTTCCTGATGGGCTGCGCCGGCGCCTGGACGCTCCACCCGAGCCAAGTCGCCATCGCCAAGCGGGTCTTCGCTCCCGATCCGGCGGAGGTGGCCTTCGCCGCGCGCATCGTCGAGGCGATGCCCGACGGCACCGGCGCGGTGATGCTCGACGGCAAGATGCAGGACGACGCCACCTGGAAGCAGGCCAAGGTCATCGTGGATCTGGCCAGGCTCGTCGCCGAGAAGGACCCGGAGCTCGCCCGCAGCTACGGGCTGTAGGTGTCGCTCGCCTACCTCTATCTCGGCATCGCGATCGTCAGCGAGATCGTGGGCACGAGCTTCATGAAGCTGTCGGACGGCTTCACGAAGCCCCTGCCCTCCCTCGTGACGGTCGTCGGCTACGCGATCGCCTTCTATTGCCTGTCCCTGACGCTCCGCACGATCCCGACCGGAATCGCCTACGCGATCTGGTCCGGGGTC
>NZ_JAPYKQ010000065.1:0-494 GCF_037179625.1 Mesorhizobium sp. Cs1299R1N3 | reverse complement strand
AATCCAGGCGGCCATTGACAGCAAGGCGGTCGGCGTCGCGTCCTGAGCCGTTCAGGAACCGTAATTGCGGACCAACGCGATCAGGACGGTCGCAAACAGCGCCAGTGAGATCGACACGGCGACGCTCTTGGCCAGGCCTTTGATCCAGCTCTCGGGGAAGAGGATGAGGCCGTTCACGAGAAGCGCGAGTCCGGCCACGACCGAAGCAATCTGGGAGAGAGTGTGGGACATCCGCTCGCGCTCCGATATGCCGTGCCAGGGTAGGCCTGACATTACGGGCGCGTGGCACAACTCTCTGTGATGACCGTCACATCGCCTTATTCCCCGGCGGGCCTAGCGTAGGTCTGTTCATCATCGTTCCGGATCCCGTCATGACCACCACCGACTTTGCTTTCGTCATGCGCACGCTGGGTCTTGCCGCCGCGTTCATATGCGTCCTCCTGAGCCTTACGGTATTCTGCGTCCTGCTGGTCATGGGGCATGAGCCGGTCGGG
>NZ_JAPYKQ010000064.1:0-494 GCF_037179625.1 Mesorhizobium sp. Cs1299R1N3 | reverse complement strand
GACAGTCCGGCCGCCAGCGGCGCCGATGATCTGCACCCGCCCGGTGCCGAGCTGGAGCGCGACGGCGAGCCCCGCTTGCATCAGCCGTTCCGGCGTCGGGCCGTTCTCGGGATCGAGCGTTGCCGTGGGAACCTGCCGCAACGCGGAGGTCACGGCCACGGAGACATGCTGTTGCTTGCGACGGCGCCCCACGACTGCACCTTTGAAGTTCAGGTCACGACAGCGTGAGGCGTCAAGGGCAGATTAACCAAAGTCAACAGGGTCGTTCACGTCGGCGTGCGCGACCAGATGCCCCGCGGCGACGGGCTAGTCCTGCAGGTTCAGCAGCCGGGTGATGCGCTCGAGCGCGGCGTCCCGCTCCCGGCGGGCCGAGGTGTAGGGGATACCGCGACGCTTGCAGAGGCCGCTGAAGGCGTAGCCCCGCGCGGCGCACCAGACGTAGAGCTTGAGGCTCCGCTTCTGGTCCGGATCGGTGAGGAATCGATCCGGCCAAG
>NZ_JAPYKQ010000063.1:0-495 GCF_037179625.1 Mesorhizobium sp. Cs1299R1N3 | reverse complement strand
CATTGATTTTCAGGGCGTAAAAGGAGTAAGCGTATATAACGCCAATTTGGCCTACCGTTTTGGTAATGAGAACTTCACACAGGATTTTTATGACCACCGCTGGCATGGTGCCGGAACTTCAAACACTTATCCTTCGGTTAATATTGGCAAAAACTCCAATGCGGCGCCAAATTCATTTTATGTTGAAAGCGGTGCTTACTTCAGGGTACGGAACGCGCAGTTAGGTTATACCCTACCGGCCAGTTTGCTCAGCAAATGGAAACTATCTAAAGTAAGAATATTTGCCAACCCTCAAAACCCGATTAACATTATTGGTTACAAAGGCTTCTCGCCGGAGATAGGCGGAACAGTAGGCGATGGCGGAATTGTTACCGGCCGCGGCATTGATACCAGTGTTTATCCATTGTATGCCATCTATAATTTTGGCGTTAGCGTTACTTTTTAATCAGTATAAAGATGAAGAACAGTAAAAATTTATTCATGCGTAAAGCCCTT
>NZ_JAPYKQ010000062.1:0-501 GCF_037179625.1 Mesorhizobium sp. Cs1299R1N3 | reverse complement strand
TAATTGAGCCACTCTGTGATATTCTCCCTATATCGTTTCTTAGCAAATCAACAATCATGACATTTTCTGCACGATCTTTCGAAGAAGTTTGCAATGTTTTATAATACTGTTGATCTTCAGCTTCCGTTTTACCTCTAGGCATTGTCCCTTTCATCGGTTTGCTTATGATAACGTTATCGACATTGTTAAATTGTCCTTTTTGAAAAAATAATTCTGGTGAGATAGACGCTACTTGGATTTCATCAGTTTGTAATAACGCAGTATAATTACCATTACTAAATTGAGTTAATCGTTCATATAAAGTACTAATAGGATAATAAATGTTATCCGTTAAGCGCGCCGTATAGTTCACTTGATACGTTTCGCCTTCAACAATTGCTTGTTGGACACGTTTAATATTAGTCATCATAACCTCAGAAGATTCAACAAATGAAAAATGATGCTTTGATACATAAGAAGTTTGATGTTCATATGTTGAATTTATGCTTTCCGCTTTTTCAA
>NZ_JAPYKQ010000061.1:0-503 GCF_037179625.1 Mesorhizobium sp. Cs1299R1N3 | reverse complement strand
CGCCGATGTTGCAGAGGCTGAGAAGCCCCGTGAAGCCGGCCGCGATCGCCGCGATCCGGGCCTTCTGGCTGGCGTCGAGGGAGGCGAAGGGGGTGTCGAGCCCGATGAGGTGGCCGCCGAACATCTCCTGCAGCATCGGCGAGGCCATGCCGATGACGCCGATGCCCGCCGACACGTTGAGGCAGAGCGCCGCCCAGATCAGCCAGAACTGCGGGGTCCGGGTCGCCACGTCGAGGTCGACGTTGCTGGAGGAGACCATGGCGCTCTTCATCGTAGCCGGCGGCGTCCAGCCGGCCGGCGTCCAGCCCTCGCGGGGCACCCGGTAGCCCAGCGCCCCGGCGACCATGAACACCGCGTAGATCGCGGCCATCGCCACGAAGGTCTGCCAGACGCCGACGGAGGTCGGGGTCGCGAACTGGCGCATCAGCCAGTCGGCGAGCGGCGCGCCGATCATGGCGCCGCCGCCGAAGCCCATGATCGCCATGCCGGTGGCCATGCCGCGC
>NZ_JAPYKQ010000060.1:0-508 GCF_037179625.1 Mesorhizobium sp. Cs1299R1N3 | reverse complement strand
TGAATGGAGAAAGAAACCCACAATGTTAAAATTGTCCCTCCATTACTGTCATTTTGAATCATGGCACAAGGAAAGAGTGTGAGTTCAAAACTGTAACATCCGGTTCTTGAGCAGTGGTTCTAGCCAACTGCACTATCACATTGAGGCCACAGGGAATTTATCCGGCTCCCCTTGGGCCCGTAGGGATTAGCCCGGTTCAAAGGGGTGGGACACCCTCCGTTATTAAAAACGAACAATGGTTATTACAAAGAGATTTGTTTTAAATGCTAGTTATTATTATTTCCTAACTATACGTACAATGATTTTAAATTCTAAATTATTTTTACTGCATTTTAATAACCTAAAAGGATAGTTTTCCGAGAATGATATCTGCTGTATTTCATGAATTTCAAAATTTCAGTGTCTTAAGTAGGCCCCACCGTTTACAAGATACATAGAAGGTATCCTAACATATTTGTTGGTATATTAACATTCATGTATCTCCAGGATTTCACAATGTCGATGCAAG
>NZ_JAPYKQ010000059.1:0-509 GCF_037179625.1 Mesorhizobium sp. Cs1299R1N3 | reverse complement strand
TGCGCCATCGCGCCCAATTACTGGCTGCTGATGGCCGCGCGCGTCTTCACCGCTTTCGGCCATGGCGCCTTCTTCGGCATCGGCTCGGTCGTCGCCGCCAGCCTGGTGCCGCGCAACAAGCGCGCCAGCGCCATCGCGCTGATGTTCGCCGGGCTGACGCTAGCCAATATCCTCGGCGTTCCCGCTGGAACGGCGCTTGGCGAAGCCTTTGGCTGGCGGGCCACCTTCCTGGCCGTGGTCGGCATCGGCCTGGTCTCGGTCGCGGCCATCGCCTGGCTGGTGCCGTCCGACGTCACGGAACCGAGCGGCGGCGGCCTACGCACCGAAGTCCGCATTCTCGGCAAGCTGCAGGTCTGGCTGGCGATGCTGATCGCGGCGCTGACCTCTGCCAGCCTGTTCGCCGTCTTCACCTACATCAAACCCTACCTCACCGACGTGTCGGGCCTGTCGACCGCGGCGGTCACCTGGGTGCTTCTGCTGTTCGGCGCCGGCATGACCATCGGCAACAT
>NZ_JAPYKQ010000058.1:0-513 GCF_037179625.1 Mesorhizobium sp. Cs1299R1N3 | reverse complement strand
GCGGTTTCGAATTCGCGCATGAGCGGCGTGGACAATGCGTTCAGCTTGTCGGGCCGGTTGAAGAGTATCTGCCGGACGCCAGGAATGAGGTCCGAGGGTTCGATCAGCGCCATGACCTATCCTTTCACCGCGCCGGCGGTAATCCCGGCGACGAAATAGCGTTGAAGGAAGAAGAAGACGGCCATGACCGGCAGCGAGACCATGACCGAGGAGGCCATGAGCTCGCCGTATCGAATGCCGTATTGGCCGATGAAGTCGTTCAAGCCGACCGGCAGGGTGCGCATCTCCTTCGTCGAGGTGAAGGACAGCGCGAAGAGGAACTCCTGCCAGGTGACGATCAGCACGTAGACCGAGGTCGCGATCAGCCCGGGACGCGACAGCGGCACGACGATGTCCCAGAACACTCGGAGCGGCGTCGCCCCGTCGATCGCGGCGGATTCCTCCAGGGCTGCCGGAAGCTTGAGCAGGAACCCCCGCAGCATCCAGATCGCCACCGGCAGCGTGACCGAGACA
>NZ_JAPYKQ010000057.1:0-516 GCF_037179625.1 Mesorhizobium sp. Cs1299R1N3 | reverse complement strand
AACCGGGTACTCGAGGAACGCGAGCTGCTTTCCCGCAAGGGGTTCCCTGAATCCTACGACCGCAAGGCCTTGCTGAGGTTCGTCGTCGATGTCAAGTCCGGGATGCCTGAAGTCACCGCACCGGTTTACTCTCACGTCACCTACGACATCGTGCCCAACCAGCAACTCGTCGTCCGGCAACCCGACATCCTCATTATTGAGGGGCTTAACGTTCTACAGCCACCACGACGGCGCAGCAGTGGGACAATGGGACTGGCCCTGAGCGACTTCTTCGACTTCTCGGTATACGTCGATGCTGAGGAGGCCGACATCATCCGGTGGTACATCAACCGGTTCCTCACCCTGCGGCAAACCGCGTTCACCGACCCCCACTCGTTCTTCGGTGAGTACGCACGAATGCCCGACAACGAAGCCATCACCATCGCTAAGGAGATTTGGGACACCATCAACGGCCCGAACCTGGTGCAGAACGTGCTGCCCACCCGCGGCCGGGCTACCGCGATCCTGCATAAGGGT
>NZ_JAPYKQ010000056.1:0-526 GCF_037179625.1 Mesorhizobium sp. Cs1299R1N3 | reverse complement strand
GGTAGTGTGCTGAGAGTTCTGCAAATTCGCTGAGAGAGGGCGGTCATGGCAGGCTGGTGATGTTCAACGTCACCTGATTCCCGCGAAGGAACGCCACCATGACCAAGATTGAGAGTAAGACCGCCAGCGCTGCCGTCAAAGACATTCTGCTTTCGAACCCTGAGGGTCTGCACGAAGTGATCCGTGCGGTGATGCAGGAGGTGCTCGAGGCGGAGATGGAGGAGGCGCTGGGTGCTTCGAAGGGCGAGCGCACACCGGAGCGTCTCGGCTATCGCTCGGGTTATTACGGCCGCACCCTTGTGACGCGTGTCGGCAAGCTTGAACTGCGGGTTCCGCAAGACCGAGCCGGCCGCTTCTCCACTGAGCTGTTCGAGCGCTACCAGCGTTCCGAGCGGGCCTTGGTGGCGACACTGTCGGAAATGTATGTGCAGGGCGTGTCGACCCGAAAGGTCAAGGCGATCACTGAAGAGCTGTGCGGTCATGCCTTCTCGGCCTCATCGATCTCGGCCATCAACAAGCGCCTGGA
>NZ_JAPYKQ010000055.1:0-541 GCF_037179625.1 Mesorhizobium sp. Cs1299R1N3 | reverse complement strand
AAACGGCTCATCGTCGGCGGACGTTCTGACCGCCCGCGCTCCAGTTTGCAATTGGGGATAGACGCTCGAGTTCCATGTCGCGCAGCTGTTGGATTTCTTCCGGAGGCTCATCGACAAAAACCGGCCCAGCGTTCTCTCTAAGCAAGAATAGTTCCGTCTGATGTTTGTCTTCATCAGGTCGCATCTGGATCACGGCGTCCATATTGATCCAGCGTGTTATCATCCCGTCGGTCAACTGCACGAACATCCCATCCTCCAAGGTGGCGACCCCCGAACCGAAGTAAAAATTTAGGGCCGGTTCCAAACATATCCAGCGTGCGGGGAAGGCACTCGCACCAACGCCGGCTTTTCGGTGTCGCTCACCCGATGTCGGCATTATCGAGCCTGTTCTGGCCGACCATGCGATTCCAACAATTTTCGTAGTGTTCCTCGACCTCCGGCATGTCTCCCGGGATATAGCCTCCCATCCGCGTGGGGAACGATATGCTCTCGCACCCAATGGACGTGGATGGCGTTCCACTTCCACATGCCTGCTGGTGGT
>NZ_JAPYKQ010000054.1:0-578 GCF_037179625.1 Mesorhizobium sp. Cs1299R1N3 | reverse complement strand
CAAGTCCAGAGATGGCTGACTTGTTTATTTGTGGTAGAGATTTAGCTGAAAATGCCGAACGTCTAGGGGATGTCTTAGTTCTTGATAATATTTTAGACAAAGCTGAATTACAACAAAAGCTCTCAGAAAAATTACAACAACTTAACATGATTTAAAGGAGGTACGACCTATGCAAGCAATCCTTAATTTTTTAGTCGATATTTTAAGTCAACCAGCCATTCTTGTTGCACTGATTGCCTTTATAGGTTTAATCGTTCAGAAAAAACCTGCCGCAACGATCACTTCAGGAACCATTAAAACGATATTAGGCTTCTTAATTTTAAGTGCAGGTGCTGATGTCGTCGTTCGATCTCTTGAGCCATTCGGCAAAATATTCCAACACGCATTCGGTGTGCAAGGTATCGTACCTAACAACGAAGCTATCGTCTCACTAGCCTTAAAAGATTTTGGTACAACAGCTGCACTCATCATGGTCTGTGGCATGATTGTTAATATTTTAATTGCCCGCTTCACTAATTTAAAATATATCTTTTTAACAGGTCATCATACATTTTACATGGCTGCGTTTTTAGCAATCA
>NZ_JAPYKQ010000053.1:0-588 GCF_037179625.1 Mesorhizobium sp. Cs1299R1N3 | reverse complement strand
AAGTTCAAATGACCCGCATCGCTACCTTCAACGTGAACGGCGTCAACGGCCGCCTGCCCGTGCTGCTCAAATGGCTGGATGAAACCGCGTACGACATCGTCTGCCTTCAAGAGCTCAAGACATCCGACGACAAGTTCCCTGCCGACGCGATCAGGGGCGTCGGTTACGGCGCAATCTGGCACGGCCAGAAATCTTACAACGGGGTCGCTATTCTCGCTTGGGGAGCAGAACCACTGGAACGTCGGCGCGGGCTGCCCGGGGATCCAGACGACACGCACAGCCGCTACATCGAGGCCGAGGTGAATGGGCTTGTTGTGGGTTGTCTCTACCTGCCCAACGGCAACCCGGCGCCAGGTCCAAAATTCGACTACAAGCTCCGCTGGTTCGATCGCCTGATCAGCTACGGCCGGCTGCTGGTCACGGACGGCGCTAGCATTCTCTGCGGCGACTACAACGTTGTTCCAACCGCAATCGACGCCGTCGTGCCCCAACGATGGCTAGGGGACGCGGTGTACTTTCCGGAGAGCCGGCAAGCCTACGCCGAAATGCTCGGGAATGGTTGGATCGATGCCGTCCGCCGCATCCACC
>NZ_JAPYKQ010000052.1:0-591 GCF_037179625.1 Mesorhizobium sp. Cs1299R1N3 | reverse complement strand
CTCGCGAAGATCATTGGAAAGAGGTCGAGTCATCAGATGCTGGCCTCCATTCCAGCCAGCATCTTGAATCACAAAACCGACTGATCCGGAATCCCTTCGATTCCATCAACTCGTGAACCGCTCTAGGATTAAGGATCGCCATCTATTGTCAAGAGAATATGATGTCTCGTCGAGCGATGATACCATGGCCTCGCGTATCGACATGGCGGTGGATCAGGAGATTACCTCCCTTTTGGCCGCCATGGAGCAGGAACAGGTCCCAGACCGCCTGACCAAGCTGGCGATGGAGCTACAAAATGCGCTGATCGAGAAACGCCGGCGCGAAGTGAAGAATTGATTATCTGCGGCTGTCGACCTCGATATCGAGTCGACCATGTGACAGGTGATTTCGTCCCTCTATCAATGTCTGCAGCGAACTCTCCCCAAGGAACTCCAGGACGTTGGCACGGGCACGGTTCAGCCGGCTTTTGACCGTCCCTACCGCGCAGCCGCATATCTCGGCCGTTTCCTCATAGCTTACTCCCAGAACGCCGATCAGCATCAGAACCTCGCGTTGGTGTTCAGGTAGCCTTTGAATGGCGCCGTGAACTT
>NZ_JAPYKQ010000051.1:0-608 GCF_037179625.1 Mesorhizobium sp. Cs1299R1N3 | reverse complement strand
GCTTTACTGAATCAGCTCAAGCCAGGGGGACGCCTTGTTCTGCCTTTGGCGTCTGAAGAAGTACAGTTTCTGACTATCATCGACAAGGATGCTGCTGGGCAACTCGAGACTCGGAAACTCATCCCGGTTCGGTTCAGCCGGCTTGAAACCATCTAACGAGGTGCGCACAATTGCCGCGACTTCACTTTTTACGACCGTCAGCCGGATGCCGGCAGCTGCGCACTCTTCTCGTCGCAATCCTCCGGCTGTCAAACTCGATCCTCGTAGACCTCAATTGGGAGACCATCGGGGTCTGCCACGAAAGTAAACGGACGGCCTGTGTGTGGGTCTATGCGGATAGGCTCAACTTCGACACCTCGTGCCCGAAGCAACCGGGCTGTCGCCTCTACCGAGTCCACCGAGAATGCTACATGTCGTAGCCCGCATGCCTCAGGCCTGGTCGGCCGGCTGGGCGGCATGGGAAAACTGAACAATTCGATCTGGACGGGACCATGCCGCAAGTCGCACTTCCAAGATTGCTTTTCGGCGCGCCAATTTTCGTCGACGATGACGAAATCGAGTTTATTGTAGAACTGCTTCGACAGCTCGTAGTCACTGCAGATGATTGC
>NZ_JAPYKQ010000050.1:0-637 GCF_037179625.1 Mesorhizobium sp. Cs1299R1N3 | reverse complement strand
GCCAGCATCTGCCTCGAATTGCGGGTGAGCGAGTTGGGGCTTGCCCGATAAAAAGCGAGCGGCTCGTCGACCATCACCCAAGGTTTGCCTTGACGTGCGACGCGCTGCCACAAATCCCAGTCCTCGCAGGTGTGCAGCGACACATCAAAGCCGCCCAACTCGACGATTGTTTCCCGGTCGATCAGCAGCGCGTGCGTGCGGATGGCACATCGGCGCGCGAATGCCTCGAAGGGTTCAATCGCAACCTCGGTCGCGATGCTCGACGGGGTCAGTGCGCCATCGGGCATCACGCGCCGGGAACCGCAATAGCAAGCCACGGCATCCGGCGCGGTCTCCAGTGCGGCCAGCATCCTTGCGAGGAAGCCGGCGTCCACCCAATCGTCCGCATCCAGGAACATCAGCCAGCGGCCACGCGCCATCGAAATCCCTTCATTGCGCGCGCCCGCGGCGCTATGGGCGCGCGAGTTCGCTGTGCGAAACCGGGCATCGCGCTCAACATAACCGGCGATGATTTGCGCGGTATTATCCGTCGAGCCATCGTCGACGATGATCGCCTCCCAATCAGCAATGCCCTGGCCGAGGAGGCAATCGAGCGCTTGTGTGAGCGTGACCTCGGCGTTCCGCGCAGGCACCACGA
>NZ_JAPYKQ010000049.1:0-649 GCF_037179625.1 Mesorhizobium sp. Cs1299R1N3 | reverse complement strand
AACTGGTCGGCGACCTGCGGCCGTGCGGCCGGCGAAACCAGCATGTTGCCGCGTGAGATCTCGACCTCGTCGTCGAGGACGAGCGTTATGGCCTGGCCGGCCACTGCCTGTTTGAGATCGCCGCCATGGGCGACGATGCGTTTGACATGCGAGGACTTGCCCGATTTGGCGACGACGACCGCGTCGCCTTGCGCAATGGTACCGGACGCGATGGTGCCGGCAAAACCACGAAAGTCGAGATTGGGGCGATTGACGTACTGGACCGGAAAGCGGAACGGCAGCTCGGCCGTGGCTTCGTCGACCGACACGGTTTCGAGATGCTCGATCAGTGTCGGGCCGGAATACCACTGCATGGTTTCGGAGCGGCGGCTGACGTTGTCGCCGTAGCGGGCCGACATCGGGATCGGCATGATGGCTTGGAAACCGAGATCGCGCGAGAACTGCCGGTAGTCCTCGACGATCCTGTCGAAGACCGCCTGGTCGAAATCGACGAGATCGATCTTGTTGACCGCCAGCACGATATGGCGGATGCCGAGCAGCGAGGCGATGATCGAATGGCGCCTTGTCTGGCGCAGCACCCCTTGCCGGGCATCGATCAGCACGATCGCCAGATCGGCCGTCGAGGCGCCGGTCGCCATGTTGCGGGTGT
>NZ_JAPYKQ010000048.1:0-649 GCF_037179625.1 Mesorhizobium sp. Cs1299R1N3 | reverse complement strand
AACTGGTCGGCGACCTGCGGCCGTGCGGCCGGCGAAACCAGCATGTTGCCGCGTGAGATCTCGACCTCGTCGTCGAGGACGAGCGTTATGGCCTGGCCGGCCACTGCCTGTTTGAGATCGCCGCCATAGGCGACGATGCGTTTGACATGCGAGGACTTGCCCGATTTGGCGACGACGACCTCGTCGCCTTGCGCAATGGTACCGGACGCGATGGTGCCGGCAAAACCACGAAAGTCGAGATTGGGGCGATTGACATACTGGACCGGAAAGCGGAACGGCAACTCGGCCGTGGCTTCGTCGACCGACACGGTTTCGAGATGCTCGATCAGTGTCGGGCCGGAATACCACTGCATGGTTTCGGAGCGGCGGCTGACATTGTCGCCGTAGCGGGCCGACATCGGGATCGGCATGATGGCTTGGAAGCCGAGATCGCGCGAGAACTGCCGGTAGTCCTCGACGATCCTGTCGAAGACCGCCTGGTCGAAATCGACGAGATCGATCTTGTTGACCGCCAGCACGATGTGGCGGATGCCGAGCAGCGAGGCGATGATCGAATGGCGCCTTGTCTGGCGCAGCACCCCTTGCCGGGCATCGATCAGCACGATCGCCAGATCGGCCGTCGAGGCGCCGGTCGCCATGTTGCGGGTGT
>NZ_JAPYKQ010000047.1:0-656 GCF_037179625.1 Mesorhizobium sp. Cs1299R1N3 | reverse complement strand
GCGGTCGTCACCGAGATTCCGTACGGCGTCCAGAAGGGCAAGCTGATCGAGCAGATCGCGACGATCATCAACGACAAGAAGCTGCCGATCCTGGCGGACGTGCGCGACGAATCCGATTCGGAGGTGCGCATCGTGATCGAGCCGCGCGCCCGCACGGTCGATGCGACCTTGCTGATGGAAAGCCTGTTCCGGATGAGCGACCTGGAAAACCGGGTCAGCCTGAACCTCAACGTGCTCGACGCACGCCGCACGCCGCGCGTGATGTCCCTGCGCGAGGCGCTGCTCGGCTGGGTCGATCACCAGTTCATCGTGCTCCAGCGCCGCACCGCGCACCGGCTCGCCAAGATCGCCGACCGGATGGAGCTGCTCGACGGCTATATCATCGCCTTTCTCAACCTGGATCGGGTGATCGAGATCATCCGCACCGAGGACGAGCCCAAGCCGGTGATGATGGCCGAGTTCGAGCTGACCGACCGCCAGGCCGAGGCGATCCTGAACATGCGGCTGCGGTCCTTGCGCAAGCTCGAGGAAATGGAGCTCAGGCGCGAACATGATGCACTGATCGCCGAACAGGCCGAGCTCGAGGAACTGCTCGCCGATCCCAAGCTGCAGAAGCAGCGCCTGACCAAGAATTTGAAGGCCCTGCGCGCGCTCTA
>NZ_JAPYKQ010000046.1:0-709 GCF_037179625.1 Mesorhizobium sp. Cs1299R1N3 | reverse complement strand
CATAACCTGAAGGTCACAGGTTCAAATCCTGTCCCCGCAACCAAACTTACCAAAACGGCCCGCCAGGCTCAAAGCCGGCGGGCCGCTTCGCGTTCGGATAAGCCCTTGGATCCGGCCTGGCCGCCCCCAAGCACCAGGCCGGCGACCCCGCACAAAAACAAATCACCCTACCAAACCAAATCAAAAAGACAGCCGCCAGGCTCCAAGTCGGCGGACCCTTGCGTATCCGGATCACCGTGGAGCGTCGATCCAATCCTGTTCAGGGCCCGCAAAAGAGGCGACGCCGATGGCGCGGACAAAAATCAAATCAGTGAAGACCATGGAGGGATGGTCAGGTTCAAGATCGATTGATCGCCAAGCATGAACAGATTAGCCGGTTGGGCTCTATCCGGCCGGCTTCCTCACACGCTTTGGATGGTGAATAACAGGATCTGCGGCCTCCGCTCGCACCGAGACCCTCGATCGCGTGGTGCTGCCCCAATCGGTAGTCCAATTCCGCCGAATCGGGACCGAGGCGATGCCGCTTGGCGGGCCATGATGATGAAGCGTCGCCGAATCGGCAGTGGATTGCCAATTATTGGTATCTAGAGCGGTTCACGAGTTGATGGAATCGAAGGGATTCCGGATCAGTCGGTTTTGTGATTCAAGATGCTGGCTGGAATGGAGGCCAGCATCTGATGACTCGACCTCTTTCCAATGATCTTCGCGA
>NZ_JAPYKQ010000045.1:0-994 GCF_037179625.1 Mesorhizobium sp. Cs1299R1N3 | reverse complement strand
AGGGCATCTACCATCTCTTCAGGCGACTTGCCGAGCGTCTTGAGATGGATCTCCGGTTTCTCCGGTGCTTCATATGGAGAATCGACACCGGTGAAATTCTTGATCTCGCCATTCAGCGCGCGCGCATAGAGGCCCTTCGGGTCACGCCTGGCGCATTCCTCGAAAGGCGTATCGACAAAGACTTCGATGAACTCGCCACTGGCCATCAATTCGCGCGCCATGCGCCGCTCGGCTCTGAACGGCGAAATGAAGGAGACGATGACGATCAGCCCGGCGTCGGCCATCAGCTTGGCCACTTCGGCGACGCGGCGAATGTTCTCGACGCGATCGGCGTCGGTGAATCCAAGGTCGCGGTTGAGACCGTGACGGACATTGTCGCCGTCGAGGATATAGGTATGGCGGCCAGTGGCGAACAGCTTCTTCTCGAACAGGTTGGCGATGGTCGACTTGCCGGAGCCCGAAAGCCCCGTGAACCAGAACACGGCGGGCCGCTGGTTCTTCATGTCGGCGCGCACGCCCTTGCCGACATCGAGCGATTGCCAATGGATGTTTTCGGCGCGGCGCAGCGAATGCAGGATCATGCCGGCGCCGACCGTGGCGTTTGAGATGCGGTCGACCAGGATGAAGGCGCCGGTGGTGCGGTTCTCGCCAAACGGATCGAAGGCGATCGGCGTCCGCGTCGAGATGTTGCAGATGCCGACTTCGTTCATTTCAAGCGACTTGACCGCCTCATGGGCAAAGTCGTTGACGTTGATGCGGTATTTCAGATCGGTGACGGTGGCGCTGGTCTGATCGGTCTCGGTGCGCAGGATATAGGACCGGCCGGGCAGCAGCGCATTTTCGTCGAACCAGACGATGCTGGCGGCGAACTGGTCGGCGACCTGCGGCCGTGCGGCCGGCGAAACCAGCATGTTGCCGCGTGAGATCTCGACCTCGTCGTCGAGGACGAGCGTTATGGCCTGGCCGGCCACTGCCTGTTTGAGATCGCCGCCAT
>NZ_JAPYKQ010000044.1:0-1050 GCF_037179625.1 Mesorhizobium sp. Cs1299R1N3 | reverse complement strand
AAACGCACCGTCGAGGACACGTGGCGCCACATCGGACATCTCGTCGAAACCATCGAGGCAGCCGAATGTAAGAACTACTTCGAAAACGCAGGATACGCTTCCGTCAAAACGTGAAAGGCTCTAGTGTCATCAATGACGCTCGACGCATGATCTCCCCCAGGAGGTCGCCATGCCCAACTGCGCTTTGAACGGGCACTGTGAGAGCTTCATCAGAAAGCAGCTCGAGTTCGACCGCTACAACAATGCCGGTGAGGTTGTCCGCGCCGGCCTGCGCATACTCGAGGATTTCGAGGCGGAGGGGGAAAGTGGCTGTGCGAGGAAATTCCCGCGCGTCTGGCCGAGCTCCAGCAGGATTCGACGAAGGGAATTCCAGCCGAAACGGTCTCTTCCGAGCTTGAAGCACGCCATCGCGCGAAGCAGGCGAAAGCAAGTAGGGAATGGGATGCCGGATTGTCTTTCATCCCGTGGCACAAGCCGAACTCGAACATTCTATGACGACATAGCCGAATGGGCGTCGCCGGCGATTGCGCGGAATTTTGCCGCTGACATCCGCGATCATTGTCTGGGCTTGTCGACTTTTCCACAGGGAGGCACCGAGCGGATCGAGATCATGCCTGGGCTGCGGATTCTTGGCTACCGGCGGTCAGCATTGGCTTCGCGGTCGAGGGCGAGCAGGTGCTGATCCTGGGTGTCTTCTACGCGGGCCGAAACGCCACACCGGAATTGCTGGAGAATCGGCGTTGAAAGCCGCTCGGGCGCGTTCGGTGGCCGTTTTGGGGACGCCAGTTTTTCAAAGCGAAGTATGCTCGGCATGGGGTCTGAGGCGAGTATCCCAGGCGTGACCAACCGCGGAAAGCGGCGTGGAAACTCAGCCTAGCCAACTCACGAATTTCGGCCCAGTGGATATCTCCGCGAAAAATCGAAAAAACATCTGAGATCGGTGTTGACAGTTTGTCGGGGTGGCGACTATATACGCCTCACGAACGAGGGCGGTGCGCCGCTGGCGACGAAGAAGTTTGCTTCTAAGACTGCCCTCGACGAAATTCAAGA
>NZ_JAPYKQ010000043.1:0-1052 GCF_037179625.1 Mesorhizobium sp. Cs1299R1N3 | reverse complement strand
CTAGAGCCTTTCACGTTTTGACGGAAGCGTATCCTGCGTTTTCGAAGTAGTTCTTACATTCGGCTGCCTCGATGGTTTCGACGAGATGTCCGATGTGGCGCCACGTGTCCTCGACGGTGCGTTTCTGAGCCTGGCGCATCCAGTGTTTGATTTTGGCGAAGGCCTGCTCGATCGGATTGAGGTCCGGAGAGTAGGGCGGCAGATACCAAAGCCTGGCGCCGGCGGCCTTGATCATCTGCCTGACGGCCGCCGACTTATGGCTTCCCAGATTGTCCATGATGACGATATCGCCGGGCTTCAGAACGGTGATGAGCTGTTGCTCGACATAAGCACGGAAGCATTGGCCGTTGATGGGGCCGTCAAAGACGCAAGGTGCTGCGAGCCGATCCCAGCGCAGCGCTCCAAGGAAGGTCAGTGTGCGCCAGTGACCGTGCGGAGCCAGGCCGCGCAGCCGCTTGCCCTTCGGCCCCCACCCCCGCAGCGGAGCCATGTTGGTCCTGATCCAGGTCTCATCGATGAAGACCAGACACTGCGGATCAAGGCCCGCCTGCCAGGATCGCCATCGCCGGCGCCGGCGGGCAATATCAGCGCGCGCCTGCTCAAGGGCGAACAGCGTTTTTTTTGAAGCTCAGGCCCTCGCGGCGCAAGAACAGCCACACTGCGTTGTGTGAGACGTTGACCCCGCGTCGGGCCAACTCATCCTTCAGACCGTGCAGCGTCAGATGCGGCATCTCTCGTATGCGGGCCTCGATGAAGGCACGGTGCGGCTCCAACACCCTCTTGCGATGTCCACCCATCTTGCCCGGCGCCACCGAGCCGGTCGCACCATGGCGCTGCAACAGCTTCACAGCGGCCGAAATCGAAATGCCGAACCGTTTCGCCGCCGACCGGCGGCTTTCGCCACCCAAAACCGCCGCCACAACCCGCTCGCGAAGATCATTGGAAAGAGGTCGAGTCATCAGATGCTGGCCTCCATTCCAGCCAGCATCTTGAATCACAAAACCGACTGATCCGGAATCCCTTCGATTCCATCAACTCGTGAACCGCTCTAG
>NZ_JAPYKQ010000042.1:0-1458 GCF_037179625.1 Mesorhizobium sp. Cs1299R1N3 | reverse complement strand
CCGCTGGACGTCAAGGCCGGCGACCGCATCCTGTTCGGCAAGTGGTCGGGCACCGAAGTCAAGCTCAATGGCGAAGACCTTCTGATCATGAAGGAATCCGACATCATGGGCATCATCGGCTGATCATCGGCCTCACCTTCAACTTGAATTTTCGGGCTCTATCCGAGCCCCTGCCAGGAGCTAAAACATGGCTGCCAAAGACGTAAAATTCTCCCGTGACGCCCGCGAGCGCATGCTGCGCGGCGTCAACATCCTCGCCGACGCGGTGAAGGTCACGCTCGGCCCCAAGGGCCGCAACGTCGTCATCGACAAGTCGTTCGGCGCTCCGCGCATCACCAAGGACGGCGTCACCGTCGCCAAGGAAATCGAGCTTGAAGACAAGTTCGAGAACATGGGCGCGCAGATGGTCCGCGAAGTTGCTTCGAAGACCAACGACATCGCCGGCGACGGCACCACGACCGCGACCGTTCTGGCGCAGTCGATCGTCCAGGAAGGCCACAAGTCGGTTGCCGCCGGCATGAACCCGATGGACCTGAAGCGCGGCATCGATCTGGCCGTCACCGAAGTGGTCGCCGCTCTCGGCAAGGCCGCCAAGAAGATCAAGACTTCCGAGGAAGTCGCCCAGGTCGGCACGATCTCGGCCAATGGCGACGAGTCGGTCGGCAAGATGATCGCGGAAGCGATGCAGAAGGTCGGCAACGAAGGCGTCATCACGGTCGAGGAAGCCAAGACCGCCGAGACCGAGCTGGAAGTCGTCGAAGGCATGCAGTTCGACCGCGGCTACCTCTCGCCCTACTTCGTCACCAACGCCGACAAGATGGTTGCCGAGCTTGAGGACGTCTACATCCTCCTGCACGAGAAGAAGCTCTCCAACCTGCAGGCCATGCTGCCGGTCCTCGAAGCCGTCGTGCAGACCTCGAAGCCGCTGCTCATCATCTCGGAAGACGTCGAAGGCGAGGCCCTGGCCACGCTGGTCGTCAACAAGCTGCGTGGCGGCCTGAAAATCGCCGCCGTCAAGGCGCCGGGCTTCGGTGATCGCCGCAAGGCCATGCTGGAAGACATCGCCATCCTCACCGGTGGCCAGGTCATCTCGGAAGACCTCGGCATCAAGCTCGAGAATGTCGGCCTCAACATGCTCGGCCGCGCCAAGAAGGTGTCGATCTCCAAGGAGAACACCACCATCGTCGACGGCGCCGGCAAGAAGGCCGAGATCCAGGGCCGCGTTGCCCAGATCAAGCAGCAGATCGAGGAGACCACCTCGGACTACGACAAGGAGAAGCTGCAGGAACGTCTGGCGAAGCTCGCCGGCGGCGTTGCGGTGATCCGCGTCGGCGGTGCGACGGAAGTCGAAGTCAAGGAAAAGAAGGACCGCGTCGATGACGCCCTCAACGCGACCCGCGCGGCCGTGGAAGAAGGCATCGTTGCCGGCGGTGGCGTTGCCCTGCTGCGCGCTTCGGC
>NZ_JAPYKQ010000041.1:0-1492 GCF_037179625.1 Mesorhizobium sp. Cs1299R1N3 | reverse complement strand
TGGGCGCATTGCAGAACGGCGGCAATTGGGCGGCGGGTTCAACCGATCGTCGCAACACCTTAATCTGAGAGGATGAGGTGTCGGATGGTGACGTCACGGATCTGGTTTACATCAGCGCAGACGCCGTGCGGTATTGCCCGCGCGAAAGAACCGGCCGACGTCGAACCTTTCGGCAGGTCGATGTCATTTTGCGTTATCCTTCTCTATCGCGAGAGGACGCGAATGCGGCTTAGAAACTCACCACGATCGACATAGCATCCCCGCAAATGTCTGCGCCCCGTATTCGGGTTGAACGCCTCCCGGCCATGCAGCACCCTGCGATTGTCGAAGACCGCCATCTCGCCCGCCTTGAGGCGATAGGAAATTCGGAACCGCGGGCTGCGGATCATCATCATCAGTTTGCGATAGGCTGCATAAAACGACACGCAGATCTCCGAGGGAAGATCGATCACATCGACAAGATGGGCATTGAACCGCAACTCTGTCACTTCGCCCCGCCGGTTAGTAACAATCACCGGAAATCTTCCGCGCAGGTCATACTCTCTGTCGTGGAAACGATATGGGATCTCGATCTCGCATAACAAACGGTAGGCTTCCGGATCTTCGGTCTGCAACGCCGCTACGACTGCAAACCCGTCCGCAAAAATCGAGCCCCCGCCTTCAGCTCCGTTCGCGATGCAGTGCAGGAACTGATAGCCCGGCGGCAGCTCCTGGTTTGCGAGATCAGTATGTAGCGGGAGTGCGACCGGCGTATAAGCCAAGTTGTTCGGATTTGGCATCGACACGACTTCGAACATGGTGCCAAAGTTTGTCTGGCGCAGGAAACCAATTCGTTCCGCCATGCGCCGCCCCGCGTCTGGATCATCACCAAGCGAATCGACAATCGAGAGCCCGTAGGCAGCCGTCGCCTTCAACCAGACAAGCAGACCGGCGTCGTCCTGAAAGATGTCTCCGGCAGATCGACCCGGTATCGAATCGAGCTCGATTGAGCCGTCCCAAAGTATCGGAGCGATATCGGCCGGATCGTTCCGCTTTTTGCCCGGACGATAGGATTCAAAGAACTGACGGGGAAATTCCTCTTCATCCTTTTGCGACCAGACGATTCTTACTACGCCGTTTTTCTCCTCTACGCGGAGAGGTCTAAGCGATGTATCTACGCTGGTCAGGTCAAATACGCGCTCCTCGGTTACTGGGTGAAACGCCGATGGCGCATTGTCCTTTAGCCAAAGCCACGGATAGCCGACAATTTCGCCGGACGAAAAAGTCACGGCAAGGAAAGTCTTCCGGGCTTGCACGGAATGCATGGTGTTCATGGTGGTGTCTCTCCGAACAGAATTCTGAAATCCGGCTGATCAGGCCCACGGGCCATCAAAGCTGCGGCGGTGGCCACCACAAACTCGGTTTCCCATAGCGATGGGACCCAGGATTTCGGTTCGGTTCCTCGAGCACTTTGCGCTCCACGTTGGCAGCTAGGCCGGCGCTGATGCACTAG
>NZ_JAPYKQ010000040.1:0-5970 GCF_037179625.1 Mesorhizobium sp. Cs1299R1N3 | reverse complement strand
CTGGATGGAGGCCAACCGATACATCAATATGGACGATCTGCGCGAGCACAAAAAACTCGCTCTACGCCAAGCCGCATGACCAGCACCATGGCCGCCCAATTTTGCAGAACTTGACGCACACAACCCGCCATTGGAGATCAGAGTCGGTATTCG
The DNA here is from genome assembly GCF_037179625.1 of Mesorhizobium sp. Cs1299R1N3. Classification (NCBI taxonomy): domain Bacteria; kingdom Pseudomonadati; phylum Pseudomonadota; class Alphaproteobacteria; order Hyphomicrobiales; family Phyllobacteriaceae; genus Mesorhizobium; species Mesorhizobium sp. Cs1299R1N3. The sequence goes on along the minus strand of NZ_JAPYKQ010000040.1, from coordinate 5,817 downwards.
GTTCGCGCCGGTTACCACAACGAGACCGCGGCACCCTTGTCGGTCCAGGTGGGCGGCAGGCCAAAGCGGGCGGCGACCATTCCCGGAAGGCCGGGAGCCTTTCCGAACGCCTTGCAGGCGTCGTATTTCGGATCGCCGCCAAGCGAGGTCCGCAGTCTTTGCATCGATGGTATCGCTGGCATTCCCTTGAACGGGTCCTTGCCCTTGAGCAGCATGCGGCTGAAGTCGGCGGCGAAGGCCGACGAGAGGGAATACGCATCCCCCACCGTGGACACCCGAGCCCTTGTCGTGACTATGTTCGCACCGCGCGACCAGAGCATGGCTGCCTTCTGCGAACTGTCCTTGTCGACCGCCTCGGCCTCGATGGCCAGGCCGCCGAGGCCGATCGGAAGCCGGGGGATTGGAACGCCGAGCCCCGCCACCGAGGCGCCGAGCGACGCAACGACGGAACCCGCAGCTGCGGTGCGATTGGTCGCCACGATGTTGGTGACGGTAGCGTGGACGATGAGGTCCGCCGGTTGGCTCGGGGCCACGACCTGGAAACGGTCGCTAAGGTCGGTGCAGAGCGCCCGGTCGATCGCGTTTGTGACGAGCGCCAGGTCTTTGGGATCGAAGCCACGGCTGCCGATCTGCGTCGACGTCGGTACAATGCGCACCGTCTGTGCGGCGAGCACCGGTGCCGAATCCACACGCAATCTCGCTTTCGCGAGGATGCCCCCCGACGGGCTCATTCCGGCGTAGGAACCGAGGGACGCGCCCTGGGGCAAGGGCACGCTTGTGCAGGCGGACAACCATGAGAACAGGGCCACGCAGAGTGCTGCTCGCGGCCGCATTTCAAGTCGTCGAAGCTTCAAGATCATTGTCAAATCGTCTGAACCGGGATCATGGGTTCAGGCTTTAACGGCCCCAGCGTTAATGCCGGTAAAGGCAATGTAAAGTTGGGTAAAATCTACGATCAGCCTCGATCTTCAGCCGGCGCATACGTCGCCGGCTGCCGGGAAGCGCCAGCGTAATGGCGCGGCCAGTGGCCTTGTGGCAGCAGGGTGTTGTGCCTCGGATAGTGTCCGTCTACGGCAAAGCAGATTGAGGTAAGTATTGCGACGCAGGCCCGCGGCAGACTGTAGATTTCTCTTCATTGCAATCTGCCGTCTTCGCCTGATTTTCACCGGGCGGGCCAGCTATCAAAAGAGGTGCAACATCGGTTTGAGGAGCCTTGCAGATTGCAACCACTCGATGAGTTCGGACCCGGGGATTGCTAGGAGAAAGCAAGAACTGTCGATAGCAGTACGCTTCAGCACAATTGGGTTGAACGTCACGGGCAACTGATGTGCGACGTCGGCGGCGCTTCGTCTGAGGCGAGGGAAGAAGGCGGGAACCTCGCGGCAATATTCCCGGTAAACATCGCCGAAAAGCCCGTCCAGAGCAATCGATTCGCGGGCTGAGACATAAGCAAATACCAGATACCCAAACAGAAAGTAGAAGGCCGCAATCGCGAGCGAGCCGAAAATCAGGCCGATGCCGGCAAGTCCCAGGGAAGAAAAGAAGTACAACGGATTGCGTGTGTATTTATAAGGGCCGTCCGTAATGAGCTCTCGATTCTTGCGTCCGCCTATATACAGCGATGCCCAGCACCGCCCGGCCACACATATGATGATAAATGCGGAACCCATGAGCTCCATGCCTTGGCGGGGAAGAGTCTCCAGCGGCCAGGCGCTCTGCGAGAATAGGAGTGGCGTCAAAAGCAATGGGACGGCCAGCCAGAGGAACCGCATCCTCTTGCCCTGCTGGAACACCGCCGTGGTCACCGACATTATTCAACTCTCTCGCATTTGAAGAACCGCGATCACGGTTCAGCTTTAGCGATGCCAGCGTTAATGGCGGTAAAGGCAGTGTAAAGTTGGGTAAACCTTGCGATCAGGCTCGATCGTTCGCCGGACTGTACATCGCCGGCTGCCGGGGAATCTCCAGCATGATGGCCAAGCCGCCGACGTCCGGCAGCGACGCATATACCCGCCCACCGTGGCGTTCTATGGCCTGTCTGGCGATCGCAAGGCCAAGACCGTACCCGCCTCTCGGCGCCGCGTCGTTCCCGCGGGAGAATGGCTGGAAGATTCGTTCGAGTTCGTTTCGCCCTACGCCCGGCCCCTGATCCGCGACGCTCACCTTGAGGATGTCGTCTGTCGTCTCGCATTGCACGCTGATTTGCGAATGTTCGGCAGTGTATTTGACGGCGTTGCGGATGACGTTTTCCAGCGCCCGGTAGATCAGCTCGCCTTCGACCTCGGCAAGGAAGCTGTCGTCAACATTGGAGGTGATCGAAACCTCGCGTGCCCGGGCTTCGAACGCTGCGTCGCCCAGGATTTCGTTCAGGAGATCGATGACGTCCAGCGTCTGTGTCTTCAGTGGGAGACGGGAACCGGCTGTCAGCCTGGCGAGAGTCAGCACTTCGCCGACCAGCGCATCGAGCCGTTCGACCTCCCGGTCCATGCGGTCCAGCATGGCATCGAGTTTCGCCGGACTCTGCCGAAGGACACCCCCAACGGCCTGCAGACGTGACAGCGGGGAGCGCAGTTCATGGGAGACGTCGTGGAAAAGTCTCTGCTGTGCATCCTGCAGTTCCTGCAACCGCGCAGCGCTGGAATCGAAATCGTGCGCGAGCGCGGAGACCTCGTCCTTCCGACCTGCCATCTTGTGGCCGATGCGGACGTCGAAACGGCCGTGGGCGAGCGCACTCAGGCCGTTGCGAAGGTGCACAACAGGACGAATGAGATATAGGGCGAGCGCGGCCGCCGATATCGCGCTCGAAATCAGAATACCGAACCCCGGTACGAACGGACCAAGCGTGTCGAGAATGACATTGTATTGCTGAGGCGCGGAGATCCAGTAGCAAATCCCGTCCTTCAGGACGGTTCTTGTCTCCGCCGTGCTCCTATCGGTGCATGCGCCGGACTCCGCGATCCTGGAGATCGTGAGGCCGACCGGTACCGTATCCTCGCTTATGCGGGCAAAGCGCCGAGCGGCATCTTCACCGTCCTTGACAAGTAGGTTTTCAGTCAGTTCGAGGACGACTTCCCACTTCTGACGTTCCAGCTTCGAAGTGGAAGGAAGCGTCTGAAAGAAGTTGAGCGTCAGGATTATGATCACGACGGACGCCGCAAGCGTCAGCCACGTTATCAAGAAGAACTTCTTAAACAGTCGGGGCATGTCAGTCCAAAAGAAGTTGATAGCCTTGGCCGCGGACAGACTTGATCCGTGACTGTCCATCCCCCCTGAGGCCGAGCTTCTGACGCACGCTGCTGATATGGACGTCGATGCGGCGATCGAACGGGGTCAGGGGCTTTCCAAAAGCACGCTTCGAGATGTCCTGCTTCGATACCAACTGGCCGGCATTGCGAGCGAGAACTTCGAGCAGGCTGAACTCCGTGCCGGTGAGGTCCAGTGGCTGTCCGTCCCATTCGGCGGTTCTGTTGCCCGGATGAACCGCCAGCCGCCCGGCTCTCAGCGTGTCGGTGGACAGGCCGGCCGCAGGCTGGTTCGCGCGGCGAAGGATCGCGCGCACTCTTGCCGCGAGCTCTCCTGGCGAACAGGGTTTCGTCACATAGTCGTCGGCACCGAGGTTCAGGCCCGATATCCGGTCGATGTCATCGCCTCTCGCCGTGAGCATGAGCACCGGAACCTGGCTCAGCTTCCTGATCCTTTGCAGTATCTCGATCCCGTTCATTCGGGGCATCATGATATCGAGCACGATCAGGTCCGCCGAGTTGCGCGCGGCGGCAGAAATCGCTGCGCCACCGTCCGTGCCTGTCGCGACGTCATACCCCTCTTCGACCAGGTATTCCTGCAGCAGCGTCGTCAACTCGACATCGTCGTCGATGAGGAGGACCTTGTTCATTCCACTCCATCCTTCATGCCGGTCACCGATAAGACACAAATGCCCGCCGGCGGCGCTATTTTTACCCAGCTTAACACGATTTGACTGCGCTTAACGTTCACACGGCAAACTCATGGGCGGGCGACGCTGGTCGCGTTCGACCCCTGCTGAGATCTGCCGGCTTTCTGTAGCCGAAAATTCAAGACGGACGCGCGCACGCCGAGCCGGGTTGCGGGATGGGATGATTGATGAGCGGCGACGTAACCATGCCGGCGGTGCGGACCGCGGAGAAGACGGTCGCATTGCCGGAACCAAAAACGGCATCTTCACAATCCGTGCCCGGTGTCTCCAGGCTTTGTCGCTCCGAGCGCGGCGCCAAACCTATTATTGAGGCCGATTGCGCTTGCCGGCACCATCTCACAGCTGCCGGTGGTGGGCGTTTCGCGGCGAGCTGGCGGGATGCGCATACCTAGCCTTGGACGCAGCCCAATGCTATTGTTGCTGCAATAAGAAACGGGGCGAGATAATCATGGATTTGACAATTCCCAGCGCAACGAATCTCGGCCTGTTCGTCAGCGCCACGCTCGTGCTGCTTCTCGTACCGGGTCCAGCAGTCCTTTATATCTTCGCGCGCTCGGTCGAGCAGGGCCGTTCCGCCGGCCTCGTTTCAATCCTTGGCATCCACACGGCCACACTTGTTCATGTTGTCGCCGCCGCTGTGGGGTTGTCGGCGCTCCTGGCATCGTCTGCGCTCGCCTTCAGCATAGTGAAGTATGCCGGCGCGGCCTACCTGATTTGGCTTGGCCTCAAGAAGCTCTTCGGCCCGTCGGACATTCCCGACGTCGAGAGCGGTTTGCCGACGCGCAGCCGTATGCGCCTCTTTTGTGAGGGCTTTATAGTCAACCTCCTGAATCCGAAGACCGCGCTGTTCTTTCTGGCTTTCCTGCCACAGTTCGTTGAGGTCGACCGCGGCCATGTGGCAATGCAGATCGCTTTTCTCGGGATTCTCTACACGGTGATTGGCGTTCTGACAGATGGCGCCTATGCGCTTGCCGCCGGCACGGCCGGAAACTGGCTAAAGCGTAGTCCCGTCTATCTCAAGGCTGAACGCTGGGTTAGTGGGTTTGTCTACATCGGCCTTGGCTTGACGGCCGCTTTTGCGGGCAATCAAAAGAAAAAGACCGTCTGACTTCCCTTGGAAGCCGCCCTACAGCTATAGCCCCTGGGCGACCGACAAAATACAGGTGTCGAAGAAATCCTAAGTCTTGTTACGCCGCAGGTTTCGGGAGATTTGCGACGGATTGGCAGAAGGATAATGAATATGAGTATCGAAATCCGACCAGAACGAGCCGACGACGCTCAAACTATTCGTCAGATCACAGAAGCGGCCTTTAAGGTCAGCACCCATAGCAGCGGGACTGAGGGGGCGATCATTGACGCGCTCCGCGAAGCCGACGCCCTCACCATCTCACTGGTTGCCCTGATCGACAACGAAATGGTTGGCCATGTCGCCTTTTCGCCTCTCACCATTGAAGGGGAGCAATCGGATTGGTTCGGGCTTGGCCCCGTGGCGGTGAGGCCGGACCTTCATAGGCAGGGCATTGGAAGCGCCTTGATCCGAAAAGGGTTGGAGCACTTGAAACAGGCGGGAGCGAACGGATGCGTGCTAGTGGGCGATCCGACCTATTATCGCCGTTTCGGCTTCGATAACGATTCAGCATTGCGATATGAAGACCTGCCGGCCGAGTATTTCATGAGGCTGGCATTCAACGGGTCTGCGCCGATGGGGCGCGTGCGCTTCCATGAAGGTTTTAGCGCCAGCTAGAGCGGTTCACGAGTTGATGGAATCGAAGGGATTCCGGATCAGTCGGTTTTGTGATTCAAGATGCTGGCTGGAATGGAGGCCAGCATCTGATGACTCGACCTCTTTCCAATGATCTTCGCGA
>NZ_JAPYKQ010000039.1:0-2500 GCF_037179625.1 Mesorhizobium sp. Cs1299R1N3 | reverse complement strand
GTTGGCTTAGAAGCAGCCATCATTTAAAGAAAGCGTAACAGCTCACTGGTCTAAATAAGGGTCTTTGCGCCGAAAATGTAACGGGGCTAAAGCCATACACCGAAGCTTAGGGTTTGGTCCGCAAGGGCCAAGCGGTAGCGGAGCGTTCTGTAAGCTGATGAAGCCATACCCGTGAGGGGTGGTGGAGGTATCAGAAGTGCGAATGCTGACATGAGTAACGTAAGGGGAGTGAGAGACTCCCCCGCCGAAAGACCAAGGGTTCCTGCTTAAAGCTAATCTGAGCAGGGTTAGCCGGCCCCTAAGACGAGGCGGAAACGCGTAGTCGATGGGAACCACGTTAATATTCGTGGGCTTGGAGGTAGTGACGGATCATTGAGGTAGTCCAATCTTATCGGATTGAACGGGCTGCTGCGTGGTTCCAGGAAATAGCTCCTCCTTATAAACCGTACCCGAAACCGACACTGGTGGTCTGGTAGAGTATACCAAGGCGCTTGAGAGAACTATGCTGAAGGAACTCGGCAAATTGCACGCGTAACTTCGGAAGAAGCGTGACCCTTTTCTACGCAAGTAGAGGAGGGTGGCACAGACCAGGGGGTAGCGACTGTTTATCAAAAACACAGGGCTCTGCGAAGTCGCAAGACGACGTATAGGGTCTGACGCCTGCCCGGTGCTGGAAGGTTAAGAGGAGGGGTGCAAGCTCTGAATCGAAGCCCCAGTAAACGGCGGCCGTAACTATAACGGTCCTAAGGTAGCGAAATTCCTTGTCGGGTAAGTTCCGACCTGCACGAATGGCGTAACGACTTCCCCGCTGTCTCCAGCATAGACTCAGTGAAATTGAATTCCCCGTGAAGATGCGGGGTTCCTGCGGTTAGACGGAAAGACCCCGTGCACCTTTACTATAGCTTTACATTGGCATTCGTAGTGGCATGTGTAGGATAGGTGGTAGGCTTTGAAACCTGGGCGCCAGCTCAGGTGGAGCCACCCTTGAAATACCACCCTTATTACTATGGATGTCTAACCGCGGCCCGTTATCCGGGTCCGGGACAATGTATGGTGGGTAGTTTGACTGGGGCGGTCGCCTCCTAAAGAGTAACGGAGGCGCGCGATGGTGGGCTCAGAACGGTCGGAAATCGTTCGCTGAGTGCAATGGCATAAGCCTGCCTGACTGCGAGACTGACAAGTCGAGCAGAGACGAAAGTCGGTCATAGTGATCCGGTGGTCCCGCGTGGAAGGGCCATCGCTCAACGGATAAAAGGTACGCCGGGGATAACAGGCTGATGACCCCCAAGAGTCCATATCGACGGGGTTGTTTGGCACCTCGATGTCGACTCATCGCATCCTGGGGCTGGAGCAGGTCCCAAGGGTATGGCTGTTCGCCATTTAAAGCGGTACGTGAGTTGGGTTCAGAACGTCGTGAGACAGTTCGGTCCCTATCTGCCGTGGGTGTAGGAATATTGAAAGGATCTGTCCCTAGTACGAGAGGACCGGGATGGACGGATCTCTGGTGGACCTGTTGTGGCGCCAGCCGCATAGCAGGGTAGCTATATCCGGACGGGATAACCGCTGAAGGCATCTAAGCGGGAAACCCACCTTAAAACGAGTATTCCCTGAGAACCGTGGAAGACGACCACGTTGATAGGCCGGGTGTGGAAGAGCGGCAACGCTTGAAGCTTACCGGTACTAATAGTTCGATCGGCTTGATCGTTCTCATTCCTAATGTCCATTTGACCAAGTCAAATGGTTTGTTCTCACTCACGCTTGTTCCGCCCTTCGGGCGGCGCTACGTGGGTGCGGCGCATCGGCGCCGACGGTCGGTCGACCTTGCGAAGCTTCGCTTCGAAGGGCCAGACCCCAAGGACGGCCAGGCACAAAAGACCAGCGAAAAGCTCCGAGAAAGCACAAAATAGGTCCCCTATTCGCTCCTCTCTATTGGCTATTCGCTCAAACCAGCTTCTCGAATAACGTGCGTTTTGCCGACCTGGTGGTTATGGCGGAGCGGCTGCACCCGATCCCATTCCGAACTCGGCCGTGAAACGCTCCAGCGCTGATGGTACTTCGTCTCAAGACGCGGGAGAGTAGGTCGCTGCCAGGTCTGCTAAACGCACGTTCAAACTCACATCCAACCGGATGACAGAGAAATCTTCTCATTGCTTTGTTCGATGCATGTCGTTGTCCCAAAACCGCTAACACTTTTTGGGCGACATGCATAAAGGCCCGCCAAGGGATCCCGGGCCGCTCTAAGCGGCCCTTTCATTTGGTGGATACAGGAATGCCGCAGTCGCCAAAGTAGAGCGGCGATCGCAAATACCGCAATCGCCACAAGGCGATCGCGGTGGTGGCGCGGGGTGGAGCAGCCCGGTAGCTCGTCAGGCTCATAACCTGAAGGTCACAGGTTCAAATCCTGTCCCCGCAACCAAACTTACCAAAACGGCCCGCCAGGCTCAAAGCCGGCGGGCCGCTTCGCGTTCGGATAAGCCCTTGGATCCGGCCTGGCCGCCCC
>NZ_JAPYKQ010000038.1:0-7567 GCF_037179625.1 Mesorhizobium sp. Cs1299R1N3 | reverse complement strand
CTGGATGGAGGCCAACCGATACATCAATATGGACGATCTGCGCGAGCACAAAAAACTCGCTCTACGCCAAGCCGCATGACCAGCACCATGGCCGCCCAATTTTGCAGAACTTGACGCACACAACCGCAGCGAACGCCTGGCCGATGCAATTTGGCAGGGGCGGCATCGCGTCGACAACATTGCGGGTTACGGCATCCGTTGCAGCCGATACCCCATGCCTTTCGCGCTAGCGCTCGGCTCCTCTATCTTGTCGAGCAGACGGGCCGGTGGTTAAATGGAATACGAAGGGAGCGCTCATATGGCAGTTCACCTTTCGGCGGATATACGCGCTCCCGCGGCAACGCCACCAAGATATCTCTTTGGTCCGCTCGCGGACTTTCTGATGCTCGGCGGCAGCGCATTCCTGATCTTGCCGGCGCTGTATTTCGTGCCACTGAGATACGAAGGTCTGGTGGCGGCGACGATGCTTTTCCTGGCTTATCTGATAAACTATCCGCACTTCGCCCACTCATACCAACTCTTCTACCGCAATTTTGGGCGGAAGCTGCGCGGCGACGGTTACGACAGGAACCTCCAGATCCGCTACATCGTCGCCGGCATCGTCGTTCCCCTGCTCATGGGCGCATTTTTTGCCTACGGCTCGATAACGGCGAACGCCCGGCTGCTGGGCAACGCAACCAACTCGATGTTCTTTTTCGTGGGCTGGCACTACGTCAAGCAAGGCTACGGCATGTTGATGGTGGATGCCGTCCTGAAGCGCAGGTTCTTCACCGATCCGGACAAGAAAATCCTGCTGATCAACAGCTATGCCGTTTGGCTGTTCGCATGGCTTCAGACGAACACGGCGGTCAGCCAGGGAAAATACCTGGGGCTGGAATATTATACGTTTGCCACCCCTGCATGGCTCAACGCGATTGCGCTGTCGGCCGCGGCCGCTTCCACGGCCGCCACTGCCGTGATGCTGATCAATCGTTGGAGCAGGAATGGCGGCAGCCTGCCGTATAACGGCGTCATCGCCTACATCGCGTCCCTATATCTCTGGATTCTGATCGTAAGGACAAATCCGCTCTGGCTGCTGGTGGTGCCGGCGCTCCATTCCTTGCAGTACCTGGCGGTGGTCTGGCGTTACCAGAGCAATGTCGAGCGTGACGGGCGCGATGCCGAGAAAGTTCCGCCATCCAGAATCCTGTCCATCCTTGGTCCGGCTTACAGGGTGCGGCTTCTGGAGTTCATCAGTGCTGGCCTTCTCCTCGGCGGTCTGGGTTTCTGGCTGGTGCCGACCGTGCTGACGGCCCTTATCCCCTATGACCGGGAAGTCCTGGGGTCGTCGCTGTTCTTCTTCATCGTGTTGATTTTCATCAACGTGCACCATTACTTCCTCGACAATGTGATGTGGCGCCGCGGCAACCCCGAAGTGTCGAGATATCTGTTCCGTTAGAGCTTTTTTGCGCTCAAGCGGAAGCGCTTGGCGTAATGTGGAAATGGACCAGGGATGGATCCACTCCCGCCCGATCCACCAGTCCATCAGCTTCGGAATTTTGGAGGCCTCGCCTCGGAATCGAACCGAGGCTTCCGAGATTTGCAGTCTCTAGCGTAGCCGCTCCGCCACGAGGCCATACGTGCTCTGGTAACGGGCAGAAGTTTAAAGATCCTTGATGTCTTGGATAAAAATTTTCGGCTACGCCCCACTGTGAAAAAGAGCCCATCACGCGGCAGAAAAGCGCCGACCCATGACTCCTTTGCCAGACTTGAATTGCATGCCCGTCAACGAGGGGAACTCATGCAGCCCGGCCGCAGGGCTCGAGGCCAGCAGATTCGCTGTCTGGCAGACTACGTGGCTAACCGCCGACCAGCGGCACGGTAACGGTCGTCGCGTAATTGATCGGGTAGGCGTTGAAATATGGGAAATCTATGACAAACGCATAGGCAGCGGTCAGGTGCGCCATGCGAAAGCCGCCGCTCGCCGGGTCGGTGGCGATCGTGACGTTCACATTCTTCAGACCCAGCGCAAGCAGTTTCTGCGTCGCGATCGCCTGGATGTCGGCCTGGGTCAGCGTGTTGTTAAGCTGCAGGGACCGTGCGGACGCCTCCAGCGTATAGCGAACGCTGGAGGCCGAATTCATCGACCAGCCAAAGGCAAAGATTCCGAACAACAGCATGATAAGGAAAGGCGCGATGAGCGCGAATTCCAGTCCGGCCCCGCCGGAGCGATCCCGCCTGAACGAGCTTGCTCTTGCGCTATTTGTTGGCGCAATTCCGGAAGCAAACCCACTAGGCACCTTTCCTGGAACAGCCCTAGCGGACACGGATCACCTCCAGGTGGCCGATGGCGCTAGGCGCGGAAAAGACACCGAAGGTGAAGGGCGGCACCCATGTGGCCGATGCCTGGATCTGGACATAGACCGATGGCGCCTTCGGGCCACTGCACAAGGTGGAAGCATCGACCACGGTCGTCCCGCACATGTAAATCCGGCTCAGCGTAACCTGCCCGTCGTCCGGCCGCTTCTCCCAGCTCGCCAGCGCCGCGGCCTGCGTCGCGCTGTCGTCGGCGGTGCCGGCCATAACCATGTTCGCTGCCGTCTTCACGCCGGCGCGCATCGACATCGAACTCGTGACGTATGACCAACCGTCCATGATGCCGAGCAACGCCGCGCAAAGGATGGGCAGGACCAGCGCGAACTCCACCGCGGCGATGCCCGCGTCATCGCGAATGGCTGGGATCAATCGATAGGCCACGCGCTTCATTCGACAATCGCGACCGACGCCGCCGCGGGGATGTCCTTCATCCCGAGACTCGAGCAGTCCTGGTTGATGGTGGAATTGCCCGACCACTGGATAGTGTCGGCCACAACCTGCGTGCAACCGTTCTGGCCCGAGAAGTTGCCCAGGTAGTTGACCTGCTGCTTTGGGAAATAGATAGCGCCGGTCAGCAAGGATGTTGCCGTACCGTTGAAGGTGCTCTGCGCCGCCGTGCCTGTCCTGTCACCGTAGAACAGCATGCCGGAATAGGTGCCCGACTGCGGCGCGCTGAGCGTCACGGTCGCGTTGCCGTTCATGCTGACGGTGCTGCTGCCCGCCATGAAGATGGTCACGCCGTCGCCCTGGATGACCGCGCCCGCGTTGATTTTCAAATTGCCCTGGACAACATAAACGCCGGGAGAAAGCGTGACATTACCGGAGAGATCCATGCCACCGCAATAAGTCCCGGGCTGGATTGTTTGCGTCGTCTTATTGCCTTTGAGATTCTGGCATGGGTTGCTGGCGGCGGGCGCCAGCAGGCTGGAGAACGGATCGGATGCGGGCAAGGCCTGGGTGATCGGAGACTTGCAGATCGTGGTCACCGGATTATTCAGCACGACGCCGCCCGCCGATATCAGGCAGTCGGCCTGGAGGGCCGCCGATCCTTGCACCTTGATGGCGTCGTTGGCGATCGAATTCGCCATGATGACGCAGCCGGTGAGCTTGACGCTGGTGCTGCCGGAAAAGATCACCGCCTGCGAGGCTGACGGACTGAGCGATAGGTCGCAGGCCTTGGAGGCGTCGGTGATGAGCGCCACCGCCCTCGCCTGTTCGGGAACCTGGCCCTGCGCGAAGAGCGAGGTGAACATCCGGTCGAGATTCTGCCTGACGACGACCTCGACCGCCTTTTTGGCCGTGTTCGGCCCGGATGTGGGCGGCGTATTGACGACGATCGTGCCGGCGCCAAGACCATTCGTCGCGGCCGACTGGGTCGCGGCCGCGACGATCGTCGGCGTGTCGGACCCCGCGATCTTCTCCAGCGCGCCGGCATAGGCCGCGGCATCCGCCGTGGCCTGCAATCTCAAGCTGTTGTAGTACCAATAGGAGGTTTCAACGCCAAAACCCGCCGCACCGACAACGATCGGCAGGGTAAGGGCAAAGATGGTGGCGACGTTCGCGGCTCTGCTGCGGCGCATGCCGGCCGCCACGAGCCGAATCCGGGTGAAGCAGTTGAACAGCATGATCAATTAGAAAGCACGCATATATGAATGAACGGCTAAAAAGTTCGATTCACTTTCTACGAGACAGCCATTGGCTCCAACAGCCGGCCTCGGTACGCGGACCTTCTCGGCACGCCATGGAGGGCAAATGACGCATTTCCGGCGTCGCCAAGCGTGCAGTTGCCTGCGGGCAGGATTTACTTCAGGCGGTAAGGATCGGGACCTCTCCCACGGTCGCACCAGCCGATAACTCTCTTTGAACGGCAAGGAAGAACCTGCGCACTTCGTCACCGGCTGCCGTTCTGTCCCTGCCCGTCCCGACAATGAGATCGAGCAACTCCGCCGCCTTTGTCTTCCAGAACGAGGTGGCGGTCTCGCCATGCAGATTGCCGAGCTTGGCGGCAACTTCCCTGACCAAAAACAGCTGACGATCGATTGGGAACGCACGGACTTTTTCTGAGGACATCTTCCGACCCATGAAACTGACGCAACGAATCAACCATTGCCGAACAATCAATGGCTAACCGCGAAGGTGGAAACGGAAGCTTAACAGCGCCGGCCAATGCATCGGCGCAAGCGAATCGTCATGCACACTCAAGCTGAACTGGTTCCCCCCACGCGATGACGCCCTCAGGCCTGCAGCGCTCTCGCCTCGCCGCCGCGCTTGCGCGGCGCCATCATGTCGCCGGCCATCAGTCCGGCGACGCGGCAGAACGCCATGAACGCCCGGCAGGCGTCTTCGGTCTCGACCACATCGACCGTGGCACCGAAACAGGCATTGAAGGCTTTCTGATACACCGGTCCCTGCCGGCGCGCCGGCCAGTCCTGCAGAAAATCGAGCGCCTGCTCGACGCTGTAGATTTCCTCGACGGGCATGCCGGGGCCTGGTGCGATGCGCACCGGCACCTCGAATTGCAATCTGTCCATCCGACATCTCCCGACCGGCATCGCCCAAGCAACGCCGCTCATCGTCAAAAGTTGCTTTGTGCGGTGTGCCACGGAAATGTGTCGTCACTGCGGAAAACTGCCTCCTTTGCTGCATCTGGCAAGGGAAGGCCTGCCGGCATCGAGCGGCCCGGCAGGCCTTTCCGGCGGCGCGATTACTGGTTGGCCGGGTCGGTCTCCGCGTCGAAGGCCGTGCGCCTGAGCGGCGGGGCAAGCGAATATCCGGGCCGTTGGGGCCGCATCAGGCAGTTCGTCCTTGAACCTTTCGCCCTCAGGTGCCAAATCTGGTGACATCTTCGCGCCCGCGCTCCTGCGGCGCGCCACCTTCTATATGGGCAAAATGGTCACCTATCTCGACGCCGCCACGGCACCGCTCAGAAACACCGGCCAGATCCGCCTTTATGGTGAGGAAGGCTTTGCCGGCATGCGCAAGGCATGCGACCTCACCGCGCGCTGCCTGGACGAGCTGGTGCCGATGGTCGGCCCCGGCGTCACCACCGAGACTATCGACCGTTTCGTCTTCGAGTTCGGCATGGACCACGGCGCACTGCCGGCCACGCTCAACTATCGCGGCTACACGAAATCGTCCTGCACCTCGATCAACCATGTCGTCTGTCACGGCATTCCCGACAACAAGCCGCTGAAGGATGGCGATATCGTCAACATCGATGTGACCTACATCCTCGACGGCTGGCACGGCGATTCCTCGCGCATGTACCCGGTCGGCACGATCAAGCGGGCAGCCGAACGCCTGCTCGAGGTCACCCACGAATGCCTGATGCGCGGCATCGCCGCCGTCAGGCCGGGCGCGCGCACCGGTGTCATCGGCGCCGCCATCCAGACCTACGCCGAAGCCGAGCGCTGCTCGGTGGTGCGCGATTTCTGCGGCCACGGCGTCGGTCAGCTGTTCCACGACGCTCCCAACATCCTGCACTACGGCAATGCCACTGAAGGCGTGGAAATGCGCCCCGGCATGATCTTCACCATCGAGCCGATGATCAACCTCGGCCGGCCGCATGTGAAGGTCCTGTCGGATGGCTGGACGGCGGTGACACGCGACCGCTCGCTGTCGGCGCAATACGAGCACACGATCGGCGTGACCGACACCGGCTGCGAGATTTTCACGCTGTCGCCCAAAAAGCTCGACCGCCCCGGCCTGCCGGCCTAGGAGGCCGTCGCGAGGTCTTGGATGGCGGCCTATTTCCAATGTTTGCGTGGCCGCCAGTCTTCGCCCTCGTCCTGGTCTCGTAACCAGCGCATTATTTCCCGGCAACTGTGCGGACGGCCATCGCTGACCCTGCCATCGGTGCATGGATCGTAGCGTTCGCGGCGGTAATAGTCGTGCCTTTCCCGATAACGCTCCCGGCGATCCAGCATGCGCAGGATCTCCCGGCAATTATGCGGCCTCCCGTCGCTGTAACGGCCGTCCGTGCAAGGATCATCATATTGGATGAAATGAATCGGCAGGTTCCGACCAGGGCGGCTATCGGCGGGTATGGCATCGATCACCGGGGCAGCCATTGCAGGACTGAAGCTCAGGAGCAGGCCGGCGGACAGCTGGATACGAATGAGCCTGGGCATCTTGGTTGTCTCCGAATGGGGCGTCATCGATGACGACACCGAGAGCTTGCGCGACTCCCATTGCCGCAACATTGCGCGGAAGGCGGAGGCCATCCATTCTTTGCCGCCGAAAAGACCTCGACCGCCCCTGCCCGCCGTCCTAGTATTTCGTGGGGATCAGCGATCATTGCTCAGCTGCGGGCTGGATATGGGCGGCACATGGCGACACAAGGCGACGACGACGAACGGAGCTTCTTCTCCGAGGTGCCGGTGCGGCCGGCGGCGAGAGCCAAGGCGGCAGTCGATGAAAAACCGCATTATCTCGGCCATCGCGATCGTCTGCGCGAGCGCTTTGCCTCGGCCGGTCCGGACGCCTTGCCCGACTATGAGCTTCTGGAACTCCTACTCTTCCGCCTGATCCCGCGCGCCGACACCAAGCCGGTCGCCAAGGCGCTGCTGGCCCGCTTCGGCACCCTAGCCGAAGTGCTCGGCGCGCCCGTCGGCCTGTTGCAGGAGGTCAAGGGCATCGGCCCGACCGTGGCGCTCGAGTTGAAGGTCGTCGCGGCAACCGCCCAGCGCATGGCGCGCGGCGAGGTCCATGGCCGCGAAGTCCTGGCCTCATGGCAACAGCTTCTCGACTATTGCCGCTCGGCCATGGCGTTCGAGGCGCGCGAGCAGTTCCGCATCCTGTTCCTCGACAAGAAGAACGCGCTGATCGCCGACGAAGTGCAGCAGACCGGCACGGTCGACCACACGCCGGTCTATCCCAGGGAAGTGGTCAAGCGCGCGCTCGAGCTGTCGGCCACCGCGATCATCCTGGTCCACAACCACCCCTCGGGCGACCCAACACCGTCGCGCGCTGATATCGAGATGACAAAAGAGATCATCGAAGCGGCCAAGCGGCTGGGTATTTCCGTGCACGACCACATCATCATCGGGCGAAAAGGCTATTCCAGCATGAAGGGGTTGTTGCTGATCTAGAGCGGTTCACGAGTTGATGGAATCGAAGGGATTCCGGATCAGTCGGTTTTGTGATTCAAGATGCTGGCTGGAATGGAGGCCAGCATCTGATGACTCGACCTCTTTCCAATGATCTTCGCGAG
>NZ_JAPYKQ010000037.1:0-18803 GCF_037179625.1 Mesorhizobium sp. Cs1299R1N3 | reverse complement strand
TCGCGAAGATCATTGGAAAGAGGTCGAGTCATCAGATGCTGGCCTCCATTCCAGCCAGCATCTTGAATCACAAAACCGACTGATCCGGAATCCCTTCGATTCCATCAACTCGTGAACCGCTCTAGGGGCGCCGCAGATCGTCGACGCCTCGGCCATGAACCCTTCCTGCCACCGCCATACGCAGGTCGTCGACTTGGGCGTAGCCGCCATGCTGCCGTGATCGCCTCAAACCAGGCCTGTCGGAGGCCACAACATCGATCATGATACCCGTGCGTATCCCAACCGTCGCATACACAGCGAACACGCTCCTCCGTCTCAATCGGTCAACTGGGCGCGTCTAGTTCTTTTGCGTTGTGACCTCATCCAAGTAGTCGAATGGACTGGACCCCATACAGGGCCGTAGCATTCTTTTTTGGCTGCGGGGGTTGAGAGGTCGTATGACCATACCTTTACAAATCAAAGAGTTGTTGGAAATCGAGGCGTACCGGCGAACCATCAAGACGCTCGACCACGCCTATGACGTCGACCTGGCAAATGCTTGCACGCCTGCGGAGCGGGAAAAGGCTCAGTACCGACATTATTGGGAAACGTTACTATACTATGAACAGATTGCAGCGATAAAAACGCGGCGGCTCGTCCGGAAGGCGGAGCGTCTCAATCTGTCGATCGGCCCCGCGGACAGCGACAGCCCAATGTGGAGGAAATCGTCTCAGCTAAACAGCTGGATACTTACGACGGTGGGCTGTTCTGAAGTACAAAAAATAATCCGCAAAGAATACAAAGATCGACGAGAGCGAGACACTACCTGGGCTGGCGTAATCATCGGCCCACTCACCCGGCTAGCATCTGTTTGGCTGGTCGAGCGCGGGCAGTAGCCGTCCAGCAGCCAACGCACGCTCCCAGTCATGATCGCCGTGAAGGCGGCGGAGATGACCTACTGGATCGCGCCGACAATGTTCTGGCGACGTGCGGCTGCCTGCATTGGAGGGGCATCCCATGACCTCGCCCGTTCATCAGAGTTTCGGGTTGGTTGTCCGCCAAGCTTCATACTCATCGTTCGCACTTGGGTGCAGCGGATAATAGCGTTGCAACGACCCGCCCTCCATGAGCTTCATGCGCGAAAATTCCTCCCAGTCGTGATGCTTTTGGGATTCCTCGATCACCTTTGCGGCCATTGCGACGGGCAGCACGACCACCCCGTCGTCGTCGGCGACGATGATGTCGCCGGGGATCACCGTGACACCGCCGCAGGCAATCGGAACGTTGACGGCGTTGGGATAGATGCTGGTTTGCACGTGGTAGTTGGGCGTCCAGCCGCGCAGCCATAGCGCCAGATCGAGCTTTTCGACATTGGGCCGGTCGCGCATGCACCCGTCGATCACGATACCCGCGCCGCCTCTGCCCTTGAAATACGTCGACATCATATCGCCGAAGACGCCCGAGCTCATGTCGCCGCGTGCGTCGACCACGACCACGTCGCCTTCCTGCGCGTGGTAGAGCACGTGTCGGTGGAGTTGCGTCTCCGGATCGGCATATTCTCCCTCTGTGAAGAGGTCCGGACGCTGCGGCATGAATTGCAGCGTCAGCGCCGGCCCGACGATCGACTTGCCGTGGTTCTGCGCCACCGGGCCGACCATGTGCGGATTGCGGAAGCCCATATGGCCAAGCGTGCCGGCAACCGTCGCCGCGCCGATCTCCCTTAGCGCGTCGATCAGATCCTTGGGTGGCCGCGTGATGTCGGAAGTATGCGTCATTGTGGACTCCGATTGAAAGGGAACTACCAGTTCGTGACAGAACCATCGCGGCGCTTGAGGTGGGGCGCTTCCCAGAAACGGAAGCTTTGCGCCTGGACCGCCTCTTCGTTGACCTCGACGCCGAGCCCCGGCAAATCGCTGACGGGATAATCGGGGCCGTCGAGCCGTGGTTGCACCGGGAAGAATTCGGAATTGTCGAAGCCAAGCTTTGCTTCGGGCACCCTGGTCTCCAGCCACGCGAAGTTGGGTACCGCGGCGGCCAGATGCACGGTCGCGGCCGTGCACACCGGACCAAGCGGGTTGTGTGGCATCAGGTCCACATAATGCGCCTCGCTCCAGCCGGCGACCTTCATCGCCTCGGTGAACCCGCCGACATTGCAGATATCGAGCCGGTTGAACTGGTGGATACCGCGCTCGATGTACGGCAGGAACTGCCACTTGCTGGCAAATTCCTCGCCGATGGCAAAGGGGATGTCGGTCATGGTGCGCAGGGACTCGTAGGCCTCAGGCGTCTCGTCGCGTATCGGCTCCTCGAGGAAATCGAGCACGCCGCGGTCGAGCTTGTTGCAGAAGCTCGCCGCCTCCGCCACCGACAGCCGGTGATGATAGTCGATGCCGAGGACGACATCGTCGCCCAGCGCCCGGCGCGCCTTGTTCAGCATGCTCGCGGTAGCGCCGATCGACTGGCGTGGCTCGAAGATGTCCCTGCTGTTTTGCCCGGCGGGAAAGAAGCGGATGGCCTGCCAGCCCTGCGCACATAGCTCGCGGGCCCGCTCGATGGCAATGTCGCCCTCGGCCTCGTCCCCGGTCGAGGCGAAGGTGGGAATCCGGTCACGCTGTTTGCCGCCCAGCAACTCGTAGACCGGCACCCCCAGCGCTTTGCCCTTGATGTCGTGAAGGGCGATGTCGATGGCGGATATCGCCGCCTGCAGAACTCGCCCGCCTTCGAAATACTGGCTGCGATAAACCTCTTGCCAGATGCGCCCGATCTGCATGGGGTCGCGGCCGACCAGGAACTCGCGATAGTGCTCGACCGCGCCGGCCACGGCCTTCTCGCGTCCGCTCAGGCCGCTCTCGCCCCAGCCGAATATGCCCTGGTCGGTCTCGACCTTGACCAGCATCTGGTTGCGCGTTCCCACCCATGCCGGATAGGGCTTGATCGCGGTGATCTTAAGCTTCGTAGTCATCCACGCCCACGTTCCACACGCATCCGCCTGCTCAGCTGGCCTCGAGGGCCATTTCAGTTTCGCCGTCGAACAGATGCATCCGCTCCTGGTCGAACTCGAGCCAGATCTGCTCGTCGGGCGCGACGGCAATGTTCGGCGGCACGCTGACGTTGACGACGGCGCCGGACAGGAACGCCTGCACGAAGGTGACGTCTCCGGTTGGTTCCACCGTGTAGACCTTGGCCGGGATGCTGCCTGGCACCGCACTCTTGTGCAGCTTGATCGTCGAGTGACGTGCGCCGAGCACGACTTTCCGGGTTGTCGCCCGCGCGACCTTCTGAACGTTGCGCGGCGAGAGCCCGAGGCTCCAGCCCTCCGCGCTGGTCAACACGGTACCGCCCGGTGCCGTCGATGCCTCCAGCGGAATAAGGCTCATCGCCGGGCTGCCGATGAAACTGGCGACGAACATGTTCACCGGATGGGCAAAGACCTGCGCCGGTGAATCGTATTGCTGCAGGAAGCCGCCGTTCATCACCGCCATCTTGTCGGCCATCGTCACGGCTTCGAGCTGGTCGTGCGTCACATAGATGATCGTCGCCTTGAGGTCCTGATGGAAGCGCTTGATCTCCGACCGCATCTGTACGCGCAGTTTGGCGTCGAGGTTGGAGAGCGGCTCGTCCATGAGAAACACGGCGGGGTCGCGCACAAGGGCGCGGCCCAAGGCCACACGCTGCTGCTGGCCGCCCGAAAGTTCACGCGGCTTGCGCTCGAGCAGGTGCGTCATGTCGAGCACGCGCGCCGCTTCCTTGACCTTCTTGTCGATCTCGTCCCTGGGCAGTTTGCGCATCTGCAGCGGGAACGCCAGATTCATATAGACCGACTTTTGCGGATAGAGCGCGTAGTTCTGGAACACCATTGCGATGTCCCTGTCCTTGGGATCGAGATCGTTGACCACCCGTTCCCCGATGACGATGTCGCCCGATGTGATCGGGGTCAGCCCCGCGACGAGATTGAGCGTGGTTGTCTTGCCGCAGCCTGAAGGGCCGACGAGCGCAACGAACTCGCCGTCATTGACCGTCAGCGAAACGTCGTTGACGGCCTTGAAGTTGCCGTAGGTCTTGACGAGATCTTTGAGGACCACGTGGGCCATCGGCAACTCCCTAATGCTTGACCGCGCCTTCTGTCAGGGCGCGTACGAAGTATCGTTGCAGGACGAGGAACAGCACCACGACGGGCACGCTCATCATGAAGCTCGCCGCCATCAGGCCCGGAAAGTCCGTCGTGTTTTCCGAGAAGAAGCGCTGGATGCCGACCGGCAAGGTCAACTGGTCGTTCTTGGAGAGGAAGGTGTAGGCGTAGATGTACTCGTTCCACGCGCCGATGAAGGAATAGATCGCGGTGGCGATGATCCCCGGCGTCGAGAGCGGCATCACGATCATGATGAAGGCCTGGAACCGCGTTGCGCCGTCGATGCGCGCCGCCTGCTCGAGCTGCACCGGGATGTTGTCATAGAAACCCTTGAGCAGCCAGATCGCCAGGGGCAGGCCGAAGGTGAGGTAGGTCAGGATCAGCGAGCCATGCGTGTTCACCAGCCCGATCGCGCGCATCAGGATGAAGAGCGGCACGAGAAAGATCACTGCCGGGAACATGTTGCGCAGCAGCACGGCGAAGAACAGGAAGTTCCGGCCCGGGAAAGTGAAGCGCGAAAACGCATAGGCCGCGGGAACAGCCACGATCACCGAAAGGATTGTCGTGACGGTCGACACGAACAGGCTGTTCCAGAAGAAGCGCAGGAAGTCCTGGCCGACACTGTTCTGCGGATCGAGCAGCTTCTGGTAGCTGGCAAGCGTGGGCTCGTCAGGCCACCATTGCGGCGGGAATTGCGTCGCCGCGAAGCCCGACTTGATCGAGGTGATCAGCATCCAGATCATCGGCAGCGCTGTGTAAAGCAGCATGAACAGAAGGAAGATGCGCCCGGCCCACCGCCATCCGTCGACGCGCATGCGGCGACGGGTCTGGCCTCGAGACGCTGTCTCGGCGATCGTGCTCATGCGCCACCCTCTTTCCGCTCATTGCCGCTCAGCGCACGGACGTAGAAGTAGCCCAGCATCATCAGGATGAGGAACAGGAGCACCGAATAGGCCGATGCCACGCCCCAGCGTTGCCGGCCGAAGGCGAGCTCGTAAATATGGGTTATCCAGATATGCGATGCGTTCGACGGTCCACCCGCGGTCATGATCCAGGGGATGATGAAGGAATTGAAGTTGGCCACCGCAAGCAGCAGGATCGTCACCACCGAGACGTTGCGCAAGTGCGGGAAGGTGACGTGCCAGAAACGCTGCCATGCATTGGCCCCGTCGACTTTCGCGGCGCGCAACAACTGGTCGGGGACTGTCTGCAGGCCGGCCATCATCATGATCATGGCAAATGGAAACTCGCGCCAGATATTGACGATGATCAGGGAGGGCAGCACCGTGCTGACGTTGTCGATGAAATTCGGTGGCCGGTCGGTCACTCCAAGGCCCACCAGCACGGCGCCGATGATGCCGAAATCCGAATGGTAGATCCACTTCCAGATATAGGAGGCGGCGACCGCGCTGATCACCCAGGGAATGATCAGGATGGCACGCAGGATGCCACGGCCGACAAAGTCGCGGTGCAGCGCCAGCGCCGTGGCAAACCCCAGGCCAAAGGAGATGAAAGTCGACCCGAATGTCCAGATCAGGGTGTTCCAGGTGACTTTCCAGAACACCTCACTGGTGAGGATGGTGGTGTAGTTGTCGAAGCCGATGAAGGTCTTGTCGCGGAGCTGCAGGCCGGGCGGCGTCTTATAGAATGACAGCTCGATCGTGTAATAGATCGGATAGGCGATGACGACGAGCATCACGGCGATCGCGGGGAGCACGTATGCGTAGTCGGCGCGATGCTCCCAGATATTCCGCAACGCGCCGGACCTGCCCGGTTGCGATTTTCGGCGAGCCTCGGCCTTGCCGGTCACGATCGTCACTGTGGCGTGCCCTTGTTCGTCGGAATGAACCGGCTGCACTCTCGTTGCAGCCGGCCAGATCGGAGGTCAGGTCCGGACTAGAGTCCGCCCATCAGGTCCTTCACCTTCTTGGCCGCGTCGTCCGCTGCCTGGTCGACGGTCATCGCTCCGGTCAGGGCATTCTGCAGCATGTCCGGGACGATGATGTTCATGATCTCGGGCGACTCCGGCAGCGCCGGGAACGGGATGCCATACGGCAGCATCGAGGTCGTGACATCGAGGAACTTGATGTGGTCCAGACGTTCCTTCATCCATTTGGTCTTGAAGCCGTTGAGGTTGCCCGGGTTGGAGCCGGCATAGGCCATCTTCAGCGACCATTCCGGGCTCGTCCACATGCAGATGATCGCCTTCGCGGCCGGCTCGTCCACCTTGCCGCCCTCGACATATTCGGGCTTCAGGATGTGAATGTTCGAGCCGCCGAACACGACGGCGCGCTTGCCGTCTGGGCCGGTCGGGATCAGGCCGTAGCGCATATTGTCGATGACGGTCTGCGCCTTCTGCTTGTCGGTGCCCGTCGCCTTTGCCTGCAGATCGAGCATGACGTTGTAGTCGGACGGGTGCGAGATCATCATGCCCAACTGGCCGGCGACGAACAGAGGCTGGTTGTCGGCCTGCTGGTTGGTAAGTGCCGAGACCGGAACCGACTTGTCGCGGACATACATGTCGTATGAGGCTTGCAGCGCCGCCTTGCTCTGCGGGCTGTCGAGCTCCACCTCCTTGTAAGTCGGGTTCGCGGTGGCTTCGTCGAAGACGCCGCCGCCATAGGCCCACAGCTGCGGCATGAATCGATAGGGCGTATTGCCGGCGTTCTTGCGAGCCACGAGGCCGTAGCCGGCAATGCCGAGCTTGTCGTGGATCTGCTTGGAATATTTGACGACGTCGTCCCAGGTTGCCGGAGCCTTGTCCGGATCGAGGCCCGCACGCTTGAAGATGTCGGCGTTCCAGATGAACGCCATCGTCTCGTTGTTCGTCGGTATGCCGTAAGTCACCCCATCCCAGGTCACGGCCTTCATGGCGCCCGGCCAGAAATCCTCGGTCGAATAGCCGACATCCTCTGGTTTGAGCGGCTGCAGATAGCCCTTCGAGGCGAATTCGGTACCACCCAGGATTTGCAGGCGCACCGCCATCGGCGCGGCATTGCCCAGGAGCGCCGTGCGGAATTTGTCGAGAAGGTCGTTATAGGTGAGGGCCTGGTCCTCGAGCTGGATGTTCGGATAGGTCTTGCGGAAAGTCTCGAAGAAATCCTTGTAGTACTGGCGCAGGAGGTCGGGATCGCCCTCGAACACGCCCTGATACCAGAAAGTCAGTCGCCCCTTGTAATCGAGCGGGGTGACCTTGCCGCAATCGCCGGCCGTGTCGAAATCCTGTGTTCCGGCGATGGAGCGCACATATTCGGGCGACCATTTGTTCAGGTCGACCGGCGGCGCACCAAGCGCCGATGTGGACATAAGCGATGCCGCCAAAACACCGACGACAGTGCCGCGCAGGACCGCACTGCCGAGCATGATCCTCGTCATAGGTATCCTCCCTGGTTCTCCGCCCTGCGATCGCGAGGATGGTTCTTTAGTACGGTGTATCCCCTCGATCGCTTAGTACGTTTTCAGATCATGGATTGCCTGTCAACGAGCCAGATCGTACATTGTGTACGGAAACTGTGCGTGATATCGGACAGACGGTGTATTAATTTGGGGAGCCGGCCCTTGGCCGAAACAAACGATTTTAAAGCAAAGCCACCTCCGGGGATCGACGCCATCGGAGCCTCCAGCGAGGGCGCCTCCCTTTACGAACTAATAAGGGAAGACATCATCGAGGGACGGCTCGCCGCCAACGAACGGCTTGTCGTCACCGATCTCGCGCGCCGCCACGGCACTTCGACCAACCCCGTGCGCGAGGCCCTGCAACTGTTGCGGGGCGAGGGGTTCGTCATCTTTTCTCCCAATCGCGGCGCGCGTGTAAGGCCCATTGATCAGGACTTTGTCCGCGACATCTACGAGATCGGTGTTCTGATCGAACCAGCCTTGACGCGATGGTTTGTGAGCATGGCCACCGGCGAGGACATCGCCGAACTCGAACGTATCCAGGGCCTGATTGAAGAGAACAACTTTGCCGACACATTCAGGCACAGTGAGCTGGATACCGCCTTTCACACCGTGATGTACCAGCGGCACTATAACCGCCATGCCGCCGAACTCTGGTGGAAGCATCGCGAAGTGCTGCGAGCGGTGAGCCGACGCTTCAATTTCACGCTCGCGCGGCGTGCCGCGATCATTCGCGAGCACCGCGAACTCATTGCGCTCATCAAGGCGGGAGAGGCAGACAAGGCAGCCGAACTCATCTCCCGTCATGTCGAGGGTTCCGGCCGGCATGTTCTCGAACACATGCGTGCGCGCAATGCCGCTCGGGCCGGATAGGACGAGGGTGGAACACCGTGGCTGACCCTCACTGGCAAAGGTAGTTGAAATGAAAATCACGAGCGTTCGGCCGTGGCTGATCAAGTCCGATGCTTCTTATTGGGGGGAATTCCTGTTCGTCGAGGTGACGACAGACGAGGGGCTGAGCGGCTGGGGAGAGATCACCACCACCACAAAGCTCGCCAATCGCGCCCTCTGCACGATCCTTCGACAGATCGGAGCCGCGGTGACGGGCGAGGATCCGGCGCGTATCGAGTATCTCTGGCACAAGATCTTCCGCAGCTTCACCTATATGGGCAGTCGTGGCGCCGCGGTCGAATGCGTGAGCGCGATCGACATAGCCCTCTGGGATCTCAGGGGCAAAGCTCTCGGCAAGCCGATCTACGAGCTGTTGGGCGGGCCGGTCCGTGATGAAATCGCGCTCTACACCCACCCAAACCAGGCCAAATTCACCAGCAAGGATGCTGTGGTCCGCGAAATCCTGGACATCGTCGAATCCGGACACACTGCTCTCAAGTTCGATCCTTTCCCCCACCAGGGTCGCGGTGCCGGCGGCGTGTCCCGCGAACAGCGGGACGGCTATCTCGATGGCGGTATGACCCGCAAGGACGAGCGCGAGGCCGCCGAACTCACGGCTCTGATCCGCGAAACGGCAGGGCCCGATGTCGACATCCTCATCGATGCGCATGGCCGTTTCGACGTTCCGACCGCCATTCGCCTCTGTCGCAGCCTGGAGGAAGCCGGCCAGATCGACTGGTTCGAGGAGCCGTGCCCGCCCGAGAGCCTTAACGCCCTCAAGCAGGTGCGCGAGAAGGTCAGTGCGGCCATCTCGTGGGGCGAGCGCGGCCACACGAAGTGGGATTTCGTGCCGGTTCTCGAGAACAAGCTCGCCGACTACATCATGCCCGACGTCACCTGGACCGGCGGCATTACCGAACTCAAGAAGATCTCCGCTCTGTGCGAAGCCTATTACATCCCGGTCTCGCCACATGACGCCGCCGGGCCGATCAACGTGATCGCGGGAGCACAGGTGATGATGACCGTTCCGAACTTCTACAAGCTCGAAACGTCGGAGTGGAATTTGGGCAAGTACGATCATCTCATCGACAGGCCGCTCGACGTTTCGAACGGCAGCCTCAAGCTTTCGTTGAGGCCGGGTCTCGGCATCGAGATGAACCGCGATTACCTGCAAGCCCATGAGATCGAACTGGGCTAGCAACGTTATCGGCAGCATGCGGGCGACAAGCCTGCAAATCAGAACGAGGATAAGTCATGCCAAAGACGGATGGAGCCGACGAGGCCCTCAACCGGGTCAACACCAACTCGAAGCCGTCCGAGCTTCGCATCACCGACATGCGGGTGGCCGAAATCGTCGGCGCGCCATTCACCTCGGCGCTGCTCAAGATCTACACCAACCAAGGAATCGTCGGGCTTGGCGAGGTGCGCGACGGCGCCAGCGCCACTTACGCGCTGATGTTGAAGAGCCGGCTGCTTGGCGAGAACCCCTGTGACATCGACCGCCTGTTTCGCCGGATCAAGCAGTTCGGCGGGCACGGCCGGCAGGGCGGCGGCGTCTCGGCGGTCGAAATCGCGCTGTGGGACCTCGCCGGCAAGGCCTATGGCGTGCCGATCTACCAGATGCTGGGCGGCAAGTTTCGCGATCACGTGCGCGTCTATTGCGATACCGACGCCGAGAAACCCAGCGGCACCGAAACCGGCAAGCGCCTCAAGGAACGCATGGGCCGCGGGTTCACCTTCTTGAAGATGGACCTGGGCCTGATGCAGATCGCCCATGTCCCGGGCGCCGTGGTCGCACCCGCCGGCGCGCTCGAAGGGTTTCACGGCAACCCGCGCGGCCGCGGTGGATCGTTCGAGGAGCGAAAGGCCCGCAATCTCGCTTATGACGCGCAGAACGTGCAGCACCCGTTCACAGGCCTGCATTTCACCGAAAAGGGGATAGACCTGCTCGAGCAGTATATCCACGAGGTTCGCGAGATCATCGGATACGAGATCCCGCTTGCCATCGACCATGTCGGCCACATCTCGCTGCAGGATGGCATACGCCTGTCGCGCCGTATCGAGAAATACGTTCCGGCCTGGCTGGAGGACGTGATCCCCTGGCAATACACCGAGCAGTACCGGCAATTGCAGCAGGCTACCACGGTGCCGATCTGCACCGGCGAGGACATCTACCTCAAGGAAGGCTTCGAGCCGCTGCTCAAGAGCGGCGGCCTCTCGGTCATCCACCCCGACCTGCTCACCAGTGGGGGCATTCTCGAGACCAAGAAGATCGGCGACATGGCGCAGGATCACGGTGTCGCCATGGCGATCCATATGGCCGAAAGTCCGATCGCCGCGATGGCCGCCGCGCATGTCGCCACCGCGACCGAGAACTTCATGGCGCTCGAATACCACTCCGCCGATGTCGGCTGGTGGGACGATATCGTCACCGGCCTGCCCAAGCCGCTTGTCAAGGACGGCTTCATCACCGTGCCCGACAAGCCTGGGCTGGGCATAGACGATGTGGTCGACGAGGTGATCAGCCAGCATCTGCAGCCCGGTGTCACGGGGATATGGCAATCCACCGAGCATTGGGACAATGAATATAGCTGGGACCGGACCTGGAGTTAGCCCAGACCCCTTGCACTCATTCCCCAGGCTCACAGGGCCAACGACCGACCATTCGTGTCGACCGCTCCCAAGGGAGAGGCGAAGAAAGAAACGGACGAAACCATGATCTACGAACTGCGTATCTATGACTGCCTGCCGGGCAGACTGCCGACTTTGCTCAAGCGCTTTTCCGACCAAACGCTGGCCATCTGGGAGAGGCATGGCATCCGCCAAGCCGGGTTTTTCACCACGGCGATCGGCGAAAACAGCAATCGCCTCACCTATTTCCTCGCCTGGGAATCGCTGGCCGAGCGTGAGGCGAAATGGGCGGCTTTCGTCACCGATCCGGCATGGCACAGGGCCCGGGACGAGTCTGAGCGCGACGGGCAGATCATTGCCAATATCAGCAGCCAGCTGCTCACGCCGACAGCTTTCTCGTCTGTGAAATAGGACTGCGCCATGAAGATCACCGACCTGCGGTGCGCCGTAATCGGCAAACATCCCATCGTCCGTATCGTCACCGACGAAGGTCTCCATGGCCTTGGCGAGGTCGAGTACACCAAGCCTTATCTCAAGCCATGGGTGCTGCATTTCCGCGAGGCGCTGATCGGCGAGGATCCGACCGACGTCGAACGGGTCATGTTGAAGATCCGCCAACGCGGCTCTTTCAAGCCCTATGGCGCGGCGGTCAGCGCCATCGAACATGCGCTGTGGGACATAGCCGGCAAGGCCGCCGGCGTGCCGGCCTACAAGCTGCTCGGCGGCAAGGTGCGCGACAAGGTGCGCGTCTACAACGGCTCGATCCGCCAGAAGCGCACGGGCGACCGGCCGGAGGACTACGCCGCCGACGTCAAATGGATGATGGAGCAGCCGCAGAACTTCTTCATGGTCAAGCAGGGAATCTCGTTCCATTCCAACATGAAGGACACCATCGAGGACTTCCATTACGGCGTGACGCAGAAGAAGGCCGGCTATCATGGTGCGATGGATCAGGGCGTGATCAGCGAGCGTGGTTTCAACCACATGCTCGATTGCGTGATCGCGATGAAGGAAGTGTTGGGGGACAAGGTCAGCCTGGCACTCGACTGCGGCCCGGGCTGGATGCTGCCCGATGCGATCAAGTTCGCTCGCGCGGTCGAGAAGTACAATTTGATGTGGCTCGAGGACATGCTGACCGGCGACTATGTACCGTGGGTCAATCCGCAGGCCTACCGGGAGCTGACCACCTCCACCTCGACGCCGATCCATACCGGCGAGCAGATTTACCTCAGGCACAATTTCAAGGAACTGATCGAGACGCAGGCGGTGCGCGTCATCGGCCCCGATCCTGCCGACATTGGCGGCATTGCCGAGCTCAAATGGGTCGCCGAGCACGCCTATATGCACTCGATCCTGATGGCGCCACACGGCACCGCGAACGGCCTGCTGGGCCTCGGCGCGCTGATCAATGTCTGCGCCACCTTGCCCGCCAACTACGTGGCGTTCGAATATCCCAGCGCCTCGGACCCCTGGTGGAACGACATCGTCATCGGCCTGCCCAAGCAGATCGTGAAGGACAGCATGGTGGATCTGCTGGAAGCACCGGGGCTAGGTCTCGACATCGACGCCGAAGGCGCCAGGAAGTATTTGCCGGCGGAGGATGCCGGCTTCTTCGATTGATTGGCGCCGGTGGCCCTCGATCTCATCGACCGAGGGCATACTTCAAAGTGCGGATGCGAGCGGCTGCCATTGGAGCGTGGCCTGCACACCTTGCAACAACGGAAATCGGCGCATTGCTGACGTGCGCCGGCCTTGTTTAGTTATGGCGGATCTCGGTCCCGAGCACCTTCAGGCATTCGCGGATGAAGGCAGCGAGGGCTGTCCAACCCTTGGCCGACACCATTGTGCCGTCGACATAGGCCTCCGTCGGCGAGAGGTCGACATAGGTTCCGCCTGCCAACGTCACTTCCGGTTCGCAGGCGGCGAGCGCGCCGACCTTCTTGCCGCGCACGACGCCGTCCACGGCAATCAGAATCTGGACCCCGTGGCAGATCGTGAAAATCGGCTTCCGGGTGTCGTGGAAGTGGCGCACCATAGCCTGCACACGCTTATCCGTGCGAATGTATTCCGGGCCGCGGCCGCCAGCGCAGTATACGGCGTGGTATTGATCGAGCTGCTTTTCCGCCTCGGCAAACGTCTTGTTGATCACCTGAAAATGGCCGAGCTTCTCGGTGTAGGTCTGGTCGCCCTCGAAGTCGTGCAGGGAGGTCTTGATGAGATCGCCGGCCTTCTTGTCCGGGCAAACCACGTGGACGGTGTGGCCGACGGCTTCCATCGCCTGCTGGTAGACGAAGATCTCGTACTCCTCGGTGAACTCGCCGGTGAGCATCAATATTTTCTTGCCTGACATAGTCGGTTCCTCTGTCGTGTGAAAAAAAGCCGGGCGAGCCATGCAGCGCCCCGCATTGGCTTTGTCCGTCCTCAGAATGGTGAGCTGGGGAAGTAGTATTCCTCGGCGTTGTCGTTGGTGGTCAGCGGCGCGGACATCGGTTTAGCCTCAATCGAAGGCCGGCAGCAGGCGATCGCGCGAGTGCTCGATGTGGGCGCGCATTGCTTTCGCGGCCGCATCGGGATCGGCCGAACCGAACGCGGCAAGGATCGCCTCATGCTCGTCCAGCGCCTCCTCGGTCACGCGGGAGTGGTACATCAGGCGAAAAATGTGGAAGTGGGTGTGTTGAAAGCCCAGCGTCTCGCGAATGAGCTCGTTTTCGGCATATTCCATGATCTTGTCGTGGAAAATCGCGTCCTGCCGGGCGAAGTTTGAGTAGCGCAGACGCTCGTCCTTGCCCTCGCGGCGCGACATCACGCCTGCTGCCTCCAGCAGCGTGCCGAGTTTGGCCTCGTCCATCGCGGCAGCGGCCTTCGCCGCGCCGTGCGGTTCGAGCAGGAGACGCATTTCGTATAATTCGTCGAAACGGCGCCGGCTGATCTGCGGTGCGGCGCGGTATCCGATCAGATGCGTCTTCAGAACCAGGCCTTCGCCTTCCAGACGCCCGAGCGCTTCGCGGATCGGCGTATGGGAAACGTCGAACTCCTTGACCAAATTGTCGACGGTGATGCGTGAACCGGGCGCGATCTTCAGCGACATCAGCTGCGCGAAAATGGCCTCGTAGACGTCCTCGGCCAGGCTGCTCGCGCGCTGGATGCGACCCGCTCCCGTGGGTGCTTCACCATTATTGCCCAAAATGACAGGTTGCATTCTTTCGCCTCTCGACAGGGGAGACTGCTAACACGAGGGTTTGACCGATGCAATACTATATCATATACGATTTTATCGGTGCCGTTCAGTTCAGGATCTTCGGTGCGGATTTTGCAATGCGAGTTTCTCCGACGCCCTTCAAGGATGCAGCCTGTCATGAGCCTTCTCACAGCCCTCCGGCTCCCACGCGAAATTCTATTCGGGAAGGGGCAACGTCACGCACTGCCGGCCGTGGCCGCTCGCTACGGCCGGCGCGCCCTGATCTGCACCGACGAGCGTTTCGCCGGTACGGCCGTGTTCGCCGAAATCATGGCATCCTTGCAGGCAGCGTCGATCGAAGTGCTGGTCCATGACGATGTCCTCCCGGATGTGCCGCGCGACTCCGTGGCGGTGTGCGTCGAGGAAGCGCGGGACTTTGAGCCCGATATGGTGATCGGGATCGGCGGCGGCAGCTGTCTCGATTTCGCCAAATGCGCCGCCTTGCTGATCAGCCACGACGGCGAACTCCAGGACTACTACGGCGAGTTCAAGGTTCCGGGACCGACGCTGCCGCTCATCGCCGTGCCGACCACGGCGGGCACAGGGTCGGAGGTGACGCCCGTCGCGGTGATATCCGATCCGGACCGCACGCTCAAAGTCGGCATATCGAGCCCCCATCTGATCGCTGCCGTTGCCATCTGCGACCCCGAACTGACAATGACCTCTCCGCCGGGCCTGACGGCGATCGCCGGTGCGGACGCCCTCACGCATGCGATCGAGGCCTTCACGGCCATGCGCCGGGACGGTGACTTCAGCCTGCCGCAGCGTCACGTCTTCATCGGCAAGACGCCGCTGACCGACCATTTCGCGCTGCTGGCCGTCAAACTGCTCGGCCGCAGTCTGGAGAAGGCGTTTACTGACGGCGGCGACGCCGAGGCGCGCGCCGACGTGATGATGGGAGCGCTGGCGGCGGGTTGCGCGTTCGGCACCGCCGGCACGGCGGCCGCACACGCCGTGCAATACCCGGCAGGCGCGCTCACACACACGCCGCATGGGCTGGGGGTGGCGACAATGATGCCTTATGTCATGAGCTACAACAGCCGTGTGGCCGCGGCGGAGATCGCCGAGATAGGGATTGCTCTTGGCCTTGAGCCGCACGGTCGGAGCGCCGACGAAATGGCGGGCGCGACCATCGAGGAGATCAGGCGTTTGTTTGCGGCGATCGGTATCACTCCGACGCTGGCCGGTCTGGGGCTTCCGGCCGACAAGCTCGACTGGACCGCCGAGCAGGCACTCGGCATCGATCGGCTGATCAAGAACAACCCGCGCTCATTCGACCTCACCGCCATGCGCCGCCTTGTCCAGGCTGCCTATGACGGCGATCTCAACGCCTGCGCCATGTGAACGTCAGGAACAAGACGATGAACCTTCCCTATAATGCCTTCCAGCTCGATCAGGACCCCTACGAAATGCGAGGTTTTCCGCACCGACTCTACATTGGCGGACAATGGCTGCCGTCTTCCGACGGCGGGCTCATTGAGGTCACCGATCCATCCTCCGGCGCCGTGATCGCGGCGGTTCCCGATGCGACCCTGGAGGACGCCGCCGCAGCAGTCGAGGCAGCGGCCAAGGCCGCCAAGGGGTGGCGTGAGACCGCGCCACGCAAGCGCTCGGAGATTCTCAGGCGCTGTTTCGAGCTGATGGTCGAGCGGTCGGAGACGCTTGCCATGCTGATCTCGCTGGAGAACGGCAAGGCACTGCGCGACGCGCGCGGCGAGGTGGCTTACGCAGCCGAATTCTTCCGCTGGAACGCCGAGGAAGCTGTTCGCATCACCGGCGAGTTCGGCATCGCTCCATCCGGAACCAACCGGATCGTGGTCGACTATCAGCCGATCGGCATCTGCGTCCTCGTCACGCCGTGGAATTTCCCCGCCGCGATGGCGACACGCAAGATCGCACCGGCCCTCGCGGCAGGCTGCACGGTCATTCTGAAGCCGGCCAGCGAGACGCCGCTGACCGCCTATGCACTCGCCGCGCTCTACAGCGAAGCCGGCGTCCCGGACGGCGTCGTGAATGTGCTGACGACGTCGACACCTGGCCCCCTGACGTCGGCCATGCTGGCCGATCCGCGCGTCAGGAAGCTCTCCTTCACCGGCTCGACCGGGATCGGCCGCGCCTTGCTCGCCGAGGCCGCCAAACATGTGATCTCCTGTTCCATGGAGCTTGGCGGCAATGCACCCTTCATCGTCTTCGACGATGCCGATCTCGATGCGGCCCTCGATGGCGCCATGATCGCCAAAATGCGCAATGCCGGCGAAGCCTGTACCGCCGCCAACCGCATTTACGTCCAGTCGGGCATCCACGATGCGTTCGCCGACGGCCTGTCCCGGCGCATGGCCGCGCTCAAGATCGGCGCCGGCACCAGGGGAGAAACGGAATGTGGACCCATGATCACCAGGAAGGCAGTCGACAAGATCGACCGGCTGGTCAAGGACGCGGTCAACCGGGGGGCCAAGGTACTCTGCGGCGGCTCGGTGCTTGAAGGAGATGGCTTTTTCTATCCTCCGACCGTCCTGTCCGAAGTCTCGGCGGACGCCGATATGGCGCATGAGGAGATTTTTGGCCCGGTGGCGCCCATCACCCGCTTCGAGAGCGAGGCGCAAGCCATCCTCCACGCCAACAACACCGAATACGGCCTCGCCGCCTATCTCTACACCCGCGATGTGGCCCGCGGCATGCGGGTGGCCTCGGAGATCGAGGCCGGCATGATCGGCCTCAACCGCGGCCTGATGTCGGATCCCGCCGCGCCCTTTGGCGGGGTAAAGCAGAGCGGCCTCGGGCGGGAAGGGGGCCAGCATCACGGCATCGCCGAGTTCATGGAGGCCAAATACATCGCTGTAACCTTCTGAGCGGACACCATGTCGAAGGATCCTTTTCGCACCCGCGACCACGTTGCCGATTTCGATGACATCGTGGCCGATATCGTCGCCCGCAGCGCCGCGACGCGGGCAGCGCTGCCCATGCTGGCGGATGTCGCCTATGGCCCGCACGAGGCCGAGCGCCTCGACCTGTTCTTTCCGGAGGGACCGCGTAAGGACCTTCCTGTGCACATCTTCATCCATGGCGGCTACTGGCGCATGTTCACCAGAAGCGAATATTCCTACATTGCCGAAATGGTGACGAGCGCCGGGGCAATCGCGGTCGTGATCGACTATGCGCTGATGCCTGCTGTCAGGATGGCGGCAATCGTCGACCAGGTCCGGCGCGCGAGGCAATGGGTGCTGGATAATATCGCCGGCCATGGCGGCGATCCCGGCCGGCTAAGCGTCAGCGGCCATTCCGCCGGGGCGCATCTGGCGACCTTTTTGTTCAACGAGGGTTCGGCACATCCCCCCTCGGCGGCACTTCTGCTCGGCGGGCTGTATGACTTGAAGCCTCTTCAGCATTCCTTCCTGAAGCCTTTGATAGGCCTGACCGACACGGAAGTTGAGGCATTTTCGCCGATGAGCAAATCCCACTCGCCCCGGACAAAAGTCACGGTGTTGGTCGGCGAGCGGGAGACGAAACCTTTTCACCAGCAGGCCAGCTTGTTTGCTGACCGCCTGACGGGTCAGGGCCTGGGTGTGTCGAAGGGCGTGCTCGAGGGTCGCAACCACATGGATAGCGTACGTGATTTGGGGCTGCGCGGGACAATCGCGGGCGACTGGCTTCACGACGTCGTCGTGACCGGATAGATTCGACCCGCGTCGGTACTGCGGCCGCACGATGCTGTCTCATCGGCTCGAGAGTTCAGGCCTCGACACCGGCGCGACACGGGTGGAATCCGACACTGGCCCCGATGGGCAGACGCAAAAACGCCCCGTTAAGCTTCGCGCAATCTATCCGGCCTAGTCTGCCCGCCAGATTGCGAGGCACCATGAAGCGCAAACCACTCTTGCTTTTCGCCTTCCCGGCCTTTGTCCTGCTGATCCTGGCGGCGGAGCGAATGGCCACGATCCTGCTCGGAACCTACCCCGCAAGCCCCGATATGTGGAAGATCTGGCTCGCCTTGCACCCGTCGTCTGGGATGGTCTGGCAGCAGGTCGACGTCTATCTGGGAGGGTCGATGGTCCTGGATTTCGCGTTGCTGGGCACGGCGCTGGGGATCTGCTGGATGGCATGTCAGGCCAGGAGGTCGGCCGCTTTCTTTCTTGCCAACCATGGCACCCTGATCCTCGCGGCGTCGATGATTTTGATCGGCGGCCGCCCGCAGACCGCCAGCACCATTGCCGCGTTCACGGCGCCGAGCGGCTTTCAGTTCTCACTGGTGATGGACTTCACCTGGCTGAACTGCATGCTGGCGGTGATCGGGGTGACGGCGTGCACCTATTGCCATTTTGCCTATGTCCGTGAACTCGGCATGCGTGTTGAATCGCGGCATGTCCGGATCATGGCGCTGCAGCGAGATTTCTAGCGCAGCGCGCCCGAGGTCAGAGCTAGAGCGGTTCACGAGTTGATGGAATCGAAGGGATTCCGGATCAGTCGGTTTTGTGATTCAAGATGCTGGCTGGAATGGAGGCCAGCATCTGATGACTCGACCTCTTTCCAATGATCTTCGCG
>NZ_JAPYKQ010000036.1:0-19471 GCF_037179625.1 Mesorhizobium sp. Cs1299R1N3 | reverse complement strand
CCGGGATGAGTTTCCGAGTCTCGAGTTGCCCAGCAGCATCCTTGTCGATGATAGTCAGAAACTGTACTTCTTCAGACGCCAAAGGCAGAACAAGGCGTCCCCCTGGCTTGAGCTGATTCAGTAAAGCGGGCGGCGTCCGCTCAGCCGCCACGCTAACCAGAATCTTGTCGAATGGGGCGTGCTCCGGCCAGCCGCGAGACCCGTCTCCGACACGAATAGCGACATTCGAGAAGCCAAGGCCCTGCAGCAGAGCCTCGGCATGGCTTGCGAATTCCCTCGATGATTTCGACGCTCCAAACTTGTCCTGCGAGTTCCGCGAGGATGGCGGATTGATAGCCCAGGCCGGTCCCGATCTCGAGCACCGTTTCGTGCGCTTGGGGAGTAAGGAGATCGGTCATCAGAGCGACCATGAAGGGCTGCGACACGGTCTTATTGAAGCCAATCGGCAGCGGCATGTCCTGGTAGGCATAAGACGCGACCGCAGCGGGCACGAAGAGATGTCGCGGGACCCGCCGCATCGATGCCATCACCGGCTCATCGAGCGTTGCCTTGCCGAGTTCTTCGCTTGCAAGGTCGGCATGATCGCAATCATCTCGACCATGTGCCTGCGTAGAACCGCAAGATGCTCTTCGTTCATCGGTTTCATGACGGTGAGGCTTTCCTCGACCAGTTGCTCCCAATAACGTTATATCCTGTTCGTCTCGTCACCGTAACCGACAAGGCCGATGCGCTGGGCTTTGCCAGTTTGACACCTACGGGCTGATTTCGCGAGGCCCGCATTAACTCGGAAAGCTGCTACCGGACGCGGCTTCTGCTAACCAACCGGCGCAATCTGAAGGTCAAATTCCTCGACCTAGAGAACGCCATCCGCCACTCGCTGAAGTCGTTCGGCATCCGCCTGGGCAAGATCGGTCGCGCAGTATTCGAGCAGGCGGTGCGCCAGGCTGTGGCGGACGATCCGCTATCGGTCGAGCTGATGGACGCGA
Organism: Mesorhizobium sp. Cs1299R1N3; assembly: GCF_037179625.1. Taxonomy (NCBI): domain Bacteria; kingdom Pseudomonadati; phylum Pseudomonadota; class Alphaproteobacteria; order Hyphomicrobiales; family Phyllobacteriaceae; genus Mesorhizobium; species Mesorhizobium sp. Cs1299R1N3. The sequence goes on along the minus strand of NZ_JAPYKQ010000036.1, from coordinate 18,485 downwards.
TGCTGTCGGCGCGCGCGGCGCTATGGCGAGAGTATTGCCGGCTGCATGATATGGTCGTGAAGATCGTCGCCCGCAATGAGGCTTGCCGGCACTTCTTGGCCATCCCCGGCGTCGGCCCGGTGACCGCGCTCTCCTTCATGACCGCGATCGACGATCCGTCGCGCTTCGGCCGTTCGCGTGATGTCGCGGCCTACTTCGGGCTGATGTCGCGGCGCTAGCAATCCGGCTCCACGATCGACATCCAGGGACGGATCTCGAAGGCCGGCGACGCGGATGTGCGGCGCGCACTCCACGAAGCGACGTCCACTTTGATGACGCGCTTCAAGGGCAGGGACAAGGTCAAGAGCTGGGGCTGGGAGATCGCCAAACGCTCCTGCCACCGCAAGGCCTGCGTGGCGATGGCGCAATCTGGCGGTGATCATGCACGCTATGTCGAGCGATGGTACGTCGGCGATGCCGCAGCAAGCCAAGTCGACGTCGCGTAGCGCGCGCAGGGCAAGGCCCGCAAGCTGCTGGGAGCGCATCGATGAGCGGTGCGAGCGCAGTTCAAACGCATGGCGCCCGTGCGGTGACGGGCGCCATCGGACACCAGGGATCCGCCCCGGCGGATGAGGGCCGATGCAGACAGAAACGACGGAACGCACGTTATCCTGCCTGCGGCCGTGCCGATCGCGAGACGGCCGGACCACGCTCGATTGCCTGTGACGATGCTCCGTCAGTCCGATGGAAAAGTGCGCCACGACGGTTCAACGCTCCACGAACGCAGTCGGAACACCACGTCGCAGAGCGCGGAAGACTGCACGGCGCCTCGTGACTCGACGCCAGAATACGGAATCGTGGCATGGAGCATAGAATAGTGTATTATCGTAGCTTAGAAGAGGAACGACGAATGGCAAACAAGTCTCGCAAAATACGTCCGGTTAAGATGGCAAGATAAAAGGGCGCACATTGTGCTGCGGTCGGCTGGTTGTTTTTGTTAGGATTTTATGCACCCTCGGCACATTGTGAAGTTTTGCCGCAATGTGCGCTCCGATGCGAAACAATTGTTTTGGCTCAACAATTTACAATGTGCTTCTCAATCGGCGATTGCGACTGTCCACGGATATTTGGAAGTGGTTCCGCACTGCCGCGAGGTTAGGCCCTGGATGGCTGCCGCGTTGTCATGAGGGCGGCCTGCACCCTTGTCGACATGGCATCTTTGACCGGCAGTCTGCGACCTCGATCGCCCAAGGTGCAAACGTTGGACCGGCTACCATGAATGGATAAGCCGGCGCCACGATGTCTTAAAAGTTATCCAAACCGCTGATAGGCGGATGACGAGCGAAGGGCATCATCAGCCGCTGCTGGTAGTGCCATATCGGCCTCGATCGAATTGAGAACCATTCGCCGTGCAACTGACACGCCTTGAGCTTTACAATCGGGTCTGCGAGAGGCCTCTCAGCAAAGTCGCTCCAGAGCTAGGACTTTCCGGCTCGGCGCTGGCAGCCGCATGTAAGCGATATCAGGTTCCCTATCCTGGGTCGGGATATTGGACCCGTAAATTGCTCGGGCTGCCGGTAGACTTGCCGCCGCTGCCCGCGGCATCGGACGAACTGATCGAGCTAACGTCGTCGACCCCAAAGCCTCGACGAAAGAGAACCGTGAAGGAAGGCTCTGTTCGCAAGGCCAGACCTGCCGCGAAGCCCCATCGTCCGGTGCGCCATCGGCTGCTCTTCGGCGTTGAAGAGCACATGCGAAAAACACGCGACGTTAAACAGGGCGAGTTCCTCAGGCCCTACAAGAGAATCTGCCGGATCTGATTTCCTCAGAGACCCAGTTGCTTCGCGCACTCTCGATCGCCAACGATCTCTATCTCGCGCTGGACGAAAAGGGATACGGCGTTCAAATCGCGCCGGCCGCCGACGACCTTGATCGCATCCGCATCAAGGAACAGGAGGTGGAGAGCAAGGATCGCAAATACGGGCACTATCACTCCGGGAGCATCTGGGCTTCGGATCGACCTACCGTCCTCTATGTTGACACGGTGCCGATCGGGCTCGCCATCACCGAAATGACCGAAAGAGCGACGGTGCGATACTTAGATGGCGAATACCATCGGGAGGACAGCAGGCTCATCCTATCCGCCAAGCCTTGGCAGCTAACGCATTCCTGGACAAGGGAGCAGGACGTGCCCTGCGGACGCTTTCGCGTCATTGCCTACTCGCCGAAAAAGGGCGTCGACTGGTCTGTCAGTTGGCAAGAGACCGAGCAGGAAGCGCTTGGCGCTCTGATCCCAAAAATCGTGGAAACGTTGAAGGCGTCCAGGGGCACTGTTCAGCGCCTTATGGACGCCGAGGATGTGGCGGCGGCGGCGAGGAAGAAAGAAAGAGAGGAGGAATGGGAGCGCTATCTAAAGCAGGAGGACGCCCGCAAGGTGGCTCAGGCACTAGCCGATAGCCAGCAGCAGCTTGCGGATATAATTGCAAGGTGGGGCAGGGCGATGACAATAGAGCGTTTTTTCGTGGACGCCGAAAAGCGGTTGAACACTACGAACGACGAAGATCGCCGAAAGCGCCAGGAGGAGCGTCTGGCCCTCGCGAGAGCAATGATGGAAAGCGTCGATCCGCTGGATTTCATCGAAGGCTGGCTGGCGCCGCAGGAGCGGTACCAGGCAAAATTCGACTAGACGAGATATGTGCTGCCTAGACTTGTTCATGGCGGCAACGGGGCCGAAAGGAGACAGTTCCCTTTCGCGATAACGCTGAAGGGTTTCGGGTGCCGTCAGGCGTACGAAAGTCTCTCATGCAGGAACCCGCGGGCCGCAAGCGGTGAGCTATGGGGATTTGTGTTTCGAGGTGTGCGAGCGCTTGGCGCGAACTTCCGCATGGGGTCCAGCGGGCATGCCGCGTATGGGATTTCCGGGCCAGGTCGCAGGGACTGTCGCGGTCACTCTGACGGGGTCCGCGTGCCTGACGACTGGCGACACAGCGACGTGCACATAGCTTCCCATTGACCGCCGCCGGCGTGGCGCGGTCGTGTGGGCAAATGGGCAATGCCGGGTCATGATGCCTTCTCCCGGTTCGTCGCCGTTGTGTCCGGCGGTCCGCGTGGCTGCCTCCACCGTTCGAAAGTCTCGATGATGACCATGCGTCCGCCGCAGCAAGGGCATGGCGGGCGGACGTCAGTCGGCTCTTCCGGGGTGTCGTCATCGGGCGGCGGCGCGACGTTCAGCAGTTCGCGGGCGAGCGCGAGGCTGTCCTTGCGGGCCGAGCCGGCGAGCAGGCCGTAGTGACGGATGCGGTGGAAGCCGCGTGGCAGGACGTGGAGCAGGAAGCGGCGGATGAACTCGTCGGCGGCAAGGGTCATGACCTGCTGTCGCTCGGCGCCAGGGCGGCGATAGTCCTTGTATCGGAAGGTGACGCTAGTGTCGTTGAAGGCGATCAGGCGGCGGTTCGAGATGGCCACCCGGTGAGTATAGCGGGACAGATAGGCAAGCACTGCTTCCGGCCCGGCGAAGGGCGGCTTGGCATAGACTACCCAGCGCTTGCTGCCCACGAGCCTCAGATGACGCAGGAAGGCCCGACGGTCGGCCAGGTGGGCGGCCGATCCGAAGAAGGCGAGCCGTCCGGTGTCGTGCAGCGCGACCAGCCGGGTGAGGAACAGGCGGCGGAACAGCTTGCCGAGCACGCGCACCGGCAGGAGGAAGGCGGGACGCGACGATATCCAGCGTGATCTGTCCGGCGCGATGCCGCCGCCCGGCACGATCATGTGGACATGCGGATGGTGCGTCAGCGCCGAACCCCAGGTGTGGAGCACGGCGGTGATGCCGATGCGGGCGCCGAGGTGCTTGGGATCCGCCGCGATCGTCAGCATCGTCTCCGATGCCGCCTTGAACAGCAGGTCGTAGACCAGCGCCTTATTGTAGAAGGCGATGTCGGCGACCTCGGCGGGCAGCGTGAAGACGACATGGAAGTAGCCGACCGGTAGCAGGTCGGCTTCGCGCTCGGCGAGCCATGTACGCGCGGCCGCGCCCTGGCACCTGGGACAGTGCCGGTTGCGGCAGCTGTTATAGGCGATCCGCCATTGGCCGCAGTCGGCACAGGCTTCGACATGACCACCCAATGCGGCGGTGCGGCAGTGTTCGATCGCGGACATCACCTTGAGCTGCTGAAGGCCCAAGTGCCCCGCATGGGCGGCCCGGTATCCGGGGCCGGCAGCACGGAAGATATCGGCGACCTCCAGGTGCGCACGCACCGGTTCAGCCGGGAGGCGTCTTGCCTTCCATCAGCGCCATCAGCCGGTCGAGCGGCCCTGCGACCGCGTGGCTCGTCCGGGTCGAGACCTTGGTGTAGAGCGCGGTGGTATCGAGCTTGCTGTGCCCGAGCAGCACCTGGATGACGCGGATGTCGACATCCTGCTCAAGCAGGTGAGTGGCGAAGCTGTGCCGCAACGTGTGCGGGCTGACACGCTTGCGGATGCCGGCCACTTCGGCTGCTTCCTGGACCGCGCGGTGCAGTTGCCGCGACGAGATCGGCGATGTGCAGCCGCGCCCCGGGAACAGCCAGCCATGCGGAAGCATCACCCCGCGCCGCTTGCCTTCGCGCCACCACAGCCGCAGCAACTCCAAGAGTTGCGGCGAAAGCATCGCGTTGCGGTCCCTGCGTCCCTTGCCCTGCTCGACGCGGATCAGCATGCGTGTGCTATCGATATCGTCGACCTTGAGGTGCGCGACCTCGGACACGCGCAGTCCCGCGCCATAGGCGACACCGAGCGCGGCCTTGTACTTGATGCCTGGGGCAGCTTCGAGCAGCCGCGCCGCTTCCTCCACGCTCAGCACGTCGGGCAGCTTGCGCGGATATCGGGTGATCACCAGCGCGCGGGCCAGATCCCGCCGCTTCAGCGTCACCGTGAACAGGAAGCGCAGCGCCGAGACCGCGCCGTTGATCGTCGCCGGTCCGACGCCACTCTCATGCTGATGCAACTGGAAGCGCCGGATGTCCTCGGTCTTGGCGGTGTCGGGAGCGCGGCCAAGGAACGCGGCGAAGCGCCGGACCTGACGAACGTAATCCTGCTGCGTATGCGGTCCCAAGCCCCGCATCAGCATGTCCTGCTGCATGCGCTGGCGAAGCGGCGTGATCGGAGCGTCGGTCGACAAGGTAGCCATGGCAAGTTCCTCTCGTTGAAGGGAACTCCATGGTCGGATCGCACGCTCTACCTGCCCAGAGCCTCAAACAATCACGCTTACCTCACCGCTCGCACCCTCCCGCGAAGCGGGTTCGTGCATGGGCTAGAAAGCCGACCTTGCGCCGGGCCTACAGCGGGAACCGTAAACGCGCGTGGTTAGATCATTCACGAATGTCTGCTTCCGTGACGAAAGCGGCCATTGTCGGTTGCCGTTACCTTATGGCAAAAGGGCCAGAGGCCGATTCCAGCATGGTGGCTCCGTCCAAAAAAGTTGGTCATTCCGGAAAGCCAGCCTTACGAAGGCCTTCGATGTACCTGTCTCGCAAGGCCAGGTCCCGGTAGGGCTGGACTTCGACCCAATGGCTAATCTTGAAATGGGGGTTTGTTGCCAGATATAGCGTGGCCTCTTCACGCGCTTCCTCTAACCTGCCGAGCACCGCTAGGATCGACGCCAAATTAGCCCTGGATTCGGTTCGATATGTTGCGTCATTCCTCAGCGTCTTCACTGCTTCCTCATAGTTACCGGCGGCTGACTGGGCCTCTCCGAGTAACCAGAAATACCAGCTGGGCGGGCGAGGATTCAGGCGCAATGCCTTCTCGATGCAGGCGATGGCCTCAACTCCGAGACCTTCATAGGTCTTCAGATCCCCGAAGTTTGCCCAAGCATCGGCGTCGTTCGGATTGAGCCGGAGCGAAATCTCATACTCTTTGGCAGACTCATCCCATTGGCGCTCGAGGAGGAGTATGAACGCGAGCACCCAATGCGTGCCAGAATTTTCGGGATCGAGTTCAACCGCCTTTGTTGCCGACGCCATAGACTGTTGACGAAGCGGATTCATCGGATGGTTCCTAAAGACCCAGGCCTCGCACTGACTGATCGCCAACCAGCGATATGCATCCGCGAAGTTAGGATCGAGCGCGATGGCCCGCTCGAACAAGGGAATGGCCGCGACGCCCGCCTCCGTGGAGTGTGACCATTCAGCCCGCCCCCGTAGATAGAGATCATAGGCCCCCAGGCTCGTTGGCCGATAACGCTCCTTCAGGTTTGCGGCGGCCAACTTTCCGGCGAGCCCCTCAACAATCTTGCCGACGACTTCGTCTTGCGCCGCGAAGATATCAGCAAGGTCCCGGTCGAAGCGATCCGCCCAGATGTGTCCTCCGGCGGGTGAATCGATGAGCTGGGCATTGATCCGAACGCGGTCCGCCACCCGTCGGGCGCTACCCTCCAGTACATACTTCACGCCCAGTTCGCGAGCGATCTGGCGGGTGTCTACTGATCTGCCCTTATAGGCAAAGGATGAGTTCCGGGCGATGACGAAAAGCTCGGGCACTTTGGAGAGGTCGGTAATCAGATCCTCCGTCAATCCATCCACGAAATACGCCTGCTCGGCGTCGGCACTCATATTCACAAAGGGAAGGACGACTATTGACGGCTTGATAGGCAGCGCGAGCTGGGGCGAAGGCTTCTCCGGCACGAGGGCCTCCGCCGGTGGCGCGGGTCCGGCCTTCGCGGGAATGCCGACCTGTAGCGAATAAACTCTGACCGGGTCGGCGATGTTCTTCAATTGAACCGCGCCGCGATCGTAAATCGCGGTATCGAGCCTTGACTTTACCTGCCAATAGGCTTGCTCGGAAAGACAGACATTGCCGGGTTCGCAGATGCCTTCGAGGCGTGCGGCGATGTTGACGCCATCACCCATCAGGTCACCATCGCGTTCTTGCACGACGTCGCCCAGGTGAATGCCGATCCTGAACTCAATGCGGCGACCATCCGGCACCCCGGCATTGCGCTCAAGCATGGCGTTCTGCACTTCCAGCGCGCAGCGCACCGCTTCCACCACGCTGCTGAACTCGACTAGGCTCCCATCGCCAGTGCGCTTGACGACGCGACCACGATGAACGGCGATGGTGGGGTCGATGAGATCGCTGCGCAGCGCCCGCAGTCGTGCCAAGATGCGATCCTCATCCGCGCCGGCTAGCCGGCTGTAGCCGACCACATCCGAGACCAGGATCGCTGCTATTTTGCGGGTCTCCCTCATGTCGTGCTCCCTCCATCCAGTCTGGCACTACTGCCGAGCCAAAGGAAGATAGCTCCGAGCCATTGGTCAGGTCGAGGCGGCGGATCGTGCCATACCAGGCCATTGGGAGGGTGATTTGCTCGCCGGTGCGAACGACACCAACATCGCCACCCTCGTCGAGCGACACAGCCGGTTCACGATGCTTGTGAAGTTGACCAGAAGGGACTCGGCGACCGTCGTGGCGGCTCTCGCCCAAAAGATCGGCACATTGCCCGAAGAGTTACGACGCTCGTTGACTTGGGACCAGGGCAAGGAGATGGCTCGTCACAGGAGCTTTACCGTCGCAACCGACCTACAGGTCTACTTCTGCGATCCGCGCAGTCCCTGGCAACGCGGCAGCAACGAAAACACCAACGGCCTGCTCAGGCAGTACTTCCCCAGGGCAACCAACTTCTCCCAAGTCTCGCAGGACCAGCCCGACGCCATCGCTCTGCGTCTCAATCAGCGCCCCCGAAAAACCCTGGACTTCGAAACGCCGGCCGATAGGCTACAGAAGGTGTTGCGATGACCGGTTGAACCCACCGGCGCAAAGCTGTCATTGCAACGGGAAAGTCCGCTTCGGGGCCGGCAGCGGACAGGCAGCTTCTGGCGTCCAAAAAGCACTGGCAGACATTTAAGTGGGTTGAAGTCGCTAATAAGTGGGTTGAAGTCGCTAACTGGCCCAACACGCCTGCCAAGATCACGGCCGATAAGTCTGCTGGCACGAAACAAATCTCAATCAGCGCAGGGAGGGTATTGGAACCACCCATGAACTCATGGCCGCGCTGGCTTTCCGAGTTCTCTGACTTGGCAACAATGCGTCGCGACTGAACGGATTCATGCGGCGAGCCTTGGATTATCGCGTCTATCTATCCCCTAATAAAACGTCTGGGCCACCTTTGGGCAACGTGTACTAATGCCCGATTCCCGCAGCCTTTTGCCGCCGAGACCTGACCGCCTCGAGCAGTGCGCACTCGCTGGTGTGAGCATTTCGAAAAACGGCCACAACCATTACCGCCAAGATTTCGGCGTCCGGGTCCAAAGGGTCGAGATGTTCATCCGCGCAGATCCGTTCGAACACCCGTTCGCAAACAGCCAGATCATGAGGGCTGAGGCAGGTGCGATACAAATCCCGACGCAGCATCTGGGCGAACCTTTCAGAGCCCGCTACCCGTTCTTTCGGCGGGCTTTTTGCTGATGAACCGCTAAAGCGATGGCTGTATAAGTGCAATATCGCCCGCAGTGCACCGAAATCATTTTACTTGCTGCCTGACGATTGCTCTGTTACCAAACCTAGAATGATCGCACACTCGCGGGCTTTATATTGTCCGGCGATCATAAGGCGGTAGTAATCTTGTCGCTTGTGTTCCGGAATTTGGAAACCGCGCCGAAATTCCGCTGCTTCCTTTGGAGTTCGAGTGCAACCGAGCTTACTGGCGGTGACTTTCAAGCTCGCCAGTGAGCATCCGATCTTTGCCGCAATATTTTTCAACGGCTCGTTGTTATCGTATCCGTCAAGAATTATCCTGCGACGAGTTTCGCTATCGAGTTTTATGGTCATTTCGGTGGTCTCCTCAACCAGTATCCGACGATGCTCGTTTCTATACGCATCAGGTTGAAGAGTGTCGTTGGCTTCGCATCCAGAAACTTATCTCGGAATGCATTTCTTGCCGTAATCCAGCGTGATCGTCCTTTCGGTCGACTCGAGTTCACCAGCCTTGCCAGATGCCTGAAGTACACCACATGATTGAGAGGGGCATGGAGCATACCCGATTCGGATATGGCGCCACGCGATGGACACTAACAGGCAGGACGAGCCCTCTGCGGGGCAGCCGCGGGACCGTGATCGGCGTCGTTGGCCACGCCAAGGTCAAGCCCACAAAGAGAATGCGCCATCGCTCGCGCCGGCGTTCGAACCTCTGCTCTTTTCAACGCTCGAACTGGCGCTAGCGGATCAATTCGCCGCTTGGCAAGCGCATATGGCGCCGCTTGTCGAGGTCAGATTGCCGGATGACAAATCGTTGAACGATGGCTTTCCCGCCGACCACACGGCTTGGAATTTCGGTGGAATGCTGATTGTTCAACAGCGCGCGCCAGCACACAGCTACGTGCGCTCCACCGCGAAGCTTCGATCCAGTTCCATTGATCACTGGTATATTGTCTTGCCTCGTACTGGCCGGTCGTGGACGGAGGTCGATCGCCGCGTCGCGGAAAACCAGCCGGGCAGATTGGAGATCAGATCGCTTGGCTATCCGTTTCGAGGGAGAATAACGGACTCGGAAAGTCTCTTCCTCTACCTGCCACGTGATTTGTTCTCGGACGCGGCGTCAACCCTCGACGCAAAGAACAATTCAATTCTGTCCGGCAACTTTGCCAACCTCTTGGTGGACTACCTCAGCAGCATCGAAGGAAGAATGCGCAATCTCACGGCTGAAGATCTGCCCCGCATCGTTCACGCGACGCGCAGCATGATTATTGCCTGCCTCGCGCCTCCGGCGGAACATGCCGCGGCCGCCGAACAATTGGCGAGTGTTGCGCTGATGGAGCGAGCGCGTCGATACGTCCAACACAATTTGGACGCTGCTCATCTGACACCGGATTCAATGTGCCGGGCGCTCGGCGTCTCGCGCTCTCGTCTCTATCAATTGTTCGGACCGAGCGGTGGGGTTCTCCATTACATACAAAGCCGTCGCCTTCTGGCATCCCATGTCGCGCTCAGCGATCCGGCGGACGGCCGGCGCATTGTTGAAATTGCGGAAGCCTTCGGGTTCAGTTCAGCGGCTAATTTCAGCCGAGCATTCAGCAAGGAATTCGGTTACAGCCCCCGCGAAGGCCGCAGCGCTGTGGTGTTGCCGCGCCCCACCCACTCCGTTTCGACTGCCGGACACGACGAGGCCCCTTCCTTTGAAGGTTGGCTGAAGGCGCTCGGCAGCTGATTGCCGGATCGGAATGTTGATGCGGGCGGGTCACATAGGGGCGGGAAAGATCACGCCGCCGCATGAATCAGAATATTTCGTGTCCCGTCCACCGCGCTATCAGTCATATAGCCAATCCCGGTTTATTAACCAACTGTTCATCCTTATCGCCGCCAGTCACAGGAAGCTTGCCTTGCCCGCGATTGTTGTTGAGATTGCGAGTTGAAGGTATGCGAAGCTTGACAGTCATGCTATTTCTGGACTGGGGACGCAGATTCTTACCGCCTATGGAGGTGGCTATTGCACCCGGAGGCAACAGGGGTCGGCACGGAGAGGGAGGGGCCTTCCTCAGCCGATGCACCACGTCCCGGCGAAGCGCTGTTCGCTGACCTTTTGGCGTACACGACCGAATTTTTGTCATTTTATGATCGCGACTTCTGTCTGACGCACTACGCAGCCAAACTCAAAGGCGTGTACGGAAGCGCGGTGGTGCCGGGTGCCGCCGTTTGGGAGATCTACCCGAGTTTCCTCGATGCGAAGTATCGTGACGAATTTCTTCGTGTGTTCCATGGCGGCTCACCGGCAAGCATTGATTTGCCACCATCATCGGATGAATCGCCGCGGTCCGCTTTCGTCTTCGCCACTGCAAATGGCGTGGGAATCATCGAATCAAGGGAGCGCGATGGGCGGAGCGTGGTAGAGGAGCAAGAGCATGTAATTCTGCTCCATCAAGCGACGCACGACGTGCTGACCGGACTACAGAATCGCCGGCGATTCGGCGATCGGCTGCAGCGGGCAATGGCCGCCCTCGGCGGATCAAAGCCGAAAGCCGCCCTTCTGCAAATCGACCTTGACGATTTCAAAGCGGTCAACGACACGCTCGGCCATGGCGCAGGCGACACTCTTCTTCAACTCGCCGCGGGTCGTATCCGCGACGCGTTACAGGACGGCGAATCCGCATACCGGTATGCCGGCGATGAGTTCGCTGTCATCCAATTGGGAAAGGAGCAGCCCGCAGAGGCTCAGCGCCTCGCCGGATCGCTGGTCGACGCTTTCAAGAGCCCGTTCGTCATCAACGGCATTCCCGTCTTCGTCGGCTCGAGCATCGGAATTGCTTTCGGGCCGGAGCACGGGACCGATGGCGAACAGTTGATGAAAGCCGCCGACATTGCTCTTTACGCGGCCAAGACAGACGGACGCGGCTGCGCTCGAACATTCAACCGCTCGATGCTGCTCTTGCTCGAGCAACGCGAGAATCTGAGACGCAGCCTTCGAACCGCGCTGGCGCGGGGCGAGCTTTATTTGGAGTATCAGCCGCTCATTCGGCCTCCCTCCTCAGTGGTCGGTTTCGAAGCGCTGCTGCGGTGGCGACACCCCGAGGTTGGAATCATTCCGCCCAACGTGTTCATACCGATCGCCGAAGCCGACGGTCTGATGGACGACATTGGACGATGGGTGCTCGAGGAGGCCTGTCGCCAGGCAATGACGTGGCCTTCCTCGCTGACAGTCGCAGTGAACCTGTCACCAGTTCAGTTCCTTAGCGGTTCGCTGACGGACACCGTCGCTCAGATCATCGACGCAGTCGGAATCGAAGCCGACAGACTTGAACTTGAGATAACCGAGACGGTCCTGCTTGAGAGGACGATCGACAATATCGACACACTGAATACGCTGAACGTCTTGGGAATACGAATTTCCCTCGACGATTTTGGAACATACTACTCATCGCTAAGCTACCTCAAGAACTTTCCCTTCGATACCTTGAAGATCGATCAATACTTTATCACGGACCTGGACACCGATCTCAAAAGCCAAACGATCGTGCGATCAATCATGAATCTGGCACACGGCCTGGGAATAAATGTCACTGCCGAAGGGGTCGAGACGTCGGCACAGGCAAGGTGGCTGATCAAGGAAAATTGCGATTGTCTGCAAGGTAATTTCCTGGGGCGGCCACTTGGCGTCGAGGCGGTCAGCGATTTCATCAGGCAGTCCCCGCTGAGAGTGGTACGGCCGATGGAGCGATCAAATCGGGCGCTCTAGCGCCTTGCACCCTTTGTTAACGGTGAAGTGGAGATTTGCAGAACGATCAAGGCAGATACCGCGCAATTCTTCGAGTCGGTGCGAGACTGACTGATCAGGTGCGCGGTGACCCTTGTCCTCGCGGAGGCCATCACCCCGAGGATTCAACAATAATGGAGCAAGTGAGGAAGCCAATGGGAACCGTTCATCATCACCTGGCTGGCGAGCCGACCTTTGCACCGATGATCCAGATCGACATGGAAATCAAAGCTTTTGTCTCCGCTTGGAAACTTTGCGACTATGTCTCGACATACATGGCCCGGATGATCAGCCAAAACAGGTCAGACTCGGTCCATCATTCAAATCTCTTTTCTGCTGCCTTAAATGAATTGCTGGAAGTCGCCTTTCGCACGCGCCATGCCGACGGCGAACTGGCATGCAAGGTGTCTCGGCATGGCGGAACGGATAGAATCGAGTTGACATTTCCTTGCGTGCCTGAGGAGCGGCAATTCTACGAAGAAGCCGTGTCGCAACTCGCAGGAAAAGAGGCCACAGAGCGATACCTCAATTCGGTGTCTGGGGATCTCGCGCCCAGCCGTGATGTCGTACTCCTGGAACTGGCTGTGGACTACAACGCGACACTCTGGATCGAGGAAGCCGAGGGCGATGCAATCAAGCTTGTCGTGGATCTTCCGCTGGAGAGCTTGCAAAATTGAGCCCTTACGACCTTCTCCCGCGCTTCAAGGTGCAATACGACGCCAATAACCAGGAGTTTTGCATATCGGGAGTGGTCCGGCCTCAGGCGATTGATGAGCTTGGGCCCAGCATAGCGTTGCTTCGCGATGCGATCGGCCGCGTGCGCGGCGTTCTCTACGTCAATGTCAGGCGCCTGACGCAGATGAACAATGCTGCGTTTCACACCTTTTCGAGAATCATCATCGACGCTTGTCGCGCTCGACCCGATCTCAAATTCGTCGTCATCACGTCAAGCGTCGTCGGATGGACCTCGCGAAAATTCGGTCGCCTGAGCGGCATAGAACCGAACATCACGGTCGAGGAGTATGACACCGAATTCTATCCGGGGCAGGGTTTCCTTGAGGAAGGCGGGTTCGTACCGATCCTGCGCACTCAGACAAAGATGACATGGCGCCACGAGCGCGCAATCTTGCCGCGACACGGCATGAGGCCCGGGATCATTATGGCTGACATCTGTTGCGGAATCGGTGATTTCGCCGTGCTCGCGCAGAAGGAGTTTCAGCCATCGCGGATCGTCGCCCTCGATCACTCCATGTCAAGCCTGAACTATGCTCGACGTGTGATGCGGGAGTTCGACATCCGGGGCATCGAGTATACCTATGGCGATGCGTCGGAGATGCTGCTCGATGAAGGGCAGTTCGACTTGGTCACCTGCCGACATTCCCTGCAAATCTTCAATCGACCTGAACTTATCCTCAAGGAGCTCTACCGTATATGTAAGCCAGGCGGGCGGGTCTATATCACCAACGAGAAGAATTCGCATTGCCTCGGCGAGCCGCGCGCCGAAAGCATTCGCTGGACCTACAACGAGGTGGCGAAGCTCTTCGGGCATTTCGAGATGGACGTCGAGCTTGGGCCCAAGAGCCGGCGATACCTGGTGGAAGCCGGATTCGACGACATCCGCGTGGAGACCTTCATGGTCACTAACCTGGACGGCGATCCGCAGGACTTCGCCGACGTCATTGCGGCCTGGTCGGATGTCTATGCGGGCGAGATGGCGACCAAGCGCGGCGATGGACCGGAGTTCGTCGCACGGTTCCGGCAGGGCTTCGAGGACCACATTTTCGCTGCGCTCCACCCCAAGGGTTATGCGGGCTGGCCCATCTGGGTCGCATCGGGGCGACGGCCGCAATGAAAGCAGACGATGAGCGTACACCGCGCTTCGGCCTGCGCTCATTTCGAGCAAAATTCGTATTGGTCGTTGGCGGCGCCGTACTGTTCGACCTCCTTTTGAGCGGTGGCCTGGCGCTTTGGAACGTTCAAAAGCTTTCGCGCGATGCCACATCGGAAGTCGGCGAGGGCCTTACGACCGCAAATCAGGAATACATTCGTTCCTACGCCGAATCGACAGCGCTGAGCGTCGACCTGCTGCTCGATCGAGTCCATGGCGACGTCAAGGCCCTGGCCGGCGTGCTACAGGCTCAAATCGACGATCCAGGCCGGCAGCAACAGGTCGGAGCCACGCTTTCGGAGGAGACGCCCGGCTCCATGAAGGTGGTCTACGACGCGCGTGGCGATTGGGCGCAGAACCTGCCGGGCGCGCCTTCCGTGGTCAGCGTCTGGGGCTACCTGCTGGGCGCCGACCACACTCCGCTGCCAAGCGTTCAACGGGAAATAGAAGACAGCACCGTGTTGGACCTCGTTGCGCCAGCGCTCATGGCCAGCGGGGCGTCCAAACTGCAGATGTACTATATTGGTCCAAAAGAACGGCCGATCTTCAGGACGGTACCGTATACGGACCAGGCACAGACCTTCGACCGGCTTTACCCAGGGCACAACAAGGCGGAGTTCTGGGAGTTTTTCTTTCCCGGAATCTATGGATCATGGCAGCAATGGGCCAGGGATTCGGCCTCGCGTCCGGTTCCTGACGATATCACCCAGACAGCGCCTTACACGGACGCGATCACGGGAAAGCTGATCGTCAGCTTTTTCCACCCGTTGTGGACGCGCGATCGCACCGGCATCGCCGGTACGGCGGGAGCGGATATCACTCTCGATCAACTCGCGGAAGTCGTCGAACGTGTGAAGATCGCTGAAACCGGGTTCGGCTTCCTCACGATGTCGACCGGCAACGTGGTGGCGATCAATCCGTCGGGGCAAGCGATCATCGGCCTGACGTCATCGAGCGATGCGGGCGCCCAGGGCGTCACCGGCCTGGAAAGATCCCTGCGGGGAAGCACGCAGCCAGCTATCGCGTCGCTGCCTCTCGACCAGAACAATGACGGTGTCATTCAGCATATCATGCTCGATGACAAGGGCGAACGCGTACCCTACATCGTTGTTCTCAAAAGATTGAAGCCGACCAATCTGTGGAGTTCTGGACCAATCAAGTCCGAAATGATGTCGGTCGGGATCGTCGTTCCCGAACGGGAGATCTATGCATCCCTGTTCGCCGCGCAGAAGAGTATTTCCCGCGCGACCAACCGTATACTGCTCTTCCAGATCGCCGCGATCGCCGTTTCGCTTCTGATTGTTTTTGCCGCTGTGCTCGGAATTTCGAAGCGAATCACTGCGGGCCTCAGAGCGCTTGCCAGCGCTGCCCAGCGGCTCCAGTCCAAAGACTATTCAGTCCGCGTGAGCATTCCAACGCGCGACGAGGTTGGAGCGGCAGGGATCGCCTTCAACCGGATGGCCGAGCAGATCAGCTTTCACACGGAAAACCTCGAGCAACTCGTCGACGAACGAACCAAGGAACTCGGGGACGCAAATCAGGAGATTTCCGCGCTCAACGAAAAGCTCCAGGACGAGAACGTCCGCCTTGGTGCCGAACTGGCGGTCGCCAGGCAGATCCAGATGATGGTCCTGCCGAAGCAAATCGAACTCGAGGCGATTCCGGGGCTGGAGATCGCAGCGTACATGCGGCCAGCCGACGAGGTCGGCGGCGACTATTACGACGTCCTGCAGAATGGGCCACGGGTCAAGATCGGCATCGGCGACGTCACCGGTCATGGTCTCGAGAGCGGCGTGCTGATGCTGATGGTCCAATCCGTTGCACGCGCGTTGCAGGAGACCAACGAGGGGGATCCGCACCAGTTTCTCGATCGATTGAACAGGGCTATCTACAAGAACATCGAGCGGACGAACAGCGGCAAGCATCTCTCGCTGGCCTTCCTTGACTTCGAGGACGAGCGGGTAACGCTATCCGGCCAGCATGAGGACGTTCTCGTCGTGCGTGCGGATGGGGCAGTCGAACGTATCGATACGATTGATCTGGGTCTGCCGGTTGGCCTGGAGAGCGACATCTCGAAGTTCATTGCCACTCGTGACATCCTGTTCGGGAGCGGCGACGTGATCGTGCTCCACACCGACGGTGTGACCGAGGCCGAGGATCAGGACAAAACTCTGTTCGGGTTCGAGCGCCTCTGCCGGAGTGCGCAAAAGCGTCACGGCAGCAGCGCCGAGGACATCAAGACCGGCATCATCGACGATCTGATGGCCCATATCGGGATCCAGAAGATCCACGACGACATTACCCTCGTAATCATAAGGCACACATAGCATGACAACGCTGTTCGGGACCCCCGATATTGCGATCGGGATGAAGGAGAGCATCAGTCGAGTGCGGCTGTTCGACGGCCCTCTCGACTTAAGTTGGCGTCATTGTGCCACGACCTCAGACTTCATCGCCGATCTTTTCGCGTTGCGCTTCCGATCCTCCCGCAATGACTACATGGAAGTGCGGCACAGCATTGGATATCTGGTCAACGAACTCATCGAAAATGCCGTCAAGTTTCGTGCACCGGGTGAGATCGTGATCGAGGCGTCGATGGATTTGGAGTGCTTCAAGCTCAAGGTGTCGAATGACGTCGATGGCGAAGATGCGTCTGAGTTCCAAAGCCTTCTGGCGGACATCACGGTTGGCGACCCTATGGACCTGCTAATACAGCGAATTGAAGCCAATGCCGCCAACCCCGGCATAGGAGGCTCCGGACTAGGATTGCTGACGTTGATGAGCGACTACGGCGCGCGCCTAGCTTGGATATTCAGCGCCGCCGACGAAAGCGATCGGATTTGCGTGGAGACATACGCCTCCATTCCGATCTCGCAAATTCACAACTAGATGAGACGATGCCAAGCTATGGAAATCAAGACAGACGACTACCGCGTGTGGACTGAAGAAAGCGAAATTTTCTTTTATGGCACAATGCGGCTTGCAAGTTCTGACGCCGGTGCGCCTATCGCGGCGTTGGCGGCCAGTGTTCTTGCCTCGAAACCCGCCTGTATTACGCTCAATCTGAAGGACCTTCACTTCCTTAACTCTTCCGGCATCAACCTGCTGGCGAAATTTGCCATCGAGGTGCGCAAGCATCCCGATGTTCGGCTTGTCGTGCGTGGAACGCCCGATATACCCTGGCAATCGAAATCATTGCCTAATCTGAAGAAGCTGCATCCTGCGGTGGTGCTTTTGATGGACTGACCAAGGTTGTCCGAAAATCGCAATCCAGGAAAGCATCAACGGTTCCCCGATTGACCTAAAAACAAAGAGAGCGGTGTGCGTTTCCGTGAACTGACGAACGGCAAGAGCTACGTAGGCTGGCGGCAATCCGGACAGCATTAAGCCGGTCGGGAACGGTGTAAGAGCCCCGCACCGAGCGAGATATGTACGCCAGGACAAGTATTAGGATGCGAAGCTAACGACAAATCGGCCTTGTGCGCAGATGTTCGTAGCGGCTTGGCGGGGGCTCGGCACAGGTGGCGGGCATCATGTTGGGGTGCTGTCGTGCTGCCTGTGCCGGTCAGCCGCCGTTGCGCGATCAAAGGTGGCGTCATTGAGTAACCGTGCCAAGGTCAATGGCGGCCGGCTGGAGTTTATTCCGCCGCAGATCCCGATTCGTGTGGATCTGCCGCCTGCAGATGAGGGATGGGTCCACGAGCCCAATCTCGACGGCTACCGAACGCAGGTCATCATTGATAATGGCGGCGTCCGACTTTACAGCAAAAACGGCCGTGACTGGACCACGAAATACTGGCTCATCGCACTGGCCGTCGATCTACCATGCCGGACTGCCATTCTCGACGGTGAGGTCATTGTGCCACGCGAGCAGGAAGACCCCGATTGCCCTGCGCTGGAAAGCGCGATCTGGAACGAGCCGAGCCGGCTGGTGTTCGTTGCGTTTGATATCCTCCATCTCGACGGCCGCGATCTAGCCTCCCTGCCGCTGCTGCGGCGCAAGGAGGCGCTGCGGCAGCTGGTTGAGCCTGGCCTCGGCAAGATCCAATACAGCGAGCATTTCGAGGGCAGTGCGCTTGCGGTCTTCCGCTTCGCCGGCAGGATGGGACTCGGAGGCATCATCTCGAAGCGCGCTGACAGCCGCTACAGGAGCGGACCGTCGAGCACATGGTTGCTGAGCGTCGACCACCGCATCTGGCGCAACCGCGGCCTCAGCATAGGCACCAGCAATGTCCGCTTTGGTCGGCGGCCATCTCGGCCGAAATGACCGACATTGGGCGCATTGCAGAACGGCGGCAATTGGGCGGCGGGTTCAACCGATCGTCGCAACACCTTAATCTGAGAGGATGAGGTGTCGGATGGTGACGTCACGGATCTGGTTTACATCAGCGCAGACGCCGT
>NZ_JAPYKQ010000035.1:0-27386 GCF_037179625.1 Mesorhizobium sp. Cs1299R1N3 | reverse complement strand
GGACAGCAGGCGTCCGATCAACGTCGACTTGCCGTCATCCACCGAACCGCAGGTCAGGAAGCGCAGCAGCGACTTCTTCTCCTGCGCGGCCAGATAATCGCGGACGCCATCCGTGGGAGCGAGGCTCATTGCCTTGATGTGGCGCATGGTCAGAAATACCCCTCGCGCTTCAGGTTGAGACTATCGGTCCTGCAAGCCCTGATGTGAAGCCCATCCGCCGCTGGGCCAAACGTGACCTGTTGCGGGTCAGCACGCCTGGGACCGCAATTACGGCCGTCGCCTCGCAGATGAGGCGGCGGCTTCAGTCGGGTCTGGATGGAGCGGCCCGGCACCCCCTTGTTGGGATGGGGCTAGGACACCGGGCCTAACCGACGGGCAGTTTGTGAGAAACGGCGCCGGGGGATAACAGACTATATGCGCTCATACCCAAGACGCGCAAAGCATACGAAAGAAGTATGAGGACAACATTCCGGGCTCAACCGATGACCGATCAGCCAGTGACGTGCAGGCGCCGCCTCACGCTCTCTTCCGGCGATTTGCCGGATCATGCTTGCAGCGCTGCTACTATCCCTCGTTCTCGCCTTGGCGGGAAACCACTGACCAAGCCACCATCGATCCGGTTGGTGTTGCCGAGGCGCTTGGCCGTGGCGGAGAGGTCGAACCAATGTGCACCTCGGTCGCCGAGTTCGCCGCGATTGGCGGCCGTATGGGTTGTTGGCCGGCAAACAGGGGATGACCAGTCGCAACCCCCGTCTCAGCTTATTGATGCGAGATAAGCTGAACGCAATTACAGGTTGTAATACCTTTGGACATATTAGCTAGCTAATATATAATTACCAATTGTTAACCAGGATTAATGCGCCCTTTCCACAGCATTGTAGTATGCCCTTTAGGTTGGGTTACCTCCATAGGGCGGGGAGGCCATACGTCCGTGCGTTGGGGCGGCGTATGCTCTACTCCTTGAATCCAATCCTCGGTTAAATCTAGGCAGCCTGACACGATGGAGCGTATCAGTTCACGCGTCTGACAAGCTTTGCGGGGCCCAATCAAATGGGAGAAAAGCAAGTCGGACGGAGAGGAGTATGTAAGGCGATGGGACCTCACCAAACTTCCGATTCCTGGAATGATGCAATACGACCGTTACACAATGGACATCTGCCGGACTCGAATGGCCTAGGCAGATCCGATGTCGAAGAAGAGCACCGAAGCGAAGGCCTAGTCCTGATTGTAGACAAGCGAGCGCTTGAACGTGAATGCCTTGCTCGTGGCCTTATCGAACACAATCCCACTTTGCGCGTTAGCGCGGTAGGATCGCTTGACGAGATCCAGCACATTGCTGGGAAAGAGGATCCATCCGCGGTACTGGTCATTCTTGGCGCCAGAAAGGTCTCCGAGCAGAGTGTTCGGGCGGAACTTACGGACTTCATTGCTGAGATTGGCACCGTACCCGTAATCGTCGTGGTGGATTCCGACGACCCGGGGGAGGTTCTCGCCGCACTCGAATGCGGAGCCCGAGGCTACATTCCCACAAGTGTGAAGGTGAAGGTCGCTGCCGAGGCCATTGGTCTCGCTCGCGCCGGAGGGATCTTTGTACCCGCCAGCTGCGTGCTGGCGCTTCGAGAGATCATCCACTCGACGGCAAACGGTGCGCGGCCGCTCGCTGGCATGTTCACGATACGCGAGGCTGCGGTCGTAGAGGCGCTCAGGAAAGGCAAGGCGAACAAGATAATTGCCTACGAACTCAATCTTTGCGAGAGCACCGTCAAGGTCCACATCCGCAATATCATGAAGAAACTGAAGGCTACGAACCGCACGGAAGTAGCCTACAAGCTCAGACAGATGTTGCTATGACGGCTGCTTCGGATTTTACCTAGCCGGTCCGGCAACAATTGCCGGACCCGTTGAGGTTGGACACCCGTCCGGGTCGCTTTCGCGAAACAGACTCGCTCGCGCTGGTGTTTAAGTGCGTTGCCTCTCAATGGTCGCGGACCTTGCCTTCACGAGGAATCCAACACTGTCCTCGCCCAGTTCTGCGCCCCGATATGCTGCTTCGGCGGCTTTCAGCCCTCCCGTCAGCCTGCGGACCGTCGGAGCTGCTCCGAGTACGTCAAGTGGCAAGCCTAGCTGATCGCGGCCGGGCCTCTTCGGCGGCCAAACCGTGAGGCCGAAGTAGCTGGCGGCCGAGCGATCGATCCCGCCGCTGAACTGCACCAACAGCGTTTGGTTCGAGTTCCGGCCAATTCGGCCCAGGCTGTTGATGTCCATTGGTGGTTTGTCGCTGGGTCGCATCGCTACGACGATGACATCCCATGCATCGTCGGTCAGCAGCACCGGGTGCGAAAAAACGCTTACTCCCGCCCCGCGCTCGCGGAGCGCATATTCAAGGGATGATGCACAGGGCGTGTCGCAGACGATGGCGAGCTTGGCCGCGCGTAGATCGACACCGGCATCGTCCAGCAAGGTGCAGCATAACCGCGCGAACTCTGGCAGCAGGTCTACGGCTGGATGGTTGAGATTGAGAGCCGCAACCTTAATGCCAGCCTCGTCACAGGCGTCGAAGTCCACAGTGCCAGGCCGAAGCTCCCATGGTCCAGCCATTAGCGAAACAACCGCATGAGAGGGTAAGAGTTCGACAAGCGATCTAGAAATCGGCCCGACCTGGAGGGAGTTCGTGACGAGGTCGACGTCCTGCCATTTGCGGCTGTCGATGCGGTCCGTCACTTCCACGCGTTCCGACACGTTGGCAAAATTGGCAAATGCCAACGTCGCGGTCGCGGCTGCTGCCAGGCCCGGATGTCTGGAGGATATGCGAGTGAGCGCAACGACGCGGCTGGCCTTAGCGAGCGCCGCCGCGGCCGCAGTCACTGCTTGGTATCCTGTCGCAGCGCCAACGACCACGGTGAGGCCGGAGAGATCGAGATCGAGCAAGGCTATTTGCTTGCGCACGAGAGCAAGGACTTCGGCACGGTCGATCTCGGGAACATCACGAGCAAACGGCCTTGCTGAAAAATGACGTGATGTAGGCATGAAGCTGGGCACCACGTTGCGCGCTCTCACTATCTGGTAGGCCGGCAATGTCCTTTAAGCGGATCCGCTGCCCTGCCGGTCTCGTCTGGGCGCGATGCGCGTGCATTTCCTGCATTGCGTTGGCTGACGCGCTTGCGGCCTTCGCATTTGGTAAAGTAGTTCCTGTCTATTCTATTCTCGCCCAGGCGAGTGACGGTCCAAATTTGGTTGGCCCTCTGACCTCTTTGTGGCCGAACCCGTTCCAATGCGCGCTTTGGCAATACAGCCGAACCTGCCCGAACTGCTACTGCAGCAAACGGATGCTAGGTGATACCCCGTTTGATCGGAAGACTTACCGCGGCTACGCCTGCGACGCTCGGATCAGGCTAAGGGGGTAACGAGCGCTGGGTACGGCGCTACCTCCTTTGCTTCTCTTGCCGAGAATGACGCGCCGCTGTGAAGTTGGGCAGCAAAACCAGCAGTGTTTCTTGGTGACATCCGTGACAATAAGCGCCTTTGACATAAAGCACCGCGGGCCAGGCATCCGCGTCGGCCAAAACCTCCGTCCGCTTGGAGGCCGGCGCAAGAGGATGATGGACATGACCGTCGCATTGATCGCGCTTGTCCTCGCTGCGCCGGTGATGCTGGCGGTTGCCCTTTTGATATTGGTGACCGACGGCGGACCGGCGGTGTTCTCACACACCCGGATCGGGTTCAACGGCAGGCGCTTCGCCTGTTACAAATTCAGGACCATGGTGGCCAACTCGGAGCGGGTCCTGGCCGACTATCTCGCGAGCAATCCCGAAGCCGCCAAGGAGTGGGAGCAGAATTGGAAATTCAAGAATGACCCGCGAATCACATTCCTAGGGCGCATTCTCAGGAAGTCGAGCCTGGATGAGCTGCCTCAACTCATCAACGTGCTGCGCGGCGAGATGAGTTGCGTCGGCCCTCGTCCAGTCGTTCCCGACGAACTTCAACGTTACGGCTCCTCTGCGATCGATTATCTAAAAACCCGGCCTGGGCTAACTGGCCTTTGGCAGGTGGCCGGCAGAGACGCAATGGATTATCCCAGTCGTGTCTCTATCGACAGCCGATATGTGCGGGAATGGTCCCTATGGGCCGATGTTGTCATTCTCGTCCGGACTGTGGGCGCCGTGATGAAATTCGACCGTGCGTCTTGATTAATGCGCATCGCAAATTCTTGCCCGATGCTTTGCTTTGCCTAAAAACCGCAGCGTGCTGTCGCGACCGCGATGGCGAAAGGTGCGGCGCCGGCCGGCCGCGGCGAAATGGCAGCCGCGGACCATTACTGCTCACGTGACATGCCTTGGCGCCAGATTACGCCCAGGAAGAGGCCGAGCAAGTAGGCACCCTGCAGAACGACAACGAGAAGCAGGATTGAGATGAGGTGGTGCCAATCAAATACACTGCCGATGCCGCCTGCAGCGACGCCGCCCACGACAGTCACCGCGGTCATGATGATGAGCGCGGCAACTCGAAAACGAAATCCCAGCAAAATGCCGATAACACCGACGACGACAAGGCCCCAAAGCACGGCGATCTCCTATGGGTGGAAGACTCAGTGTGCCATCTCCAAGTCTCCCACATCTGCGAAATCGGTACCAACACTCAATCCGGCTGCACCGCCTCGCCGGCGAGCGGTCGAGGGGCGGGAAATCGCCGCACAGTCCCCCGCGCTGCACAAAAGGCGTAGAGCACCCTGTCCGAATGCCCCCTTTTCGCTCATTTCCTTGTCCACCCGCCGAGCCTACGCTGCATGGAAATAGGTATGCGGAAATTCACCCGCCGTGCGGCAGCATGCAATGATTTATGATCCGGACGCCAAGCCTGTGTTTATCAGTGCAGCTATTCGGGACAACAAGACGCTGGACGTTGCTCATCAACGCGAGGCTGCGTCGGCGCGCAGTTCCCGCATAATGCCTCTTACGTGACATTCCACCTATGCTTCAGGTATCTGTCCTTTTGCTGATCGTGTCCATCTGGTTCCCTGGCGCCACGCGGATTGCCGGAACGGATGGCTCGCTTTCCTTCGTGCTGGCACTGTTCTGCGCTCTGTTAAGTGTCGGTGCCTACGCGGAAACAGCAAGACGCCTCCATCGGATTGAAGCCGCCCTGACGACTGCGGTGCTGACGATATCTGCTGTCATCATCGTTCTCTCTCTACTGTCGATGCTCTACGCAGACAATCCGATGAGGACGATGCGCGCGGTTTTCTCACAAGTGTTTGGTTTCGCGATCATTCCAGCAGTCGCGGCGATCTCCACGAGACCCAAGGGCCTCGTGGCAATCGACAGGATTGTGACGGCCATAGTCATCATGACTGTCGTAACATCCTGTGTTGTCGCAATCGGGCTGGGCGATGCCAGATTCGCCGATCGGGCTGAAGGCTATTTCAAGCACTCGAACCAACTCGGGATCGCGTTGTCGGCTGGTCTGCCGCTTGTCGCGGCGAAGCTGGTCACATCCCGCCGGCATCGACTTCTCCTTATGGGCTGCCTCGCTGCGGTGCTCCTGGGTTTGGTGAAATCGGGTTCGAAGACCAACTTCGTTCTCGGCGTGGTGGGCCTTGGTCTTTTCTTTGCACTATACAGTATATATTTAATCAGAAGAAAGCAGAGTCCGTTAAAAGTGATAGTGGGAACCATTGCCGCTCCGGTATTGTTCGAAGCGAGCCTGCTGACATTGCAGTTCCTAAATCCACGGGCTTACGGCCTGCTGGCCCTTCAACTTTCCGGAGGCGAGGCGCATTCGGTGGTATCGCGGCAGCGACTGTGGTCTATATCGATCGATCTCGGCCTGTCGCACCCGTTCACGGGTGTGGGGGCAGGGCAATGGGTGGAAGATATCGCACCCCATAGCCATAATCTGTTCATTGACTTCTTTAGAACACTGGGAGTGCCCGGCTTGGCGTTGGTGTCGATGCTGGTTCTCGTGGTCATGGCATATCTGGTCAGGGTCGTGTTCTGCACATTGTTCGGCAATGACAGGGGGGGTGACCATGCGGCAGAAGTGAATGTGATGGTGCTTGGAACGTCGGTTTCCCTGTGGAACTACATCATCGCAAACCAGATGAGCGACTCCTTCGGTCCATCGACAGCGCCTTTCTTCTGGCTGCCGTTGGCTTTGCTCATCTTCTACCGCGGCATCCAACGATCACTGCAGACCGGCCCTGAGCGTCCGAAATTGTACGCGGTTCCAGGGTCCCAGCTCTTTCAACATTGAAATTCCCATGGCTTCGCACACAGTCCATGACCTGACGGCAGGCTTGCCGCCAAACGTCGAACCACGCTCACTTCAAACAGACATTCGATTTGTGGAATTCTTTGGTCTCCCCGGGATTGGAAAGACAACCGCAACCACCCTGTTGGCGAACGGTTTGCGGCGGCACGGCCCGTTGGTGGGTGATGTGCGGGTAGCGTCGGAGACAAGAAAGTTCATCAGCCGCCAGATCTACAGAATAGGTATTGTTGCACCAAGGCTTAGGGATCGTGAGTTTCGCTCCCTGCTCTCGCGAATTGCGCGCTTTGTCATCGAAGGTGGGCAATCATCAATTGTCGACACAGTCAGAGTCATCTGGAACCTTTCGTTTCTGATTGCTTATGTTCAAAGCGAGAGACAGGGAAGAAATACAATCATTGTCATGGACCAGGGCCTGTTGCAGGGATTCCTATCCATCTTGCTTAAGAGCAGGCGTGGGGCAACATCCGAGAAGTGGCTTGATATCCTGTTCGCCATTGGCGTGCACGATATTGCTTTTGTCCATCTGCGCGGCGAGATCGGCGTGGCACGAGATCGACTTCTGAAAAGGGGCGATCGGTCCTCGCGGATGCAAAGGACATCTCCTGACCGCGGCCTTGATCTGTGGTCGACCGCGGATGGTGCTTGCCGCCAGATTGCGACCGATCTTGAGTGGAGGATGGGAACGGAAGATCACGCCGGCGTACTGGTGGCGGTCAACGTGGAGAGGGTTGCGTCGCCCGAAGACGTCGCCGAAAGGGTTCTCGACGCGGTGCTACTGGCCTGCCTTGAACGGCATCGGCTGTGCGATAGGGTAGGTCAATGAGCACGAGAATGGACCGCCGTTCTTTCATGGCCGTCGCCGGCTTGTATCCTGTAATCGCTTTGTTGCCGAGCTCGCTCCGAGCGCAAGGCGGCCAAACGCCGGGAGGCAACGAGTTCGTCCTGGCGGGTGAGTATGGCTTCAAACAGCAATTAATTCGGAATCTCCAGCCGGGAGCAACTATCAATGCTCGCAATGCTTCCTTCACGGTGGCCAACAGCAGAAACAGCGATCCCAGCGCGACGATGGGCTGCGACGAGGGGCCGTTGCCGGTCAATCGCTATCCCGTCGTCATCCGCAACTGTCCCGGGGTTCGCTTTGTCGGCGGCCGCTTCGACGGCCAGGTACCGCTGACGTCTGATTGGCGGGATACCTACTGCAACAGCGCGGCTCTGCTTGTCAGGGACGGAACCACCGATGCGACAATAGAAGGGGTGCGTGCCCGTCGCTGCTGGGATGGCATTCGCCTCGCCGAGCACGCCGACGGTTTTCGCCTAAAAGGGTGCTGGCTCAGCGAAATCAGGGATGATGCGGTGGAGAACGACTATCTCCTCAGCGGTATCATCGAAGATTGCCTGTTTGACGGATGTTTCTCGGGGATCAGCCTGGACCCTGCGTCAAACGAGCGGGACGGAACAGGGCAAACGGTGCGGGTCGACAAATCCCTCATTCGCATGCATGCCTTTCTGTCCAAGGGCGAAATCACACATCAGGCGCCGATCAAGGCTGTCGATCAGTCGCCCAGGTTGAGGATCACGGAATCCGTTTTCGCATTGGCCGCGGCCAACATGCGTGGATTCCATCGCCTGGAAAGAACATGGCGGCTGACGATTGAAAGCCGCGACAACGTTTTGCTGTGGCTGCCCGACGAGCCAATCCCCTCCTCGTTGCCACTGCCGCCATCTGGTTTCAGATTGCTGACGGGCGCCAACGCCCGTGAATATTGGAACAAGGCGCATCTCCAGTGGATCGCGGCGCATCAGGACGTGGCCCGGTTCTCCGACGAGTTGCTGTGAGAAGTCGCAGCGTCGGCAATGATTATCCGAACTGCAAAGACAGGTGCCGCTCGCATGCACCCTGCTTGCAACAACAGATTGGACCGTCACCGCGATGAACCAGCACGAGGCGATTGACAGAAGTATGGCATCAGGATCCGCCGATCACGGCCCTGGCACGTTTGTGATCCAGGGGCGGTTGGTACGCGTCAGGGGACAAAATATCCTGTTCAGCCCTTCCCAGAAGGCCATTTTCGCCGTCAACGATACTGCTGCCGACATCTGGCGCTCTCTGGAGGAGGGCATGCCACCGCACGCCATCTCGGTCGAGATGGCGCGCAGTGGCGTTGATAGACTTGAGGCAGACAGGCATGTCGAGGCTGCACTCGAGGATTGGCAGCGGCTGAACCTGATACGGCCCTGCGCGCCCTTGTCTACTTCGTCAGCTCAAAAGCCTGTGAGCCAGGTGGTCGCGGTTGCGGGCCTCAAGATACGCATCGTCTATCCGGCAGCCTACGCCTTTCCCGCGATTTCCGTATTTCGCCACCTCGAGGTCAAAAGAGATACTGCCGACGTACTGCTCGAGGTGGTTGGGCAGGGAGGGAGAGTCAATCTGTTGCGGGATGGCAAGTGGATTTTGTCCTGCTCCCTCGACGAGCTGCCCGTCATGCTGAAGGGGCAATTGCTGACCGAGGTTCTGGACTACGGCGCATATGAACTTGCCCTCCATGCGGCTGCGCTTCTCAGAAATGAACGCATCGTCCTTCTTTGTGGCAATCCGGGCGCGGGCAAGACGACGCTGACCCTGGCATTGGTCCATGCAGGATTTGGCTTTGTCGCCGACGATGTGACGCTGCTGGACTCTAGCGGGCATGGCGTCGGCCTTCCGTTTGCCCCGGCGGTCAAGGCGGGAGCATGGCCGTTGCTGGCCAAATACTGCCCCGGCCTCGATGCCGTTCCGATCTGTCGCCGCCCCGACCGCAAGCGTGTACGGTTTGCCGTGCCCAAGGCGTTCGTGCCCTTGCCTCCCGCTCCTATACCCATTGGCTGTGTGGTCCTGCTCCGCCGAGGTCGTGACTCGAAAGCTAGCCTGGAGCCGATCGATCCAGCTCACGCATTGCGCGGCCTGCTCAACGGCGCGCTGGCACCCGGCGGAGAGCTCAGTGGCACCGCTTTCGAAGTGCTGACCCAACTCATCGGCTCGGCGCAAACCTATTGCCTGACCTATTCCGGGCTTGATGATGCGGTACAGCTTATCTCGAAAGCATGCCATGACGAGTAGAGGCAACGCGCTTAAGGCGTTGATCGCTGGACTTCGCGGCGCTCCGACCGACAGCGCCGACTGGCAGGCCGTGATTGCTCTGGCAAATCACACTCTGCTCACACCCGATTTGTTCTCGTCTCTCGCTCGGGCCGGACAAATCCATCAACTCCCGCAGGACGTGCGCGAGTACCTTCGGTTCGTTCACGACTGCAATCGCGAACGGAACCTGCGCTTGCGTACCCAACTGCGTGAAGCCGTTGCGGCCCTCAATGGCCGCGACATCGTACCGTTTCTGCTCAAGGGGGCCGTTCCTCTGTTTCTTTCGCCGGGCGGCCAGGTTCCCAGCAGGATGACGAGTGACCTCGATCTAGCCGTGGACCCGCGCGAAGAGACGTTCGCCCGGACCTGTCTTGAAGAGCTTGGCTACGTCGATGTGGCGGGCGCCCGAGGCATGGCCCGCGAGCATGACGCCGGAATGCTGGAACTTCGGCCGAGCCAACCAACCTGCTATGCCCCTCCCGAACTCGTCCAACTCGGAGGACTTCGGGTGAACATTCCTCCCGCTCGGTCTCGCGCCCTGCATTGGATGGTGCACGACCTTCTCAAGGAGGGAGATTACTGGCGCGGAAGGATAGATCTCAGGCACCTTCATGATCTGGCCCGATTGGCGGAAAGCGAGGACGTGGACTGGATGTCACTGCAGGAATCCATGCCGGATCGGAGCGCCCGCAATGCGCTCGACACCCAGCTCTTGGCCTTGCATCATTTCTTTGGAACCAGAATCCCCGCAAAATGTACACAACGCCCGATGGTCCGTTTCCAGCACTGGAGGCGCGTCTTCACGGCGACCCACCCCATCATTGGCGCCCCGCTGCGCCTGGCAGGCAATTTGATGTGGGGCATATGGCGGTTTTCACGCGCCTACGGGTTGGCGAAACGTGGGCCGTCGGACCCCTTGCATCGCGTCGCTCGCACTCTCTTCAATCCTCGCACGAAAATCTAAGCCTTTTGGGGAACTAGTGCGCCTGTATGGAAAGCGTAAGATCAACCTGCGAATTTGAGAAAGTTTGTGGGAGGTCGAAATGTCAATAGAAAGCACAAAACGCTCGGAACGGACGCAAGAGACGCTGGTCTCGGAGGCTCAAGCGCGCCGTGACTTTCTTAAGAAAGCGGGGCGTTTTGCGGCGGTTACGCCGCCGGCTGTGACGCTTCTGCTCGGCACAAGCTTGAACTCCAAGGCAATTGCCAAATCGGGCGGCACACGCCCCGGCAATGGTTGGGGAGACGAGAACCATATTCACGTCGGCCCGCCCGGCCAGGTGAAAAAAGATCATTGAGCAGGTCGCTGAAAAACAGCGTCTCGACGACATAGGGCTCAGCCCTTCGTGAAAGCCCAGACCGCTTGCGGCGCCCAGAGTGCCGCCGGCGGTCCGGGTTTTCTTAACGGCGCTGAGACTCGTTGCATCGAGCATCGTCCCATTGCCGATTTTTGTAACCGGTGTTCCGCTCCCACGTTGTCGTTCTCTTCTCGCCGGATTGAATGACATGATAAACGGCGCCTATGGGAATCAAGAACTACCTGATCGAAGGCGGTTCCGGCACTGGAAAAACGTCTGTCGCCACCGAACTGGAGCGGCGGGGTTATCATGTCGTCCATGGTGACCGGGCCTTGGCCTACGTCGGCGACCCCGAAACAGGCAAGGCACTGCCAGGACCACCCGAAGGCCAGGATCACATCGCCTGGGGATACGCGCACTGGATTTGGCCCGTCGACAAGGTCCGGGCCATTGCTGCCGACACCACCCATCCTGCCACCTTCTTCTGTGGCGGGTCGCGCAATTTCCATAAATTCCTGGACTTATTCGACAAGGTCTTTGTGCTCGACGTAGACGTTGAGACGTTGAACCGACGATTGGATGGGCGACCGAATGAGCCAGGTTTCGATCCGGCCGAGCGGCGGCTGGTATTGCGCTACCATCATACCCGGGAATATCTTCCCGCTGGCATCGATATCGACACTGCGGGCACGGTCCCAAGCGTTGTCGACGATATCCTCGCTCAACTCGCCTGAAGCCCTGAACGCATCGTGAATGGTTTGCGGGAAAACGCTAGCCGCCTGAACGGCTCGCTGGCGGCGCTGAGACTTTGTAGCCGACCGGCAGCTTGCGGATTGGCAAGCCGGACGCCCTAAAGACTGACTTGAAGACGCGAACCCGTGCCGGATCAGGCGATTACCCAATCGTTCAAATGGAATTCATAGATCTTGCCGTCGTTCTCGTTTGGATCCGTGTTGTTGTCCACGCCCCGATCGACGATATAGAGGCTCATTTGGTGGCTCGGATCGTCGCTGCTCGGCGCCAGCGCCAATCCGGCCGGTTTATGCGCGTCGGCCGCCGAGATATCGAGCGTGCCCAACAGATTCCCGGTTGGCGTTATCATTGCCACCGAGGTGCGTGACACGATGACGTAAAGCAGGTCGTGGACCGCATCATACGCGAGGCCCCCGTCAGCAGGGGATCCGAGCGATTGTACAGAAAAACTCGTCACGACATCATCGCCACCCGTGCTTGGGACGCCGTCGAATTTGCCGTTCTGGCCCGGAGCGATGGTGTAAATGTTATGGTTTGAGCCATCCTCGAGATAGAGCACTCCGCGTTTTGTGTCGTAGGCAAGAGCCTCCGAATCCTTACTGCCGAACGCGGCGGTCTTGAATGAGGTCACGATATCGTCGGACGTGTTGTAAAGCCCATCCTTGCCTGGGTTCAGCTCGTAGACGCTCTTCGTGCCGGTATCGTCCGAGAAGAAGAGATGGTGGTTAGCAGGATTATAAGCGACCCCGGCCGGCTCGTCCGAGAAGTTGATGGTACTGAGCGTTCCCATGAGATTGCCGGCCAGATTCATTTGGTAGAGATTCTTGCCGGTAAAAATGGGCATTTCATCGACTTCACTGTCGGCAACCAGCAGCGTGCCAAGGTGAGAAATATAGACGATGTCAGTAGGATCAGGGCTCGGCGGCGACCACTGCGAGGTCAGGATGGTATGGGCCAGGGTCACCGATGTCGGCAGCTGGCTGCTACCGGTGACGTCAACGGTGAAAGTGTGAGTATCGAAGCTGCCGTCGGACGAGGTGGCTTTGACGTGGAAATTGATTGTCGGTTCGGACTGAGCATTGAGCGTGCCGGTGCTCGATCGCGTGATGACCCCGGTGCTGGAATTGATGGCGAAGCGCGAGTCGTCGATCGTGTAGGTGACCGTCGAGCCGGCATCGGGATCGGAGGCCGAAGCGGTGATGCCGACGGCAGTACCGGCGGGGGCACTCTGGAGAATCTGGTTGGCTGCGGTGTTGGCGTCGGGCGGAGCGTTGAATGCGACCGATTCCGGGCTGTCGAGGACGGCGAGAGTGAAGCTCTTGTTGGCGGTGCTGCCGTCGGAGGAGGTCGCCGTCACCGTCAGGTTGATGGACGGCTGGGTCTCGAAGTCGAGCGTGCCGACGGCCGAGCGCGTGATGACACCGGTGCTGGAATTGATGGTGAAGCGCGCATCGTTGATGCTGTAGGTGACGCTCGATCCGGCATCGGGATCGGTAGCCGAAGCAGTAATTCCGGTAGGGGCACCGGTCGCGGCGAGCTCGTTAATCTCGTTGGTGGCTGAATTGCTATCGGCGGGTGTGTTGAAGGCCACCGGCTTGCCGGATCCTGGCAACAGGTATTCGACGTGCAGCAGCGGCGCACTAGCGGGATTGTACTCGTATGAATCGGCCGTGCGCGTCCCGGTGCCGCTGATCACGAAGGCCATGTTGTTGAGCGCCACCCAGCCGGAGCGGTTGACGACCTCCTGGACGATGGCCGTAAGGTCCGGCGTGCGCTCGGCAAGGCCCTGTTCGCCCACGACGGTCCACGGGTCCGGTGTCCAGGCGGTGGATGCCGTCGTCCGGGGAAGCGAGGAGACATTGAAGGCGGCGCTGGTGAAGGGGCTGGCGTTGTCGGTGTTGTCGCCCTGGATCAGCAGCGAGGCCGCGCCGGTTTTCACCTCGTTGGCCTGGAACTGGATGTAGGCGCTGGTGATGATGGCACCCTTGGGGATGTCGATGCCGGTGAAGCGAAGGCCGACGGTCTGGCGGGTGCTGCCGTCATAACCCAGCTCCAGATCGCTGATGTTGGTCCCAATCGTACCGGAGCCTTTCTCCTCGACGTCGTCGCCTGCGGTCGCCACCCTGGTCTCGAAGATCGGGTCGATCGCAGTCGAGCTGGCGGCGAGGAGGCTGCTGGTGGCGACAGCGCCCCCTGTCGAGACCGTGCCGGTGTCTGCAAGGGCAGGGGCGGTGTAGGTGACGCTTCTGTCCGCATGATTCCGGGAGCTGTCGACAAAGGTGCTGTCCAGATGGATGGCAAGTCCAGCCGGCACCTGGGCCTGTCCGGTGAATTTCAATCCGCCGTCGTCTCCCGATGGCGGGATGATCCCATGCCCGGAAATGAGATCGAGCTTGCTCGCGGCTGGTTCCAAGTTCGGAGTGTGGCTGCCCTGGCCGGTTTCGGCAGCAAGCCCCTCGCCAAGATCGGAGAGCACATGACCCGTCTCGTTACCGCTTTCTTTTCCGCTCGGCTGGGTCCCATCGTCAATGTTCAGCCAGTCGCCGCCAATGCCTGCGTCGCTGCCGAATTCAGTCATCAGGAATTTCGCGCCAACCTCAGTCAGTTTAGTCATGTTGGATTTCCCTTCCCCAATTTCTCGTGATTAAAACCGGCATCGCGACGTGCCCGACAGGAGGTCAGTTCCCATACCCCAGGCGCGAATGGCCACCGCATCGCAGGCGCATGAAAGCCGCGGCCCGAATGTCCTGCTGGTCAGTCTGTTGCCTTCTTCATCCTGGGCCAGGCAGGCGCCACGGCCGCGAGCAGGCGCAGCAGTGATAGCCCGTCCCGTCCAAGGAACAGCGACGGCAGGATCCAGCACAGCAGCAAGCCTCCGGCGGATGCCAGCAATGCCGTATCGATGAGCAGGGGAAGAGGAGATAGATGGAACTCGCGCAGCCAGTCCACGACTGCCCAGACGCCAGTCCCGACAACGCCCGCGAGCGCGAGCCCGGGCAGGTGCGCCGCAAGGAAATCCCCCCATGTCATGCCGGTCACGCGGAGGCTCAACTGTGCCATGAGGAAGAAGTTGATCCCGAAGGCCGCGCCGACGCCGAACGCCACGCCTTCTATGCCCCAGAATTGCCCTATGAAGGAACCGGCGAAGACGCCGATGGTGAAAACCGCCTGGCGCCAGGCACGAGCGTAGACCGTCCCTGTTGCACGCGAGACGGAATCGCTAAGCTTGTAGCTCGTGCGGAACAGCATGCTGAACGCTAGAATCTGGAGCGGCGCGACTACCCCGACCCATCCCCGCCCGAGAATGACCGCAACCAACTCCGGCGCGACGATCGCTACGACCACACTGGCGGGCAGGACCAGCAGAGCGCAACCCGCGACCGCGCTGCGATAGGCACGAGCAAGCCGCGCCGGCTGCTCCTGGACCAGAGCCATGGTCGGGAACAGCACTCGATCGAGAACCTGGCCGACGATGACCGCCGGCGTCGTCATCAGCTGCGACGACAGGCCGTACAGGCCAAGCGCATCTGCCCCGAGCCAGCGGCCCACGACAAGCCTGTCCGCCTGGGTGGCGAGGTAATTGCATATCCGGGCAATGGTGAAACCGCTTCCGAAATAAAGCAGCTCGACGGTGGCGCGCCGTTCCAGCAAAGGTAACATCGGATGCGGCTGGCCGGCGAGCAGCACGACCATGCGGATGAACTGCTGGATCAGGAGCGCGCCGACAAGGGCCCAGATACCGAAGCCGAGCCAAGCCAGCACCGGACCGGCAACGACGTAGCCAGCGGCGAAGGCGCAGGCGTCGACGAGCGCCAGCCAGCGGAACCGCAGCGCGCGCTGGGCTGCGGCCAATGCCACCATGGAAGCGCCTTGGAAAAGGAACACAAAGCAGATGGCACGAACGATCGGAGCAAGATCGGGGAGCCGAAGCAGACCGCCAATTGCCGGTGCCATCGCCCATACCAGGGCGGACACAACAAGGCCGAGGAGGCACGACAAGGTGAACCCTACCCGAAGATGTCGTTCTTCCAGGACCGGGCGCTGGACGATTGCGGGGCTAATGCCAAGTCCCTGGAAGATCGCCGAAAACTTGATGACGATCAGCGCCGCGGAGTAAAGGCCGAACTCATTGGGCGAGAGCAATCGGGCCAGGACGAGAAGTGCGACGAGCTCGGCGACCGCGAGGGCGCCCATCGACAGGGCCGTCCAGAACATGCCCACGACACTCTGTTTTGCCAGCCCCCGCCGGTTGTTGCTCACATCTCTCTCCACTCGTCGGCCGGTTCAAAAAGGCGACCACTGCGTCCATCCTGGATCGGCCGGGCCGCAGGCGATGCTCGGCGATGCGCCCGTGATCATCGGCGCCATGGTCATTTTCGTCATTGCCGGGATGACGGCGTAAGGGTCATCCGTGCCCTTCGACACTCAGCTTCACCGCACCTATTTTGCAGTTGCGTGCGCATGAGGCATCAAAGGGCCTCGGCAGCGGTCTCGCTTGCCCGCCCAGCGCGCCTTTCCTATTGAAGGAGCGGGGGGATTTCGTAGCGATAGAACTCCATCTCATCCCGGATCTCCGGTATGATCGCCGTCAAATCTTTCCGTTCGAGGCGGAGCCACTTCTGCTGGCGGCCAGGATCGATCATCTCCTTGGCCTTGTGGACGATATCGTCAGTACAGTTCAGCCCGCAATGCTCATAGATTCGCCGCAAGACCAACTCGGGGTCCTGTATCAAATCCTCGTAGCGAAAAGAGAGAACGCGGCCATTGCCCAGCTTGGCGAGATCTTCGCGAGCCTTTCGATTGCCGCGCGCCCACTGGCGCGCGATCACCGTCAGTTTCTCGTTCTCCTTCAAATCCCGATCTATCCCGTTGTAACGTGGCCCATAGATCGATGTGTATTTCTTCCCCAGCAGCCTTTTTGTGACCACCTGCTTCAGAACGTCTCTGGCATAATAATGAATCTGTGACACGGGCGTCATCTTCAAGAGTCGTATTAGACCTTTTAAAGATTTAGCTCGCTGCCATTTAAGTTCCATCGAGCTTATGTAAGAAAAAGGATTTCTCGTTATATAGAGAAATATCGCGTCTGGAAATATCTTGTGAACAAAGGGCACCCGCAGGACATTGGCAGGCGTATTTTCCATGATCTGTCTGTCGCCGTGTTGCGACTGATATTCAAGGAATCTGCCGCGAATGTAGCGAGCGACTCTGTCAGTAGCGTCGGTTTCGACGAATTCGTCATGACGCCGCGCCGGATCGGCGTATAGCCACACTGTTTTCGGCTCGTACCAGGTAACGATGTCGGGATGCAGCCCGATTAATTTTTGTGCGATTGTGGTTCCAGACCGATAGTTGCCGATCAGGAAAATCGGAGGTTTCAGCTCTGTTGCTGTCATGACAGGTCTCCGTCTCTAAAGGTTAGCCAGGATCGCGCCGACCGGCGTGAAAAGCTCCGCCGCGCGACTACTGGCCTCTGAAGCACGCATGATCTGGTCCCTCAAAGGTCCATGGCCCAACGAACCCACGATCGTTGCGGAGCGAGGCCGCAGCCTGAAGCGAAGCCGTGACCGAGGAGGCGGGCATGTGTTCTTGCTATTGACCAATAAGGCTTGGCTGGAGCGCCGGGCCTTTCGCATTCGGGATCGCCGTTGTTCCGGAAGTGTCCGGGGCGTAGAACCCTTTGTTGGCCACGACAGAGACTTCGATGACGTCGCCAGCTCTGACTTCGGTGTTTTCATCCGCGACGATGTCGTGGGCGGCTTTCTGGTCGCGCCTGAAGATCGAAATCTTCACGGAGCCTTGCAAGTCGTCGAAGGTCCTCTGTTCGCCATATGTAAATATAAAGAGAAGCTTGTCGGCGACATACCTTATTTGACTTTGAATTTTCCCCAGCTCGACCTGCGTGTCTTGGGTCTGCGAGATCAAGTCCATTTCATAACTCTGCTTCTTTTTTCGCAGCTCGCTTTCAGCGGTCAGCAT
Source organism: Mesorhizobium sp. Cs1299R1N3 (assembly GCF_037179625.1). NCBI lineage: Bacteria > Pseudomonadati > Pseudomonadota > Alphaproteobacteria > Hyphomicrobiales > Phyllobacteriaceae > Mesorhizobium > Mesorhizobium sp. Cs1299R1N3. The sequence continues at coordinate 9,971 of NZ_JAPYKQ010000035.1, read as the reverse complement.
CGCCTGCTGCGCCTGCTCCTGCTGCAGCTCGGTCTGCGAAAGTTCGGCGCGATAGCTGGTATGTGCTCGTTCGGCCGTCATGACATTCGAATTGGTGACCAGGCCCTTTTCCCGCAAGGACCGGGCAGACTGCAGTTCCTCGAGTTGAATGTCCGCGGTCTTTTCCCGTTCCTTTCGAGTGGCAGCGACCATATCCGCTTCCTTCCTGGCCCGCTCCAACGAGACATCAAGGTAGGAAATGTCGTCCCGATATGCGGCAAGGCGCGCGTCCAACTGCGCTTGTTCGGATGCTACGATGTCGTCAATCAAGTGGACGCCAAACTCGACTGGCGGATCCGGCGGGGCAACGAAGGATTTGTCCTGTCGGCTTTCCGCCTGGAGCCGGGCAAGCCGAACCTTCAGGCGGTATTCCTCGATCGCCAGACCTGCGCGCGCACTGCGTAGATCCGCTATTTGCAGGGCCGGCTCCGTGTTTCCCGCGGTCGTAGCCCGAAAGCCGCCTGCTATGGCGAGTGCATGGCGAACCGTAATGCCGGGTTGAAACGGGTACGATCCGGGATGAGCAACCGTCCCGGAAATAAAGAATGGCCGGTACTGGCCGATCTCCACTTTCACGTAGGGCTCGAGGATGAGCTTCTGCTGCTGGAATGCACGCTGAATGGCCTGCGAAAGGGCAACGCTGCTGAGGCCGCGTGCTTGGACATCACCCAACATGGGAAGTGATATCGAGCCCCGATCATCGACCACGACTTCCAGAGGATAGGCTGTCTCGCCAATCACGGATACTCGTAGGACGTCGCCGGTGTCGAATGTATAGCCATCGGCACGGGAAGCGTCTGCCGCGAGCAGAACAACGGCAATGGCGAGGCCACCAATCATTGCGAGCATGCGGCCGGCCACGGGTACGGATCTTGGAAATAGCCATCGGCACCAATCCTGCAGCGAAGGCTTGGATGGAAATTGCTGGTTGGCACGCAAACGCATCGTCGTACTCCCGTTGTCATGCTGCCGTCAGGACCAGTCGACATTCATCGGCGGAACGTCACGGCAGGTATTCGTTGTCGAGAATTAAGCCTTGGAAATCCGTGCTCCGTCGAAGGAGCAAAAAGGGATCAAAATCCGTGCAGTCCTACGGTCTGGTTGGCGAGGCCATCGCGAATTCGCGGGTCATTCGGCCTTGCGGCTGAGAGAGCTGACTCAAGAACGGACTGATAGATCGACTCGACCCTGTCGCACATGGCATCCATTCCCCATGACGAAAGGTCGGTGAATTTCGCACTGGCAGCCAGTTGAGCGCGATAGCGCTCATTTTGCAGAAGGTCCGCGATCGCCGCCGCTGCGGCGCCAACATCTTCTGCTGGCGTCACAATTCCGTTCACGCCATGCTTCACCACTTCTTCCACGCCCGGCAGGTGCGAGACCACGCTGGCTCGGCCACCCGCCAGATACTGCATTACGACCCGAGGCAGTCCTTCTCGCATGGACGTCAGCACACATACATCGGCCAGGCTGATTAGTCGTTCAGGCTCGCAATGGTAGCCGATCATGCGAACGTTGTTTGCGAACGGGGATCGTTCAATCGCCGCTTCAACAGCGGACCGGCTCGGCCCTTCACCGGCTAGGATCAGTCGCACGTTTGGGATTCGGTCTACGACTTGCCCAAATGCTTCAATGAACTCTACATGACGTTTTCTCGGTTCCAGTGCGGCCAGCATAAGGATTACCGGTGGCTTAGGCTCTCCGGCGGCCGTTCCCAGGAGCAGATGCGGCTCCTGCGGCCATTGCGCGTTCGCGAAGCGTGTCAGATCGAAACCGGAATGGACGACGTGGTGCTGATCGGGACTGCCCAAATGATTGGCGATGCAAATGTCGCGCATGGCCTGGCTGACATCGATGAAAGCGCGCGTGACTTTCGCGGCCAGGCGTTCGGCAGCCAGGAACATGAGCCTCTGCGCGTTGCCCACATGCACGAAAGGTAAAATGTGCACGCCATGTACGATGCAACGGACATTGGCTTCCTTGGCGGCAAGGCGACCGACGATCCCGGCTTTGCTTTGATGTGTGTGCACGATGTCAGGTTGCCAATCGCGTATAAGGCGAGTGAGTTGCCCGAATGCGGAAATGTCACGGGATGGCGAAATCGAGTTGATCAGTTTTTCCAGCGTCACCACCCTGATGGCTCCAGCAACCGACGCCCGTAATCCAGCATCGTATTCTTGGCCGTGAACCAAAACCACTTCGTGGCCATGCCGCGCCTGAGCGAGACAGCAGGCCAATGTGTTCTCTTCGGAGCCTGCCCGAAGCAGTCTGGTGAGCACATGAACAATCTTCATTTGCTTATACCTCAGGGAACATGAATCCGGGACGGCGCGTCCGGGTGAGCGAGCGCCTGAAGGCGGTGCGTTGAGGGCTCCTCGCGGCTTCCCGGGCACGGCCTGGATCGGCTGTTGCTTGGCGCGCTCATGGCAAGCTGGCCAGCGCGTCTGCTGTGGTGAATGCCGGCGTTAAGCCGCCAGCTGTTCTTAGAAGGACAACCAGATATGCCTGAACAGTTCCTGGCCGACCGCCTCTATGCCGGCGCTCGCGTCAATGGTTCGGATGTTCTTGTCCCTGTCTCGCAACTCCGCCATCAGCGATAGCCGCGCATCGAACGCTTCTTTCCTGATCTCTCCCGGCTTGCGCTGCTCGGAGATGGCAAAGTCTGAAACGAGATGCAAAGTGAGTTGTGGCCGGCATTCTGCCATCTTTTGATAGAGCCTTTGCTCGAGGCGGGCGAGAACCGACAGGCCGGGGACGGAGAAGAGGTGCGGTGGGACGGTTGGCCCGTCCAGATATCCGCTACACAGCGCCTGCGGCCACCTGTCACAAATGACGATCAGGCCGCGCGTAGCCCACCGATGCGCACGTTTCACGACAGCGTATCGCTCTAACGCGATCAAGACTGCCCAGAATGCCAGCGCGGCAGCAGCGAGTCCTCCCTTCGACCAATTTCGGCTGAGGGAATTGTTGCCATCGTGCTGGGCCAACGACTTTAGGCGGCGTCTGTAGGGAAAAACCAGAGTCTGCAACGCCTTGCGGAGCCACCACCCATTGCCGTCTCCGATTCCGACATATGCTTGCGCACACCCGAATTTCCATCGAAATATCCGTGTCAGCCGATCAGCTTGAGTGCTCTTTCCCATGCCATCAGGGCCGACGAGCGCCACTACAAAGCCGCCAGCCGCAGGTCGCCTCTTTGGTGGGAATGTGCCGGGCATCAGGCGCTGAAGGGACCTCAACGCCAGATATGAGGTCTTGCGGACCAGATGAACGCCGGCATCGGCGATCCCGTAGCCTCCTGTAAAACCGCAGGCTTCACGGATTGAACGCCGGAGCCTGGCAAGATCTCTGCGGTTTGCCATCAAACCGTCTACGCTTTGCAGAAACCTGCAGCTCGCCAGTCTGCCGCCGCCAAGTGTGTATTCCGCGACACCCAAGCCTTGCTGGCCTGACGGAAGTGGCGGGCGTGCAAACTGGTCCCTCCAACCACCACCGACGGGGATCCACTTTCGCCAAGGCAATGCCCGGGTCCGGAAGGCGAAGCGGGCAATGGTTATTCGAATCTCGTCCTCGGGTGAGACGACTGGAATCGACACCCCATCCACACAAATCGATTCCCATCGTGTAATCGCCGCATAGTCGAATACCGGATATCGCTTGCGAAATTCCCAGCCGACACGGATCCCGATATGCATGTCGAGATGGAGATAGCGGCCATTTGGAAAGTCAGGCAGGAACCAGTCCTCCCGGCCGGCACAGACATTGTCGTAGCAAGACAGGCTCACGCTGCGACAGCCGTGCAGCTTGCTCACGATCGAGCAGAAGACCGGGTAGTCGTGCTTGTCCAGAAGGAGATCCAGGTCGTCGCGGCCCGCAAGTCCGCTTTGCAGGGATGCGAGATCCTGAATTATTCCGTACTTCAGGCCGCTCTCATTGAATGCTCGAAATAGTTCGGTGGCGATCGGGAGGGCCGGGACTGTTTCGAGGGGCAGCAAGGAGGCGCTTGCGTCGGTTTGCGAAACACCGGCATCTGCTTTGTTGATCGACGGGCTCGCCCCAACCACCCTGGCTGGCGCTGGAATATTCACCCCCGGCGTCAACGCTTCGACCAGCATGCTTGCCTTGGCTTTTGGAACCCAGCGACGATATTGTTGCGGCTGCAGGCCGTCCCGAGGCTCTCCGGGATCCGTCGGACGGTGGCTTCCGGGTTTAGATTTACGTGAAGGTTGCAAGGGGTTTCCCCTGGTTGATCGCGTCGAGCGTCATTCGCTCATCGTCGCCGGTCATCGTATCGGCGAGGTATATCCAGCCTATTGGCGCTGATTTCGTTGAGACGCAGCACCCAATGTTTTCAACGCCGGCCTGCAGCCTTGGATGTCGCCTTGCAAGCTGCCGCATCGAGGGTGAATTGGGTGCCAACTCATCCTTCTCTTGCCGGGTGGTTTCGGCGTCTTCCAAGCAAAAAGATATTACACAAAAGCTAATGCATAGAATTCAGGATATAACCGAAAGTTTATCTCGGTCGATCGTGATTGGAATCGAATGGTTCATTATATCAAGAAGAATTTTTACTGCTCCAGCACTTCCAACATGATCAAGAATGCCAAGCTGTTCCGAAAACGGCCCATCTATGATTCTAATTCTTTGACCTGGCCTCAATAAGATATCGGGGTGCAAAATTCCGTCCTCGTCCGTTGCGGCTATCAAGGACTCGATCACGCCGTATGGCGCCGGGACCGGCATTCCTTTGCTCATGACAAGTCTTCGCACGCCGACGGTTGAGTTGATCGGGTACCAACTTTGCTGAGCAGCCAGCGAGACGAACAGATAGCAGTCGAAATACGCACTGGCGACGGTTCTGACAGTGCGAGCGTGGCGAACGGTTCGCCTTCGCTTGGGCAGGTATGTTCGGAAGGTTTGCGATAGCAGGTGCCGCTCCGCCAAGCTCTCGGAATGTTGGTGCGTCTGGACCACGTACCAACGCGCTGGGTCCCCGCCGTAAGTCTTTCCTACCGGCTCCGGGAAGCGATCATGGTATAATTCAGCGTGCTGCATGGCGAAACATTTCTCTAGTTGAGATAGTAACTGTCCGAGACACTACTTTCGAGGGACGTGTATCGGCCATATTTTGGCAGCTTTGGTTCGTCCACCATTGTCAGGGCGATGCCGGCAATCTTCGACCGACCGCCGAGGTGTCGAATTCCTTCTGCAACGGCCTCGCGCGCGGTTTCGCGCCACTTCACGACAAAGAGGACCTTGTCGACATACCGCGCCAGGATCGTGGCGTCGGCCGCGGCTCCAACAGGTGGTGCGTCAACGATCACCGTGTCGAACTTTCCGCGAAGCTCTTCGAGAACCGAGCGCATCCGTGCCGAAGCAAGAAGGGCAGGCGGGTTCCGGGTCCTTGCGCCCGCAGGGAGCAGGGATATCCCCGAGCGTTCGTCCAGATGAATTGCGTTTGCTGCCTTCACCGGCAACGTCAGAAGGTCGACCAGGCCGACCTTGTCTGCCATGCCGAAGAAGGCCGTGGTGGCCGAAAGCCGCAAGTCCGCATCGACGACCAGAACCCGTTCGCCGTCGGCCGCTGCGGAGCAGGCCAAGCTCAATACCAGGGTTGTCTTTCCTTCGCCGGGCATCGCCGATGTCACCAGCATGAGGCGCGGCAAGCGGGCCTGTTCGGGCGTCGCATCGATGCCCAGGCGGAGCCGCCGCACGGCCTCGCTAAACCTCGATAGCGGTCTGCGCTCGAGATAAGCCACAGGTTGAGCTTGGGACTGGGCGTCTCTCGACCAGCCCGCCATCCGTGGGATGGATGCAAGAACCGGAACGGACAGCTCTTCCTCTATCTGCTTCTTTGCCATGAAGCCGGAAGCGAAAAGTTCACGAAGAACGGCGCCTGCGCCCCCGACGAAGAAGCCGAGCACAAGCCCCAGCGCCGCGAATAGAGGCCTGTTCGGAAAGCTTGGCGAACCCGGAGTAACCGCATCGGTTATCACACGTACGCCGCTGTTCAGCAGGGTAGACTTCTCCTCGGTGAGCTTGGCGCGTGAAAGGAATGTCTCAAACAGCTCCTTGTTCGCGGCGGCAATTCTTTCTAAGTCGCGCAACTGCACGCCGACCTGACCTTCGACTTCGGATCGGTTGGATACCGAATTCAAGGCTCGGCTGAGAGAAGCTTCCCGGGCCTCGGCAGCGTCCACTTCATTCTTCAGATTGCCGATGAGACGCTGGACTTCGGCGGTAATCTGCCCCTCGATGTCGCGGCGCTCGGCTTGCGCCGCCAGGACATCCGGATGCCGATCGCCATATTTCAATTTAAGGTCGGCTTCCCGCCGTGTCACTCCAGAGATCTGGGCCCGAAGCGCGCTGATAACCACGGACTGCAAGACGTCCGGCATCGACTGGATGTCGCCTCCGCTAGTCAGCAATTTGTCAACTTGTTGATATTGTGCCCGTTTCTCCGACAATTCAGCGCGTGCGGTGATTAATGCGACATTCAATTCAGACAGCTGCTGATCAGTCAAACTGCCTGCTGGCGTCGCCAATAGATTGTGATCGATCCGAAACTTCTGGACAGCTTGTTCCGAAAGGCTCAGTTCCGCTCGCAGGGATGCGGCCCGCTCACTGAGCCATGTGGACGCTTTCCTGGCCCCTTCGTAACGGGACCTAACTCGATCAGCGAGGTAGGCCTGGGAGATTGCGTTCGCCAGCGATGCTGCTTTCCCCGGGTCGTAGGCGGTCACCGAGATCTCAATAACATCCGCCAATCCGACACGCGAAACCCCAAGGGCGCCCTGTAGCCATATTAATGCCCCCGGCCCGATCTTCGGGTCTTCCGTCAGTTTTTCGCTGTCGACGACCTTCTGAAGGAGCGAGGCGGATCTCAGGACTGCAATCTGACTTTCGATAAATGTCGAATTATCGGCAAAATCAGAATTGGAATAATCCTGCGGGGTCATATAGTCGACCGGGGAATCGAGTAAGACTTGTGCGACGCCCGTGTAGGATGGTGGAAGGATATAGGCGGCGGCGACAAATAGGGCGAAGGTGATTACAGCAATGCTGCACACCAGCTTCCAGCGGCGGAGAAAGAAATCAAGAATCTCCCGCACGTCGAGCGGCAGTAATTCTCTGGTCATGGTCGGACTGTCAATTGAACTTGCCATTGCCGAATCCTTAGCGATCAACAGAACAACGCCCACCCTTCAGCGTCGGCTGAATGTGCTTCACTTCAAAATTGTTTGGGCAGTTGCCTGTTAGGCGCGATGAGACTGGTGACAGGGTTCGCACCCGCCATCCGGCATGTCCAAATCGCTTCCGCCCACCAACGATCGCGTCGCCGGTCAGCCGAAAACATAACAGCTTCGCGCACACCGCCGCCATTACCATTATTGAGTAGTAATTCGGCTAAAGGTCGATCTGGTCTACCCGATGAGCCTTTCGGACCTTAGGACGTTCGCAGGGACATCTATCGCTCGTCCGGGTGCTCTATGACGCGACCACCGAGCCGGCGCGCGCGGGACGGCCTACGCTCCCACACGACGAAGAGGCGGGCCGGCCCGTTTATTCCGAGGTTGATATGGACACTTACAGCGACATTGTTCCGGGACTTGTAGATTGGGCGGTCAGCAGACCGTTAGCCATTCTGATGCTGTCTGCAACCTGGCCGTTGATGCTTCTTCTAAGTAAGGGCCGGTTGCTGGGCTATGGTGCCCTTGCCTTTTTTATTGGAGTTGGGGCCTTGATCGTGTTCGGCATCGAAAGCCCCGCAGGAGCAGCCATTGTCGTGCTCGCCTACAGTTTGCTGGTTTCAGTTGCCCTGATTTCCACCAGCAGGCGACTTGCCGAAATCGAAAATCGCCTTGCATCGGCCATATCGGTGCTCGATGACCTGGAAGTTGCCGAGGAAAGACGGCAAACCTATAAGGCCAAGCATCCGTCGACCTCGCGGCTTCGCCGGAAACCAGCAGCTAGAACAATGGAGTCGGTCGTTGCGGGGGGCATGACAGAGGGTCTCGAAAGTGGGACGCAGGTGATCCCTGGGCCTCCTTGGCAAGAGTTCCAACCGCTAGATCCGACAGTGGGATCGGCGGTTTCGGCATTAACTCAACCAACAGGATCCGACGTTCTTTCAGAAGAAAGACGTCGAACAAGACTGGTGTCAAGTTGAGTGGGTCTGCCTTTCGGCCAAGTGAAGTGACCGCCAGCTAGCTGATGCTCCGGCTGGGCGCAGCCCAAAGGAAAGGTCGACTGCGGGCGACCGGGTTGCTGCTGGCGGGCCCACGGGCTACTTGCAGAAGCCGATCCGGTAGAGATCATAAGAGCCGGCTTCGGCGCAGATGCACGGCAGCTGGTTCGCTTTTTCGTTCGGTTGCGGTCACAAATCCTTGCCGATGGACCGAACGGCTGCCGAGCGGAACAAAGGTGCCGCGGCCAGAACAAGGAAATCGTGACCCCCGACTGGCCAGTGCGCCCGACGCTCTGGCTGTCCGCGCTGTACCGGCATGGGTGGCCCCAGCAGGCATTGCGGCTCTTTATGACGTTTGCTGCATGCTGATATCCTCCGAAGGTGGTAAGGTAGTGCCCAACGGTGGTAGGTTGCGCCTCCATTCGGATGAAACTATAAATGGAACTTTATGTGTAGCTGTTAGTTTGGGCCTGAGGGACGATCACGGCTGGGGTAATCACACAAAATGAGCTTATCAAAGCAGGCTCTTGGATTGGCGAGGGAGCCTACCCTTGCTGAACCAATTTCAGAAATGGGAATCTCTGTACTGCCTGGAGCTGTCCGGCGCCTTTATCCGGCGAACACGACGATTGCACGGGAGTATCAGGCTAGGTCCTTTATCCTAGTCATGACCGCGGGGTGGGCCGCATTCGCCAAAACGCTGCGGAATGGCTCTCGTCTCATCGTCGATTTTGCGCTCCCTCACGAATTTGCCTTCATCGAGTTCTGCGGAGACGGGAGCGAGACGGTAACGGCTCTCTCGGACGTGACCGCGATCGAGTTGACGGGTCCGGTCCATACATGTTTTTCCCGTTATCCGCAGTCCATTTGCGAGGCCATCATGCTGGCTGAGGCACGGCGGTACTCAAGGGTCACCGAACATCTGGCAGGAGTCAGTAGACGAGGACCTATTGAACGCACGGCTCACCTTCTCCTCGAACTGGGCTGCCGCGCACATAGATCGGTCACAGGTTATCCGCAGCGCTTTGAATGCCCGCTGACCCAGGCCCAGTTGGCCGACGCGCTGGGGCTGTCTGCTGTGCATGTAAGTCGCGTGTTGAAGGATTTGCGAGAAAACGGGTTGGTTTCGTTCCGCAATGGTGTGGTCGAGTTGCATGACCACGCGGGACTTATCAAAATAGCCGGATTTGATCGGTCTTACATTTCGAGTTGATGGCGCAATTCCGGTCTCGACCGCGCACCGGCCCTCGCCGAGGGTCAACTACCGAGCCGCAGTCGATGCAGAGCCGTAAAGGAAATGGCCGGTGCGGAGGGGCAGCCTTCCGGGGACGTGAAGACCGCACCGGCCACTGCGGCGGGCTTAACGCTACGCACCCGTACTGGTCAATCTAACGCATACTTGCAACCAGGCAATTACGCCAATCGGTGGTGTCCAGGTCAGGGAAATACAGACGGGATCGTACGCCCTCCGTCTTGGCGTGTCTCTTTTCTAGAGCGATTTGTGGTGTCCGATACTTCGGTCGATGGCACATTTCCTATCGGGAGGTGCGCTATCAGTGCACCCGCCTGACGATATGGTTGCGGAAGCTCCGGCTGGCTTGTCGGTCGCTGTCCCTGGCTAGAGCCTTTCACGTTTTGACGGAAGCGTATCCTGCGTTTTCGAAGTAGTTCTTACATTCGGCTGCCTCGATGGTTTCGACGAGATGTCCGATGTGGCGCCACGTGTCCTCGACGGTGCGTTTCT
>NZ_JAPYKQ010000034.1:0-27540 GCF_037179625.1 Mesorhizobium sp. Cs1299R1N3 | reverse complement strand
AAACGCACCGTCGAGGACACGTGGCGCCACATCGGACATCTCGTCGAAACCATCGAGGCAGCCGAATGTAAGAACTACTTCGAAAACGCAGGATACGCTTCCGTCAAAACGTGAAAGGCTCTAGCGGCCAATTCCTCGGCCGCGGCCACTCTCGCCATCTCGCGTTCGTCCGAGTTGATGTACGTCCAGACCCAGTTGTTCCTGAGCCACTGCTGGAGCTTGCCGCGTATCGCGTCGGCTTCGTCGAGAGGCAGGCCCAGGCGCGTGACGAGGACGTTCTCCTCGCGCTTGCTGACCAAGTCTCCGTCGTCGTCGAGCCACTCCAGGAACGCGCCAGGGCGGCCGGGCAGGTCGAACAGGAGCGCCCAGCGGCCGTTGTCCGCTTCGTCGCGCCCCCAGCGGATGTTAGCGACGTCCACCTGCACGGGCCTGCAGCCATTGATGAAGTCCCAGGGGTCGTTTTCGTCGAGCCACTTTCCCAAGCGGCCCCCGACGTCGAGGGATTCCCCTAAGGTTAGGTCCGCGAAGCCGTCACCCGTTCCGGAGAGCCTGCCGGATTCAGGGCTGAACTCGAGGTGGCGAAAGCCGCCGTCAAGGCCGGCGCCCGCGAGCCTGAACCGCAGCGCGGGCTTGCCCCGCTGGCGTAGAAGCCAACGTCCGTCATCGTGTAGTTTGCCATTTTATTTCCTGCGATGTCGGAGCCGCCCAGTGCGTCCCTAACAACAAAAGGATTGTGTGTAATGAGGCTCATGACAAGCCTGTTTTCAAATTTATTTTACAAGTTGCAAAGTGCAACTTGCAACTTTCAGGCTTTTGCTGGCCTTCATAAATAAATTTAGCTCCAAAAATTAGCATGTCTCTTGCCGACAACTCTGGGAGGATTGCCACACGCCGATCATTTTAGGAGTTCTTCATATGAAAGCTGTCATCCGTCTGGCACTGGAGGCCGTCCGGGCGATCCTGCGCGCGGTCCTCGCGCTGGTCGCCTCGATCTGCAGATTGCTCGGCGTCGAGCCGCCCTCAATGCCGCAGCTGCCCCAGCCGTCGACAACCCCGGAGGACGTCCGCCAGGAATACAGGGACGGGTACACGCGAGAGGTCGCGAACGATCACGCGCTCGCATCAGATGTCGGGATGTCGGTTCATCAGTATGCGGCAGCCCTCGATCCGGCGATCCGCGGCGCGGTCGACATCTCCGGCCTGACGGCCGAGCAGACAGACTGGCTGCTGGGATTGCACGAGGAGGACTTGCAGCGCCTCGTCACCGCAGGACCGAAAGCGTGCGAACTGGCGGTGACCGGGCGAAAGTGCGGCGTCGTCGGCCTACCGATCCCGCCGGCGGCTTCTCAGATCGAAGGACCGATGCCCGTCAGGGACCCGGCGCGCGACATGTTAATGACTCAAATCCGAGACGCTCACGCCGCTCGCACGCAGTTGCTCGCGTAGCGCGTTCCAGGCTTCTTCCCGTTTCCGCAACTCATGCTCGCGTATCCGAGCGCGGGCTGCGGCCATCGACTGTCCATTGCGGAGCGCGATAGTCGCGCAGCGCGCGCTCCGCTTCCGGACACTCGTGCAGCAAGTCTCTGAATTCTTCGAACAAAGCGTCGACTTTCGCCTTCTTCATGCTGCCACCCGCTGGCGCTGACGGTGGATATATGCCTGCCGCTGTGCCAGCGCCGCGCGCAGCTTCGCGATCTCCGCGTTCGCCGCGGCGAGATCGCGGACGGCTTGCCTGGCGATCCGGCCGAGTGCCTCGGCGTTGCCGAATGCTGCGGACACGGCAGCGTCGTATGCTGCTTGCTCGCGCGCCTCGCGGTCCTGACGGACGCGTTCCATCGCTTGGGCGTGCCCGGTATAGATGATGGCTCCGAGGCCCGCGCCGAGCGCAGTAGCCTGAAGGCCGACCGATGTTCCGATATCCATACCCTGACGTGCCATGCCTGCCTCCTGTGTTGAAGGCATGGTAGCTATAGGGATCTAGGAAAGATCTAAAGGTGCCGATCGAATTGGATCCGCCGGGCGGATTAGGTTTTTGCATGCCGCCGATTCTGCGTCGGCTAGTCCTGCGGGACGTACGTCGTCACAGACGTCAGGTTCTCCTCGATGGCGGAGTGCGAGGCGTCCAGACGGAGGCTTGTACGCACGGCCGAGCGGACGAGCATTCTGATCGAATCCACGGTCTGCAGGAACGCTGACGTCGGCGCGTAAACGGGTGCCTGCGGCTGTCAATTCGAGCGGAACACATAAGAAAACCGCACATTCGCTATACTTGAAACGGCTTTGTCGCGCTCAGCGGGCAATCCTTGCAGCCGCAGTTCCTGCGGTGCTCGGCATGCTAATCCCTACGGCGACCAGACGCGAGCCGCACTTCGGGCACCGAAGACGTTGCGAGAGACGGCTCAACGGGAAGTCGCGGCCTCGCGTCCAGAGCATCGAAAACACGTCCAGCTGATATCGGTTGCCGCACTCGCGGATCGTCTTCAGGCCTTCACGATTGCCCCAGATGCACCGCGCCGTCAGCCTCACGTTATGGTTAAAGCATCTCCGAGGAACGAGATAAGAACAAATTCCTCTTCCGGGTCAATGCCGTTCAATGGTCTCCACCGGAAACGGGCGTGAAGGCCTATCCGTCGGGACGGCGTGCATGTAACGTTCCTGCGGGGAACGGAGAGGTCATCATGGAAAACGATGGAGCCGGAGTGGTCGTGCCGCCGAGCAGCGCGATACGGGGCCACTGGCTGGCCTTCTTCGCTCTCGTCGTTGTGGCATACGTCGTCACAGCAGCTTTCCACGAGGACTGGGCCTCTGCTTTCGGACTCGTGACCGTGCCGACCGTAGTCGGATACTTCATCGTCAGGAGGGTCAGCGGTCTCTGCAGCTTCGCTACTCGCTATGCCGCCTTCGCGGTCCTTCTGTGCATGCTCATCGGCGGCGACGTCGGCAGAGCCGTCGCGAAGACAGGAGATGACGTGCGCGGCGGCTGCATCGATAACAACCAATGGGTCGCGCAGCTCGCGCGGGCTGAGGACAAGCAGTCGTTCTGCACTTGCCTCGCCGACAAAATGAAATGGCCAACCGCACGGACGGTCGCCGCGGCCTTTATTACGTTTCGCGAGCCGACGCCGATGCAAGACGATCCAGTGATGACTGCTGTCGCAACAGATGCATTTAAACAGTGTGCGGCCCTGTTGCCTCGTTCATGATTTCGCAGGCCAGTTGACGTCCGGATCATGGCGCCGCATTCCAGTCCTAGCCGCGTAGCTCAACCGGGATGGCACCCTGGGCAACCCGAGAGGGCCGAGAGAGAGCGCCGCTTCGTCGGAGGTGGCGGTTGGAATCCGCAGGCGGCTAGATCGCGGAATAGGGGTTGCCGGGAGGGCTGGCGCTCTCCCGGTCCCGTCAGATGATGTGTGTGCCGCACGCGGCGCGGCATCGAATGGTTACATCCGTCCATGCTGTCATCGGATATGCCGCACCACACAGGCCTAGCCGCGTGGATATGCGAGAAGGTTCTCCGAACGGGGACGGCGGCACGACCTGTCGGAAGCACAAGGCTAGTGTGCTTTCCGGCTTGCAGGGGAGGGTCATGCCGCGCCGCCGGGGTGGCACTCCCGCCAACTCTGTTGACCGTCGCAGCTATACCTGAATCGACCTCTCGATGGTATGGAAACGGTATAAATGCACAGGAGACACCGATAGCGAGGGCGGCTTAGGTGTCACATCGAGACCTAAGCCAATGATATCCTTGGAGAAATTTGGTAGCGGGAGAGGGATACCGCCAATACAGTGCGGCCACTGAATTCGTTTGCTAACTCGACTCCTCTGTAGGTTATAGGGCGGTTTGCAGCCTTAAATCGTGTCTCCGCAACCACTTTCATCAGGAAGCCGACTGGGGCCTGCAATTCGTCTGGGGTGCCCGGAAGCTTTTCGAACTTTCTGTCTCACACCCCCGGCTGAATTGCGTGCGCTTGTCAGAGAAGTTGGGATGTCGGAACCCGTCTTGGGATAGCTTTGATTTGACGACATCGGTGGGTTGTCGGGAAGGACAGGCGGTGCGATTGTTTGTTGTGTTGGATGATATCGGCGTTCTGCCGAGCGCATGAGTTTCATAGAAGTGACCTGGCTGATTTTCTTCAATTGTCTTTGATGGCATAAATCCGGGATGTGGGGGTTTGATGTTGGAAAACGATCTGGAGCAGAAATTCTACTATTCTACCTCAAAACTCATCAAATCCTGTGCCATATTCGCCTCGATTTTAGGTCTCGGGATTTTCTGTCTTCAGTATAAACATCCGCCAGGTGTCACGCCACTGAAGTGAGCGGCTAGTTCTTCTTCCAGACGCTCGAAATCACTTCCGGGGAAGGGGTGACCCTGGTTGTATGAGCGCGGCAACAGGATTTGAGGATTTGAACGAGATACATAGCAATCACCGCTGTGCGGCGATCTCAGGGATTACTTCCGAAAAGAGTGATCTGCGAATAGCCCGATGGGGCAAAAGGAAACGGGCGACGCTCGCCCGTTATCGCCACAGTTAGCGATGTCGAGGTCCAACATGTACCGTCCTTCATGTCCGTGGACCTTTCGCTGCCTATTTCAGTTTTCTCGTCGTCTCTTACTCCCTCGCATGAGTTAAAAAGCGGAATACCGGCCAGTGGGCAATCGCTTCGCGCAATTTGCTGAAAAGCTTGCCTTCTTTGTTGATGGCAGATCGAACTTGAACGGCAGCCCATCCGGCTTTCATCGTCCCGCCGACATGGCAATGGCAGACGACAGCGTGCAACTGCCAATTCGTAAGCTCGAAGAAGCGCTTCGCTTCGCCATACGTATCGTTCTTCAGCCCTTCAGCCCGCAAAGTTGGATCGGCGAAAGCGATGCTGATCGCGGAGCCGAGGGACTGGGTTTTGTCGCGCACGTCCAAGGTCATGTATTCCGTCCCGGGGAAGGCGGCGAGGTACTGCTCGGGATTTCGCTCGAGCAGCATGGCCCAATGTTCCAAACGCTGGCGCCGCGTCATAGCTGGAAAGGATGCTTCGACCTCCGCGACCCCATGCAGTTCCGCAAGTGTCTGATGTTTCATGGCCATCTCCTGTTGGCGAGGCGCTCCGCCTGCAACAGGCCGAACTAGCCTCAATCGTCCCTATGCAGGCGAACCTGCAGTCCATCGAGAAGTTCCATTGGCGAGAAAATTTGACAGTATGCCTGCTTCAATTTCCCGCTGTCTCCATGCCTTGGACCTCCCACGCAACGAGCTACTGCGATGCTTGGACCAGCCGTCGCAGCAATGGGTAATCCTTTAGGTCCTTGTAAGGGGTGAGATCTAACTCCCCTGGCACGCAGCGAAGCTGTTCCTCATCAATTGCTTTCTCATGCCCTTCGATGACGCTTTGGTAGTGCCGCCAGGGCAGGCCAGCCCCTCTGACCGCGTCTCTCTCGATGCGTAAAGCGATTTGATGGGCGTGCAGATAATGAAGGCGCAACTCGTCCAAAAGAGCTTTTTCAACAATTTCGTGGCACACCAGAAACGGTTCGAGCCGAACGTCCTTGCCTCTCCATCTGATGGTGCGGGGCAGGTGTCGGTCGATGTAGATCGTAGTTGCATCCCGGCTGTACCCAGCGATGTAGGGAATATCGAACTCGTGGCTGACCTTGACTCGTCGATGAAGGCGGAAACGACATCAGACAGGACGAGGTCGCTGATATCTTCAGAGCTATGACGGACCTCGTCGGGTAATTTCAAGTCCGCTCCTGCCATCTGTCAGCGGAAGCGCCCGCCGCATAGGCGAGCGCTTCCGATGACTTTTTACTTGTTGATGATGATGCGCTGCTTGTCCCGGTTTTGTGCGTAAGTAGCCTTGTCGTACGCTACCTGCGCCTCCAACTGGTCCTTGGTGAAGTTCGTATAGAGGTAACGGTTACCATTCTTGTCGGTCATCAACTTGAGGTTCTCCATACCGACGGCGACCTTCTTTTCGCCGATGCCCAAAAATCCACCTACATCAACGATTATCGAGTCGACCTTCTTGTCACCCGTCAGGATAACGTCGCCGATCTCGCCGACCTTCGCATCGTCTGCGCCATAGACGTTGGTTCCGATCAGATTTGCCGCACTGATTTTGTCTGACGGCATTTCGGTCAAGGTCGTCTTATCGATCGAGGCCGTCGCAGTCCTATCGGTTTTGGTATTAGCCGCTTGGGTAGCCGCCGTGTTGTTAGTCGGCTGGGCCGTCGAGGGTGCCGCGGTATCGTAAACCTTCGTATCGAAAATGGGCTGAGCAATAAGCTCATCCTTGGTCGTCTTTGCAACCAACCAGCGATCGCCCTTCTTGTTCACCCATTCAAGCTTGTTGAAGTCGTAGGCGACATTTTTTTCGCCCACGCCAAGGAAACCGCCGACACCAATGACGACGAGTTTGGCGTTCCCGTCCTTGTCCAGGACGATGTCCTTAACATCGCCGATCTTCGTCGCGTTATCGGCGCTGCTGTCATAGACCGCAGCTCCCATGATCTTGGAGACGAGCTTGCCATCAGTAACCGGAGCAACAACCTCCGTCTGGGCAGCGGGCTTGCTGGTGTTTGCGGCGTGTGCACCGGCGGTGCAGAGCGCCGTCGTAATGAGAGCGCCCGTCGCCACCGTAGCGAGTATCTTGCGGACCATTGTGAAATTCCTCCTGTTGTTGATAGACCGTCGGTTTCCGCCGACGTCATTTCAATCAACGAAAACAAAGGCCCTACGTTCCGGAGTCCATGGTCCTGCCGGCGTCGCCTGAGGGCGCATGCCGAACCTGTGCTACCTTGGCGACAGGGTCGCCGCGGCTGTTTCCGAGGAGGGAGCGATCCCTTGGCCGGTCGGCGGCATGCTTTCTGGACGGCTTTCGAGCGGCGCCGCCGAAACATGGCTCTCAAATTTGGATCCGAGGGCGACCCTGAATTGGCCCTGATGGTTAGTTAGCCAGTACTGTCTCCTGGCAGATGCGCCGTTTTGGCGTCCAGCTCATATCCGGAACGCCAGGACTTCCGGTTCGGCTCGGAGTCGGTGCATAGCTCTACCTGTAGCAATGAAACGCTGAGCCGAACCGAGTCGATCTGATTGATAAGCGCGGCCTTGACGATCCTTCGACTTTGCATGGTCCTTATCTCAACCAAGACGATCCCAAACTTGGTCCACGGTAAAAGTTAGTTCCTCGGATCCAAGACGTAACACGGCGGCTAGACGCTGAGAGCAGAACGCTTTTACAAACTCTCGGCTAACCTTTGTGAGGCCCGAGGACGTTCCTGTTTGCGGCCCCTCAGGCGGCAGCTTTCCGCCCGGGCGAGCGGCGCTTGCCGCCGATCTTTGAACCGCAGTTGCGCTTTGAAAGGTATGTAAGCAGAGCGGCCAATCCCATGGCATTGAGAACCCGCTCTCTGGGGACGCCCCCTTTGCGTGCCATCTCGACCCCCCAATGCATGTGGTCGAGTTCGCGGATTGAATGCGCGTCCGGATTGATGCTGAAGATGCAGCCATAGTCGAGTGCCTTCTGATGCCACCGCCAATCGAGATCGAGGCGCCACGGATGCGCATTGATCTCAACAGCGACGTTATATCTCGCGCACGCTCTGAGGACTTCTTCGACGTCTAGCTCATAGCCGGGACGACGCAACAACTGGCGACCGGTCATGTGCCCGATGATTGTCGTGAGGGGATTCGCGATTGCCGCAATGATACGGTCCGTCTGCTCTTTCTTGGGCAACTGGAAGCGGCTGTGCACGCTCGCGACAACGAAATCAAACTGCTTCAAGACGTCGTCCGGATAATCAAGCGAGCCGTCCGCCAGGATGTCTGCCTCGATGCCCTTCAGGACACGAAATTTACCACCGTACTTCGTGTTCAGCCGATCCGCTTCGCGGTGCTGTTCAGCAATATCTCGCAGCGTGAGCCCGCCCGCGTAGTGGGCAGACTGCGAATGGTCGGCGACACCATAGTATTCAAACCCACGCTTGCGGGTCGCTTCAGCCATTGCCTCAAGCGTTTCGGTGCCATCGGATGCGGTCGTGTGAGAATGCAGGATGCCATGCAGATCTTCATCCCGGACGAGGGTAGGGAGTTGCCGCCTCGCTGCCCGCTCAATCTCGTCCCTGCCTTCGCGCAATTCAGGTTCAATAAATTGCAGGTCCAACGCTTCGTAAATTTCCACCTCTGTCGCTGCCGCGATCAGCTTTCTGCCGCGGTAGAGCCCATCGGGTTTGAGGGCGAACCCTCTCTCGGCCGCGTACATCGTCAACTGCTCAAGATGGTCCGCCGAACCGGTTGCTTGGAGGAGGCTGGCGCCAAAGTGCTTATTGTTCGTGACGACAAGCCTGAGGGTGGACTGCTCGATTTCGGTCGGCTTATTCCCCAGCGCTACCAGCGCGAGGTCGGCAACAAGTTCGCAACCGCGCCGAAAATCGCCGGCGATTTCCACGCGCGAAAACTCTGGATGCTCTTGCTTCACCGATAGGATCGCATGCTGAAGGAGAGCGGCGGCCTTGTGCAGGTGAAGCTGTGCTTCGCCGCTTCGCGCGATAGTGAGGTTCTGCAGAATTTTTGTCTGAAGCGAAGCACCGAGGCCTTTGACTGGCCGGATGCGATCTGCCTTTGCGGCGGCTTCGAGCTCAGCCAACGAGTTCACGCCGAGCGCCTGATGAAGCTTCAGTATCTTGTCGGGCCGAAGCCCTGGTACGGTGAAAAGCTCCATCACACCCGCCGGCACCTCCTCGCGCAGCTTCTCAAGGCGTGGATGCGTACCCGTTTCATAGAGTTTGCGCACAATATCTGCGATCGCGTTACCGATCCCCGGGATCCTGATGAGGGCGCCGGCGGCGATGATGCGGTCGAGCGGCTGCGACAACGCAGCCAGACTGTCAGCCGCGTGCAGATATGCTTTGGTGCGATAGGGGTTGTCCCCGCGCAGCGCCGTGCGATGTCCGTATTCCCTTAGGAGGCTGGCGACTGTCCGCGTATCGGTTTTTGCCATGGTCGAGGCAAACGGGGCCAACCTTCGCAGGTTCCAATCAGGTCAAGGTTCGTGAGGCGAACGTGCGGAAAATCTCAATAGTCCGCAAAGACGGCGCGAGGGGGCAGATAGTCACTCGTCGCCTTTGCGCTCCCTTCGGCGGCAGCGGTGACATCACCAGCTTGCCGGTGTAGCTCACCGCGGCGGGGCTGGCCGTACCCTCGCTGGCGGCGGTTATTCCAATCACGTCGCCATGCGCGATGCCGAATATCGGCACGGTCTGTCCATAGAAGCTGCTGTCTTCGAGCGCCGTACGAAACGTGCCTTGAATCCGGCCGCCGTCCTCGCCGGTGATGTCGAGGACAGACCCATACTGATTGCGCCATATGCCAACCCAAGACATCCGCCCAGCCAAAGGACCCGCAAGCGCAGAACTGCCAGGCCAAGCCCAACGCCAACGACCAGCAGCAAAAGCAGAAGCCAGAGGCCGCCACGGACGAATTGTCGAAGCAGCTCGGCGATTGCGGCGGCGTGCTGAAGCCGCCGCCGACTGGCGACCAGAACGCTATGGCGCCGCCGCCGACCGGCAGCGACATGCCGGTGATCAAGCCGGGCGAGGTGCCACCGCAGACGTTGAAGTAAGCGGCCGGCGGGGACCGCCCCGCCCGGAACTCATCGCGTCCTGCCGGTTGGGTTTTGGGGGGCGGGTCACCACACCTTCTGACCTGCGGTCTTTGGGCTCCCACGGCCCGATGCTTGCCGGCCCCGTCTCTACGCACCGGGCGGGCCTTTTTCTCAACCGGAACCAATCGTCGCGCGCCGAATTGTCATTCGCGGGCCGCCCAGCCCGCTGCGTATGGGCTCGGGTAGAAAATGGCAGAGCAGACGCGATCCGACAAAGCCGACATTGAACCGCGCAAAGGGATGCCCAGCCCGCGCCTCGGCGAGGCGGAATTCAAGCAGCGCTACAGGAAACTGTTCTACGATCCAGCCTTCGAGGGGGAGGCCGAATCCCTTGGTAGGTTGGCTGAGATCGCCTGGCAGGCCTATAGCGAGGAACGCAAGAGCCCCGTTACCCGTAAGGCCGGAGAGGGCTTCCATGATCCCGATTACGATCTGTCGGTCGAATGGATCGCCGCCCATGAGGCGGTCGAGGCGGCACAGCGGCGCCACGAAGACAAAGCCGCGCCCTCGCGCGTCCTGATCATCAACGGCTCGTCGCGCAGCGAGCACACCTGCCCGGGCGAGATGTCGAAAAGCTTTCGGCTGGTCGAGCTGGCGCGCGATGCCATCGCGCAAAAGCCCCGCTTCTCGGTCGAGGTGCTTGACCTCTCGCGGCTGGCCTCCGAATACGGTCGCAAGATCTATCCCTGCAAGGCGTGCTTCTCGACGGCGGCGGCACTCTGCCACTGGCCGTGCTCCTGCTACCCGAACCATTCGCTGGGCCAAGTGCAGGACTGGATGAACGACATCTATCCGCTCTGGGTCGAGGCGCATGGCGTGATGATCGTGACGCCTGTCAACTGGTATCAAACCTCATCGCCGATCAAGCTGATGATGGACCGCCTCGTCTGCGCCGATGGCGGCAATCCCGACCCGACCCTGACGCAGGGCAAAGATGCTGCCCTTGCCAAGAAAGCTGAGCTTGCCGGTTGGGAGTATCCGCGCCATCTCGCCGGCCGGCTTTTCTCGGTCGTCGTGCATGGCGACACGGAAGGCGCGGCAAACGTGCGGTACGCGCTTGCCGACTGGCTGCGTTCTATGAAGCTCGATCCGATCGGAGAGCTTGGCGAGCTCGACCGCTATATCGGTTACTGGAAGCCCTATGCGACCAGCCATGAGGAGCTCGACGCCGACAAGGCTGTCCAGGCCGAAGTGACGAACGCCGCGCTGGCGCTCGCCGAAGCGGTCGGGAAGCGCCGGGCAGGGGAGTTCCCTGCGATCGGTGCCGGTCTCGAGGATCCACGTCCGAAATAAGTGAGGAAAAGATGCCGCGCTGGGCCGACGAAGCTTGGACGATCCTGAAGGAAAGCGTCACCGGCTATATCAACGACAATGCGCTGAGCCATGGCGCGGCGATGGCCTTTTACGTCACCACCTCGCTGGCCCCGATCCTTCTGATCGTCGTGGCGATCGCCGGTATCGTCATCGGCAACTGCCGCCCAGCTGGCGCTGTCGGCCGAGATATCCGGCGTCATGGGCCCGCAGAGCGCCGACCTTCTCAAGGCCACGATCGAAACCGCGTCGCACCGCTGGTCGGGCACTTTGGCCACCCTCATCGGGCTGGTGACGCTCTTCGTCACCGCGTCCGGCGTCTTCGGCGAGATGCAGCAGTCGCTCAATAAGATCTGGAAGGTGAAGCCCGACGGCGTGTCGCTATCGCGGCTGGTGCGGGCGAGGGCGGCGAGTCTCGGTCTTGTGGCCGCGCTCGGCTTCCTGCTCCTGGTGTCGCTCGCGGCGAGCACGGCGATCGCCGCGCTCGGCGAGTTGATCAACCGCAGCCTGCCGTTCGGAGAAATTCATCGTCAGCGCCATCAACACGGTCGTCTCCTTCGTGCTGATAGCGCTGCTCTTCGCCGCGATCTACAAAGTCCTGCCCGACCGCAGGCTCAAATGGCGTGATGTCGCGATCGGAGCGGTGGTCACGGCGCTGCTGTTCACCATCGGCAAGTCGCTGATCGGCTGGTACATCGGCACCAGCGCCATCGCCACCTCCTATGGCGCGGCCGGCGCGCTGATGGTGGTGCTGGTCTGGGTCTATTATTCGGCGCAAATCTTCGGTTACGATCGAGCCCATCCGGACAGTGCCGGCGGAGACCCAGCCAGCCTGATGAGATGCCGGCTGGTCAGCTCTTCGCCACGACTCTGATCGATCCAGTGCGGCCGAGAACGTCCACGACCACCTGGGACCCGGTACGACGGAGCGCCACGTCCACCGACGCGGCACCCAGAGAAAGCCGCCTCAGGACGATTTGGTCCAGGAATCTCGGCAAGACAGGGGCGTCAAAAACGACAAACTGCGATTTCGGATCGAACTCGAGGCCGAGGCAAGCTTGGACGAAAAGCAAGGGCGCGGCGGCCGCCCACGCCTGGGGATTGCATGCGACCGGATAGAAGGTCGGTGCTTGGGCACTTTGGCGCGGGAAGCCGCAGAATAGTTCTGGCAAGCGGCGCAGATCAAGATATGTCGAGGCGGCGAACAGACCTTCGAATATCCTAGCAGCTTCATGTCGGAAGCCATAGCGAGCGAAGCCGGCGGCGATAAGCGCGTTATCATGCGGCCAGACAGAGCCATTATGATAGCTCATTGGATTGTAGCGGGCCTCTGTCGCAGCGACGGTTCTGATACCCCAGCCCGTAAAGAAGGCGCGCTCCGTGAGACTCTGCACTACACGCTTTGCTCGCTCGGCACGCGCGAGACCGGTGAAAAGTGTATGACCGGCATTTGACGAACGCACCCTGCAGGGGCGCTTGTCTCCGTCGAGCGCAAGCACATACGTTCCGAGTTGCTCGTCGAAAAAGCAGATGTCGAAGCGGTCGCGGAGGTCTGATGCCTTGGCTTCGAGCTTGTTGGCTCGGGCCGAATTGCCGAGCCGACGAGAGATCGCAGCGGCCGCGCACCACGCTCCGTAAACGTACGCCTGCACCTCGGCGAGTGCGATCGCTCCCTTCGCAAGCGTTCCATCCGCGTGAAAAACAGAATCGCTACTGTCCTTCCAACCCTGGTTTGCCAAACCATCGGGCGTCAATCGCTGGTACTCAACGAAGCCGTCTTTGTCGCGGTCACCGTAATCGTCGATCCAGGCGAGAGCAGCTTCGATATTGGGCATCAGACGCTGCAACGTGTCGAGATCGCTTGTCCTCTCCAGATAGGCACCTGCCAACATGATAAAGAGGGGCGTTGAGTCGACGCTGCCATAATATCGGCGGAACGGCACCTCCTGAAGCATCGCCATTTCGCCATGCCGCACTTCATGAAGGATTTTGCCAGGTTCCGCGTCCGACACATGATCGACGGCGGTTGCCTGATTGGCTGCGAGATAAAGGAGCACGCCGCGTGCTATCGACGGGTCGAGCCAAAGCATCTCCATGGCAGTAATGAGAGCGTCGCGCCCGAACACGGTGCTGAACCATGGAATGCCAGCATACGGATAGGGTCCCTCAGGCGTTTGTGTGATCAGCATGTAGAGGTCCGCCACACTTCGGTGCACCGCCTCATCAAAGATTTCGTTGGAGGTTGTTATGGCGGCGGCCTTTGATGTGGAATAGCGCAGCGCCCGCCGCGCATCGCGAAGTGCAATGAAAAAGGTCCGGCGAGGCGACGGGTCGCCGATTTCCTCGTTGTCACAGCCGACATGAAGGAAGAGCGAACGTGTCTCGTGAGGTGCAAGTTCGATCACGAAGGTCGCCTGTTCACCGGTGAGCGTCGCCGGCTCGGGATCGAAGGACAAAATGGTAGTGCGCCGCACGCCATCCAAGCCCACGTAAGCAAGCGCGACCCGGTTACCGGCCACGTCCGGCTGACAATCCTGTCCGCGCTGGGGGCGCGGCGTGCCCCGGACTTCGAACAGATCCGCAAAGTCGGATGCGAAAACCAGTTCAAGCTGGAGACGATGCGGAACTTCATCGAAATTTCGTACAGCCAGCCGCTCGAAACATCGGGCGTCCCACAGTAGTCGCGTCCGCCGGAGATGAATCAAGTCGTGCTTCAGCACACGAACGCCTTCAGCATCGAAAATGTCTGGATTGGTTAAATCGCAAGTCAAGGTCGCATTGTCGTCGCGCAATGTCGAACTGAGCAGCATAGGCCTGGCGCCATTGACCGTCAGACCAAGATGCGAAAGATAGCGTGTGTCGCGATAGTAAATCCCGTCTGGGCTACCAGGTCCGGAGAGGACGTCGCCGTTACGGTCGAAAACGCCGAAAATATCGTCATGCTTGAGTGTTCGGGGCCGGCGCTCCTGCAGTGAGGGGACGAAGAGCTGGGCAAGATGCGTAACGCCAGCCCCCCCGGGAAAAGGTGCATGGGAGATCGCTTCAGCACTCACGGATTGCATCGCTGAGACCTCTAGCTTCAAGCTGACAGTTGAGCGCCCCTGGCGAGAGCCGTCACACCGCCTGACGATAGTGCGACAAGGCGATCATAAATCGACACATAGTCGGTTGCCATACGCTCGGCCGAGAACCGTTCTTCGAAAATAGCCCGGATCCGTTGCCGATCCAAATTGCCGACTGACTTTATCGCCTCAATTCCCTCGTCGACAGTTTTTACGACAAATCCCGAGACGCCATGGTCAATCACCTCGGGCACTGCGCCTCGATCAAACGCGATTACGGGGGTACCGCATGCCATGGCTTCGATCATCACCAACCCAAAGGGTTCGGGCCAGTTTATAGGGAAAAGCAGTGCCCGAGCGTTGCCGAGGAAATGGGCCTTGTGATGTTCATCTATTTCGCCGAGGAATTCCACGTTGGGATGCGTGGCGATCATGGGTGAGATTACGCTCTCCCAAAATAGCCTGTCCTGCTTGTCGATTTTGGCCGCGATCTTCAATGTCATGCCAGCGCGCGTGGCGATCTCGATCGCTGTCTCTGGACCTTTTTCCGGAGAAATACGGCCGAGAAACGCCAGATAATCACCCGAGGGATGCGTCGTCACCGGCAGTAGATCGCGCGGCAGCCCGTTATAGACTGTCCCGACCCAATTGACGGGCGGCATCGGGCGACGTTGTTCATCCGAGATCGATACCAGCGGCACGTCGGAAAAGCTTTGATAGAACGGATGCAGGTCAGGAAGATCAAGTCGTCCATGAAGGGTCGTGAGCGCAGGAGTTTGGAGGGTGTTGAGCAGTGGGAACTGCAGCAGATCAGTGTGAAAATGAACAACGTCAAACTCGTCGGCAACCCGCCGAACGCGATCGAGCATTACAATGTGATGAGGAATGGGATCCAGAACGGTCGGATCAAGCCTCAAGGCCCGGTCGCAGCATTTTATGAGCTCCGCTGCGGTATGCGAATCTCCACTTGCGAAAAGCGTGACCTCATGACCACGACGGACAAGCTCCTCGGCAAGGTACGACACGATCCGCTCGGTACCACCATAGAGTTTTGGGGGAACGCTTTCTGTTAACGGTGCGACTTGGGCAACCCTCATCGATCCGGTCCACTTATATCGTTCACCCAATTCGGTGCACCCGCTTCCGGCATTCCGAGAACCAAACACCGCAGAATCCAGATTGTTCCGCCGCTGAGCGCGCCTGTCTTGCCGGCGGACAAATGCTCGCGGGTAGGCAAAGCGGTTATGTGGAACGTCAGGGCTGCGGCTAAACTAGGACCGGCAACCGCTAACCAAATAACTCTCCCTGCTCTTTTCATCCCTAGCAGGCTGTTGAAGAAGGATCACGTTTGGCCTTGAGGATATGCCAGGTAAGGACAGCCAGCCCGCTTCCATCTTCGATCTCGACGCGCTTCGCGAGGCGTTCATGAAGTCTGTCCGCGAAAACAATGTCTCGCCTGCCGAATGGGGCGAGCATGCCCGATGGTTCATTCAACAGCTGGCGGACCACAAACTTTCGGAAGTGGCGGTTAGCCAGATAACCGGAGAGCCGGACGATAGCCAGGCATAGGGGAGGTCTCGCTGAACCGATCGACGTTGCGGCCATGAAGAGGCGACCCGGCTGCCACGGGGGGTCTTGGGGGACCTTACGGCAGCCGGGTCATGCCGGAAATCCTCCCGGCGAGCTTATCGTGGGCTTATATTGGAAACGGCGCAAATAACCCTTCGGTACGCTATCTCGAATACCAAATAAGCATGGCAAGGCGGGCCGACCTAACCGGCGAGCGCACGGCCTACAGAGATTCCCAAGCCAATGGCGAGGCCAAAGGCGACATTGATGAGTAGCTGAAGGGCGAACGCGCCGTAGCGGTCCCGCAGGCTGGTTTGCGGGGCTTTCAGACTGCGAGCGAGATCGTCAAGCGCGTGTTCCAACCTTAAAGCATAGATCGAAACGGATTCGCTGTGAATCCTTCGGCGGGCCGTTTTTGGTCCCTGGAACATGTGCCGAGCATAAAGGTTCGGGAACAGGCCGCCTACTGCCGCGGCCTAGCTCCTGAGCCTGGGTCACCCGCCCCGGGCAAGTCCCTTGATCCATCCTAGGGACCTCGGGACGCCCGCCGCTGCCGTGAATGGGGCGGCGGGTTATAAGGACCCCCGTGACCTATGCTGAGCGGATCAGCTCATAATATCGGTTGTCCAATTGCGGACCAGGAGCCATATCGCCAATGCGATCATGGCCAAAATGGCAAGCAAGGTATTCCAGGATAAGGCGAGCAGAGGGCACGAACGACTCCAGCGCACGACAGTTCAGCACTTAGCTTCGCCGTCTGTATGGTCAATCCCTCCGCAACCAACGCTGTGGCCATTCGTTGACTTGATTACAGCGATTCCAGAATGGAACCTTGCCCGCTGACGGCCGGCGGCTTTTTGCGTCGTCCAGACGGTCCGGCGGCGTAGGCCGGGAGGCTCCCAACCGTCCAGAGACGACAGCCCCCCAGCCACGGCCAGATCAGCGAAGCGGCTCCTAAATCTAACCCTCAATTGGGATACTTTCCATGATGCCGTTCAGCCTGTCGCGCCCGCCAGGCAACCCACAGGTCAGCCGCGCGGTGGCAAGACAGGACGACGGTCACACGAGCTACTGGGTCAGGCGTGACTATCTGGGGAAGATCGCGATGGAGATGAGGCCCGTTCCGCCTCGACGTTGAAAACGATGCTCGCTCGCAAGACCAAATCGCCGCCGTCATCGCGCACGACAATCACCATCTCGTGGTGATCGCCGTTTGGAAGCGCATCCTTCGTCATCTCTGCGAGAGCCATAGTCGCTTCATATCTGACGGCGGCAACGTCCGGACACTCTGTGCCTTCATCGTCGTGGAAGATGGTTCCGTTGTCATCGACGTCGAAATAAAAGAGCGTCATGGGCGTCCAACCAAAAGGTGTGCCGTTTGTTCCTTCGACCTTAAGCTGTATGCGGGTGGTTAGCGCCTAATCCAATCCACCAAGTCAGTGTCAGCGCGCTCGAACCCGGCAAAATCATAACATTACGATTTCAATTCTCCTAGGCCCAAAGGGATTCAACGTCGTTTAGTACGAGGGGGGCGGCGAGCTCTCTGTTGCATCGCGCGTCCAGTTTGCAGTTCCGGAACTATTTTAGCTAAAGCTGATTGAATCGCGTGCCTCGCGAGTCGGTGCATGCGTCTGAAATTCATCAAGCCGATGGAGCCGGAACTGGTCGACACGCCACCGCAGGGCGATGACTGGCTCCATGAGATCAAATTCGACGGCTACCGAACCCAGGTTATCAAGGACGAAGACGGGATTAGGCTGATCACCAAGAACGGCTACGACTGGACGGGCCGCTACATCCAACTCGCCGGGGAAGCCGCGGCGATCGAGGCGGAAAGCTTCATCATCGATGGCGAGGCGATTACGATTAACGAGGCGGGACTGTCCGACTTCCACGTGCTGCAATCAGCCGTCACCAGCCGCAAGCCCTCGCGTGACCTGTATCTGGTCGCGTTCGACCTGCTCCACCTCAAGGGACACGATCTGCGCAATATGCCGATAGAAGACCGTCGCGAGATCCTGCAGGAGTTGCTTCCGGCCGGCGGGCGAATCCAGTTCAGCGAAGCGATGCCGGGCACGGGCGCGCCGTCTATCACCTGGTGGACCAGGCCGGCCTTGAAGGCATGGTGTCGAAGCGCAAGGACAGCGTCTATCGCAGCGGCCCGACGATGACCTGGCGCAAGATCAAGTGCTATGCCGAAAAGGAGATGGACATCACTGGCGTGCAGCGAGAGGCCGGCAAGCCGGCCATGGTGCTCATGGCTGACAAGGGCCGTTACGCCGGCGGCGCCTTCGTCACTTTCAAGGCCGACAAGCGCCAGCGCCTATGGGACCGGGTGCAGGGGAAGGTGGGCGGGCCGGCCCCGAAAGGGCTCAAGAGCGACAAGGCGGAGTGGCTGAAACCCGGTCTCGTTGGCCGCGTGCGGTTCCTGAAGGGCGAGGAGAAGCTCCGCCACGCCAAGCTGCTCGATTTCCGGGATAAGCAATAGCCAGCGCTTGCCCAGGTAGCGCATGCCGGCTTGGCATCCAAGAAGGAGAGGTTGCCAGGACGCCGAGCCTAACCGACGAGATTAGCGGGGGGCCGCGTCGTCTCGCCGGCTAAGGGTTTATGCGCTCTTTAAGGCAACTCGTACAAAGCATCCGAACGAACTAAGGGGTCAGCCGATCGGTGGTGCATCCCATATCGAGAAATTCAATCATCCCTTCATTCCGCCGCGCGATTTGTCTGTCGGCGCCGCCACGTCTGTTGCCGGTCGGGCGACAACTAGTCGGCCCCGTACCCAGCAGCGAGGGTAGACGAGCAATAGCCATAAGCCGCGGTTCCAGCACTGGAACGCGCCTGGGGGCGAGGATATTCAGCATCTGATCGAGGTTCGCTCGCGTGTGATCGATGTCGATATAAGCGCAATCGTTCTCACCCAATTCAATGATGACAACATGGTTTGCAGGGTTCGCCTGCAGGGCTGGAGCGCTCATGCCCGCTTCCCCGATCTATGGATCCACGACCTAACAGCTCTTCATCAATACTTCACCATAGGAACAACAGTTACGGAACCTTGTTAGTTGCTGAGGACTTCTCGGTTCATTGTAAATTCGAACGAAGAGGGCCAGCATGAAAGTCACCGCAGCAGGTATCGACCGCATCAAGATCGGCAATGCGGATGCGAGCGGCCACAGCGCGCATTTTATCGTTTGGCTCTATCTTCAGGTCGACGAAGGCGGCGCACAGACCGGTCAGGAACTGGTGGTATCCGTGCCGTACGACGCGCAGATGACGTTCGACAATCTCGCTACCCAGGCTTTCGAGAAGGCCCACGCCATGCTTCGTGCCTGCTGCGAGATGGATGAGTCCATGTGGTGGAAGCAGTTCAACCGCAGCCTCGCACCGCTGCCCGAATGGGCGCCCGGCGCCCAGTAGTTGGTAGACACCCCAACAAGCATTGCCCGTGCGCCGCGGCAATTTGCATGGAGCGCGCTATTTGTGGCGGAGTGCAGCTGTCGCCACGGTCCTAATCGCCGAACTCGCGAACGAGCACGACTTCCATCTCGGTTGCACGGTACGACGGAATGGAGGCGCAAAGTCGGGACTGGGCTTCTTCTGGCACTGAAAGGGTTAGAACCCGCGTGGAGTGGCGGTCATGCCTCCCCATCAATCAGCATGATGTCTGGCCACCTATTCCGAAGGGCAAGCCACTGGCAATAGGACATCGCTCAACATTTTTGAACGCCAGCCCGACGGAGGATGGCTGATCCGCCTTTGCAGCCTCAACAGCAGCGATCCCGCCGCTTAGAAAATCATGCTAAATGCCCCCCTTGGCGGTGTCCTCAATCAATTTGGCAAGCCAGTTGCGGAACCTTTCGCCAGATCTTTCCCCTATGTTTCCCACCGCCTCCGCCACCATGCCGGGTGCAGAAACTGACACCTCCCCACTAATCGGAACGCTGATCGTGAACGTTCTCCTGGCACCCTTCCCCAATCCTCCCGCCGTGTAGATTTGAAACCGAACAGAGGGCGCTAACGCTTTGACTTGCCGGTGCGGCTTGGTGTCTATCTGAATGGTCACATCTCTCGCCACCTCATCCTTGGCCGCCTCTAACGATGTAAGCACAACATCGTTTAGCCAAACCCTGGCTTCTGCCCCGAAATCCGCCGTTGGCGCGACCACATCCGCACGCTCCTTTTGCCGATGGTGAGCTTCCTTGCCGCGTTCAAGGGCATCTTTGAATTTGGACATGCTAGTCGCCTCCAATCGGGTTCAGCCGATAAGGGTGGTAGTGAGATCGCCCATCGCTCTCCAGTTAGAAGAACGCGCGCAATCGGCGGACGTTGCGTAGAACCCGACCGATTCCCGTGACGCTGACCACTGGGGTGCCCTGCGCGGCGCGATGTCGAACTTGGGGTTGCCCTGCGCGATATGCCCTTTTCGCGAGGGAAGAGCGCCTTGCTAACTCGCTCGAGGCGGTAGGAGGATCGACAACTACGCGTTCCCTAGCTCGATCGACCCTGCAGACCAAATGAGCACGAGACACGTGTCACATCACTTCCGATCCACCAATCGACTGATATGCTCCAGCGACGTCAGTTTGTTCATCAGGCCAGCCTTGGAAAGCCTAGGCGCTTGGTCGAGACGCAGCGCATGTTGCGGTCGCTGGGGTGAGAGCGCGTTGACGTTCGGACCGAGCGTTTCCTCAAGCGTTCGGGCAATGCCGTCGGCGCCAAGCAGAAGCATAGGCAGTCGGTAGGCCTCGGCCCAGGCACGCCAGTCGGCGGCAACAAGTTCGAGGTCGTCGGACACCAGCAGCGGCACCATCAGGATCGGATCATTGTGCAGAAGCTTGAGCTCCGCTGTGAATTTTCCATCCGGATCCTCCATCGCGCAGGCGGCCACGCCGCGGAAAGCCTTGGCCGGAAGGGCAATGGTTGCCGGCACGCTGTTTAAATCCTGCGTGCGGCGGACCACCACACCACGCTGATTGAGCGTGAAGGTCACGTCGCCATAGTTGTCGCGCGTGGTATAGCTCACCGTCTCCGGCAGGCGGGATGGATCGAGGCGCCTGTTGCGGCCGGTCCAGGAACTCGTCTCCGGTTCAGTATGAGCCCGCTCACCATCGTCCATCACTGGCACCTAGAGAAAGAACGGGCCTGAAGCAAAGCACGCAAGCAATGCCCCGAGTGAGCCCCGATCCTCTGCGGCGCCGCCGTCTTCGGCTTAAGTCCGGCAACAGCTGCGCGCCTTCGCAATCTCAACCCCTTATTGAGGTCGAACCGGATGTACCCGGCTCGAACTCTCAGCACATGTCCTATTGCCACATAAAATAGGGTTGTATTCTGTATTAGCGATTACTAATTTATGTCAATTTTTTGATAACTTCGGCAAAAAGGCCGTCAGCTGAGCTATGCAACTCGACAATCACGGCTGAACCCAGTCAGCGCACATGTGGCACGCCGATTCCGAGTAGTGGGCTTTATCGGCTTTCAGCGGAGCCGCAGGCCGTCTGGTGACGGTGTTTGGCGGCGTCCATCCAAGGGCCGCCGGGCGCCGGCTAGACTATACCGCCGCGCGGATGATCACGACTCCCGACAATACGATGAAGCAGTCACGGCTTTGCATAGCCTAACCACTATGTCGTCAGAAAGGGTTCATCGGACCGATAGGTAACGGTCGGACGCTGGAGCCCTCGTCAGCGGGAGTGGATTTCCTTCGCGTCGATCCGCTTCACCGCCCAGCCGCACGCCAGTGTCGGGGCGGACCGTCATGGACATGGTCGGCATCGGCAAGGAATTTGGTCCTAGCTCGAAGCGGAAGCGCGCGAAAAGAGTGGCTAGGATCGCCGTATGCGGTACTTAAAATGGTTTGGGGGTTCTCGGGCGCTGAGGGGCTGCTCAAGCGAGCTGCCAAAAGCTTTAAACGGCGTGGCGCAATCCCAGGCGTTTGCTCGAGGATCCGGAACCAGAGGCCGGCCTGACGGCTTTATGGCAGCGGAGGTGGCGAGATGGCTCGAAAAGTACGGGACATGGTGAAGGTACGCGCCGAGTCAGACCGGGTGTCGAAGGAACTCCAGGATGAGGAGCGGGCTCAGCGCGCGGCAAAGACGGCTCGTTTGAAGGCACAACGGGAAGCTCAACAAACGAATAAAAAGGAACAGAAAAACAGCTCTTCATCTTGAAAGGAGGATCGATCACCCGGGACCCAGGAAGATCATCTTTTACTCTTTTTCCCATCGGAAGTTTGACCCTTTCGGCAATGTCGCTGCGAAAGGTCACAACCATTTGCGCCTCTTCCGGGGCACAGATAGAAGCGCGCCGCCAGCTGGCGTTTCATGGCGGCACGGTTCACTCGGCACCGAAATTGCATCCTCCTATCAGCCTGGGTCACCCGCCCCGGGCAACCCTTGGTTCATCCCAAGGGACGCCCGCCGCTGCCGTGAATGGGGCGGCGGGAGCGGGACGTTGCGACGGCCGCTCGAACCCCTCAGGGACGACGGCTCGCCCCCGAGCAACGGCTAGATCAGCGAAGCCGCTCCTAAAGCCCTCAATTGAGATGAGGTGGACAGTCTCTATCAAACGGGTTCTCGATGCGATCTGCATCACGATCCCGGCCTGCCTGAATAGGCTCGTAAGCTAATGAGCACGGCGGCCCCGACAGTGGGTGGGCTGGGTTTGCCGGAGCCGCCCGCCAGCAGTCGGCAACTCTGTTCGTGCCGAAGCGTTCCTCCATTCGGCGGTGGTGCTATCCGGAAGAGTTACTTGCGTTCCCGCCGTGGCAGGGAACATCCTTTCAGCAATTCCATTGGCCGCAGCAGCGCTTGCCTGAGCCCGCGCTATGGTCAGGAACGGGAATAGGAACCCGCTCCGTGTAGAGTTCTGGAGCGGGTTCCTGCTGCCTCAATGGTGTCTTATCAAACCCGCGCCGAGGGCGGCGGCAATGCCTTGGTCGAGCAACAGTGGTGTCCACTGGCACGCTGATCTGGACAAGCTCCAGCGGGTGTTTGATCGGCTGTGTAGCGAGCGCCGTCTAGCCAAAAAAGACAGGGAACAGCGGGAATCCTTGGCTAGCGAAGTGCTCCAGGTTTTCGATGCCGGGACCACGGACGAAGCGGACCTATTGCGGGCCATTTCCAGGCGGGTGAGACGTCCCGCTTGATGGCGGCTTTCTATGTGGCCTTGTCCATCAGCGACGTCTTCCGCGTCAATGATTTATAAGGCGTCACCAGCCTGACGGTATCGGGAACGCCTAGTTTCACCGCCAAGCTCAAGGGTTCGGCGAGATTTTTCTCGGGCCATTGGCGCGCATCAAGCCGGGGCGTCGGTCTGAGGTCTCAATATCGGCGAACTCTGTCGCCCTAGGTGCAAGCGAAGCACAAGGCAGAACACCTATGTCAGCCTGATCACTTTACCCGTTGCGTCGAGGTGACATCTGATCCGCGCCTGCCGGGTCTCGGTGCCACCTTGCCTTTTATAATGTATGCGAACTGCTATCGGGGCCGAGACCGCGCCTCGGCTCAGACGGTGTACGGAACCTGCGCTCGTCGCATGTATACTCACGACGCCGAACGGGAAGGCGGCCGACGCAATCGCCTTACGGCAGGCGCGAACAATTGCACTCGGCGTGCCCGGTATTGCTTCGATTGCCGTCACGGCCGATGAGCGACCACCCCCGCCATAAGGCTGGAGGATGCGTGGCAGGGGGAGGAATTGTGGCACGCCTGCGGCCGGGGCGGCCGGGGCGGTCGTGGCGGTCCTGGCGGCGGGATGACCAGGGGTATTGCCTGAAGGAGCGCCTGCTGGGGCACTTTCGGACGAGGCGCCTTGCCCATTGAGTTGGCCGCTGGCTCTAACACTTGCGCCTACTGAGCCGTCGCCTGTTCCGACCGAAACTCCGGCGTCGGCCCCGACGCTACCGATGCTCGCGCCAAGACCGGTTGACGCCCCGTTCTGGCCGACGCCCACACTGGTACCAACGCCGACATTGCCGGCCTTGGTACCAACTCCTGCCTCAATAGCCATGGCAGGCTGAGTCGCGATTACAATCGATAAAACGGCCGCGACGTGTCTGCTCATCGCAATCCTCCATCCCCCGCTGTCATTGACTGAACCCCTCAATCGGGGGTCGCGTGGGAAGCAGCGCGTCTGGCAGCGTGATCGTCGTCAGGCGAGCGACCCGCGACTTGGGCACTTCCGCCTTGCCGACTTCCTGCTGCCCCTGGTTAAGCGATCTGCGCCGGGGCGCATGTGCGCCTGCGCGATCGGCGGGGGGTGCCTTTGCCGCGTTTTCGATATGCGAGGTGCAGCGCTCAACCCAGCGCTTGAGGGCGTTGATGTCCTTGCGGGCCGAAGCGAGGTCGCGTGTCAGGTCAATGGTTTTTTTGCACTCCTGATCCGCCGCCTCGTTGAACGCCCTCAACATCCGGGTCAATTCCTCCTTTGCTGCGTCGCGTTCCCGCCGAGCAGTTTCAAGATCACTCGCCAGCGCGTTTGCTCTTTCGCGTTCCTGTGCGAACGCCTCGCCAGCCTGCCTTGCAGCAACTTCAGCAAGCTGGCTGCCCCGAATGGCGCCGGCCTGCGTTGTTGCTGCCAGCTTCGCGGTCGCCTTCAGCGCTTCGATGGACTGACGGGCCCCGGCGATATCACGCTCCAGGAGCCCGACTTTCCGCCGCTCCCCTTCAAGCGTCTGCCTGGCCTCGGCCAGAGACCTTTCCGCGGTATCGCGTGCCGCAACGGCCTCGGCATTCAGGCGCGCCTGCGCCAGGTCGCGCGCAAGCCCCTCGGCTTTTTGCCGCTGCGCTTCAAGGGCAGGTTGCGGCTGGTTCATCGGGTCGGCGACCGCGGGCGACGGCGCACTTGTGTTTTCTGTAACGCGCCGCGTGGCAGCCAGTTCCTGGCGAGCCGCCGCCGATTCGCGGGGCAGATTTTCCTCATGCGCACTGCCGGTCTTGAGTGGATCGATATCCTTGTGCAGCGCGAGGAAGCGCTGTTCATTGGCTGCGCGTTCGCGTTCAGCCTGGTCATGCTCCCCCTTAGCCCGGACTTGCGAGGCAAGCGCTTCGGCGCGAGTTGCCTCGCTTTCCATTCGAGCGGCGGTCAGACCACGCCTCAACGCGTCGACCCAAGACCGCTCCCACCCCAGGGTTTGTTCCGCCGCAGCAG
The DNA here is from genome assembly GCF_037179625.1 of Mesorhizobium sp. Cs1299R1N3. Classification (NCBI taxonomy): domain Bacteria; kingdom Pseudomonadati; phylum Pseudomonadota; class Alphaproteobacteria; order Hyphomicrobiales; family Phyllobacteriaceae; genus Mesorhizobium; species Mesorhizobium sp. Cs1299R1N3. The sequence continues at coordinate 2,794 of NZ_JAPYKQ010000034.1, read as the reverse complement.
ATGCCGACGGTACGCCCTCCGGCGGCGCGATTTGGGTAGGAGCGACAGGAGGTTTCGTTGCTGGCGGAGCGAGGCCGACTGCTGCACATCCAAGCAACATCATGAGGCAAAACGGAATGAGGCGCAGCGGGGCGGCTCTCGACTGTTTGCGGTCGTCCTGCTGTTGACGGTCGTCATGAAACAAGGCAGCGATCGTGTATACCCGGTCAGGACAGTGGCCGAGGGGCGCGGAAGCCGAGTCGGATCTCCGCCCGTGATCCATTGCGAATCCTCCATGGCGTCGACCGCGCAGGTGAGATGCTGTAGCGTCAGTCGGCGTAAACCCGGGCGCCCCGCGCCAACACGCCAGGCGAACCCTTAGGCAGATCATCAAGCTACCAAAGGCAGGTGGGGGTCGTAAGCTACCGAATTAGGGTAGGGGACTTCCGAATCCTCTCAAAAATGTCGGCACAGGTCCCCTAAAGTACTAGCCCGGCACGGTCACCGATGCGGCCAACATCGCACATGGCTTGTCGGACACGCCGCGCAGCGTGTCGGTTTCCCTGCTCGGGGACCTGGCGCAGCCGACGTTCCGTCGGTGAGCTGGACCAATATTCAGGTCCGCCTCAAGAACCCGGCGACGAACGCCGACGTGGCCGCGACTGTCGGTGTGCTTTGGCGGGCGAGTTTGTAGGAACCGGTCGGGCGCCCATGGCCGCGCCCCAGCCATTGCCCAGCCGCTCGATGTAGGGGTAGTTCGCAAGAGCGAGGGGAACCGACACCGTTATCGTCGCCAGCAGAGAGACTAGGAGGGCGCCAGCCCTTCGCTGCGAACGGCCTAGATCGCACGACCGGATCCATTCACCTGACGAGATTGCATAGATGTTCTGGATTGCCGCCCAGGCGGATGACGTTCGATTGGCGGCAATGAAGGCGTCAATCGGCCCAAACAACCTGGGCTGTTCGGCTCTAATTTTCTCGTCGCTCCATTCCTACCAGCGGATGGCCCCGCTTTTCAGACCGCGCGCGCCACCTGGCGGAGCGGAATAGCCGTTAATTCTAGTTTCAACAACTTCAGTAACGGTTGATTCAACCATTGCTGGTATTTGTTCCGGAGTGTGGTGGCGGCTCCGACTGTGCGATGGGTCGCTGGGTTGCCGGAGCCGCCTGCGCAGTCCGGTTGGGATCTGACCGCGCTGTCTCAGAATAGGACAGCGCGGTCAACGATCCGTTAAGATTCGCAGCCGGGCGGGCATCAGCCATTATATGTCAGCTTTTCAACCGTGGCGATTATCGCCCTGGCCAGCGCCTCGGGCCTCGTGGATCGGTTCAGGGTCGTAGAGTTCCGTCACCGCCCTCCGCTGGCGAGAGCCTCGCTCAGCGGACGGAGACTCACTGAGAAGGTCCGTCAAATCGCCTACTTGAATAAAGCTAGTTGAAGGCCCCAGGGTTCAACGCTAACAGGCGGAAACTCTTGACATCGCCAACAGGATCTGCGCGCACAGCCGATGCGCGCATCAAGCAGCTCTTGGGCGTAGATCTGCTTGGACCGAAGCGACCTCCGAATTGGCGTCCAGCCAGGCTTTGAAAAAGTCGGCCTGACGCGCACCTTGTCATATCAATATCGACGCGCCCTTGCGCGCTCCTCTTGTAACGATTCGAAAGCTTCCCCCATTCTTCCCAGGCGAGGGGCATGTCGTCGGCGCCAGGAAGCTGACGGTGAGTGGACAATCTTTTTGCGTGTGTACAGGGATGGCAATGCGGGGGGCTGCCAACGCGCGCTGGCGTCTTCGCCAGCGGTCAGCTTGGTTTTCGCCCTGATCATCTTGGACACTCGCCATGTCCCTTCTCCCCGGCGAGAGGATGCTTCCGTTGCGTGCGGAGTCTAATGGGGTTTAGCGACCGCTAAGGGAGAAGATTAGGGGAACCGAAAGGCTCCCTAGGGCTTCTTTACAAGGGACAGCGTCAGGAGGCTCTTATGAATCGCCCAGAAAATAGCGCTTTGGAGGCTGGTTGGCTTTTGGCGGTCCCGTTTTCTATCGGGTTTGTCGTGTTGGTTGCAGGCTTGGTGCTGAGCTAGACTGATGGGAACCGGCACTCGACCGCTTATTCCTAGGACATCCATGATTGCTGGACGTGAAAGGAGCCAAAATCGGGCAATTGCAGCCTCACAAGAGCAAGGAGGCCGGCACTGCCGCGCCTTTCGCCACTCCGCTGATCGGGCATCGGCTTCGCTGCAAAATCAGCGTTCACCATTGCCTGTCGAGATTACGGTTCGCTCCTAATATTGCTGCCTGGTAGCTGCGCCCGACGTCTGGTCAATTGGGGCAGCGAGCCTTTTTGGCGGGTTATCCTATGGCAAGTGAGGTGCATCACCATCAACTATCAGCCGCTTGTGCTCCGAGAAAGAATGCCAGACCACTTGCCGCGTGTCCCGTTCATCCACCATCTGGCCGCACAGGGGGCAGCGGTAGAAATACTCGCTTTCATGGTCGGCGATCTTGCCGTTGAGGTGAGGTTCAAATGAGCCAAGATCGGAGAGCTTGATCATTGTAATCATTATAACATTCAATTTAGCTAAAATGTTCCGGAACTAAATATGCCAGCCGGGGCATGAGGGTGGTCCGGAACCGTCAGTCCACTTTCCGCCTCATTTGGGGCAGGGCTCGTTATCTGTCATCCTAAAGCGCTGGCTGACTTCCTAGCTGCGGCGTCAGGCTTGTCCATGCTCATGTGGGGTTAGATCGATGCTTCTAGGAATCCATCATATTGCAATCATCTGCAGTGACTACGAGCTGTCGAAGCAGTTCTACAA
>NZ_JAPYKQ010000033.1:0-30387 GCF_037179625.1 Mesorhizobium sp. Cs1299R1N3 | reverse complement strand
TCCCTACCGCGCAGCCGCATATCTCGGCCGTTTCCTCATAGCTTACTCCCAGAACGCCGATCAGCATCAGAACCTCGCGTTGGTGTTCAGGTAGCCTTTGAATGGCGCCGTGAACTTCCTTGCTCTGAACGCTCCATTCCTGGGTGGCTTCCGAAATCGGTCTGGAAGATGCACAGTCGAGCAGGCCAGGCGCTTCCCGGGCAGCGATCTTGACCCGGGTATAGTAAGTGTTGCGCATGATGGTGAAGAGCCAAGACTTCATGCGCGTCCCGGGCTCGAACTTGTCGATGTTGGCGAGCCCCTTGGTCAGCGTCTCCTGCACCAGATCGTCGGCATCGTCGGGGACGCGGCAGAAGGTACGCGCGAAAGCCCGCAGGGCAGGTATCAGGTCAACGATGGAAACTTCATTGGTTTCCTGATCGGCCAATGGTCCAGATCCCGGAAGAAGGTGTGTGAACGCAGTCCCAGCTAAATGCATGGAAATTGGGTTCGTTCCCCGCGATGAGATAACTCTTCGGAGATTCTGCACAGGCGGCGATATCTGTGATCGACAGAGCGTGCGCCGCGCGCCCATTCTTCTGCGGGAAGGCCGTGCGCCGGCAGTTGACGCCCTGAGTGCTTCAACCATCCAGCATCGACCGAGGACCTGCCGTGACCAAATCCGCCCGTCGCTCAGCACGCCAATCGGCAAAAGGACGAGATCAAACATCGCACACGGAAATGGCGGTGAATCTGTACCGGATCGTCGGAGAAGAAGGGCCCGCTTTCACCACAGCGCACGGACCCCTGTCTCCGATGATCAAAACACGTTGCGGAGCGGTGAACGACGCACGATGACCTGCCGCCGTGGCCGGCGCTCAGCCGATGGCGGTGATTTCGTCTGACGCGTTCCTTTCGGCGGAGCCGAAATTGCAGGCAAGCGCTCGGCTCCGTTATGGGGAAGGGCTCCGCGCCGTTCTGGAGAGGCTTGTGTTGGCGCCGCGCGATTGAGACAGCGGGACAACGAACTTGCAGGGAACCGGACCGCCAATGTCGAGCTTGTTCGGCCCGAAGCATCCATCCGTTTCGTCAGCGGTTTGCACTGCCGCCGATCACCATTCGCATGCCGAGGCCAATGATGAAACAGCCAGCAAGCCGCTGCTGCCAAAGCTTAGCGCGAGGGTGCCGCATGATCCATGCGCCGATCGCGCCGGATGCCAGGGCGTAGGTCCCCAAGACCAGCACGCCCGTTGTCTTCTGCGTCGCGCCGAGCAGCACCAGTTGTAGCGTGACGGAGCCCCTGTGCGGATCGACAAATTGCGGCAGAAACGCAACCATGAACATCAAAGGCCAGGGATTGCTCAGATTGGCGATCATTCCTTCGCGGGCGGCGGCAAGCGGCCGCAGGACCTTGATGTCACCGGCGGCAATTGTTGCGGAGGACGAAAGCAGCAGCCGGATACCGAGCCAGACGATATAGGCCGCACCAGCCCATCGAAGCAGGTTGAACGCTAGGGAAGAGGCGTGGATAAGCGAGGACAGGCCAAATGCAACCAGGGGAAGCTGGATCAGTCCTGCGCCCAACGTCATCCCGGCCACGGTGAACAGAGCAACGCCGCGCCCTTGTCCGATGCCGCGGGCCATCACAAGCATGCTGTCGGGGCCAGGCGGCACCTGCATGACAATGACGGTTCCGACGAAAGCTAGCCACAATGAAGGGTCGATTGGCATCTGCGTTCGCGCTTCCCAGGATGTCAAACCGGCCAGCGTTCATCAGGTTCCCGTGGCAACCGAAATGTCGCTATGCGACGAACTTAGGGACCTGGACACGAGCCATCGAGTGGAACGCTGCTGCGCCGCCCCGACAACGCACCACGTCGAGGACGTTCGAGTAGATTGAATGGTTTTTTCTGAGGGTTCGCTTCGGAACCGTGTCACGATTCCTTGTGGCGAAGGAACCAACTCGGAGTTCACCGGTTCGGCGTCATCCACCGGAATCATCGCGCCATGCCAAATGCAGCTGAAATTCTCGTCGACACACTCATCGCCTGGGACGTGGAGGTGGTGTTCGGCTTGCCGGGAGACGGCATAAACGGCGTCATGGAGGCGCTACGCACCCGGCGGGACAAGATAGCCTTCGTACAGGTCCGGCACGAAGAGTCGGCTGCCTTCATGGCGTGCGCCTACGCCAAATGGACAGGAAAGCTAGGTGTCTGCCTGGCAACGTCCGGCCCCGGCGGGACGCATCTTCTGACCGGCCTTTATGACGCCAAGCTCGATCAAGCTCCGGTGCTTGCGATCACGGGCATGCAGTTCCACGATCTGATCGAGACGTTCACGCAGCAGGATGTCGATCTGACGCGCGTGTTCAACGATGTCTCCGTCTACAACGCCCATGTCAGCGATGCCGCGCATATGGAAAACGTTGCCAGCCTCGCCTGCCGAACCGCGCTTGCGCGTAAGGGCGTCGCCCATCTTTCGATTGCCAGTGACGTGCAGGAGCAAGAGGGCGATCCCTCAAAGCGCAGCAAACGCAACCGCCCGGCGCACACGCCGCAGCAAATGTTCGCCGGCCACACCATGCCGCTGGACGCCGAGCTTGACGAAGCAGCCGCCATTCTGAACGGCGCCTCGCGAGTGACGATCCTGGCCGGACGCGGCGCCATCGGCGCGGCCGCGGAACTCGAACATACCGCGCGTCTGCTGCAGGCACCTGTCGCGAAGGCCTTGCTGGGCAAGGCGGTGCTGCCCGACGACCATCCTCACACGACCGGCGGGATAGGCATCCTCGGAACCCTGGCTTCACAAGAAGCGATGGAGACATGCGACGCCGTGCTGATCGTCGGTTCCACTTTCCCGTACATCGAATACTACCCCAAGCCCGGGCAGGCCCGTGGCGTCCAGATCGACTGCGATGCGCAGCGCATTGGCCTGCGCTTTCCGGTCGAGGCCGGTCTTGTCGGGGACGCCGCCGAGACATTGCGCGCCCTCAATCAACGTCTGACCCAAAAGCCTTCCGGTGAATTCCTGCAACACTCCCAGGAAACTATGAGGAGATGGCGCCAGATGATGAGGCAATCCGAAGACGCGCGGGCGCATCCGCTGAAGCCGCAAACGATTGCCCGGGCGTTCGGCCAAAGACTGGCCGACGACACGGTGCTGGCCACCGACTCCGGTCAGAACACGGAGCTTGCCGCCCGCCATGTTGATCTTCGAAGCGGCCAGGCGTTCGGCGTATCCGGGTCGCTTGCATCCATGGCTTGCGGCCTTACCTATGCCATCGCCGCCGGCATTGCATTTCCCGGTCGACCGATCGCCGCTATTGTCGGAGACGGAGGTTTTGCCATGCAGCTTGGCGAATTCTCGACGGCGGTGCGCTACAAGATTCCGTTGAAGATTCTGGTCATCAAGAACAATATGCTCAATCAGATCGCCTGGGAGCAGATGATGTTTCTGGGTAACCCGCAATTCGGTTGCGAACTGCAGCCGATCGATTTTGCCAAGGCGGCGGAAGCGATGGGCGCAAGCGGTTTCCATATCGAGCGGGCCGATCAAATCGAGACCGTTCTTGACAAGGCCTTCGCAACCGAAGGTCCGGTCGTGATCGAAGCGCTGGTCGATGCCTATGAGCCGCTGATGCCGCCCAGGATGTCGTCCGATTATTCCAAGAATTTCCGCCAGGCCTTGCCACAAACGCCAGGGCACGAACGCATTGAAGAAAATATCGGCCGGGAGCCGGCGAAGTCGATGATGGATGCCTAGGGAATTCCAGCGAAAGTGCGAAGGGGCTTTGCGGCCGGAATTACGCAAACAAAGGGATAGAGCATTGGATGCGAACCTGTTTTCGCCGGAAATACTCTGGAGCCGCGAAATGCAGCCAGGAGAGCAATGCCCCAGAGGCGGAGAATGAGCTTCGACGCACTCTTCTCGACTTCTATCTGCTATGGCAGCGGCGCCCCGCAAGCCGGTTGGACGCTGGCGTTTCCGATTACATTTCCGCTCGCGGCGGTGGTGTCGCTGTACATTGCGGGCGCCAGCCGGCTCTGGCGCAGGAGCGGACGGGGACGTCCTTTGCGGTCGCGGCAGGCCTTGCTGTTTTTCGCCGGCTGGGCCGCACTGGCGGTCGCGCTTGTAAGCCCGATCCATGCGTTGGGCGAACATGTGTTTGCCGCTCACATGGTCGAGCACGAACTGCTGATGGCCATCGCGGCACCGCTGCTGGTCGCTTCCCGCCCGATGGCGGCGATGATGTGGGCGCTGCCCGCGCGGCTGCGCCAGACGGTCGGTACGGCTGGGCACACAAACACATTTCAGGTGATCTGGACTGTCATGAGCCGCCCTGTGGTCGCGACTTTCCTGCACGGGACCGCGATATGGGTATGGCATGTTCCCGCGCTGTTTGAGGCTGCCCTCCAGCAGGGTTTGCTGCACTATGCCCAGCACGCGAGTTTCCTCGGCACCGGGCTCTTGTTCTGGTGGGTGCAGTTGCCCCGCCCTGGCCGCGAGCAAGACTGTGGGGGTGCGGTCATGCATCTCTTCTTCACCTCGCTGCACACCGGCTTGCTCGGGGCATTGTTCGTCGTCTCGCCCAGGCTGTGGTACCCGGAAAATACCATCGGTTCGAAATTGTGGGGTCTCAGCCCAATCGAGGATCAGCAATTGGCGGGCCTGTTGATGTGGATCCCTGCCGGCGTGATCTATGGCGGAGCCGCACTGCTGCTGGCCGCGTTTTGGATTGAAACAAGCGGGCGGCGGCAGGCTTCGCACCTGCCCATCATCTAGAGGCGCGCTTCCGCGGTATGCTGAAGAACGGCCGCCCCTCGCCTTCCAGTTCGCGCCTTTCTCTGGTGCAGCGGTGTTGCCAAGCATCCTTTTGCAACCAGCCGCGTTGTGGCCTCGGCAACGATGGTGGATCCTTCATGGCAAGGTGCGTCAGTCCGGTGGCCCGCCTTCGCAAGCGGAAACGACCGCTGATGCCGCTCACCAACACATGGCCAAAACAGTGGGCCAGCACAGCGCCAATGTTGGTTCTGGCTGGATGCGGCGACTGGCAGTCCGCGCTCCATCCACATGGTGCGAATGCCGGAAGGATATTTGACCTGATCTGGTCCTTCAGCGCGGTTGCGGCTGGCACATGGCTGCTTGTCATGCTGGCCTTGGCGGCAGCGCTTCTGCGTCGCCGCCTGACCGAGACAACGCATTTGCCACTTGAGATCGACTCCCGTCAGGAACGCCGGTTTACGCGCCTTGTCGCAAGCGCCATCGCTTTGACCGTTCTGGTGCTCGTCATACTGACGACAATGAGCTTTTTCGCGGGCAAATCCATTGCTTCGCTGAGCGGAACGGAAACGCTTACCGTCCGGATCACCGGGCACCAATGGTGGTGGGAGGTCCGTTACCTCAAGCATGAACCGTCGCAAGGGATTGTGACGGCAAACGAAATCCATATCCCGGTTGGAGAGCCGGTCAAGGTCGAGCTCGATTCGCTCGATGTCATTCATAGCTTCTGGGTGCCAAGCCTTGCCGGCAAAAGGGATCTCATCCCGGGCCGGCCGAGCGAGCTCACGCTTATCGCGGATAAACCCGGAACCTATCGCGGCCAATGCGCCGAGTTCTGCGGCTATCAGCACGCCCACATGGCCATCACCGTCGTCGCGGAAAGCCGCGAAGCGTTCGATGCGTGGCGATCCAGACAGGACGCCGCGGCACCCGCGCCCGCCAGCGACGAAGAACGCCGCGGCCAGCGGGCTTTTCTTTCCACCGGCTGTGCACTCTGCCACACGATAAGAGGCACACCGGCCAGCGGAACGCTTGGACCTGATCTTACCCATCTCGCAAGCCGCCGCGCACTGGCTGCGGACACCTTGGCCATGACCCCAGGGGCGCTTGCTGCCTGGATAGCCGATCCGCAGTCCATGAAGCCCGGCGCCAAGATGCCGCGCATTGCCCTCAGCGCCGATGATCTCAACGCCGTCGTCACCTATCTTGGAAGCCTTGAATGAGCGGCGTTGCGGGAACGTCAGCCGAGCATGAACAGGAGGTGCTGAAAGGCGTGCGGGACACCGGCCTCGATGAGGCGAGGCTGCGCGCCTTTCTGGCGCATGCCTGGCGAACGCCGAAGGGCCTCTACGGCTGGCTGGTCACTGTCGATCACAAGCTGATCGGCCGGCGCTATATCGTCACGGCTTTCCTGTTCCTCATCGTTGCAGGTCTGTCCGCGCTGGCGATGCGGTTCCAGCTTGCCCAGCCCGAAGCCGGCTACATCGGTCCCGATCTCTACAACCAGCTGTTCACCATGCATGGCACGACCATGATGTTTCTGTTCGCCGTGCCGGTGATGGAGGCGTTCGCCATCTACCTGGTGCCGCTGATGATCGGCACCCGAAATGTCGCCTTCCCGCGCCTCAATGCCTTCAGCTACTGGGTCTATCTTTTTGGCGGGCTGATGATCTGGATCGCCTTTGCCTTCGAAACTGGCGCCGACGCCGGCTGGTTCTCCTATGTTCCGCTCGCCGGACCTGAATACGGCATCGGCAAGCGCCCCGATTTCTGGGCGCAGATGGTAACTTATACGGAAGTGTCCGCACTCGCGGTCGCGGTCGAGATCATTGCGACAGTGTTCAAACAACGCGCGCCGGGCATGTCGCTCGACCGCATCCCGCTCTATGTCTGGTCGGTCCTCGTCACCGCTTTCGTCATACTGTTCGCCATGCCCGCGGTGATGGTATCAAGCACGATGCTGATCCTCGACCGGTTGGTCGGCACGAAATTTTTCGACCCGGCCGCAGGGGGCGATGCACTGCTGTGGCAGCATCTGTTCTGGTTCTTCGGCCATCCCGAGGTCTACATCATCTTCATTCCGGCGGCCGGCTTTGTCTCCGCGATCCTGCCGACCTTCGCCCGGCGCCCGGTCTTCGGCTATCTCGGGATCGTGCTGTCGCTGGTCGCGATCGGCTTCCTCTCCTTTGGCCTGTGGGTGCACCACATGTTCGCCACCGGTCTGCCTCAGCTCGGCGAGAGCTTCTTCACCGCTTCCTCGATGATGATCGCCATTCCGAGCGGCATTCAGATCTTCTGCTGGATTGCGACGATCTGGGGCGGCCGGCCGAGCTTCGCCACGCCCATGCTTTTCGTGCTCGGCTTCATCTTCACCTTCGTGATCGGCGGACTGACCGGGGTCATGGTCGCCTCGGTACCGCTCGACCTGCAGGTGCACGACACCTATTTCGTGGTTGCCCATTTCCATTACGTGCTGGTCGGCGGCGCCGTCTTTCCCCTGCTCGGCGCCGTCTATTACTGGTTTCCCAAGATCACCGGCCGCATGCTGTCTGAAAGGCTCGGCCGCTGGAATTTCTGGCTGGTCTTTCTCGGCTTCAATCTCACCTTCTTCCCCATGCATATTCTGGGTCTGCAAGGCATGCCGCGCCGTGTTTACACCTATCCGCCGGCGAGCGGCTGGGGCGAGATGAACCTCTTCATCAGCCTCTCGTCGCTGGTGGTGTTCGCCGGTTTTGCGCTTTTTTTCCTGAACATCCTGCTCAGCCTTCGCAACGGCCGCATTGCCGGAGACAATCCCTGGCAGGCCAGCACGCTCGAATGGGCGACGACTTCGCCGCCGCCCTCCTACGATTTTTCGCGGCTGCCGGTGGTAAACCATCGCGAACCGCTCTGGGCCGAGCCCGACATGCTCCCCGTCGTCGAAGGCCTGCGCGTCGATTCCCGCGAGGTGCTCGCCGGCACGGTCGCCGACGCGGTGCCGCAACTGAGGGTGCCATCGGCCGGCAATTCGATTTGGCCGCTGCTCTCGGCCATCGCGGTTGGCGGTGCATTTCTCGGCTCGATATTCACGCCATGGGCGGTGGTCTGGGGTGCAATGCCGGTCTCGATTGGCTTCATCTGTTGGTTCTGGCCGAAAGGCGAACCGGAGGACGAGGAATGAGGCATCGCCCTGTCGCCGATGTCAGCCATTTGCCCACATATGATTTCGGGGCGGCGAGCCCGATGTGGTGGGGAACCCTTGCGTTCATCGCCCTTGAGGCGACGGGTTTTGCCCTGGCGATCGGTACCTATTTCTATCTGGCGGTGCTGGCCCCGCATTGGCCAACCGGAGCGCCGGCGCCAGATCTGCTGCCAGGCACGGTAGTATTGGTCATTCTGCTCGCGAGCATCGTGCCCAACCATCTGGTCGAACTTTGGGCGCGCCGTCAGGACCTCGCAAAGGTTCGTCTTGGCGTGGTCGTCATGTCGATCATCGGAATTCTTCCGCTGATCGTTCGTATCTGGGAATTTCCGGCGCTGCGGATTTCCTGGGATCAGAACGCCTACGGCTCGATCGTCTGGTTCCTGCTCGGGCTGCACACAACGCATCTTCTTACCGATGTCGGGGACACGATCGTCCTTGCGGTTCTCATGTTCACGCAAAAAGGCAAGGCCGGCCGACGCTTCAGCGACGTCTCGGACAATGCCTTCTATTGGGACTTCGTGGTCGTCTCATGGGTCGTGCTCTATCTTGTCATCTACTGGGTTCCGAGGATGTGAGATGCAGGCGATCCGCACCGGCGTTTCCTGGGCAGGCCTGGTCAGTGGACCAGCCGCGTGGGCAATAACGCTGCAGCTCGACTATTCAACCGCGTCCTGGCAATGCCACGCCAGTTTTTGGCCCACTGCCTTGTTCTCGTTGATAGGTGCCGCCGCCGCAACGGCAGGCGCGCTGCTGTCGTGGCGCGCGATTCATGACCGAGGCCATGGCACGAGCCCGCCCCTTAAGGCGCGCACTCGCATGTTTCTGGCCAGGACTTCGGTCGGCATTGGAGCGCTGTTCACGCTCGTGATGCTGACACAAATGTTGGCAGGGCTGACCTTCAGCGGGTGCGAACTGTGATGACAACGCCGGGAAGCCGGCGACTGGCCGTATGCCGCCGCGGGCGTGCGCTTTGGCCTGCCGCGGCCGCTCCAGTCCCGGCCATCATCTCTCGGGCAGTCGCGATCGCCGTGGCATCGTTGGCGCTTTGTACCCACCTGCCGGCGAGCGAAATCCAGAAGGGTGAATATCTTACCAGGGCGGCCGACTGCATCGGCTGCCACACATCCAATCCCAGCCGCCCGTTCGCCGGAGGCTATCGCGTCCCGACACCGTTTGGCGATGTCTATTCCACCAACATCACACCGGATCTCGAGACGGGCATCGGACGCTATTCCGCGGACGAGTTCGTGCGAGCCGTCCAGCAAGGCGTCAGGCGTGACGGGGCCGACCTTTATCCCGCCATGCCCTATGACAGCTTCGCCGCGATGAGCCGCGAGGACGTGCTCGCGATCCGGTCCTATCTGCTGGCGCAGTCGCCGATCTCCCAGCCGCGCCCGGCAAACATCCTGCCCTTTCCGTTCAACCAGCGATGGACACTGGCGCTATGGAAGCTCGCGAACTTGCACAGCGGCAGTTTCATGCCAGATCGGAGCCGAACCGCCGCATGGAACAGAGGGGCCTATCTCGTCGAAGTGCTCGGTCACTGCGGTGCCTGTCACACGCCGCGAAATACGACATTCGGCATGGATGACAATCGCAAGCTTGCTGGCGGCAGCGCCGGCATCTGGCAAGCCTTCAACATCACCAGTGACAAGATCGCAGGCGTGGGCGGCTGGAGCGATGAAGAGCTGTTCCGGTTTCTCAAGACCGGCGCCATGCCCGGAAAGGCATATGCAAGCGGCCCGATGGCGGAAACGGTCATGAACAGCTTGCAACACCTGTCGGACGACGACATCCATGCCATGGTCGCTTATCTCAGGGATGTGCCCGCACGACCCGGGGACGAGAGGCAGCCGCGTTTTTCATGGGGCAATGTGCCCACGATCGCGGACAATGCTGGAACCAAGGCGCAAGGTAGCGGAACCGCGGCCGGCGGCGATCTCTATCGATCGCTCTGTTCGGGGTGCCACGGGGCGAATGGAGAGGGATCAGCGGACGGCACCCCATCGCTGACCCACAACACCTCCCCCGGTGCGGCCGTGCCTGACAATGTCGTCATGACGATCCTTGAAGGCGTCAAGGCTGGTGACGTCGCGGGCCGCAAATCAATGGCGGCCTTCGCCGGCTGGTTGGACGACGCCCAGGTAGCGATACTCGCAAATTATGTGACCGCGCAATTCGGTAATCCGGAAGCGAGCGTTACGGCGGCCGACGTGCGCCAGATGCGGGCCGGCACGTCGACAGAGCAGACAGTCATGCTTCTGGCGGGACAGGCGCTGGCGGCCAGCGGCGCCGGTTTGCTACTCGGCCTGCTGCTTCTGCTGGCAAAACGCCTGCGGCCAAGAATGCGCTCAACGCGTCTCATGTTCGGGCATAGAGATAGGCGGTGATGTCGCGCGCCTCCTGGGGCGACAGATTTGTGTTGGGCATGGCCGTTCTGGGATCGACATCGCGCGCCCTGCTGATCCAACGCATCATCGCGTCTGGGGATGTTCGCGACGCCCCGACATATTCTCTCTCGGCGATGCCTCGCAGGGACGGACCGACGGTGCCACGGGCACCAGGCACCCCGGGAATTTCGTGGCATCCGCCACAGCCATTGCGGATGATGGCCGGCACGGCACGTTCAGGATCCCCACCGACCGCTTGCAGAATGGCGGTTTCTCGCTGGCTGTTGCTGCGGATCAGGCCGATGGCGCAGATCGCTAAAACAATGACGACAAGCACCGATATGCCTTCCACCCGCCGAAGGGCGGATGTCACTTGCTTGGAAACAGCTTCTCGACGCATCTGCTCCATTCCATCACGCGGTTTCTCCCTCGCTTTTGAAGGTCGCATAACCAAACGTAATCCAACCAAGCATGTTCCTGGAAGCAGACGGCAAGCCCGCTTGCGAGTTGTCGCAGCTTCTGGTTTCCGGGAACCAAACTCACAAGTCCTCCCGTATTGTTTCGCATGGTTCAGGGGACGTTGCATGTCGGAAGAGACTGAGGTCGAACTACCGCGGCGTTGGCAATAACCAGGTGCCGGTTGGTCGATGGGTGCTCGGAAGCTAATCGATTCTGAGACGAAGGCGCACTGGCACGACATACTCTGAAGGCCATGCGCGAGCACCGGACCGAGGAGGCTATCATGGGCAATCCCAGCAATGTCGAACTCGAGTCCTGGTCGAAAAGATGGACGCAAAGCTCCGATTCCGGCAAGTCGCCTGCGCGGCACACTTATCCGTTCGTTTTGTGCTTTGCTTGTTCGAGCGGTCACTGTCCGAGATCAGCTTTTCGACGCACCGGCCGAGGCATTGCGGCTGCACGCCGAGCTCGGGAACTCGGTGGTCGATATCGTCGCCGATGCCGGACATATGATTTACCGGACGGCCCCACAGGTGGTTCTTGCATGATCGACAAGATCGCCGCTCGTCGATCGGCCGCGACGCGAAGCTGAGCGGCCGACAAGCCGCCGCCTGCCGGAACTGGCCGGACACTGCCGTGCAACTGGCCTCGGTGCGGAACCTTCCGACCCGCGCTGCAACAGGCCGGCACGGAACCAAATAGCATGGTGAGCGTTTGGGGCGATCAATGAGGACTGCCCCCATGGCCGAGGACGATGACGAGCGCCGCCGCCAGCTCCAAACGGCAAAGGAACGGCATGTAGACTGGCTTGTGCGGAAAACCGGCATTACAAATACCCAGGGCCATGAGCTAATTGATTTGCTCGGCGTCGGCAGTCTGTCATCGCTGGTGCGCGAAGCGGTCTTGCTGGCGAAAAAGTAGCAGCGTTGCGGCGAAGCTATCGGCCCGGTTGAAGGCAAAACCACCGGCGCCTGGCCTTCGCGGGCCTGATGATCGACGGAAAGCGCAAGTGGCGGCCGGATGCCAAGGATGGTCGCGAGTCGGCGTTAAACATGCGTCTTGCTCCAGTCCCCAGCGATCGTCGGATCATCCTCGCCCTCGGCGCAACGCTGACGAGGCCAGGCAACGCCGGTCAACAATAGGCAAAGGTGCCCCTATGAAAAATGAAAGGCGTCAGGAGGAATGGAGGTAAGACCGGCAAGGCGAGGCTGGGCCAAACATCACCACAGCACGTTCGCTCTGGCGGACACTCTCGACCGGCCGACTTTGATTTCGACTACCACGTTCCACCAAAGACGAACGCCCGCCGGCAAGCCGACGGGCGAATTTGGGCGGGCAACGGCAGCGGCGCTGGCGGGTCAGTCGCGAACGAACAGAGCCTCGTCTTCATCGCGCTGGTTGCCGCCAAGTGCCGCGGCAACGCCGGCGATAAAAGCACCCACGATCATCGAGAGGGCGCCGACCAGCGCGAAAGTGGCGCTTGCCTTCCGGGCCGTGTCTGCGGCGGCCTTCGCCTTGTTCTTGGCGTCTTCTATTCCTGCGAGAACCGTGTCGACGCGCTTTGCGGCATCGGCCTCCGAAAGCCCGGTGCGGGATGCGACCAGTTTCGCAAGATAAGTCTTGTCGTCGGCCGATACCGCGCCCCTGGAAGCGCTCGCAACAAGGATGCGGGTCGCCTGAGCGGTCGCGCTGGCATCGTTCTGGCCAGCAGGAGCGGCGGTTCCGCTATTGGCTGGCCGGAACAGCGCATCGACGAAGTAGCCTAAGCTGTTATTGTCGCTCGCGCCGCCCGCGGCATTCGTGGCGGCGGAAGTAGCGCCCGCAGCCATGCCCGAGGCGACGTTGGACGTGGCCTGCACACCCGCCCCGATCGTTGCCGATAAAGCCGAGCCGAAGACTCCCGCAACCAGCAGCGTTGCTAAGGCCCAGGCAAGGAAGCCGTGCGCGGTATCGCGAAAGTAGACTTCATCATCGTGAACGCCGACCCATTTCGTGCGCAGGCGGCCGGTAAGATAACCGCCTAACCCGGCCGAGAGCCATTGCACGACGACCAGCCATACGGCGGCCGAAACCGCGAAAGTGGTGACCGACGCACTTGCGCCGGTCCAGGGTGAAACCATCGTCAGTCCCAGTCCCGAGCCAATTAGCATCAGGATTATCGTCAGCGTCGACGCAGCAAAAGCACCCGCAATGATCGGTGCCCAGCTTACGGCGGATGACGACGACTCCCTTGCGCCGGAAACTTCAATGTCAGCAACTGCGGGGTTCATCTGGAGCTCCTAGCGCGCGAACAGCATGAGCAGAATGATGATCGGAATTGGAACTCCGAGCAGCCAAAGCAATATACCGCGACCCATGGCGACCTCCTGTATTGTCGAGACGAATACCAATTCCCGGAATTGGTTTTCGTTCCAAAGGTCTAGTCACCCAGATCAACGACAGAATGGAGATTTGTTTAGCCGATCCGGCGCCTCGCATTGCCCGCCCGCGCCCAGGAGCGCGGCCGACAAAATCCAATAGGCCGCGTCCTAAAGACGGTGCCGAAGTGAGGCCAACTTAACGACGGGACATTGGTTCCACCTTGAAGGAGATGGGACTCGAATCCAAGGAATGGGTGGCAACTCAGCCTTCCGCCACCAGACCTGCGAGACCAGCAGCGTCATCGGGCTGCCGACGACAGCCGGATTCGGTGAATTGCCCTATTTTCCCGTTTTACTGCTGGCCCTTTTGGCGATGCGGCTGGCACGACGCTATGGACGCCGTCCTGCAATTGCGTTTGCCGCCTCTAGGAAGGTCGCCGCCGAGAGGTCTTCTGGTGCCTTCCGGGCCAAAAGCCGCGCTCTGCATGATAGACCAAATTTAATGACGCGGCGGCAAGGGCCCGCCGAAGTGATCACCGTCCCAGCCCGTCCCCGTTGCCTCTGGGTTGTCGAATATGAAGATCACGAAATATTTCGACGGGAACGTCGCTTAAGTCTGTCGGTTGTGGTTGTTCGGAGAAGTCGAAACGCCTTCCTCGAATTTCGCTAACTTTGAACAATGGGCGAACGCCGTTCTGTTTGGAACAGCAAGCCAACCGAAGGAGAGACATTGATGGTGAAGAACAGTTCGTCCGGCGCTGCGAACGGCTTGGAAAGCCTGTTCGTGGATGGCCTGAAAGACATCTACTACGCGGAAAAGAAAATTCTAAAGACGCTGCCGAAGATGGCCAAAGCGGCGCAATCGGAAGAGGTGAGCGCAGCCTTCGAAAAGCATCGCACCGAGACGGAAGGTCAGATCGACCGGCTCGAGCAAGTTTTTGAAATGCTAGGCAAGCAGGCCCGGGGCAAGACGTGTCCCGCGATCGACGGCATCATCGAAGAGGGTTCGGAAATCCTCGAGGAATACAAGAACGAGCCGGCACTCGACGCCGGCCTCGTGGCGGCCGCCCAGTCGGTCGAGCACTATGAAATAGCGCGCTACGGCACGCTGATTGCGTGGGCGGAGCAACTGGGCCTGAAAGATGCCCTGCCCTTGCTGCGCCAGACTCTCAAGGAAGAATCCGCCACCGATGAGACCCTAACTAAGCTCGGCGAAAGCGGTGCGAACGAGCGGGCCTTGCAGGCGGCCGCCTGAGGCGCACTGTTGCTCGACCAAGGCACTGCCGCGGCCTCGGCGCGGCTTTGAGAAGACATCATTTCGTGGGCAGCAGGAACCCGCTCCAGAACGCTACACGGAGCGGGTCCCTATTCCCAGCCAAAGCGCGGCTCAGGCAAGCGCTGCTGCGGCCAATGGAATTGCTGAAGGGGTGTTGCCTGCCGCGGCGGGAACGCAAGTAAGTCTTCCAGATAGCACCACCGCCGAATGGAGGAACTCCTCGGCACGAACAGAGTTGCCGACTCTTTGACCGCGCTGTCCTATTCTGGGGAGCGCGGTCAAACCACCCCTGACTGCGCAGGCGGCTCCGGCAAACCCAGCCCCCGCCCACTGTCGGGGCCGCTGTGCTCATCGGCTTCGCTGATCTAGCCGTTGCTCGGGGCGAGCCGTTGTCCCTGGGCGGTTGCCGGCCTCCTGGCCTGTCCCGCCGCACCGTCTCTCCAGCGCCACCTGCAACCGTACCACGGCCAGCAATAGGCTCACCGATATACCTTAGAAGGGCTCGTTCTCGTCCATGGTCTACAACAAACATAATCCAGATTGTTCCGCTGTGGCAGCAATCCCGGGCGTTTGCTCGAGGATCCGGAGCCAGAGGCCGCCTGATCGCTTATGACAGCGGAGGTGACCAGATGGCTCGAAAAGTACGCGTATGGTGAAGGTACGCGCGGAGTCAGACCGTGTGTCGAAAGAACTGCTGGATGGGGAGCGGGCTCAGCGCGCGGCAAAGAAGGCTCGTTTGAAGGCACAACGGGAAGCTCAACAGAATAAAAAGGAACAGAAAAAAAGCTCTTCATCTTGAAGGGAGGGATCGATCACCCCGGGGCCACTCTTTTTCCCATCGGAAGTTTGTCCTTTTCGGCAATGTCGCTGGGAAAGGTCAGGGGCTGCTCAAGCGAGCTGCCAAAAGATTTAAACGGCGTCGCAACATCCCGCTCCCGCCTCGCTATTCACGGCAGCGGCGGGCGTCCCTAGGACTAGTCAAGGGACTTGCCCGGGGCGGGGTGACCCACGCTTTGGCTAGGTTGCAATTTCTGTGCCGTGCGGTTTGTGCTGCGGTGAAACAGCAGCAGACGAAAAAAACCTCCACGTGGCGCCACGCCACGTGCCGCCTTATCCGCGTGGCTACATCGGAGGAAGGAATCGACCACTGTTTGATTAACCTGCGCCTCCCGATAGTGTTCCGGGCGCGAAAAAGCCGCCGGCCGGAGCTAGCGGGCAGTCACGTTGTGAAAACCGCAGGAGTGGCGGCCGCCTCCCGAACCTTGGCGTCTGACACATGTTCCAGCAGATGGCCGAGGACGCATGCAGCAACGCGCTCGACCTGATCCGCATACTCCGACACCCGTCAGCCTGTTTGTGTCTGCGGCGAATAGCAGCTGACGGGGACTTAGATCCGGTCGTTGGGGACTACACACCTAGGACTTTTGCTCTGAAGGAAGAGAAAGCTGTTCCTGTACGGACTGCTCCGTCCTGTCGGCCGCGGACTTGACGATTTCACCAATCTGGTCGGCCACCGTGCCGGCCTGGGTGTCTTGCCGTCCAGCTTCCTGGTTGATCGTCTCGTAGGCGTCTGCGGCAACCTGCTTGGCCTGATCGAGGCCTTGCTCGAGCATGGTCTCCGAGGTGTTGCGAAGCTTCTCGCGATATCCGCCCAGTTGCTCATCCTCCACTGCGGTATGGGGCAGCATGGCGCCTATCGCGGCGCCGATAGCGAGACCGACCTCCGCAACGGCCAAGGGCTGATCGTTCAATAGCTCCTGTGCCGAGCGCCTGGCTTTCGCTGATTGCACGCTTCATCGACAAGGAACCGGAGTTTCTCTTTGTGCCGGCTGATCAGGTGATCCCTGTTGCCCGGGAAATAGGCGCGACGCCGTATGACGTTCGAATTCACGCATGTCGGTGACGGCTGCATTTTTGACACCTTCGTCTCAAAACATGGCCTCGAGCGAGACCCGGCCATCGTGACCGTTGCCGCGATCGTGCGCGGTGCCGACACCGACCGGCACGATCTGACGCCACAGTCTCGGGCCTGCTCGCGATCTCTAGGGGTCTGCGGGATGTGACACCCGATGACCACGAAGTGCTGAAGCAGGGCTTCGTCATCTATGACGCGCTCTACGCCTGGGCCTCACGCCGCAAGTCGGAGACCCACAGTTGGCCACCAGCCTTGAAGCCAGCGCCGCATGACCAATTTGGATAGTGGGGCGGATCGCAAGGAGGTGTCCCATGCATGCAAAACTCATCTTCGGTGCGATGGCGATGGCGATGTCAGCGCTGCTCCAGCCAGCCGCCGCAGCTCCCGATTGGAAAACGGTTGCAAAAACATTCGGCAAATCCGGAACCGAGATGCCCGATGGCGTCTACAGGGTCGGCCTGCCGCGAACCGATTTGAAAGTATCGCTCGATGGAGTAGCCCTTAAGCCTGGCTTTGCCCTTGGCGGCTGGGTCGCGTTCGGACCGATGGGAAACCAAGCAATGGTCATGGGAGATATCGTCCTGACACAGGACGAAGTGAACCCGGTCATGGAGAAGCTCGAAGAAGGTGGGATCGAGATCACCGCGTTGCACAACCACCTGCTGAGCTCGGAGCCGATGACGCTTTACATGCATGTCTTCGGCGAGGGCGACCCGGTCGCGCTCGCCACGGCGCTTCATGCCGGGTTGGCGCTGAGCAAGACGCCGATGGACAATGCAACGCCCGCTGCCGCACAGCCGCAGATCGCGTTTGACACCACCTCCGTCGACCAGGCCATCGGTCGCAAGGGCAAGGCAAACGGCGGTATCTACCAATTCACTATCCCACGGGCCGAAACGATCACCGACGGCGGCATGACGATCTCTGCGTCCATGGGCAGCGCCATAGGCATAAACTTCCAGCCAACCGGAGGCGACAAGGCTGCGATCACGGGGGATTTCGTGTTGATCGCCTCGGAGGTCAAACCCGTGCTGCGTGCTCTGCGCGAGAACGGCATTGAGGTCACGGCTTTGCACAGCCACATGCTCAATGAACAGCCGCGGCTCTTCTTCATGCATTTTTGGGCCAACGATGATGCCGTCAAGCTGGCGCGCGGCCTCAAGGCGGCTCTCGACAAGATGAACCTTGCAGGTAGTTAGCCTGGACTCACGCGGGGATGTGATCAAAGCAGAGGCCGCACAATCGGCGGCCTCCCACCAGCCTTCTCTACCGGACACCGAAGCAACCGACCTTCCGATCCTGCAATCCGCTGAAGATAAGGCAGCAAGGGCGCTGCTGGAAATAGCAAAGGACAAGGTGCCGGACGGCACTTTTGGAGAAGTCGCCTTGCATGTTCATGCAAATTGCCCTTGCCATCATGATGTCGACCGAACTAAACCTCGGATCGCTGGCCCATTGAGGACGGTTCCGTCTGGCGAGAACTGCGAGCCGTGACAGGGGCAATCCCAGCACTGCTCGGTGGAATTCCAGTGCACGATGCAGCCCAGATGGGTGCAACTCGCAGAATGCCTGTGCACCTTTCCGTCGCGGTCGCGGCACACGGCGAGCTTGCTCAAGCCGTCCTGAAGGACCCGCCCCTCACCAGGCTTGAGATCGTCGGCCGACTTGATCTCACCGGGCAGCAAGTAGCCGGCAAGGTTCTTCACCGTCGTAAAGTTCTCATTGACGTAATGCGCGAACGCGGCGGGCGGTGTCCGGTCCGGGGCGTACACGGCTTCCCAGCTGTTCGATCCGTCCACGATCAAGTCGCGGATCAGCAGTCCGGCCAATGCGCCATGGGTCATGCCTTGGCCGGAGTCGCCGGTGGCAACGAAAACGTTACCGGTGCCGGGGCTTCGGCCGATAAAGCCGCAATAGTCGATCGTTTCGAGAACCTGACCAGACCATCTCGCTCTTTCTCTACCAAGATCGGGGAGCAATGCCCTGGTCCAGGCTTCGAGTGCAGCGAAGCGCGCGTCGCCGTCATCCGTTTCGCCTGATTTGTGATCGCGACCGCCGGCGATCAGATAGTCAGTCGTGCCGGGGCCAGGATTGAGGCGGATATAGTAGTATGGATCATCCATGTCCCAGTAGAGCGCATCCGGGAGAATCCCCTTGGCGATATCGAAAGCCATCGCGTACGTGCGGTAGGGGGCCATCTTGCTGTGGATCTTGACCCAGGTATTGATTGGTGAATTCGTGGCAAACACCGCGTTGGACGCCGTGATCGTAGCGCCGCCTTCACATTTCAGGCGAACGTGGTCCCCCTCCTCAATTTCCACGACGGCGCTGTCTGCGAACGCCTTGCCGCCTCGCTTTTCGAAATCAGCCAGCAGCGCGCGAAGGTATTTCAGCGGGTGAAAGGTGGCCTGGCCCGGATAGCGCAGGATGGGCGCCGTTTCATGACCCCTCAGCGGCACACCCTTGCCACGCTCGACAGCAGCTCCAACTTGTACCGCGGCTGCGTACTCCCTGTCGCATTCATCGGCGGCCTCCTTCTCGTCCATCCAGACGGCCGGGAAAAGGAACCCGTCCAGCCGCCGGAGGTCGCAGTCCACCTCCAGATTAGCGACGTGCTGTTCGATGCGGTCGACGGCGGCTTGCTGACTTTCCTGATATCCACGCGCGAGGGCCTCCCCGCGCATATCGACCAGCTCCCGCAAGCCGTCGTCGCAGATGGGCGCCAAATGGGCCGTCGTTCGGGATGTCATGCCGCCGAGCAAGGGCCCTCGATCGACGAGGATCACCTCACGTCCTGCTAGGGCCAGTTCATAGGCGACGGAAACTCCGGCGATGCCGGCGCCAATGACCACCACATCGCAATGCTCGTCCTGCTCGAGGCGGGGAGCGCCAGGGAAGTTGGTGTCAAGCGTCCATAAGGACTTGGTCGCCTCACTGCTGACGTTCATCGGGTTCTCGTCCAGACCACAAGATACATCTCTAGCGCTACGTGCTCTTGAGCTTTCCGTTCATCCCGTTCGGGTAAAACCCGCCCTTGCTCACACCGGACCGATCGGTCAGATAAACGATGCGCAGCACCTCTTGCGGCGTCCTTGTGAAGGCAATCCCATCTGGCGTCGAAGGAACGAAGTTGGCTTTGCCGTCCACATAGATGCCTTGGTCCTTATCCTCAGGTCCATCGAGCTTGTCCCGCGCGTCGGAAATCGCGTTAGCAGCCCTCCAGGCCTTCTCACCCATGCGATAGAGCGACGACCGCGCCATTCCCATGTGGTAGGCCTCGACGGCAAGAATACCAGCTGCAGCAGCCAGGAATTCCTTCTTCTTTAGCACCGTCGCCGCGCCGGCATAGGCGGTCACTCCCACGTCCTCAAACAGCATCCCGCCGAGCACGAAATTCATTTGGTTGGCAAAGGGATCGAAGTCGGCACCTAGGCTCGCCGCCTTCGCGACCGCAGCAAAGCCGCCATCGAAATCGATCGCCGGCCGGTCCACCGCTTCCGACCCAAGTGTCTTCCGATAGAACCTGACATGAGCAAGTTCATTTTCCGCGACTTCCCGCATAAATTCAGCGAGCGCGGGCGTTTCAAAGGAAACTTGTTTGCCGCCGACGACCTCGCCGGGTTTGGATCCAGCGTCGGAGCTGTCGATGCCTTTTCCTGTGGTGCCCCGGAGGTAGTATTCGGCCTCCATGTATTCGAGGTTGAGTGCGAAGCGGAAAATGTCTTCGTCCTTTACGTCATCCTGTGCATGAGCGGGCATACCCGGCACAATGCCGGCGGCTGAAGCGAGCGTCGCTCCCAGACCAAATTTCAGTGCGCGGCGTCGAGAAACGTGAAGCGAAGGCGTGGCACGTGGCATAGCTTCCTCCCTGAGGTCCGCTATCCCACATTCGGCGCCTCAAAAGAGCGGGCCATCACGCCAACTTCGCTCAAGCCCGAATGTTCCTCAACGAAGGAAGATAGATCGGGGGAAGCGCTTCAAGCGCACTCAAAACGGTACGAAGACGTGCTTCAGGCTTACTGAGAGTCTGCGGAGTCAAACTCGGCGGAATTTGCGGCTCCTCCACCCATGGTAGCGCCATACGCCAAGGTCCGGCGCAGGATCGAATTGCAGTCCTTTGCCTATAAGGGCCGATCGGTAGACACCCGCCAGATCGCTCGCGAACTGGGCGTGAAATATGTACTGGAGGGTAGCGCCCGACGGGTGGCGGACCGCGTGCGGATCAATGCCCAGCTCATCGATGCACCCGCCGGAGGGCACATCTGGGCGGATCGCTTCGACCGGGACTTTGCCGACATCTTCGCGGCACAAGACGAAGTCGTCGGAAAGATTGTGGAGGAGCTCGCCGGAAAGTTGGCCGCCGCTAACCTGAAGGAGCGTTATCGGCCAACGAACCGGGGGCCTATGATCTCTATCTACGGCGGCGGGCTGAATGGGCACACTCCACGGAGGCGAGCGTTGCGGCCATTCCCTTGTTCGAGCGGGCCATTGCGCTCGATCCTAAATACGCGGATGCCTATCGTTGGTTGGCGATCAGTCAGTGCGAGGCCTGGGTCCTTAGGAACCATCCGATGTACCCCCTTCGTCAGCAGTCTATGGCTTCGGCAAGAAAGGCGGTTGAACTCGATCCCGAAAATTCTGGCACGCATTGGGTGCTCGCGTTCATACTCCTCCTCGAGCGCCAATGGGATGAGTCTGCCAAGGAGTATGAGATTTCGCTCCGGCTCAATCCGAACGACGCCGATGCTTGGGCAAACTTCGGGGATCTGAAGACCTATGAAGGTCTCGGAGTTGAGGCCATCGCCTGCATCGAGAAGGCATTGCGCCTGAATCCTCGCCCGCCCAGCTGGTATTTCTGGTTACTCGGAGAGGCCCAGTCAGCCGCCGGTAACTATGAGGAAGCAGTGAAGACGCTGAGGAATGACGCAACATATCGAACCGAATCCAGGGCTAATTTGGCGTCGATCCTAGCGGTGCTCGGCAGGTTAGAGGAAGCGCGTGAAGAGGCCACGCTATATCTGGCAACAAACCCCCATTTCAAGATTAGCCATTGGGTCGAATCCCAGCCTTATCGCGACCTGGCCTTGCGAGACATGTACCTCGAAGGCCTTCGCAAGGCTGGCTTTCCGGAATGACTTTTTACTCGACGGAGCTTGTTGCCCTTCTGCCATAAGGCTACGGGGACCGATAGTGGTCGCTTTCGTCTCGGAAGCAGATATTCGTGCATGATAACAATGCGTTGCTGGCAGCGGATCTTGTTCCTCACGTAGTCGATCGTGACGTTGCCGGTCGCTGGTGTTGCGCGCTAGGGCGCGTCATCAACTTCACCAGAAGTGACGGCGAAAACCAGCGGGCGTCATCGGCCCGCGATCCGTTTATGCTTCAGGCGAGCCGCCTGACGGCTCGGGCAGGAAGCAGGGTCAGTTTGCGGTGCACCTGACCGCCGAGCTCGCAGGCCTCCTGAGAGGAGGTCAGTTCCGGAGAGCCCGCCGCCAGAGCGCACGACTAACTCCGACTTCCGCCGAGAAGTAACGCAGCGCGATAGCGACCCTCGGTGCCGATTCACTCGCGCTTACTCTTTAGAGCGAGGCAGCCAGCGAGGCAGCAAGCAAGGCGGCATCCTTCCCACCGGCCTTCTCGGCCAGCAAGTTCGCCGACAACTGTTGCGCCAAGCCGGTTAAGCGAAGTCTATCCAGGACCGCTCTTTGGCCCGCTTTGAGGTCTGGTTGCCCGCGAGGTAGACTGCTCGCATGACCTTCAGGCTTATCTTGCTTGGCACCTCGGCCAGCGTGCCCTCGGCCGAGCGCAATCACCCGGCGCTGCTCGTTGAGGCCGGCAGTCAGCGGGTGCTGGTTGATTGCGGGGAAGGCACCCAGCGTCAGCTTCTGCGCAGCGGCGCCGGATTCAGGCGACTTGATCGCCTGCTCCTCACGCACGCGCATTTCGACCATGTGCTCGGGATTCCAGGCTTGTTCTCGACGCTTCGGCTTCGGCAGAGCGAGGACCTTGTGACCGTTTATGGCAGCGCCGACACCCTCGACGTCGTCGCCCGCATGCTCGCTGGCCTTTGGGGTGAGGGACGCGCGCCGATCCCGCTGCAACTCGTGCCCCTTGTCCCCGGACGCGTGTTCGAGGTGGATGAGTTCACGGTCGACTGCTTTCAAGTTCGCCATCGCGACACCGACAGCTACGGCTTCGTCTTCGAGACGCCGGCGCGTCGTCACCTCCGTTCGGACCGCTTGTTAGGTCTGGGCGTGCCAGACGGTCCGATCCGGAAGGACTTGGCCGAAGGCCGCTCAATTTCTCTCCCCGACGGCAGAACGATTGCTCCCGAAGCCGTCCTCGGACCGCCCGAAGCCGGCAAGAAACTGGTCATTGTCGGCGACGTCGAAACCACCGATGGATTGGCCGACCAGGTGAGCGGCGCCGATCTGCTGGTCATCGAAGCCACATTCCTGGAACGAGATGCAGCGATGGCGCGCGACTACGGACATCTGACAGCTGCGGAGGCAGCTTCGCTGGCAGCGGCCAGTGAGGTAAAGCAGCTCGTTCTTACCCACATCTCCGGCCGCTATCGCGACGAAGAAATTCTCGCGGAAGCCGTTCCAACGTTTACGAACAGCGTTGTCGCTACGGATTTCACGACCCTCACCGTCTAATGATAGAGTTATGACGTTCAGAATTGGCATCATCTCGGATACGCATGGCTTGCTGAGGCCGGAGGCGGTGCGTTGCCTGGCCGGGGTCGACCACATCATTCATGGGGGAGACATCGGCCTGCCCGAGATCATCACCGCGCTTCGCGGTATCGCACCGGTTGCCGCAATCAGAGGTAACGTGGACACCGGTGGGTGGGCAGTGGAATACACAGAAACCAAGCTCGTACACCTCGCCGGGCGAGCAATCTACGTGCTTCATGATCTCAAGACGCTGCAGATCGATCCGGTTCTCCAGGGCATCGATTTGATCGTGTCCGGTCACTCGCATGTGCCGAGGATGGAGACAGTGGATGGCGTGCTTTATTTGAATCCGGGCAGCGCTGGCCCACGACGGTTTAAGCTGCCTGTCACCCTTGCGACGGTCGACATTACTCGGGACCGCATACAGCCCTCGATGCGGAGCTTGGTAAGCGGCTGAACCAATTCAGCAAACGCCTAACATACGTCCGAGCCTATAGATGGCCAGGCGCGCCGCAACGCGGAGAGAAGCATTTTTCGACGACTGATTAGCGGGAGTTCTCGCCGCGGGCGCTGTCGGACTGCCCCGTCATTTCTGGCGAAACGCTGAGTGGAACGACACAACCAGCGGGCCTAAAATGTAGTCGAGTGCCGTGCGTTGCTCGGTAACGATCATGACTGACGCCGGCATGCCCGGATAAAGCGTGATCTGTGGGGCCGCGGCCAATTCCACCGGATCGACCGCTACGTCGGCGAGGTAATAGGGAAAGCCGGTCTTGGTATCGGTAATGCGATCCGCCGAAATACGGGTGACGCGCCCATGAATTATGGGTATCGAACGCTGCTTGTATGATGTGAAGCGAACTTCGGCGGCCATGTCGGGACGCAGGTTCGATATATCCTCGACGCGAACTTGTGCCTGTACGATCAGTGAATTCTCGGTCGGCACGATGTCGAGGATGGTCTGGCCCGGCGCCACGATCGCACCGATCGAAAAGACGCTGAGATCCATCACTTGGCCATCATAGGGCGCGCGCACTTCGGCCCGGTCCATGGCAGCCCGGGCGGCAAACATCTTGGGTACGAGGTCGGAAAGATTCGATTGCGTATCGATCAGCATGGCCGACAGCTTGGTCCGACGCTCATTGGTCAATTGGGCGATCTGGCTCTCGAGTTCGGCTTTGCTCTGTTGGCTGCCGCCGATCGCGCCGAGGTTATCGTCGATCAAGCCCTGCAAATCCGAGGCGGACCTTTCCAGTTCCAGGATGCGTGGGCGCGTCGTCAATCCGGCCTTGAGCAGCTTCGACAGGCTGGCCTTCTCCTCGATCGTCGAGTTGAGCTGAGCCTGGTAGGACTCGACCCGAGACTGCTTGCCACGTATCTGCTCCTCGAGCTCAGCAATGCGACGCTGGAGTATCTGTTTGGCGCCGGCCATCGAGGCACGCTGGGTTTCCAGATCGGCGAGTTGATTGGCCATCGCATCCTTGAGGTAGTCCTCGTGCTCTTTGAGAATGTCCTCGGGGAAGGCAACAGCCTCGCTGCCGTCCAGTTCGGCCCTGATCCTGGCATCGGTTGCGCGCAACAGCGCATATTGCTGGGCATAGAGATTGAATTCGGACCGAATCCTGGTGTCGTCCAGTTTCAGCATTATGTCGCCCTTCCTGACGACATCGCCATCCTTGACGCGGATCTCCTTCACCGTACCGCCGTCGAAATGCTGTACGCTCTTTCGATTGCCTTCCACCTTGACGATGGCGTCGGCGAGCACGGCGCCGTTCAGAGGGGCAAAAGCTGCCCAGCCGCCGAAAATTCCGAAAAAGGCCATTATGATCAGCAGGCCGATATAGGCCGGCACCCGGATGGAATCCGGAGCCAGGATGCCGGCCTCGCCGGGCAGGCTATGGTAAGTGAGGGCGCTGTCGCTCATCGATCTCTCCGACCATAGCTCATTGGGTCGCCACCGCGATTGGAGCCCCGCGCTGGTTGAGCAGCGCCACAATCTCGTTTCTCATCCCGAAGGCGTCGACGGCGCCATCGCGCAACAGCAGGATCTTGTCGACATTCGCCAAGGTCGAGGGCCGGTGCGAGACGATGATCACTGTGCTGCCGCGGCGCTTCAGCTCAATCGCGCAGTCACTCAGCGCGCGGTCGCCATCAGCGTCTAGATTGGAGCTCGGCTCATCGAGAATGATCAGTTTCGGCGTGCCGAACACCGCCCGGGCAAGAGCGATCCGTTGCCGGTATCCTCCCGACAGCACTGCGCCGCCTTCGCCGATCTGAGTCTCGTAACCCTGCGGCAGGCGAATGATCATCTCGTGCACGCCGGCGAGCCGCGCGGCATCGATCACCTCCTGGTCGACATTGGTCTTGAAGCGGCCGATGTTGGCCGCGATCGTATCGGAGAAGAGTTCGATATCCTGCGGCAGGTAGCCAATGTGATCACCGAGTGCGTCGTGCCCCCATTGCGACAGGTCGGCACCATCCAGCCTGACTGTGCCGCGGCTGGGTTGCATGACGCCGGCAAGGTGGCGCGCCAGGGTAGACTTGCCGGCGCCGGAAGGGCCAACGATTCCGAGCGCCTCGCCAGCCTCCAACCGAAACGACACGTCGCGCAGAAGCACTTTCTGCTGGCTCTGAATTGCAAAGCTTACCTGCTCGACGGAGATCGTGCCGCTGGGCTTGGGCAGGTTGAACGCTCTTTCCCTCCGCGCGCCCCCGTCGACCAGCTTCTCGACCCTTGCAAACGCTGCCCGAGCCAGGATCAGGCTGCGCCAGAGGCCGACGATCTGCTCGACAGGCTGCAACCCCCTGCCCAGCAGGAGACTCGCCGCGAACATGGTGCCGCCGGTAATCTGCCTTTCGATGACCAGATACGCGCCGAGGCCGAGGATCAGCGATTGCATGGTGAGCCGCAGGAAGCGGATCAGGCCCGACATCAGGGCGGCACGGTCGCTTGCCTCCGCCTGGCGCCGCAGTGCCAGGTTGCGGTCGCGGCCCCAGCGGCGGATGAGGCCGTCGATCATCCCCATGGCGCGAACGACTTCCGAGTTCCTGAGGCTCATTTCGGTGAAGTTATAGTTGTTCGTCGCCAGCTCGTTGGCCTGCTTTAGCGGCGAGCGCACGAGATACTCGTTGAGCACGGCCATGCCTATCAAGAGCAACGAGCAGCCCAATGCGAAGAAGCCGAGCCACGGATGCAGCAGGAAGATGATGCCGATATAGATGGGCGACCATGGCAGGTCGAACAGGGCGTGGATGCCGCTGCCGGTGATGACCTGCCTGAACGTATCGAAGTCGCGGATTGGCTGGCTCGGCGAGGAGCCGGGGGACGGAGTTTCGACGGACGCGGCGAGGATCTTTGCCGAAAGCAGCCGGTCGAGCCGCGCGCTGGCGCGTGTCAGGATGGCGGCGCGCACAAGGTCGAGGCCGGCAAGAGCCAGGAAAGCGGCAAGCAACACCAGGGTGAGCATCACCAGCGTGGTCTCGCTGCCGCTGGTGACCACCCGGTCGTAGATCTGCAGCATGTAGAGCGGGGATGCGAGATAAAGCAGGTTGATCGCCAGGCTGAACGCCGCCGCAAACAGGAAATAGCGGCGGCAGGCGCGAAGCGCTTCCCTCACCACCTTGGATTTGCTGTCGAGACCCAAAATACCCAGCGGAGAACCGCCCCCCTGTCCAAAATGCATGCCCGGACCCGATACTACTCCCGATCCTTCCGCGGGCCACCCGATGTGCACGTAAAGCTTCCATAAACCTTAATTCGTAAGCTAAACGCTCGACCGGCGCAGAAACCGCGCGAGCCGCGCGTGATTGCGGGCTCGCTCTCTTTCCGTCACACGAACTCGCTCGTTCCCACGGCTACGCCCGTCAGCGTGAACTCCGGATTGTAGGTGACGACGGTATGGCCTTCGCCATCATCGGCAAGCCTGAAGCCGTTTGCATCATAGGTGCCGAGCAAATGCAGCGTGGCATTGTGGGCGCCATCGGAGACCGTCAACGTGCCGCCGCTGCCGTCCTGGCTGGCCTGATAGGCAACCGTCGTGCCGGTGCCGAACAAGACGTCGTTGAGGTCCAGCTTGTCGTCGTTGGTGATGCCGCCGATCCGTCCGCTGTAGTCAAAGGAGTCATCGAGTTCCAGCGTGCCGGCCGCGTTCTGCGCGAAGGTGACATCCGTCGACGACGCTGCGCCGAATTCCAGCTTCGACAGGTTGCCGATCGTGGCATCGCCGTCGCCGGTGACTTCGCCGTGGATGACGATGTTGCCGCCATTGGCCGAAAGCATGCCGGAATTCGCGATCCCGCCGCCGACGATCAGGCTGCCCGAACCGGTTGCTTCAAGCGTGCCGGAGTTGATGACGACGCTGCCGCCGGTGTCGATGACCAGGGCGTTGGTGCCCGAAGCGATGATGGTGCCCCTGTTGTCGAGGCCGAGCATACCGTCGCCCAGCTGGCCGGCGCCCGAGATCGTGTTGTCTATATTGATCAGCGAGACGTCCGGACCGGTGCCGGAGATGACGTTGAAGGCACTGTCGGACAGGTCAATGTGTCCGCCGCCTTGCAGGGTCGCCCCATGCTGGATGACCTGCAGCAGCGTATCGCCGCCGACCGACTCGAGCGAGATGAGGCCGCTGTTGTTGATTATGCCGCTCAGCGGCAGCAGAGCGCCGTCGCCGATTGTCATGGTGCCTGAATTGTTGACCACCGGTGTCTGGTCGAAGACGAAATTGCTTCCAGTCAGCGCGCTCGAGTGGACGCCGTCCAACGTGATCGACTGTCCATCGCCGAGCGCTATCACCGCATTGCCGTGGGCGTCATCGGCGATATGCGTCTGGAGGTCGGCGAAATCCGTCAATCCGTTATAGCCGATGAGATCGATCTGGTCGGCGGCTGCATCGAAATTGTGCACCGTGTCGGCGCCGATCGGTTGCGAGAAGACGAAGAGATCGTTGCCGTGGGAGCCGGTCAGCACGTCGTCACCTGACCAGGCAAGGATCGGCGAGCCCGGGGCATAAGCCTCGACATTGTCGGCGATCGACGCACTGCCCAAGGTGCCGTCGGCGTTGGTCCAGGTCATCTGGACGTCGAGCACGGCGGCGCCGGTGAATTCGGGCGGCGTGGTGACGGTCAGGCTGTGCAAGTCGTTGGTCTGTGTCGTCCAGCTTCCGTCGGTATTATGGGTCGCGCCGTCGATGGTCCAGCCCGAAGGCACGTCCTTCACCGTGACGGTGATGAGGGCACCTTCATGTGAGGGGTCGGTGAGGGCAAGGTTGATGGGCTCGCCGGAGGTGCCGGCGGGAGCGGAAAACTTGGAATTGCTCTGATTTCCACCGTTTGTGTTGAAGATTACAGGGTCCGACGCAGTTCCGACATTATTAGCGTTGTCCACAACTTTCGCAGTTATCTGATGCGTATCGTTATTGATCAGGGCAAACGGAGCTGTGCCATCGGTGAATTCGTGGACGTAGTTTCCATTTACCGCAGCTTGCATTTCCGCAGCAGTGAACGTGTATAGCACCGTTGGCGAACCACCATTGACGCTATCAAGAATTTGGACGCTTTGAATGCCGCTTACATCAGTTGCGTGCACAGTGAACGTCGATTGCTGGTGACTCTGCGACAACAGATGACTTACCGAGACGGTGGGAGGTGTTGTATCACCACCCGTCACATTGATCGTCGCTGTAGCTGTACTGGTATCCGCGCCTCCATTGACCGTACCGTCTCCATCAACCAACGTGTAGGTCACCGTCTTGGCGATGGTGGGGCTGGTCGCGTTGGAATAGAGGATGTGATCTACAAGCGCCTGCACCGCTGCGGGTGTGGCACTGGCGTTCAACGTGACGACGAGATTCGACCCATTCGAGCCACCTGCAAACGTTCCGATTAACGTGCCCTGGTAGGTGACACTGCTGCCACTGGTGCCGATCTGGCCCGCGCCGTTGCCCTGGTTCTGGATCGTCAGTTGGTCCGCCGCCGCGCCGTTTGTGGTAAATGCGACGGTCAGCGAGCCGCCGCCGAAATCGGCCGAGTCGATATCCGTTACCGTTCCCGAAGGCGCGATCGCTGTTCCTGCCGATCCGGCCGTGTAGTTGATACTTGTGGAAGTTCCTGAGGTTCCGCTGTTCAGATCCAGTGCTGGTGCGTCGTTGGTTCCGAGGATGTCGATGTGCACCGAGGTGTGAGTGCCGTCGGCGCTGACAACGTCAAAGTCTTCGACGTAATGCTGACCGGCGACGAACTCGTCATGCGCCGAGGACGCGGCATAAGTCCAGGCACCGGCCGCGTTGATTGCGAAGGTGCCATAGGTCCCAGCGGTGCCGCCTTGGGCGACGAAAGTTGCCGGGCTGTCGACGTCCGAGATTGTCAGCGAACCACTAGTGCTGATCGCCGCCGTCGTATTGCCCTCGGTCCGGTTGACCGAGGCGGAGGAGAGCGCCGCTGAGTCATTGGCGCCGTTGATGGTGACGGTAAGCACGGCGGTGTCGGTCAGGCTGCCGTCGCTGACGGTGTAGTTGAAGGTGTCCGTGGTCGAGCCGCCCGTATTGAGCGCCTGCACCGTCGCGTCGTTCTCGTTGACCACATAGGTGTAGCTGCCGTTGCTGTTGAGCGTCAGCGTGCCATGCGCGCCGACGAGGCCGAGGCCGACGGAACCCGCAGTGCCGGCGCCTTCGACGCCACCGGTGCGGATGCCGCTCACCGTCAGGCTTGCGCTGTCGATATCGCTGTCGTTGGTCAGCACGTTGCCGGTGCCGTTGTTGCCGCCGGAGCCGTTGAGGGTGCCGCCCTTCTCGGTGGCCGCGACAGCACCGAGGCTGGCGCTGGTGTCGTTCACACCAACCGGCGCGTCATTGGCGCCGTTGATGGTGACGGTAAGCACGGCGGTGTCGGTCAGGCTGCCGTCGCTGACGGTGTAGTTGAAGGTGTCCGTGGTCGAGCCGCCCGTATTGAGCGCCTGCACCGTCGCGTCGTTCTCGTTGACCACATAGGTGTAGCTGCCGTTGCTGTTGAGCGTCAGCGTGCCATGCGCGCCGACGAGGCCGAGGCCGACGGAACCCGCAGTGCCGGCGCCTTCGACGCCACCGGTGCGGATGCCGCTCACCGTCAGGCTTGCGCTGTCGACATCGCTGTCGTTGGTCAGCACGTTGCCGGTGCCGTTATTGCCGCCGGAGCCGTTGAGGGTGCCGCCCTTCTCGGTGGCCGCGACAGCACCGAGGCTGGCGCTGGTGTCGTTCACACCAACTGGCGCGTCGTTGGTGCCGGTGATGGTGATCGCCACCACCTGGGCGACGAGGCCGCCATGGCCGTCGTCGACCTGGACGGTGAAGCTGTCGGCGAGATGCTCGCCAACGGCGAGCGCGTCGACCGCGC
>NZ_JAPYKQ010000032.1:0-42987 GCF_037179625.1 Mesorhizobium sp. Cs1299R1N3 | reverse complement strand
ACAAAAATCAATGCGATTTGTCATCGGAATCGAGGGCAGGCTCTACAGGTCACAGATCAATCCGAGGGTCAGCTAGCGACTGGCTGATTTCCACGAACGTGTTGACCAAAATGTATAGGATGCCAAAGACCATGGCGACGCCTAGCACCGCTGGCAGGTCGGCGCTGGCAAAAGCTTGAACTGCATATAGGCCTAGCCCAGGCCACCCGAATACGCGCTCGACAACAAGAAGGCCGCCGAAGAGGAGGCGGACTTGAAGGCTGAACATAGACAGCGGGGCCGAGGCGGCGTTGCGCAAACCATGGCGCAACAACACACTTGTCTCGCTAAGGCCCTTGCCGCGGGCCGTCCGGACATATGCCTGGCTCACGACATCGTGAAGCGCACCGTTCAGGCTTCGGCCAACCGCAACGCCGATGGGCAATGCCAGTGCGAGTGCGGGGAGGAAAATGTGCTTCAGCGCATCTACGCTGACCTCGGGACGGCCGGTCAGTATTCCATCGATGAGATTGAGCCCTGTGGGGCCGGTGAACCCGCTAAAACGGCTAAAATCAAGGCGACCCGCTCCTGGAAGCCATCCGAGCCGGAACCAGAAAAAGTAAGCCAGAAGCAAAGCCGACAGAAAGACCGGTGTCGAGCCCGCACCGATTATAGCGAGCCGTATGCCGGTCGATCCCGTAAATATAAACTGAAGTAGCGCCATGGCGCCCGAAAGCGCCGCCCCCAAGGTTAGCGATACCAGCGCAAGCTCGAGCGTGGCGGGCAAGTATTGCCGTATATCGACAGCCACTGGCCGCCGGGTCCTCACTGAGATGCCAAGATCCCCCTGAACGAGGCGCAGGAGAAAGCGCCCGTACTGGACAACGACCGGCTGGTCGATGCCGAGTTGCTCGCGTATCGCTTTGATAGTTTCGGGCGGAGCGCTCGGCCCAGCTACAGCACGCACTGGATCGGCGGGAATAATGCTCTGAAGACAGAAAACGATGAAGCTCATAACCAGGAGGACGACGGCAGCACCGGCGATGCGCTTGATCAGGTAAGTCAGCATAGTCACGCGCCTCTCAGTGCGGCACGCAGGCCGTCGCCGGCCAGATTGGTGAGCAGGCAGAGAAAGAAGATGATCGCGGCCGGCAGGATTGGCAGCCACCAGTGGACGGTGAGGCTGTCGAGCGCGCGCGCCGTCATCGCTCCGAGTTCAGGCGCCGGTGCAGGTAACCCAAGGCCAAGGAACGACATCAACGATAGGGTCATGATGACATTCGCGAGATCCAGCGACGCAGCGATGAGCAAGGCGGGGGCGGCTCCCGGCAGTAAATAGCGCAGAAGCAATCGCCGACCACGGACTCCGGCGATGCGGGCCGCCTCGACATGGGGGCGGGCTTTGAGGCGACGAATTTCATCGCGGGAAATGCGTGCGTACCAAGGCCACCAGAAAATGGCAATCGCGATCATCGTGTCGACCAGCCCAGGACCGAGCGAGGCAACAACAGCGAGTGCGATGAGCGTCGCTGGGAGTACTAGGAACAGGTCGGTGATGCGCTGGATAACCAGATCGACCCTATCGCCCATCAGGCCGGAGATCAGCCCGAGCAGTGAACCGACGATGAGGCTGAAACCGATCAAGATCAGCCCTGGCAGCCACGTGTATTGAACGCCGAGAATGACACGCGAGAACAGATCGCGACCGATCTCGTCGGTGCCGAACCAATGCTCACCCGATGGCGGCAGATAGGCCGCGGCGACGCGCAGTTGTGGGTCAAACGGCGTTATCCAGGGGGCTAGCAGGGCGACTGCAGTGACAACGGGTACGCCCACAATGCCGATGCTTTCGAGCCATCCGGCACGCCGGAAGAAATCGCGCCAGTTGAACCGGGGCCTGGCAGGCCGTGTATCCAGGTCCGACATGCCGGTCATCGACCTTGTTCCGACTCGAGACCCGGCACGGCCGCGATGAGCGAGCGTGTGTAAGCGGTCTGGGGCGCGGCAAGGAGCGTATCTGGGTCGGCAACCTCCACCAATTCGCCGTCCTTCAGCACTGCAATGCGATCAGCGATAATCCTCGCGGCCGCAAGATCGTGGGTAACGAATAGCATCGCCATGCCGAGCCTCCGGCGGAGGTCGCCGAGAAGGTTCAATGTCGTGGCCGCGAGCGAGACGTCCATAGCGCTGATCGGTTCGTCGCAGAGGAGAAGTTTTGGGCGGACGATAACACCCCGCGCCACAACGGCACGCTGGCATTGCCCGACGGAAAGCTCGGCCGGCAAAGCGTCCATCAGTACCGGGTCGAGGCCAACCAGCTTGAGCGCCTCTCCAACGCGCCGCCGACGGTAATCACTGTCCCGCGACAGCGCGCGCAGGCGCTCGCCGATTTGTTCGCCGATCGAGAGCCACGGCGTGAGCGCCGATATCGGGTCCTGAAACACCACTTGCGGAAGTAAGTTGTCGAAGCGTGAAACTTTCCCGCTGTCGCAAGCCAGGAGCCCGGCGGCAATTCTCAGAAGGGTGGACTTGCCGGCGCCACTCTCACCTACCAGAGCCACGCACTCCCCAACCTTGATCGAGAGGCTGATCGATTTCAGTACGGGCTTCGGTCGACGGGCGCGCCAAAACGATCGGGCGCCCGTCCGATAGCTCTTTCCGACATTCGACAGCTTCAAAACGATACCTTCCTGGGTCGTCTGGGCCGGCCATGGCTTCGAGGCTGCGCTATGTTTCGCGAGGAATGGTGTCTGTTCGGCGTGGAGGCAGGCCGCTGTTCCGCGGTGGGAAGAAACAGGCCGCAGTGCTGGCCGGATCGCCGTGCAATCTGACTGGACGAGTGGGCAACGCGTTGCATAAGCGCAGGCGCTTTCGACATTGACGGAGTGTCTGCGCTCCGGCGGGAGAGTGGGGAGCGGCCGCAACCGATCGGAGTTGAAGTCGAAGCGGGCGGCAAGGAGGCCAGCGGAATAGGGGTGTGCAGGATTGCGGACGACATCGCGGATATGGCCGATCTCGGCGACGCGTCCGGCGTAGAGAACCAGTACGCGATCCGCCAGTGATGCCGCCACGGCAAGATCGTGCGTTACGAACACAATCGCGGTGTGCTCGCGGACGTGGTCTCGCAACAGATCGAGGATTTGCTTTTGGGTGGTGACGTCAAGCGCGGTGTTCGGTTCGTCGGCTATCAGCAATTTAGGTTTTGCCATCACCGCCATGGCAATCAAAACGCGTTGACGCTGCCCCCCCGAGAGACGATGCGGAAGGGCGTCCGCGATGCGATCGGGATCGGGCAAGCCGGTTCGGCTGAGCCAGTCGACGATTGATGCGTTTGACCCGCCATTGGACTCCCTCATCTGGCGGCGGATGGTCATGGTGGGGTTGAGCGCACCCATCGGATCTTGCGAAATGGCACGAACGAGGTGACGGCGGGCGTGCCGCAATGTATGCGCTCCAGCTCCGACTAACTCGGTGCCTGTCAGCAGGATCGAGCCTGTAACATGCGGTTGGCTCTCACGCGGCAGAAGCCCCTGAATCGTCAACCCTATGCTTGATTTGCCTGAGCCACTTTCTCCGACCAGCGCAATGATCTCACCGGGAAACAAGTCAAAGCTGATGCCATCGAGGACACGGGAGCGACGACCTTCGCGGCTGAGCATGACCGAAAGGTCTTTGACGGCAAGAACCGGCTTGTTTGTCGCCGGTTCGAACGTTCGGTGCGGGAGCCTAGTCATCGACTGCGACCTGATCCACCGGAAACAGCGACTTAGCCAGTTTTACTGTCCCCGTCGAACGGTGGCGAAATCTATGTTGCCCGGCGGGTACACAGGACGTAGTCCCAGGTCCTCCAAACCGTGGACGTGGACTACCACATCATCGACGTCAACCAGCGGAATGACGTAGCCAGCGTCGAAATACAATTGGCCCGCCTGCTCGTAAAGCGCGTCACGTTCTTCGATTTCCGTCATCTGCCCAGCCCGATCGACGATGGTATCGGCCTCCGGCAGCACACGGCCGAAAAAGTTGAGGGGTGCGTCCTTGGTGAAGAACACCTTCGCCTGGTTTTCTGGATGTGCGGCATCAGGACCTGAGATGGTGAGCAGCAAGTCGGGAGGACTCGGATCGTCCTTCAGTGCATAGGCAGCGCCGGACGGCAGCACATAGGCGCTTGCCTTCACCCCGATCAGAGCCAGTTGCGCGATCATCAGATCAGCAATGCGGCCGTAGCTCGGCGCTGCACTGTGGAGACCGATAACAAGATTGACCTCGCCATGGTTGGCGATCGCAGACTTGGCCGCGTCAAAGTCGGTAGGGAACTCCACCGGATGCGAGACGTCGAGCATAACCTTTGAGTACAGCGATTTCGAAGGAGACGCGAATTGTCCAAAGGCATCCTTAACCCACAAGGCCGGGTTGATTGCCGTCATCACGGCCTTACGGACTTCCAAGTCATCTAGTTGCGAACCCGGCCTAACGAAGAGATCGAACTGGTTCATGCTGGGAGCGGCGGTTATCTCGAGACCTGCTGGGAGGTTCGTGAGCTGCGCGAACGGATAGTTGATCGGCACGGCATCGATCAGACCGGCCTGAAGTTGAAGAATTTGCTGGCTGATGTCGGGCACCACCGAAATTTGGATAGCCCGAAAGAAGGGCTTATCACCCCAATAGTCGTCGTTGCGCTCGAGCACGTAACGCTGCCCGCGATTGAACTCCGTGAGCTTGAACGGCCCGGTGCCCACGGCATGCTCGTTGAGCCAGGTTTTTGCGAAATCGCCATTGTCATGCTGGGCGAGTGCGGTCGGGCTGATGACTTTGGGTCCCCACGGACTGGAGAGTCCGTCCAACAAGGAGGGTTGAGGATGGCCGAGAGTGAGCACCACCGTGAGATCGTCCCGCGCCCTCACATCAGTCACGTTGCTCAGTGAATAGCTCAGGCTCATTCCACGGTTGCGGCGGCGCTGGAAGGAACTCACGACAGCCGCGGCATTGAAAGGCGTGCCGTCGTGGAACTTGACGCCGTCGACCAGGTGGAACGTGTAGGTCAGCCCGTCTTTCGAAACCTCCCAACTTCTGGCCAGCAGACCGACGATCTTCGTGGATCCTGGCTGATATTCGACCAAGCCTTCGTAGACGTTGTCGATAGCGCTCATCGCCCCGATCTCAAACCCATTGTCTGGATCGAAAGTCCCAATATCGGTGACGTAAGGGACATGAAGTACCTCCTGAGCGCAAACCGGCGCCATCGAAGCCAGCAAACCGAGAACGAGTCCCAGCACGCACACAACGACGCCACGTTTGAAGGATCGTTTGGCCAGGTACGCGCAAATCTGCATGAAGGATTCCCGTTGGCCTGGTACTTCACTAGGGATTGTAGGATGACCATCCGCAGTCGATTCTTGGCCAACGAGGCATTTCACGCTCTTGTCCAACCCAGCGTCCATCGATGCCATCAAAATCTTCTTGCAGCCCTAGGCATCGATGCGGACACTCAGAGATTGTCGCCATGATACGTCAATCCGCTGATCGCGGTCTATGAACATCAAGCAGAGGTTACCCTATCCCCAGGGTATAGATGGTGGCTGGCCGGACAGGTATGTGACTGTTGCAGGCGAGTTCTCTACAGAAGTGTTTGGTGAGCTTTCGGATGGAAAGCGGCTCGTCAAGCCAGTCGGCCAAGCCCGGCGTGGCCACGATAGTTCTTGATTGTCCCATCGCTTCGGCCTTTGTTCTTCATATGCCTGTCACGGTAGCATTCCCAGGCGATGCGAAGCTTAGGGGTCGCAATCGATGGTTAATCTCGGCAGTATTGCCGCCCCGCTTGGAGACGGTCGGTTGATTTCCAGACCTCGGGACGTTTGGCTACGCCCCGATGCCGCCTGCAAAGTACCGTCAACTTAGGCAGCCGCGACGGCCCGTATCCTCGGCTGGCCTATCCGAGAGTTTGACTGGCCAGAGCATAAGTTACCGGTGTAGCTGCACCGTCGGCCGCAAAATCGGCGAGGCGTTTGCCCATCGACATGGTCAGTACCGTGTCGAAGACCGGCATTCCGCTGTGCGCCAGAAAGGCGGCGAATTCGCCGCTTCCGATATGCGTGTCCACCCGGAGGAAACTGCCCGAATGATCGGCGATGTGCGGCCGGACCACTGCGATGGCATCGGTATCTCGCTCCGCTAGGACCGGACCGATGACATGGCCGCGGCCGAAGGGCCGGCAGAGAGCGAAGGCCTTGAGCGCGCCCTCGCCGAAGAGCCCGTAGCCAACAGATTGTTCGAACAGCTTTTCGACAAGTGCCGCTCTATGCACTCCGAAACCGACCGCATCGAGCGCGATGATGGCCGGCAAGTGCTCGGCCACCAGCCGACGCACCTCGCCACACTCCCTGTCTATTTCAGCCGCCGTGGCGGCGCGGGCAATCCCATGGCAGTGATAGACGGTCTTCTCCGGCTTGAAGTCGAGCGAAAGGTAGAGCCGCTTTGCCGCCCGGGTCGCATTGAGGCGCAAGTCGCGCCCGACCACGTTGTCGAAGACCCGCTTCATCAGCCACTGGCCGGCTCCCAGCGTCTGCAGCCGCGGCGAGGTGATGACCATCCCTACGGTCGCGAAATCGTCGCCATGCGGGAACCACATGGCCGAGCCGAGCACCCGGCCGATCTCGTCGAGCGCAACGAACCCCCGTCCCGATTCGCGCAGGAATTGCCAATCCTCGGCGCGATGCGGCCATCCCACGGATAGAGAGTGCGCGTGCAACCGGTCGAGTTCGACGCCTTCGATGTCGCCGATCCGCATCGAGAAGGCATCGATTTTCAAGCTTCCGGACGGCTTCAATTCCATGCCTCTGAAAGACCGCGTAACGAGTGACACACAGGCCACCCATGCTCCTGCCAACGCTAAAACAAACCATCGATACGATTTGCTAGAAAGCCGCGCACCAACGCAAGATTCAACTGAAACACTTCCGCTTTCGGCACGCAATCGCGAAAGAAGGCGCACATCCTTGAGGGTACTGCCCGGCGAACCCGGAATGCTGAACCCCAAATGCCTTGAGGGCTGGAATGGACGTCTTTGACATCCTTGACCGTCTCGTCGCCTTTCCGTCGGTGGCCGGCAAGCCGAACGGGGACATCGCCGGTTGGATCGAGGCCTATCTCGCGGAAAGGGGAGCGAAGGTAACCCTACTTCCAGGGCCGGAGGGTAACCGCTCCAATCTTTTTGCAACGATCGGCCCCGCCGATGTGCCGGGCTACATCCTGTCTGGCCACATGGACGTCGTTCCCGCTGGCGAGCCGCAGTGGAGTTCATCCCCTTTCGTGCTGCGTCCGGACGGCGAACGCCTCTACGGACGCGGCACCACGGATATGAAGGGCTTTCTTGCCGCTTCGCTGGCGGTGGTGCCTGCGTTGGCGCGGCTGCGCCTTGCCAGGCCGATCCACCTCGCCTTCTCCTACGACGAGGAGATTGGGTGCCGCGGCGTGCCGCATCTCATCGCCCGGCTTCCCGACCTTTGCGCAAAGCCGCTCGGCGTCATCGTCGGCGAGCCGAGCGGCATGCGCGCCGTGCTCGGCCACAAGGGCAAGGCGGCCGCCCGCGTGACCATCAAGGGACGTGCAGGCCATTCCTCACGGCCTGACCTAGGGCTCAACGCCATCCATGCCATGTCCGAAGTGCTCGCCGCTGCCGTGAGTGAGGCCGAGCGGCTGACGCATGGTCCTTTCGACCCTGCCTTCGAGCCAGCCTATTCCTCGCTGCAGGCCGGCGTGATCGCGGGCGGACAGTCGGTCAACATCATCCCCGACAGCTGCACGCTGGACCTCGAGGCGCGTGCCATACCCGGTGTCGACCCTGCCAGCCTGCTCGCGTCGGTCAAGGCGCGGGCTGAGGCCCTTGCAGCCGGAGGCTTTCGGATAGAGTGGGCGCCAATGAGCGCCTATCCGGCGCTATCGCTGCCGCAAGACGCGAGCCTGGCGGCACTGCTGGGCGAGTTGACCGGCGAAGCGGCGCTCGCCGCCGTCAGCTACGGCACCGAGGCCGGGCTCTACCAGGCTGCCGGCTTCGATGCGATCATCTGCGGACCGGGCGACATTGCCCGCGCCCATAAGCCGGACGAATTCATTCTCGCCAGTGAACTCGCCGCCTGCCAGCGGATGATCGAAGCGCTGGGCGCCCGCTGCGCGGCTTGAAGGGGAAGCGGAAATGACATTCCTTTTCAATTCCGATGCGCGGCGCGGCGCGGTCTTCGCCGATGCTTTCGCCAAAGAATTGCCGGACATCCCCTTCGCGATTGATGCTGGGACAGTCGATCCCGACACCGTGCGTTACCTGATCACCTGGACGGTGCCGGAGAACCTCACCCGTTACAGGAACCTGGAAGTCCTGTTTTCAATCGGCGCCGGCGTCGACCAGTTTCGCCTCGAGGCGGTGCCCGCGAGGGTGAAGATCGTGCGCATGGTCGAGGAAAGCATCGTGCGGATGATACAGGAATACGTGACGCTGGCCGTGCTCGCCTTGCACCGCAACCTGCCGATCTATTTGGCGCAGCAGCGCGCTGGCGAGTGGCGCGATGTCCCGCAGCTTCAGGCCGCGTCGCGCCGGGTCGGCGTGCTCGGACTTGGGCAGCTCGGCCAAGCCGTCGTCGACCGGCTGAAACCCTTCGGGTTTCCCCTCGCTGGCTGGAGCCGATCCCCAAGAGGGATCGAAGGTGTGACTTGCCATCATGGCGAGACCGGACTGGAGCAGATGCTCGCGGCTAGCGACATATTGGTCTGCCTGCTGCCGCTGACCAAGCACACCCGCGGTCTCCTCAATGCCGACCTGTTTGCGAAACTGCCGAAGAATGCCGCGCTCGTTCACACGGGCCGGGGACCGCAGCTCGATCACGAGGCGCTTGTCGCCGCGCTCGACAGCAATCACCTCTCCGCGGCGATGATTGATGTGACCGATCCCG
Source organism: Mesorhizobium sp. Cs1299R1N3 (assembly GCF_037179625.1). Taxonomy (NCBI): domain Bacteria; kingdom Pseudomonadati; phylum Pseudomonadota; class Alphaproteobacteria; order Hyphomicrobiales; family Phyllobacteriaceae; genus Mesorhizobium; species Mesorhizobium sp. Cs1299R1N3. The sequence continues at coordinate 34,066 of NZ_JAPYKQ010000032.1, read as the reverse complement.
AACCCCTGCCCGGGGGCCATCCGTTCTGGTCGCATCCGAAGATCATCCTGACACCGCATGTCGCCAGCATCGCCGAGCCTGCCACGGCCGCGCGCGTCGTCATCGACAACATCAGGCGCCATCGCATCGGGCTTGATCCGATCGGGCTCGTCGACCGAACTCGTGGCTATTGAAATCCAACCAGAAAGGCCGTCCTCATGTCGCTGCTCAAGACCGTCGATACCAACCCAAACTTTTCGCCCCGCGAATCCAAGGCGCTGCCTGAGCGGCTGATCGCCGGCGATCCTGCCTTCAAGACCTGGGCGCAGGACGTCGCCAAGGACGACCTCGTCCATACAGGCGTCTGGGAAGCGACCCCAGGGGAGACGCGCTCGATCAAGGGGGAGACATTCGAGTTCTGCCACATCCTCTCCGGCGTGATCGAAATCACGCCCGATGCCGGCGCGACGATGACCTACCGCGCCGGCGACAGCTTCGTGATGAAGCCTGGCTTCACCGGTATTTGGAAAACGATCGAAACGGTGCGCAAGATCTACGTGGCCGTGGGATGACACGATCCTCGCGAGGTGCTGGCCCGCGCGGAAGATTTTGCCGTCCCCCGCACCCAGCACACAACATTCGTCGGTGGCGGAACGCCGAACAGCGCATGCTGCGTGCCGGCACGCGCTAGGCTCCTGGCGATGCCGCAGAGTGGTTGTCGATGAGCCTGAGCTTCGATCCCGATACGATCCCCCTTCCCCTCGGCCATTTCATCGGCGGAGAGTTGATCTCGGCTGAGGACGGGATCGAGATGCGCCGCCCGTCGGACGGCAAGTCATATGTAGCCTGTCCCGTGGCCGGCATAGATATGGTCGACCGTGCGGTGGAGAGCGCCAAGACCGCGCTGAAGGCCAGCAACTGGGGCGGCGTTCGGCCACGCGAGCGCACCAAGGCACTCCAGGCCTGGGCCGATCTGATCGAAGCGGAAGCGGCAACGCTGGCCAGGATCGAGGCGCTGTCCTCGACGCGGCCCGTCGGCCAGCTTGTCGCGGGCGACATCGCCATTACCGCCGAGCAGATCCGTTTCTTTGCCGAATTCGCCGACAAGGAAGGTAGCGAGCTCGCGCCCACCGACGACGCCACTCTCGGCATGATCATGAGCGAGCCCTATGGCGTGGTCGGTGCGATCACGCCCTGGAATTTTCCCCTGTCGATGGCCGGGTGGAAGCTCGGCCCGGCATTGGCGGCGGGCAACGCGGTAGTGCTGAAGCCCTCCGAGATGACGCCGTTCTCGACCGTCTACATCGCGCAGCTCGCTGTCAGGGCTGGCCTGCCGGCTGGGCTCGTCAACGTGGTTCTGGGCGATGGTCCGACGACCGGCACGGCGCTGACCGGCCATCCCGAGATCGCCAAGGTCAGCTTCACCGGCTCGACCCGCGCCGGATCGGCCATCATGGAGAATGTCGCCCGCACCGGCGTCAAGCCGATGACGCTTGAACTCGGTGGCAAGAGCCCGCAGATCGTCTTTGCCGATGCCGATCTGGACAAGGCGGCGACGGCCATCGCCGGGAGCGTCACCTTCAACGCCGGCCAGGCCTGCGTGGCCGGCACGCGCCTTATCGTCGAGAAAAGCGTGGCCGAAAGACTGACGGCCGCTATCCTGGGAAAGATGAAGGCGGTGCGGCCCGGCCCGACCTGGGACGCGACGACACAGTACTCCCCCATCATCTCCGAAGGGCAGCGGGCGCGTATCGATGGCATAGTGCGGGCCGCGGTTGAGGCAGGCGGCGAATGCCTGACCGGCGGCCATGCCATGGATCACGCCGGCTATTTCTACGAGCCGACGCTGATTACAGGTGTCGACCAGTCCAATCCTGCAATTGTCGAGGAAATCTTCGGCCCGGTCCTGACGGTGCAGACCTTCGAGACCGAGGAGGAGGCGCTGGCACTGTCCAGCCATTCGACCTACGGGCTGGCTTCCGGCCTGTTCACCTCCGACCTGTCCCGCACCATCCGCTTCGCGCGCAAGCTTGAGGCGGGCACCGTCTGGGTCAACCGATACAGCCGCTCGCGCGACCATATCCTGCCGACCGGCGGCTACAAGCGTTCCGGCATCGGCAAGGACCTCGGCCGCGAGGCCTATCTCGCCAATCGCAGGACCAAGAGCGTCCTGATCAGCCTCTAGAGAGATGCCTATGAAGTCCTATTCGATCGCCCTGATCCCCGGTGACGGCATCGGCCGCGATGTGACCGCCGCCGCCTGGTCCGTGCTGGATACGGCGGCCAAGTACGGCGGCTTTACCTTGACCGGAACCGAATTCCCCTGGTCCTGCAAATTCTACAAGGAAACCGGCCGGATGATGCCGGAGGACGGCATCGAAACCTTGCGCGGCTTCGACGCCATCCTTCTCGGCGCGGTCGGCTGGCCGGTGGAGGTGCCGGATTCCGTCTCGCTCCACGGCCTGCTGCTGCCGATCCGCAAGGCGTTCGTGCAATATGCCAACATCCGGCCGCACCGCCTGCTGCCGGGCGTGACAGGCCCGCTGCGGGCCGAGAGCTTCGACATATTGTGCATCCGCGAGAACACTGAAGGCGAATATTCGGGCGCCGGCGGGCGTGTGCATCAAGGCACTCTGGACGAGGTCGCCGTGGAGACCTCGATCTTCACCCGCGCCGGCGTCGAGCGCATCCTGCGCTTCGGCTTCGAGCAGGCGCGGACACGGCGCGGCAGGCTTGTCTCCGTCACCAAGTCCAACGCGCAGAAGTACTCGATGGTGTTCTGGGACGAGATCACGCGAAAGCTGGCTGCGGAGTACTCTGACGTCGTTGTGACCAGCTATCATGTCGACGCGCTGGCCGCGCGCATGATCATGGCGCCGGAGAGCCTCGACGTGGTCGTCGCCTCCAACCTGTTCGGCGACATCCTCACCGACATCGGCGCGGCGATCCAGGGTGGGCTCGGCTACGCCGCCTCCGCCAACATCAACCCCGACCGCTCGGGGCCGTCCATGTTCGAGCCGGTGCACGGCTCCGCGCCCGACATCGCGCATTTGGGCATCGCCAACCCGATCGCCACCATATGGTCCGGCGCGATGATGCTCGAACATCTCGGCGAAACGGCCGCGGCCGGCCGCGTCATGAAGGCGGTCGAAGCGACAACCGCGCGCGGCATTGGAACCGCTCCCGGGAAGGACAGGACGGAAGCCATCACAGCGGCCGTCGTCGCGGCACTCACCTGATTGCAAGGCAATTTCGATGAAAAACCTGAAAGACGAAGATCTCTTCCGCGAAGCCGGCCTGATCGGCGGCAGATGGGTCGCCGCCGGCTCCGGCAAAACGGTCGATGTGCTCAATCCAGCCACTCAATTGGCGATCGGCACAGTACCCGACATGGCCGGTACGGAGACCCGTGCGGCGATAGAGGCCGCGGCTTCCGCCTATGGAGATTGGAGGAAGAAGACCAATGCCGAACGCGCGGCGCTCCTGGAAGCATGGCATGGCCTGATGCTGGCGCATCTTGACGATCTGGCGCTGATCCTGACGACGGAACAAGGCAAGCCCCTGGACGAGGCCAAGGGCGAGATCCGCTACGGCGCATCCTTCGTCAAATGGTTTGCCGAGGAAGCGCGCCGTATCAACGGCCACACCATCCCCTCGCCCACATCCGACCGCCGCATCATCGTGCTGAAGGAGCCGGTCGGTGTTTGCGGCATCATCACGCCATGGAACTTTCCCAACGCGATGATCACCCGCAAGGTCGCGCCGGCGCTGGCCGCCGGCTGCACGGTAGTCATCAAGCCGTCCGAGTTCACGCCCTATTCGGCACTGGCGCTCGGCGTGCTTGCCGAGCGGGCCGGCATCCCCGCCGGCGTCATCAACATCGTCACCGGCATGCCGGCCGAGATCGGCAACGAGATCATGGCCAACGAGACGGTGCGCAAGATATCCTTCACCGGCTCGACGCGGGTCGGTTCACTGCTGATGCGCGGCGCGGCCGACAGCGTGAAGCGCTTGAGTCTAGAACTCGGCGGCAACGCACCCTTCATCGTCTTCGACGACGCCGACCTCGATCTCGCCGTCGAGGGCGCGCTCGTCTCGAAGTTCCGCAATGGTGGCCAGACCTGCGTCTGCGCCAACCGCATCCTTGTCCAGGCCGGCGTCTACGAAACCTTCGCCGCGAAGCTCACAGCCCGCGTCAACGCCATGACCGTCGGGCCCGGCACGCAGCCCGACGTCGCGATCGGGCCGATGATCAACATGGCGGCGGTCGAGAAGATCAACCGCCACGTCGAGGACGCGCTCGCCAAGGGTGCCGAGATCATCACGCAAAAGCCGGCTTTGCCGGAGGGCCTGCAATATGTCGCGCCGCTGGTGCTGACCGGCGCAACGAACGAGATGCAGCTTGCCGACGAGGAGACCTTCGGCCCGGTCGCACCACTTTTCCGCTTCGAAACGGAAGAAGAAGCGATCGCTCTCGCCAACGGCACGCCTTACGGGCTTGCCTCTTACTTCTACACCGAAAATTTGAAACGCGCCTGGCGCGTCGGCGAAGCGCTGGAGTTCGGCATGGTTGGGCTCAACACCGGCTCGGTCTCGATGGAGGTCGCGCCCTTCGGCGGCGTCAAGCAGTCCGGCCTCGGGCGCGAGGGCGCGCAGGCCGGGATAGAGGAATATCTCGAGATGAAGAGCTTTCATATGGGCGGGCTGGGCTGAAGCCGACCCGGTTGGATCGGAGGTCACTGGATCCGGTCGAGCGCCTTATAGTAGAGGCCGACAATAGGCAGGAACCAGGGCTTGCCCGAATAGCCCGGAATGGCAGGCCACTCGAGCCCTTTCAGCGGATTGCGGTCGTCGCGGCCGAGCATGGCATCGGCCAGGACCATGCCGAGATGCGTGGAGAGCTGCGCGCCGTGGCCTGAATAGCCCATCGCATACCAGACCCCGTCATGGTAGCCGGCCCGCGGAAAGCGGTCCTTGGTCATGTCGACCAGCCCGCCCCAGCAATAGTCGATCTCGACCCTGGCGAGTTGCGGGAAGATCGTGGCCAGGCTTGCCTGCAATATCTGGCCGCTCCTGGCGTCGGAGCGCTGGTCCGATGTGGCCGAGAAGCGTGCGCGGCCGCCGAAGATCAGGCGATTGTCGGGCGAAAGCCGGAAGTAGTTGCCGATGTTCATCGAGGTCACGCAAGTCCGGTTGCCCGGCATGATCGCGGCGATCTCGGCGTCGCTCAACGGCCGCGTGGCGATGATGAAGCTGCCGACCGAGATGATCCTGCGGCGGAAGTAGCCGAAGTCAGGCGTGGTATAGGCGCCAGTCGCCACCAGCACATTGTCGGCACTGATGCGGCCGCGCGACGTGGTCAGCTCATGCCGCTTGCCGGCCTGCTTGTGATCCGTCACCGCCGCGTTCTCATGGATAATTGCGCCGTGACGGGCAGCTGCCGTGGCCAGCCCGGCCACATAGCGGCCCATATGCATCATGGCGCTCTTCTTCGACAGCATCGCGCCATGGAAAGGCGAACCGATTTCGGATTTCAGATCGTCTACCGACAGCAGCGCCGTGTCCGGATCCACCTCGGCATGGATGGCTTCGAAGTTGCGGGCGATCGATTCGAAATGCTGCGGCTTGGAGGCTAGCTTGAGCTTGCCGGCGCGGCGGAAGTTGCAGTCGATGCCCTCCTGCGCGACCAGCGCCTCGATCGTGTCGACGGAGTCGTCCAGCGCCCGGTAGAGCGCGATCGCGCGTTCCTTGCCGAGCTCCGCCTTGGCCGAGAGGTAGCTATGGGCAAGCCCGTTGTTCAGATGCCCGCCATTGCGCCCGGATGCCCCCCAGCCCACGCGCTCCGCTTCCAGCACCGCCACCTTGGCGCCGGCCTTAGCCAATTGGCGCGCGGCGGCGAGACCGGTGAAGCCGCCGCCGATGATGGCGGCATCGTAGTGCCCCTCGACCGGGCCTTGCGCCGCGCCGGAAAATACGGGGGCTGTGTCGTGCCAGTAGGAGACCAGCTTCATCGGCAATCCGCCTGTTTTAGAGACCGACCACGCCTGGAAGGCCCGAAATGTCCGATATCTCGACATAGCCGTAATAGGGGTTGGCCGGTTCGTGACCGCGGTTGACCCAGACCTTGTTCTTGATGCCGAGATCGTGCGCCGACATCAGGTCGTAGCGGAACGAGGACGAGCAGTGAAGAATGTCCTCCGGGCCGCAGTCCAGCCTATCGAACATGTATTCGAAGGCCTTGAAGCGGGGCTTGTAGGCCTGCGCCTGCTCGGCCGTATAGACAGCATGGAAGGGCGCGCCGAGCTTCTCGACGTTGGACATGATCTGCGCGTTCATGGCGTTGGAGAGGATAACCAGCGGAATTTCCTTGGCGACCTTTGCCAGGCCCGCCGGGACATCCGCGTGAGGCCCCCAGGTCGGCACTCGCTCGTAGACCATCTTGGCGTCATCGGGGCTGAACGCAACGCCATTGCGGTTGCAGGTGCGCTCGAGCGCATTGTGGACGACGTCGGCATAGGGCTTCCAGTCGCCCAGGATCTCGTCGAGCCGATATGCCGCGAAATTCTTTATGAACTCCTGCATGCGCGGCTCGTCGAGCCGGCTGCCATAGAGGTCGCGCGCCGCTTCCGCCATCTGGAAGAAGGTCAACGTGCCATAGCAGTCGAAGGTGATGTATTTGGGCCTGAAAGAAGCCATGTCCGTCGATCTCCAGTGGAAGCACTTCCGCGTTGGGATGTATTTCATCATAGGCCGGCGGGCGGCGAGCCACCTGACCGAAATAGCCTTCCCGAAAGCAGAAAGTTTCGTATCCGCCTGCTGGTTTGGCACGCTGTAGCATCCCGACGGTCAATGAGCCTGGCTTCCTTGACCTGAAACGCATCCGCCACGGGCGGCGCCAGCACAAGATGCGGCGCACGGCTTGCGCTACGGCGAATGATACCGCCGAAGCCAGCGCCTTCAGACGATCTGCGGCGCGCCGATGGTCGAGACTTACGGCAGACGGAAGGATGCCTCATGCAGCTGGAAGAGATCGAACTCCGAGCGTTCGGGCCGGACCATATCGAGGGCGCCGTCGCGCTTTCGCGTCAGGAGAACTGGCCGCATCGCCCGCAGGACTGGCAGATGGCGTTGCAACTCTCCAGCGGCGCGGTCGCGCTCGGCGACCACGGCCAGGTCACCGGGACCATCCTGGTCACGCCCTATGGCGATGATTGCGCCATGATCAACATGGTGATTGTCGACAGGAATGTGCGAGGCAAGGGGCTGGGACGCCGGCTGATGGAAAAGGCCTTCGCCCTTGCTGAAGACCGTCCGCTGCGACTTGTGGCGACGCGGGACGGCATGCCGCTCTATGAGAAACTGGGCTTTGTGCCCTCCGGCACGGTCCTGCAGCATCAGGGCCAGGTCGCGGAGCTCGATGCGCCTGCCGGGATGGAGGCCGCGGCCATTGTCGACCTGCCGGAAATCAAGGCGATGGACCGCGACGCCTATGGCGCGGACCGTGAAGCTCTGATCGATGCGCTTGCCGAGCGCGGGGAATTCGCCGTCGTCCGCCGCAACGGCGCCATCGAGGCCTATGCGGCGATCCGCCCGTTCGGAGGCGGCGAGGTGATCGGCCCCGTGATCGCCGGGAATGTCGAGGACGCCAAGGGCCTGATCAGCTTTTTCGCCGCGTCGCGCCCCGGTGCCTTCCTGCGCATGGATACCGACAGCAGGACCGGCATCGCCGACTGGCTCACGGAAATCGGCCTCGCCCATGTCGGCGGCGGCGTGACCATGGACCGTCCGTCCAGGCCGGATGCGGCACGGGCACGGCCAAGAGTTTACGCACTCGCCAACCAGGCGCTCGGCTAGAGCCGGATGATTTCGGATCGAGTCGATCCGAAGTCTGAATCCGGCTCTAAATCAAAGGGATAGAGCATGATGCCGTCCGAAAACCGCTTCACACTTTTCGGCATCATGCTCTAGCCGGAGGTATCAATGCTCGCCAATTCCCTGATCGAACTCGACCGCGCCCATCTTATTCATCCGGTTTCGTCTTATCGCGGCCACGAGGCGCTCGGCGTGCGCGTGCTGAAATCTGCGAAGGGTGCGACCGTGACCGATGCGTCCGGCAAGCAACTCGTCGATGGTTTCGCAGGATTGTGGTGCGTCAACGCAGGCTACGGCCATGACAGCATCGTCGAGGCCGCGGCTCGGCAGATGCGCGAGCTTCCCTACGCCACCGCATATTTCGATCTGGGTTCGGAGCCGGCCATCCGGCTTGCTTCGGAACTGGCGGAGCGCGCGCCCGGGGACCTCAATCACGTCTATTTCACGCTCGGCGGATCGGACGCGGTAGACAGCACGATCCGTTTCGTCCGCTACTACTGGAACGCCAAGGGCGAGCCGCAGCGCGACCAGTTCATTTCGATCGAGCAGGGCTATCACGGATCGTCGGTGGTCGGCGCCGGCCTGACCGCGCTGCCTGGTTTTCACGCCGGCTTCGGCATCCCCTTCGAATGGCAGCATAAGATCCCGTCCCCCTATCCCTATCGAAATCCAGTCGGCGAAGACGGAAACGCGATTATCGCAGCCTCGCTCGCCGCGCTGAAGATCAAGATCGAGGAAATTGGGCCGGAGCGCGTCGCTGCCTTCTATGCCGAGCCGATCCAGGGCTCGGGCGGTGTCATCGTCCCCCCGAAAGGATGGATGAAGGCGATCCGCGAGCTTTGCCGGGTATACGGCATCCTGTTCATCGCCGACGAGGTGATCACCGGATTTGGCCGCACGGGACCACTGTTCGCCTGCACGGAGGAGGACATCGTTCCCGATTTCATGACGACGGCGAAGGGCCTGACCTCGGGCTATGTTCCGATGGGCGCGGTGTTCATGGCCGATCATGTCTACGACGTGATCGCCGACGGCGCGGGCGCTTCGGCGGTCGGCCACGGCTACACCTACTCCGCCCATCCCGTCAGCGCCGCCGTCGCGCTCGAAGTATTGAGGCTCTATGAAAATGGGCTTTTGGAGAACGGCATCAGGGCCGGCGCACGCCTGATGGCGGGATTGAACAGCCTGAGCGACCATCCGCTCGTCGGCGAGGTGCGCGGCCGCGGCATGCTTGCAGCGGTAGAACTGGTGACCGACAAGCAGAAGAAAACACCGCTTCCCGCGTCGGCCATGCCGGCGCGGCGGGTCTTCGACAGGGCGTGGGACAATGGCCTCATCATCCGTGCCTTCGCGCAAGGGGTCCTCGGCTATGCGCCGCCGCTCTGCTGTACCGACAGCGATATCGATGCGATCATCGACCGCACGCACCGAACACTCGACCAGACGCTGAACGATCCCGATATCCGCCAAGCTCTGGCATGAGAGGCGCGAAATATGTCGGGTCTCGAAATATCGCCGGGGCAGACGATTTCGCAATTTTGTGCCGCGCACTTGCGCCTTTTCGGCGAATCCAGCGCGGGGGAAGTGCCAGACTGCAGTTAAGACAAGGCCAGAAAGCCCGGTTTTCCGGGCCTTCGGAAACGGCCGACGCCCCGGACAGCACGGAATTTTGTTCTGTTCAGCACATGCAATTCGGCAGCGCGCAAAGGAGAGCCAGTCTTGGCCAGGGGCTTTAGCGAATTCAAATACATGACCTTCGATGTGGTCGGCACGCTGATCGACTTCGAAGGCGGCATAACGACCTGCCTGGCTGGCATTGCCGCCGAGGCCGGTGTTTCGATCGACGGCGAAGAGGCTCTCGCCCTCTATCGGCAGGCCCGTTACATGCCTGGGGTGGGGTCGTTCCCGGACGATCTCGTGCGCGTCTACATGATCATCGCGCCGCGGCTCGGCCTGCCGGCCGAAGAGAAATATGGTGTCCGCCTGCGGGATTCAGCCAGTGTCTGGAAAGGCTTCCCCGACAGCGCGGCGGCATTGGCCGACCTTGCGAAGTCGCACAAGCTGATTGCCATGACCAATGCCCGGCGCTGGGCGCTGGAGCATTTCGAGAAGCAGCTCGGATCGCCCTTCTTCGCCACCTTCACCGCCGACGATACAGGCACCGAGAAACCGGACCCGGCCTTCTTCCAGAAAGTTTTCGATTTCGTGGCGTCCCGCAGCGACAGCAAGGATGACATCCTGCATGTCGCGCAAAGCCAGCACCACGACATCGGCATATCCCGGGCGCTTGGCATGACCAATTGCTGGATCGAGCGCCGGTACGCCCAGAAGGGCTATGGCGGCACGATCGAGCCCGAACGCTTCACCAAGCCGGACTACCACTTCACCTCGATGGTCACCTTGGCGGCGGCCGTGCGGGAAAGCCTGAAGGAACGAACCTGAGTCAAGCCGGAAAGCTCGCAGCAAGACGGGCATCTGGACCGAGAAACCAACAGAAAGGGGAATGACATGACCGACAAGATCACCAACTGGACCAGCGCAGACGATGCCATGGTCGAAAGCGCCATTCGGCGGGGCGCGAACCGCCGCGAACTCCTCAAGATGCTGCTGGCCGGCGGCGCCGCTGTTGCCGCGGGCAGCGTGGTGCTCGGCCGAGCGACCCAAGCCGTCGCCGCCACGCCCGTTTCCGGCGGAAATTTGAAGGCGGCCGGCTGGTCGTCCTCGACCGCCGACACGCTCGACCCGGCAAAGGCGTCGCTCTCCACCGACTATGTCCGCTGCTGCTCGCTCTATAACCGCCTGACCTTCCTCGACAAGGATGGCAAGACGCAGATGGAGTTGGCCGAGAGTTTCGACAGCAAGGACGCCAAGACCTGGACCGTGAAGCTGCGCAAGGGCGTCACCTTCCACGACGGCAAGGACCTCACCGCCGAAGACGTCATCTTCTCGCTGAAGCGCCATCTCGACAAAGCGGTCGGCTCCAAGGTCGCCAAGATCGCCGCGCAGATGGCCGGCTTCAAGGCGGTCGACAAATCGACCGTCGAAATCACGCTCGCCGATCCGAATGCAGATCTTCCGACCATCCTGGCCCTGCATCACTTCATGATCGTCGCGGACGGCACCACCGACTTTTCCAAGGGCAACGGCACGGGCGCCTTCGTCCTCCAGACGTTCGAACCGGGCGTGCGATCGGTCGTCACCAAGAACAAGAACTACTGGAAGTCGGGCAAGCCCTATTTGGACTCGTTCGAATTCATTGCCATCAGCGACGACAGTGCCCGCGTCAATGCGCTCTTGTCAGGGGACATCAATTTCGCGGCCTCGATCAATCCGCGCGCCATGAAGCTCATCGGGGGCCAGCCGGGCTTTGAACTCTCGAAAACGACTTCGGGCAACTACACGGATCTCAACATCCGCCTCGACACGGATCCGGGCAGCAAGTCCGACTTCGTGGCCGGCATGAAATATCTCGTCAACCGCGAGCAGATCGTTAAATCGGCATTGCGCGGCCTCGGTGAAGTCGGCAACGACCAGCCTGTCTCGCCGGCGAATATCTTCCACAACGCCGACGTCAAGCCGAAAGCTTTCGACCCGGACAAGGCGAAGTTCCACTTCCAGAAGGCGGGCCTGCTTGGCCAGTCCATCCCCGTGATCGCCTCCGACGCCGCGACCTCGTCGATCGACATGGCTGTCATTATCCAGGCCGCCGGCGCGGATATCGGCATGAAGCTCGACGTCCAGCGGGTCCCCTCCGACGGCTACTGGGACAATTACTGGCTGAAAGCGCCGATTCACTTCGGCAACATCAATCCGCGTCCGACGCCGGACATCCTGTTCTCGCTCCTCTACGCCTCGAACGCGCCCTGGAACGAAAGCCAGTACAAGTCCGAGAAGTTCGACAAGTTGCTTGTTGAGGCGCGTGGCTCGCTCGACCAGGCCAAGCGCAAGGAAATCTACAACCAGATGCAGGTCATGGTCTCCGAGGAGGCCGGCACCATCATCCCGGCCTACATTTCCAACGTCGATGCCCTTTCCAGCAAGGTGAAGGGTTTGGAAGCGAACCCGCTTGGTGGCATGATGGGCTACGCAATGGCGGAACACCTCTGGCTCGAAGCCTAAGAGGGTCCTGCCAGGGACCGGACAGCCGGTCCCTGGCACCTATTGCGCAACATGGCTTGGCCGAACGCAACCGCAGGAGCGCTTCCATGACGTCTGGGGTTCTCAACCTCGTGCTGAAGCGGCTGGCGGTCGCGGTCGTCACCCTTCTGATCGTCCTGTTCGCCGTGTTTTTCGCCACCAGCATGCTGCCTGGCGACACTGCGTCTATCTTGCTCGGCCAGGCGGCGACCCCCGAAGCGGTCGCCGGCCTGCGCGAGGCCATGCATCTCAACGATCCGGCGATCCTGCGCTTCTTGCGCTGGCTGGTAGGCTTGCTCCACGGCGAACTCGGCACCTCCTATGCCAACGACATGCCGGTCGCGACGCTGATCGGCGGCCGTCTTGTCAACACGATGGAGCTCGCCGGCATCACCACGCTGCTCTCGGTGCCGCTGGCACTGACGCTCGGCATCACCGCCGCGATGTTGCGGGGCTCCATTTACGATCGCACCGTCACCATCCTTTCGATCGGCATCATCTCCGTACCGGAGTTCATGGTCGCGACTCTCGCGGTGCTGCTGTTCGCCGTCTATCTCAAATGGCTCCCGGCGCTGTCCTCGGTCAACGAGGCGCATTCGGCGACTGACCTCTTGCGCATCTACGCCATGCCCGTGATCACGCTCACTTTCGTCATCTCCGCCCAGATGATCCGCATGACTCGCGCCGCGGTGATCGAAACGCTCTCCACGCCTTATGTCGAGATGGCGCTTCTCAAGGGCGCTTCGCGTAGCCGCATGGTGCTGAAGCACGCGCTTCCCAATGCGCTCGGCCCTATCGTCAACGCGGTCGCGCTCTCGCTGTCCTATCTGGTCGGCGGCGTCATCATCGTCGAGACGATCTTCAACTATCCCGGCATCGCCAAGCTGATGGTGGATGCGGTGGCGACCCGTGACCTGCCGCTGATCCAGAGCTGCGCGATGATCTTCTGCCTCGGCTATCTCCTGCTCATCACCGCCGCCGACATCATCGCCATCATGTCCAATCCGAGGCTCAGATGATGGTGGCGCGCGCGGCAGCCTCCCGCCGGTCCTTCTTCGGCCACAGCTACAATCTCGTGGGCGTCGTCGCCGCGCTGGTCATCCTGGCGTGGACACTCATCGCCATCTTCGCGCCCTACATCATCCCCCATTCGATTGGCGACATCGTCGACGACGACTATTTCGGCCCGATGCGCCAGGGGCTGTGGCTCGGCTCGGACTATCTGGGGCGCGATATGCTCTCGCGGGTTCTGATGGGTGCACGCTATACCGTCGGCATATCGCTCGCCGCCGTCGTCATCGCCTGCTTTTCCGGTGTCGTGCTCGGCATGATCGCGGCCGTCACCGGCGGCTGGCTCGACACCTGCCTCAGCCGCTTCCTGGACGCCATGAACTCGATCCCCAGCAAGCTGTTCGGCCTTGTGGTCGTTGCAGCGGTCGGCTCATCGATCCCAGTGCTGATCCTGACGCTCGCCGTCATCTACACCCCGGGCGCATACCGCTTCGCGCGGGCGCTCGCCGTCAACATCAACACCATGGACTTCATGACCGTCGCCCGTGTCCGTGGCGAAAGCACCATCTATCTCATCGGCTCCGAGATCCTGCCCAACATCATCCGCCCGGTGCTGGCCGATTTCGGCCTGCGCTTCGTCTTCATCGTGCTGTTGCTCTCCGGCCTGTCCTTCCTTGGGCTTGGGCTGCAGCCGCCGCTCGCCGACTGGGGCGCGCTGGTGCGCGAGAATATCGGCGGCCTGCCTTTCGCGGCGCCCGCCGTCATCGTGCCCTCGTTGGCGATCGCCAGCCTCACCATCAGCGTCAACCTGCTGATCGACAATTTGCCGAAGAAGATCAGGGACCGGGACGCATGACCAATCTCGTCGAGGTCAGGAACCTGAGGATCGAGGCGACGACCGACGCCGGGCGGATTGTCGAAATCATCAAGGGCGTCAGCCTCGATATAGCCGACGGCGAGATCGTCGCCCTCATCGGTGAGAGCGGCTCCGGCAAGACGACAGTGGCGCTCTCGCTCATGGGGCACGCACGGCCAGGCTGCCGGATCACCGGCGGCGAGATCAACGTCAACGGCAAGAACATGGCGGCACTTTCCGAAAAGGAGCGTGCCAAACTACGCGGCACCGATATCACCTATGTTCCGCAAAGTGCCGCCGCGTCCTTCAACCCCTCGTCCACGATCATGGAGCAGGTGATCGAGGTTACGCGGATCCACAAGCTGATGCCTCCCGAACAAGCTCGAAAGCGCGCGGTCAAGTTGTTCAAGGCCTTGTCGCTGCCCGATCCCGATGGGATCGGCGCCCGCTATCCACATCAGGTTTCAGGCGGACAATTGCAGCGGCTGTCGGCGGCCATGGCGCTCATCGGTGATCCCAAGCTGGTCATCTTCGACGAGCCGACGACGGCACTCGACGTGACGACACAAATCGACGTGCTGAAGGCGTTCAAGTCGGTCATGCGGGCGGGCGGCATAGCGGGTGTCTACGTTTCGCACGACCTCGCGGTCGTCGCCCAGATCGCCGACCACATCGTTGTGCTCAAGGGGGGCGAAGTGCAGGAGACCGGCACCACGGCTCAAATTCTTTCGGCTGCCCAGCATCCCTACACGCGCGAACTGTTGGCCGCGTTCGAACCGAAGCGACGGCAAGCGCATGCGGACGCGGATGTGGTAACCAAACAGCTGCTGCGCATCGACAATTTGACGGCCGGCTACGGCGCGGTTCGGGATGACGGACTGCCTCTCATCCGCGCCGTCAACTCCGTCAGCCTGGCCGTGGAGAAGGGGCGCAATCTCGGCATCATCGGCGAATCCGGCTGCGGAAAGTCGACGCTGGCGCGGGTGATCGCCGGCATCCATCCGGCGGCCGCCGGCGAGATCGTCTTCGACGGCAGGGAACTGCAGCGCGCGGCGGGGAAACGCAGCCAGGACCAGCTGCGCGAGATGCAGATCGTGTTCCAGTATGCCGATACGGCGCTCAATCCGGCCAAGCCGGTGGAAGACATCATCGCCCGGCCGCTGGCGTTCTATCACGGGCTCGACAGGCGGACGCGGTCGAAGCGCGTCGACGAACTGCTCGACATGGTGCGCCTGCCCAAGACACTGCGCTACCGCCATCCATCCGAACTCTCCGGCGGCCAGAAGCAGCGGGTGAATTTCGCGCGCGCGCTGGCGGCCGACCCCAAGCTGATCATCTGCGATGAAATCACCTCCGCACTCGACACGGTGGTGGCGGCCGCGGTGATTGAGCTTCTCAAGGAGCTGCAGCGCGAGCTGGGGCTCTCGTACATCTTCATCAGCCATGACCTGTCGGTCGTCGGGGCCATCTGCGACGAGATCATGGTCATGTATAATGGGCAGCGCGTGGAGCAGATCACGCCCGACAAGGTGAAGGCAGCCACCCATCCCTATTCCAAGCTGCTGTTCTCCTCAGTGCCGAAGCTCGATCCCACCTGGCTCGATGGCCTTGTCCGTGATCCCGACCTCGTCAGCCAATACGGCCACCGCTGACCACTTCGGGAACGGGCTGAGCAGCGGCATCGAAGCCAGCCAGCATGCCGGCTTTCATCCGCTCTACAATTGCGAGCAGAGCCGGTAGGCTTCATAGATCGACGAGTAGATATCCCGGCTGGCAACTGCGTCTCCAATGCGGTGCAAGACGAACGATCCAGCAGCGTGGGGACCCCTCTTTGTCTTTGTTCCCGTCATGAGTGCGATGTCGGTGACGCCGTCGTTGGCGGAGCGCGCACGCAATTCCTGGTAGGTATCTTCCATGGGCGCCGTGCCGCGCTCGACAATGAGTTGGGCTGCCGTCATTTCCGTTTCCGCACCGGTGAGCTCATGCCGGAATCTGGCGGCGATTCCGTTGTCTTGGCCCGCCGCCTTGACCAGTCGCATGTCGCAGACAACCCGGATGCCGAGTTCCGAGGCAAGTTTGCGGAAACTTACCCTGTCCGGATAGGGTGTCTCGATCGCCACGGTGTCGTCTGCGATGGCCAGGCTGACCACGCGCCCCAGGCGGGCAAGATGCAGGGCGCAGGAAATAGCGGCCTGGCGTCCAGTCTCGTCGTAGATGAGAACATCGTCCTTCGCCGGCACGACGCCGGTCAAGACATCCCAGACGCTGTCGCAATGTTCGGCGCCCTCCAGCCATTCCATGTCCGGAACGCCGCCGGTGGCAACGATCACCGCGTCCGGCTTCTCGGCCAGGACGATCTCCGCGTCCGCATAGGTGTTGAGACGGACGTCCACGCCGAGGCGGGCGAGTTCATCGACGCGCCAATCGACTATGCCTATGAGATTCTTGCGGTCGACGGCGGAGGCCGCAACGAGCACCTGCCCGCCGAGCCGCGCTCCGGCTTCAAGCAAGCAGACTTTGTGCCCGCGCTCGGCGGCGACCCTTGCCGCTTCCATTCCACCCGGACCCCCGCCGACCACGACTACACGTTTCTGCGTTTCGGCCCCGGCGATGGCATGGCTGATGATGGTTTCATGGCCGCTGGCCGGATTGTGAACGCACTGCACCTTCTTGTAGAGGCAGTAGGAAGCGCCAACGCACGGGCGAATGCGGTCTTCTTCTCCCCGCATCACCTTGTTGACGATATGCGGGTCGGCAATATGCGCCCGCGTCATGCCAACCAGGTCGACAAGGTTCTCGCGGATGGCATGCCTGGCCGTGGCTACATCCCTGATGGCGGCGGCGTGGATGACAGGCAATCGGGTCTCTCGCTTGAACTGCCCAACCAGCGGCAGAAACGGCGCGCTGCGGGTGAACATGCCAGGCATGTTCTGCTCGGCCAGGGACAGGTCGGTGTCCATGCGGCCAAAGATGCAATTGAAGAAATCGATATGGCCTTCCCGCTCGAACAACCGGGCGAAAGCGAGGCATTCCTCGAAATCCGATCCGTCATCGACCGCCTCGTCGATGACGAATCGAATGCCGACCGCGAAATCGTCGCCAACCGCCTGGCGAATCGCCTCATGAACCATCAGGCCGAAGCGCGCGCGATTTTCGAGCGAGCCGCCAAATCCATCCATGCGTCTGTTGGTTCTGCGCGACAGGAATTGGCCGATGAGATGGCCGCCGGTGACGGTCTCGATGCCGTCCAGCCCACCGTCACGGCAACGCTTGGCGGCGCTTGCGTAATCCCTGACGATCCTGTCGATGTCGGCTGCGTCCATCGCCTTCGGAAAATTCCGGTTTCGCGTCTCGCGAACGCGTGACGGCGCCACCGGCGGGAGCCAGTTCCCGGCATAGGCGGTGGCGCGCCTGCCAAGATGTGAGACCTGGCACATGACGGCCGCGCCATGGCGATGGATTCGCTGCGACAGAGACTGAAGATGGGGGACGATGCGATCGCTCGAAAGGTCCAGCTGGCCGCCGCCCCAGCTCGAGTCGGGCGAGGTCATCGCCGAGCCGCCCGCCATGGTCATCGCCAGGCCGCCGCGCGCTTTCTCTTCATGGTAGAGCTGGTAGCGCTCGAGCGGCAGGCCGCCCTCGTCCAGCATCGAGGCATGGCTGGTGCTGACGACGCGGTTGCGCAGCGTCAGACCCTTGAGCCGGAACGGCTGAAGCAGAGGATCGCCGGATGTGCTGTCTGCTTGAGATGCCGCTACGTTCACGTCCTGCTCCGTGCCATTCCTGAGAGTTATAGTCTGCCCTTTACGGGACTTCAGAAAGCTTGAAAATTGTTGGGGTGGATATACGCTGGACGTATGGCTGGTTTTGCAAAACTCGTTCCTTCCGCGCGCGGACTTCTCGTTTTCGAGGCTGCTGTCCGGCTGGGCAGCTTCACGGCCGCCGCGCGGGAGTTCAACGTCACTCAACCATCCGTTAGCCGCAGCATCGCCCAGCTCGAAGCCGATTTTGGCGCCGCTCTGTTCACCCGGGAGCCAACGGGATTGGCCGCGACCCCGGAAGGGCGCGCCCTTTATTCGGCTGTACGGGAGGGATTTGAAGGCATCGCGCAGGTGATCCGGGAGATCAGGCAGAACCGCGCTGCAAAGCCGCTGGTTACCCTTTCCCTTTCGAGTTCTCTGGCAACACACTGGTTTGTTCCCAGATTAGGGGCGTTCAACAACAGATTTCCTGATGTGGACCTGAGGTTCGAATTGATCGCCGGCGTTCTACGAGGGCCTGCCGAGAATGTAGACCTTGCCACGAGAATCTTGACCGATGACGATACGCAGTATCACCGCTGGGCGTTTTCGCCGGAAATCATCGTTCCCGTATGCAGTCCATCCTATCTGTCGGCCCACGGTCGGTTGATACATGCCGGAACCGGGGACGGTCACGTCCTGCTTCATCTTACAGACGCCAAGGAGCAGTGGCTGGACGCCTGGGGCGGTGTAGCGGACCGCAAGACCAGCAGGGCGAAGTGGCTCGAGTTCTCGGACTACGCGGTCGTCCTTCAGGCAGCGATGAACGGGGAAGGCGTGGCGCTCGGCTGGCTCAGCAATGTTTCAAGGGCGCTGCTTCAGGGAACGCTTGTTCCGGCCTCGGACAGGCAGATCAAGACGGGCCGGATTCATCAGCTGATTGCACCGCGCTCAAAGCCGGTACGGCCTGTCGTCTCTGACATCAGCGCCTGGATGATCGCCGAGATGCAAGCCGAATTGAAAGCATTGCACGCGATACTGCGGCTGGACATTTTGTAGCGGGCTGCGGGGACAACTGCAACGCGCGGCGCCGGCGACCACTGACTACCTCGGGAACAGACTGGGCAGCGGCATGTGCGCCTTGACGATGGGAGACTTCAGCACGACGAAGCTGAAATACTTGTCGATGCCGATATCCATGTCGGTCAGCCGCTCCATGATCGTCTGGTATTCAGCGATGCCGGAGGTCACAAATTTCATCAGGTAGTCGTAGCCACCCGACACAAGGTGACATTCAATGACCTGCTCGATCTTGTCCACGACGGCGAGAAAACGAGCGAAGTCCACCTGGCGGTGGTTCTTCAAGGTGATTTCGGTGAAGACGGTCAATGTCTGGCCGAGCTTGCCAATATTGACCTGCGCGGAATAGCCCTCGATGTAGCCCTCTGATTGCAGCCTCTTGACCCGCATCAGGCATGGGCTCGGCGACAGATGCACCACTTCCGCCAATTCCACGTTGGTGATGCGGCCGTTCTTCTGCAGTTCGTGAAGAATCTTGATATCGATCCGATCGAGTTTCACGGGTTGTCTCCGAGGAAGAGTGCCGCAGCACAAAATGCTGCCTTGCTGGTGACCGTCGAGACTACCACAGCCCGCTGGGCTGTCCATCGGAGCGGATGCCACTTGAAACGCAGGGACTCCCGATTTCAATATGACTGCCGGAATAAAATTCTGCTCCGGCCACAACTGCAGCAGCGGCTGCCTGCGCAACACGCTAGATTGGAGCTTCAAGGCAGAGGGAATCATGCGCACGCCGCTGCAGCAAATCGAAACGTCTGGCGAAGTACCGCAATCCGCTGATGTGGTGGTGATCGGCGCGGGCATCGTAGGTGTCTTCGCGGCCTACTATCTCGCCCGGCGCGGCCTGAAGGTCGCGCTTGTCGAAAAGGGACGCATTGGCGCCGAGCAGTCCAGCAGAAACTGGGGATGGTGCCGCCAGCAGAACCGCGACGCCCGCGAGCTGCCGATGGCAACCCGAAGCCTCGACCTGTGGGACAGCTTTGCGGCGGAGACCGGCGAAGACACCGGCTTTCGCCGTTGCGGGCTGCTTTATCTCAGCAATGACGAGGCGGAACTTGCCGGCTGGGCGCGTTGGCGTGATTTCGCCAGAACCGCCGGTGTTACCACGCACATGCTCGACAGCGCCGAGGCCACCGAGCGGGGCCGCGCCACCGGCGGGAGCTGGAGGGGCGGCGTCTTCTCGCCGACCGACGGCACTGCCGATCCGTCGCGGGCGGCGCCCGCGGTCGCCCGCGCCATCCTCAAGCTTGGCAGCACCGTCCACCAGAATTGCGCGGCGCGCGGTATCGAAACCGAGGCCGGGCGACTGAGCGGCGTGGTCACGGAAAGTGGAACGATCCGGACCAAAGCCGCGGTCATAGCCGGTGGCGCCTGGGCCTCCTCATTTTGCCACCAGTTCGGTTTCCGCTTCCCGCAGGCGTCGGTACGCTCGTCCATCCTGTCCGTCTCGCCCGGTGCGAAGGGCCTGCCGGATGCGCTGCACACCGCGAAGATTTCGGCCACGCGCCGTGGCGACGGCGGCTATACGCTCGCCATAAGCGGACGCGGACGCGTGGACGTGACCCCGCAGCAGCTGCGTTTCTCGTCGCAGTTCTTTCCCATGTTCCTGAAGCGCTGGCGCAGCATCGGGCCTGGCGGGCTGCAAGGCATGCGTTCGGGCCACGAAACCCTGCAACGCTGGGGGCTCGACCAACAGACGCCGATGGAGCGGATGCGCATCCTCGACCCGGTTCCGGATCAGGGCACCATCCGGCTGACCCACGCCCGGGCGCTCGAGCTCCTGCCTGCACTTCGCCAGACCAGGATCAGCGCGGCCTGGGCCGGCTACATCGACAGCACGCCGGACGGCGTGCCCGCCATCGGCGAGATCCATACCGTTCCGGGTTTCTTCCTGGCCGCCGGGTTTTCGGGGCACGGCTTCGGCATCGGACCAGGCGCCGGGTACCTCGTTGCCGATCTGGTGACCGGGTCGGAACCGATCGTCGATCCGACATCCTATGACCCGCGCCGCTTCGACGCTTCGGTATGGGGCAAGGTCGCCGACTTCTAGGTCCGACGAAACCGTATCAGTCTTCCCGGAGGAAGACGCCGATGGGTGCTGGCCGGACAGGGGCTTGCGCGCGAAACCTGCCGACGGCTTCGGGCATACAGCCGGTTTGCGCGGCGACGAGTTCAACGGCAGCCAACTGGCAATAGCGCCCCTGGCAGCGCCCCATGCCGGCGCGTGAAAGTGACTTCACCCTGTTGGCCTCGCCGCTTCCGAAATCCGTCCCCTCGCGCACGGCTGCGGCAGTGACGTTCTCGCAACGGCAGACGATCGCCTCATCGGGCAGCGCCCGTACCATGGCCGCCGGCCAGGGAAAGGCGCGAGCCAGACCGCGGGCAAAGCGCTCGAGGCGCACGAGCTTGCGCAGATCGGCACTGACCGAGGGCGCCTGATACCCGATGTCGGCAAGGCACGCCGCCGCTGCAAGGCGCCCCGCAATCTCGGCGCCATCGGCACCGAGCAGGCGAACCCCATCGCCCGCAAGGTAGACGCCGTTGCCGGCCCGACCCATTTCGTCGGTCTTTGGCAGCCACTGCCGCCACTGCTCGTCATAGGTGAAGGCGCACCCCGCCAGATCGGCCAGATGGGTTTCGGCCCGCAGGTGCCAGCCCATGCCGATCATGTCGCAGGAAGTGAGCTGCTGCCGTCCGCTGGCATCGCGCCAGCGCAAGGCTGCGACGCCCTGCTGGTCGGCCTCGATCCGCTCCAGTGTCACACCCGCATGATAGCGGCGGCCGAGCCGCGCCCGCAGGGCCAGGCCGCGCAACGCAACGACCGGCCGGGCGGCAAAGCCTGAGAATCCCTGCACCTGTTGATGCCAGGGAGACGTATCAAGCACCGCGGCCACATCCGCTCCAGCCTCGACGAGCTGGGCGCCGACCAGCGTCAGCAAAGGCCCCGATCCTGCCAGGACGATCCGCCGCCCAAGCGCCACACCTTGCGCCTTGAGCGCGATTTGCGCCGCGCCAAGACTGTAGACGCCGGCATTCTGCCAACCGGGGATCGGAGCGACGCGATCGGACGCGCCGGTGGCAAGGATCAGACGCTCATAGCCGACCACCTGCACGCCGCCCTCCCCCAGCACATGCAACTGGCCTCCATGCGCGGCAATGACAGAGCTGCCCGCGCAATGGGTGAGTTGCCCATTTTTGGCCAGCCGGTCGAAGAGCACATGCAGCGCGCGCGCCTTCGCCGCTTCCGACCCGTAGAGCTGCTTTGGCGTGCGGAGGAACCCGGCAGGCGGACGGCGATAAATCTGCCCGCCCGCGCGATGCCCTTCGTCGATCACCATCGGATGGAGTCCGGCCTCGACCAACATGGCGGCGGCCCTGATGCCGGCGGGACCGGCACCCACGATCACAATCCGTGGCGGTGAGGCCCCGTTCAAGGCCAGCTCTCCGGCGGCGTCGTGCGCAAACGGAGACCCTCAGCGACAAGGGTTGTGCACGCGCGCAGACGCGGCTTCTCCTCCTCCTCCTGCCATATCCAGCAATCCTGGCACGCTCCCATCAGGCAGAACCCTGCGCGCGGCTCGGGTCCGAACTCGGATTTTCGCAAGGCGTGTTCAGAAGCCAGCACGGCGGTCAGCACGGTGTCGCCGGCCAGCGCGTGACGCATCTCACCGTCGAGAAAGAAGTGCACCTGTACCCGATCGCGTTCGGCCAGCCGGACGATACGGCCGGCCGTGCTCATTCCGCGGCCTCTTGTATCTGGTGAGGATGCGGCAATTCGGGGAAGCGTTCGCAGACCGCATCGAAGGCTGCCTGAACGCCCTCCGGCCCGGAGCGTCCTTTCATACGGCGGAAGATCTCCGTCTTGGCGAAGAAGCGCCAATGGATCGGCAAAGCATCCAGAACCACATGAAGCTGGTCATAGGCCGCCGGCGTCCACTGCGCTTCGTAATCATCGCGCTCCGGACCGAAATGGAAAGGAGTGACGGATGGCTTGTGCCCTGCCCGCAGTCGCTCCGTCGCCTCCTCATCGAGTTCGCCGCCGCGGATGACGACGCCATAGTCACGCTCGGCGGCTGTCGGCGAGACATAGCCGCGCCGCACGTCCTGCGCGACCCGCCAGGGCTCGCGCTGAAACGGATCACCGCGTCCGCCGCCGCCGGCGGAACGGATCTCGAGCTTGTCGCCGGGCTGCAGGACCGCCGTGTCGATATTGCCCAGCCGCCGCTCGTGCTCGCCCCCCGGATTGACGACCATATCGGACAGGCCAGCCGCCTTGCCGCCCAGCACGCCCCAGGGTCGGAAGAAGCTGCGGTCGCGGTTGCGGGCCGTGATCCTGGAGTCCGGAGCAAAGACGCGGAAAGCCATTTCGGTCGCCAGCCCGCCGCGCCAGCGGCCCGCCCCGCCGCTGTCCCTGGCGAGCCCGTATTTCACGAATTCGACCGGGGTCTCGGTCTCGGTGATCTCTATCGGCGTGTTCTTGAGATAGGCGGCATCGGCACCCGATCCGTTGGTGCCATCGCGATGCGGCATGGCGCCGCCGCCGCCCACCACGGGGTTCACCGCCGCGATGACGCTCCGGCTGGTACGCTCATCCGTCGTCATGACGTTGATGATGCAATTGTTGCCGGCCGGAGCCGCAGGCAGGCGCTCCGGCACTGCCTGCGAAAAGGCGCCGAAGATGACCGAGCGCAGCCGGGCGCACGTGAGCGAGCGCATGCCGACGGCGGCGGGGTGGACCGGGTTCAGCACCGAACCTTCAGGGGTGATGCAGGTGAAAGGCCTGGTGAGGCCGGTGTTGAGCAGGATTTTCGGGTTGAGCGTGTAGAGAACGTAATAGACGCCCACCAGCAGCATGGTGTGGCGCGGGTCGCCGCCCGAGGGCACGTTGAGCGAGGAGCCGAGTTGCGGATCGGAGCCGGTGAAGTCGAGCACCGCCTCCCCGCCTTTGATCGTCAGCGTCAGCTTCAGCCGGCAGGGATTGGCCTCGACCGAATCCTCGTCGGCATAATCCGCGAATTCCCATGTGCCGTCAGGCATGGAGCGCAGCACGTCGCGCGCCTGCGCCTCCGCGTGGTCAAGAAGAGCGGCAACGCCTTCGATGAAGCCTATCTTGCCGAACTTCCGCACCATTGCCTGGATCTTGCGCTCGCCGGTGTTGAGCGCGCCGACGAGTGCCTTGATGTCGCCGATGTTGAGATCCGGCTTGCGCACATTGGTGCTCATGATGCGCAGGATCATTTCGTCGAATACGCCCTCATTCACGAGCTTCATCGGCGGAAAGCGGATGCCTTCCTGATGGATTTCGGTCAGCGCCCGGCTGAGCGAAGCCGGCACCGCCCCACCCATGTCGGTGTTGTGGATGTGGCCTCCGGTCCAGGCGACGATCTCGCCACCGACAAAGACCGGCTTCCACAGATGGGTGTCGGGTGCATGGGTGGCGACATAGCCTGAATAAGGATCGTTGGTGAAGGCAACGTCGCCAGGCCGGTAGTCGTCCACCATTGCGATCGCACGGCGATACGAAAGCCCGGGATACCAGGTGGCGCCGAGTTCCATGGGGACGGCGAAGGTCGCGCCCGAGCGGTCCATCAGCATCACCGTGAAGTCCTGCGTTTCCTTGACGAAGGCGGAATGCGCGGTGCGGTGTAGCGTATGGGCCATGTTCTCGGCGGCCGCGCGGGCATGGTTCGCCAGAACCTGAAGGTTTGTCCGGTCAAACAAAGGCGTCACTCCGCGAAGGTCAGAAGAAGATTGAGGTGGCGATCGACCCGCGCCTGCACTCCGGCGGGAATGGCAAGGGTGGTGTCTTCCTGAACGACCACGGCAGGCCCTTGGAAGCTACTGCCAGGCACAAGAGTCTGCCGGTCGTGGAGGTCGACGGTCTCGACGCCCAGGCCTGTATAGACCGGAAGCTGGCGCGCCGGACTGGCGGAGACGTCGATCTCGTCGATCTCTGGAAAGGAGAGCGCCGGACCCGCGCCGACGGCGGACAGCCTGATGTTCACAAGCTCGATCTCGCCGTCCGGGTCGTGGAAATCGTAGAGCCGCTCATGGGTGCGGTGAAAGGCCTGCTCGATGGCCTCTGCGTCACTCTCCTCGAGCCATTCCGGCGAAAGGACGACCTCGATCTCATAGCTCTGACCGAGATAGCGCATATCGCAGGAGAAATTGGGCTCAGCGGCCGCGTCATGCCCCTGCGCCGCGAGCCAGTCGCGACCCTCGCTTGCGAGCGCCTCGAAAGCCGCGCGGATAATTGGGAGCGAGGCGGCCGACAGCGGCGAGAAAATGGTGCGAATGAAATCTCCGCGCAGATCCGCCACCAGTCCGCCCAGTGCCGACACCACGCCGGGGCGTCGTGGCGCCATGACGCGCTTCATGCCGAGTTCGCGGGCGAGAAAGGCGCCAAGCATGGGGCCGCCGCCGCCAAAGGGCATCAGCGTGAAATCGCGCAAGTCGACGCCGGCGCGCGATGCGAGTTTCTCGACCTCGACGAACATCTCCGACACCGCGATGTCGAGGATCGCTTGCGCGGTCTGCTCGACCGGGCGGCCGAATCGCCTCGCAAGCTCGCCGACCGCGCGATGCGCCAGCCCGGTATCGATGCTGAGTTGTCCATAGGCCATCTCGCTGTGGCCGAGCCATCCGCATACCACCATGGCATCCGTCACGGTCACCCGCTCGCCGCCGCGGCCGTAGCAAGCCGGTCCCGGCGTCGAGCCGGCCGACTCGGGCCCGACCCGCAACACCCCTTGAGCGTCGACGCTGGCGATCGAGCCGCCGCCGACGCCTATCGAATTCACCGACACGGAAGGGATATGGAGCGGAAACTCGCCGATCAGTTCGCCGGTGCCGAACTGTGGCCTACCGTCGATGATGAGTGCGAAGTCGGCCGAGGTGCCGCCGATGTCGAGGGTAAGTATCCTGTCCTCGCCGGCCTGACGCGCCAGCCACGCGGCGCCGATGACCCCTGAAGCCGTACCCGAAAGCAGCATGTTGACACAGGCCTGCTTGCCTTCGGCAGCGTTCATCAGCCCACCGTTCGACTTCGTCAGCATCGGACGGGCCGGCACGCCGCGGCTCTTCAACCGCTCTTCCAGCGCCGTCAGGTAGCCCGAGACACGCGGATGGACATAGCCGTTGAGGATGGCGATGGAGCTGCGCTCGTATTCGCGAATGACCGGCCAGACCTCGGCCGAGGTGAAGACGAAGAGGTCGGGTGCGAGGCGCGCAATAGTAGACTTAACCGAGGCCTCCTGCGCGGCGTTGCGCCAGGAATGAAGGAAGGCCACGATGATACCTTGCGCCCCGTTCGCCTTCGCCGCCGCGACCGCGCTTTCAACGGTTGCCACATCAGGTGCCTTGGTCTCGCTGCCATCGGCGCGCATGCGGGCCGGAATGCCGAACACCATGTCGCGCGAGATCAGCGGGTCCGGCCGAGAGCAGAACAGCGAATACATGTCCGGCATTCGAAGCCGTGCGAGCTCGATCACGTCCTCGAAGCCGGCATTGGTGAACAGCGCGAGCGGCGCGCCCTTGCGCTGGATGATCGTGTTGATGCCGACCGTCGTGCCGTGCACGAAGCGCGTCATATGGGTGGGATCAAAGCCCTCGCGCTCGGCCAGAAGGGCGAGGCCGGTCATCAGCTCGGCGCCCGGATCTTCCGGTGTCGTCAGCACCTTCAGCGAGGCGACGCGTCCGGAGTTTACTTCAAGCGCACAGAAATCGATGAAAGTCCCGCCGATATCGACGCCGACCTTCCAGTCGGCCTCGTTCCCTGCCCAGTTCGCCGCGATGGCGCCATCCATGATGCGTTCCTTCCTGTCTGACGACCAAAGCTGGCACGAGCGGATGGTGCGGGTCCAAGACGTATGACGGGCAAGGATATAAGTCCTGCTTATGCCTTAGCGCGATGTTCATCCAGGACGATGGAACAGGCCGCGCGGATTTCATCGCGCATCATCTCATCGGCCCGCGAAAGGGCTCGCGTGCGCGAGATGAGAAGCGCGATCGGGAATTCCGGCCCGGCCGCGAGTGGCCTGACCGCGAGCCCAGCAAAATGATGCCACGGCAGCAGCGCATCGACCAAGCCGATGCCCAGGCCGGCCTGGACGAAGCCGACTGCGGAGATGGAGACGTCGATCTCCAGCGACGGCGAAAGCGCCACGCCTTGCGCCTGGGCCGCGCGGGCCAGTTCATCGGCAGGGCGGGTGTTGCCGCGATAGGATATCAACGCTTCTCCGACAAGGTCGGCGAGCGTCAGCTCGGTTTTCGTTCGCAGCGCGTGCCCGGCGGGCAGCAGGCATACGAAGCCGAGGCTGCCGACCACCTCCGCCTCGATATCCGGAGGCAGCCGGTCGTCCATGGCAACGCCGAGGCTGACATCGCCCGCACGCAGCATGTCGACGATTGCCGAGATCGGCGCGCTATGGGCGCGCAGCATTACGTTGGGATGCTGCGCCCGGAATCTGGTGAACGCACGCGGCAATATCGCCATTGCCGGCGGCGGCGATGCCGCAACCCTCACCAGCCCTGCCCGACCCAGGCGCAGGTCGGTTGTCTTGCGGCGCAAGCCCTCAAGCCCCGCCGACAACCTCTCGGCATCGGGGAAGATCTCTAACGCCTCCGGGGTTGGTCGCAGACGGCCCTTCACCCGCTCGAACAGGGTGAAGCCGAGTTCGTCCTCGGCGTGGAGCAGGATCTGGCTGAGCGCAGGCTGGGAGATGTTCAGCATCCGCGCCGCGGCGGTCACGGTACCCGCGCGCATCACGGCGATGAACACTTCGAGCTGCCGGGCCCGCATGGCTACTCCATAGGTAAAACTTATGGCTTCTGTCCAAACCCATCTTTGACGCAATAGCGCGGCGCGGACAAGATCGGCTGGGATTGATTGTTAGAGGGCGCTATGGATGTAGTCGTGCTGGGCGGCGGACTGATGGGGACGGCTTCGGCCTATTTCCTCGCCCGGCGCGGCGCGCGCGTGATGCTGATCGAGCGGAACCGGATCGGAAGCGGGGCAACGGTCGCCTCCTTCGGCAACATCCGGCGCACAGGGCGTCATCTGTCCCAGCTTCCATTGGCCGATCGCTCGCTCAGGCTCTGGGGCGAGGCCGAGAAAATGCTTGGCCGCGACGTCGAATTCCGCGCAACCGGCCATATCCGGCTGATCTTCGATGAAGCCAGTCTCGCCGACATGCGAACTTACGCCCAGACGGCGCGGCCCTGGGGACTTGAGCTGGAGGAACTCAGCCCGCGAGAGATACACACCCGCTTTCCCGGCCTCGGTCCCGATGCGATCGCGGCGTCGTTCTCGCCGCATGATGGCAGCGGCAATCCGCGGCTGATTGCACCCGCGTTTGCCGAGGCAGCCCGCCAGCTGGGCACCGAAATCGTCGAGGAAGCGGAGGTCGAGACTGTCAGGCACACCGGCTCCAGCTTTCTTGTCACCAGTTCAAAAGGTACATTCGCCGCCGAGTGCCTGCTCAACACCGCCGGAGCTTGGGGTGCACGCATCGCCGCACAGTTCGGCGAACAGGTTCCGCTCGACGCGCGTGGCCCCCAAATGGGCGTGACCGAACCACTGCCGCACCGGATCCTGCCGGTGGTCGGCATCTGGACGCGTGACAAGAACCATGGCGCCTATCTGCGTCAGGTCGAGCGGGGCAACATCGTCTTCGGCGGCGCCGCCGAAAGAGTGTCGGTGGATCTCGACCCAGGCCATGCGGCCGCCGACCCCATGCGCCTGCCCACGCAATTGCGTGCCGTCGTGCGGCTGCTGCCGGCAATCGCGCGGGCCACCGTCATCCGCACCTGGTCAGGCTGCGAGGGCTATGTCAGGGACATGCTGCCGGTCATGGGACGCTCGGCGACGACGCCAGGCCTGTTCCACGCCTTCGGCTTCAGCGGACACGGCTTCCAGCTCGGCCCAGGCGTCGGCGACGCAATGGCCGAACTCATCTTGACCGACCGATGCGAAACGCCGCTCGATGATTTCAGGGTCGATCGCTTCGGCCGCGCCGTCTGAAAGGTTGCGACAACGTCCAAACCCTCACGTTCGGCGTACGTTCGACACAACGCGAGTTGATCGTCTATCGGTCGTTCATTCTGCAGATCGGTTGAGAGGCATGGGTAGATCGCGGCTCGATTCACGATGGATTTTCCTGGCCTGCGCGTGGTCTCGCGCGCAGCTTGGCGCGCGAGAGCGCTTGCAAGGCGCAGAATCGCTCTGTCAGCCACTTGGCGCAGGACCGGTTCGTGGGATTTTCATCACATTGGGGGTGGCGCTTGCTGCGGGTCAAGAATAGGGGTGTGCCGTACTGCCGCGGAACAAAGCAGTCCGGATGGTGCATGGTCTTCTTCAAGGCTTCCGAGATCACAATCTTGGTCCATGTTTCGCAAGATGTGCTCGTGCGAGAGATGAGAGAAGCCATGATATCGAATGGTCGCAGAAAGGGGTGGCAAGGCGTGCCATTCGGAAATCCGCCAGCCTTCCGGCCGTGCTTTACATGCGCTGCTGGTAGCGCTACCAATTCATATGGAGGACGTGGCAAGACTGCAAGCTGCGTATGTATGGAGTGGACGTCTCCCTCGCAGGCGTCGCATCGCTCGGGAGGGAATCGATGGCATCCGTTGCGATCCGCGATGTCTACAAATCCTTCGGCGCCGCCGAAATTCTCCATGGCGTCGGGATCGATATAGAAGACGGCGAGTTCGTAACGCTGGTCGGCCCGTCGGGCTGTGGGAAGTCGACACTGTTGCGCATGATCGCGGGCCTCGAAAGCATCACGCGCGGCGAGATCGCCATTGGCGGGCGCATAGTCAACACGGTCGCCCCCAAGGAACGCGACATTGCCATGGTGTTCCAGAATTACGCGCTTTACCCACATATGACGGTGCGCGAGAACATGGCGTTCTCCTTGATGTTGAAGCGTGTCTCGAAGCAGGAGAGCGATGGCAAGGTCGAGCGTGCCGCGGAAATTCTCAACCTCACGCCGCTGCTGTCGCGCTATCCCCGGCAGCTTTCGGGCGGGCAGCGGCAGCGCGTGGCCATGGGCCGGGCGATCGTGCGCGACCCACAGGTCTTTTTGTTTGACGAGCCGCTCTCCAATCTCGATGCCAAACTGCGCGTGCAGATGCGCGCAGAGATCAAGGAACTGCATCAGCGCCTGAAGACCACGACCGTCTATGTCACTCACGATCAGATCGAGGCGATGACGATGGCCGACAAGATCGTCGTCATGCATGACGGCAATGTGGAGCAGATCGGGCGACCGCTCGATCTTTATGACCGGCCGGACAATCTTTTCGTGGCGATGTTCATCGGCTCCCCGGCAATGAACATGCTGACAGGCCGTATTGGCGCCGGCGGCTTCGAAGGCAGCGGCGGCGTCGCCATAGATTTGCCGCGTACGCCGCAAAACCTGAATAACGGTCCGGTGGTGCTTGGCATACGGCCCGAGCATCTGCGCCTTTCCGACCACGGCTTCCCCATCACCGTTTCGGTCGTCGAACCGACCGGGTCGGAGTTGCAGATCATCGGCCGCGCGCCTGGCGGTGAAGAGATCGTCGCGAATTTCCGGGAGCGACACCCGTTCCAGCCCGGCGAAACCGTCAAGCTTGCCGCCGAGCCGAGCCTGATCCATCTCTTTGACGCGGATACGGGCCGCCGGCTTTGAACATGCCGAGGTCTCAGCCAATCAAAACAGGAGGAAATGGCAATGAGATTCACCAGACGCGACGTAATACGAACCAGCGCCGGTGCGGCGGCTGCCGGAGCAATCGGCAACCGCCTGCTTGGCACGCCAGCCTTTGCCCAGGATGCGCCGAAATACACGCCCGAAAAAGGCGCCAAGCTCAGGCTCCTTCGCTGGTCGCCGTTTGTTCAGGGCGATGAGACCGCCTGGCTGGCGCTGACGAAGAAATTCACCGATGCCACCGGTGTCGAGGTGCGCGTCGACAAGGAGAGCTGGGAGGACATTCGTCCCAAGGCGGCGGTCGCGGCCAATGTCGGCTCGGGCCCCGACCTGATGTTCGTCTGGTTCGACGATCCCTTCCAATATCCCGACAAGCTCCTCGATGTGACCGATCTCGGAGATCATCTGGGCAAGAAATATGGCGGCTGGCACGAGGGCCCGAAGAGCTACGCCACCAAGGGCGGCAAGTTCATCGGCTTGCCGCTGGCCACCATAGGCAACGCCATCGTCTACCGCGAGAGCTGGGTCAAGGAGGCCGGTTTCTCCGAGTTCCCGAAAGACACCGACAGCTTCCTCGAATTGTGCAAGGCCGTGCAGGCTAAAGGCCATCCGGCCGGCTTCACCCATGGGCATGGCGTCGGTGACGGCAACAACTACGCTCATTGGCTGTTGTGGAGCCATGGTGGCAAGATGGTCGACGAGAACAGCAAGGTGGTGATCAACAGTCCCGAGACGATGAAGGCGATCGAATATGCTCAGGCGCTCTACAAGACCTTCATCCCCGGCACGGAAAGCTGGCTCGACGTGAACAACAACCGCGCCTTCCTGGCCGGCGAGTTGTCCGTCATCGCCAACGGTATCTCGGCCTATGAAACCGCCAGGATCAACAAGGACAAGGATCCTAAGCTGACTGAAATGGCCAAGGACATCCGCACCGCTAGCTTGCCGATCGGTCCGATCGGCAAGGCAGTGGAGCTTTACCAGGTCACCTCGGCGGTGATCTTCAACTACACGCCCTATCCGAACGCGGCCAAGGCCTATCTGCAGTTCATGTTCGAGGAACCGCAGATGTCGGAATGGATCAAGGGCTCTTCCGGCTATTGCTGCCAAACCTTGAAGGCCTACGACGACAATCCGATCTGGAAGGCCGATCCGAACTATGCGCCCTATGCCAAAGCGTCCGCAACCCTGCGCAACAACGGCTACGCCGGGCCGCTCGGCTACGCTTCGGCCGCCACCATGGCCGACTATGTGCTGGTCGACATGTTCGCCAAGGCGGTGACCGGTCGGGCGACGCCACAGGAAGCAATGGAAGAGGCCGAGAAGCGCGCCAACCGGTATTACCGGGTGTAGTCCGCACGTCTTCTTCCGTTCATGGAAGAAGACGCTTGTATTTTTCGGGTCGGCCGCAGCGTGGGTCGAGACGTGCCGCCGAAATGCAGGCGCCCTATGAGGAGAGCGCGGGGCCGTGAGATCCGCGCGCCAGCAGTCTTCTCCACGAAGGCGGAAGGACTGCTGGCTCCGGAGCCACTCGATATCCACCAGAGGAGCCTTTTCATGGCCGTGACAACCGCCGCCGCCCCGCCCCGCCCCTCCTTCTTGTCGCGCATTGCGGAAAGCCGCGGGCTGCTTAGCTTTGGCTTTATGCTGCCGACAGTGGTGCTGCTGCTGGTCTTCCTGACCTATCCGCTGGGGCTCGGCGTCTGGCTCGGCTTCACCGACGCCCGCATCGGCAGGCCAGGCGTCTTCATCGGCCTGGAAAACTATGAATATCTCTGGGACGACAGCGTGTTCTGGCTGTCCGTGTTCAACACGCTTCTCTACACGGTGAGCGCGTCGATCCTGAAGTTCGCCCTCGGCCTGTGGCTGGCGTTGCTGCTCAACGAGAACCTGCCGTTCAAATCCTTTTTCCGCGCGGTGGTGCTTCTTCCCTGGGTGGTACCGACGGTGTTGTCGGCGATCGCTTTCTGGTGGATCTACGATTCGCAGTTCTCGATCATCTCCTGGGCTCTCAAGCAGATGGGCCTCATCGATCACAACATCAATTTCCTTGGCGATCCGCAGAACGCCCGCGCTTCGGTGATCGCCGCCAACGTCTGGCGCGGCATTCCCTTCGTCGCCATAACCCTGCTCGCCGGCCTGCAGACGATCCCGCAATCGCTTTACGAAGCCGCCACGCTGGACGGCGCCGGTCGCTGGCAGCTGTTTCGCTATGTCACCCTGCCGCTGCTGACGCCGATCATCGCCATCACCATGACCTTTTCGGTTCTGTTCACCTTCACCGATTTCCAGCTCATCTATGTGCTGACGCGTGGCGGCCCGGTGAACGCCACACATCTCATGGCGACGCTTTCTTTCCAACGCGGCATTTCGGGCGGGCAACTCGGTGAAGGCGCGGCGATCGCGGTAGCGATGATCCCCTTCCTGCTAGGCGCGATCCTGTTCAGCTATTTCGGCCTGCAGCGGCGCAGATGGCAGCAAGGCGGCGGAGATTGAGATGGCTCTAATCAACGCTAAACCGAACCCCGCCGGCGGCGACGACGGTGGCATGACCTATTTGCAAAGCATGCCGCGGCGCGTGGTGACGGTCTACCTTCCGTTGGCGACTTTCGTCATCGTGCTGCTCTTTCCCTTCTACTGGATGACGATCACCGCCATCAAACCCAACGCGGAGATGACCAGCTACGATACATCGAGCCCGTTCTGGGTGGTCCACCCGACGTTGCAGAACATCCGTTACCTGCTGTTCGAGACCTCCTATCCGGGCTGGCTGCTCAACACGACGATCATCTCGGTCGCCGCTACCGTGCTTTCGCTCATCGCCGCGGTGTTGGCTGCCTATGCGATCGAGCGGCTGCGCTTTTCCGGGTCGCGCCAGGTCGGGCTCGCCGTCTTTCTCGCCTACCTGGTGCCGCCGTCCATCCTGTTCATTCCGCTGTCGGTCATGGTCTTCAATCTCGGGCTCTACGACACGCCTTTTGCCCTGATCCTGACTTATCCGACTTTCCTGGTGCCTTTCTGCACGTGGTTGCTGATGGGCTATTTTCGTTCCATTCCCTTCGAACTAGAGGAGTGCGCGCTCATCGATGGCGCCAGCCGCTGGCAGGTGCTGACCAAGATTGTGCTGCCGCTGTCGGTGCCGGGGCTGATCTCCGCCGGTATCTTCGCCTTCACGCTGTCGTGGAACGAGTTCATCTACGCTCTGACCTTCATTCAGTCGTCTGAAAACAAGACCGTGCCGGTGGGCGTGCTGACCGAACTCGTCCGCTCCGACGTCTACGAATGGGGTTCGCTAATGGCCGGCGCCCTGATCGGGTCGCTGCCGGTGGTGATCCTTTATTCCTTCTTCGTCGAGCACTATGTGTCGTCAATGACAGGGGCGGTCAAAGAGTAGCCCAGCGCAATAGGGCAACTGACAGCAATGGCAATTTCCGGCGTTCCGCCATCGCGACTGAGTCCACACGATACCCGGTGGCCGAACACGGCGTTAGCAGACGAATTCGCCAAAACTCTTGGCTTCCTTCAGGCGACGCTTCTCGATCGCTGGTGATTGTCCTTCGCCAACGGCGCGCCTCGCGTCGACGCACTTCTCCCGAGCCCGGGCGAGTGAAATCCCGTCGCGTCCGTACCCTCCCGGACAGATGGTCTCCCGGCGGTCGTTGAGGCCTTTAATCCAGGCGGACGCTGGCTTTCTTTGCCTC
>NZ_JAPYKQ010000031.1:0-43133 GCF_037179625.1 Mesorhizobium sp. Cs1299R1N3 | reverse complement strand
TCGCGAAGATCATTGGAAAGAGGTCGAGTCATCAGATGCTGGCCTCCATTCCAGCCAGCATCTTGAATCACAAAACCGACTGATCCGGAATCCCTTCGATTCCATCAACTCGTGAACCGCTCTAGCCAAGAAGGGATGCTCTAATGAGGACCGCACACACTACGCCGCTGATATTGCGATGCAGACCCAACGGCAGCTCAACCCCGCGTCCAGCGCATGCGAGATGGCACGCTCCATCCCTTGAAGCACAGTCATCCGGGTGACCGCTCTTCAGGTATGCTGCCCTCGCCTTGTCGGCCTCCCGGACAGAGTTCATGGAAGCTGGGTCCAGCTCGCGGCATGCCGCGTCGATCATCTGCTACACGCGGACGCTGGCTGACTGGGATTGGGCAGCCTTCGCAGGCGGCGGTGCCCAATCGGAAGCGAGGGCATCATGAGAACCGCATCGCATCAGGAAATCCGGGATCACTACGTTGCAGTCCGCGACATCCTGAAACGCGCAGGTTGGGATTCGCATCGCATAGCCGGCGAGATCGGCGTCGCGAGGCAGACGTCTTATCAATACGGCTTCAAACCGGACGCGCGGTTCTCGAGTCATCCCGCCCGACAAACTCGACAGGCTGCGGGATTTCACAACCGATATCGAGGCCGAACTCAGGGAGCTCGGCTTCCCCGCTTTCCTTCCGCGCGCCGAGCACATGTGGGTCGTCTTAGGGGCGGGACTAAAGCTGCTTTTGCAAACGACGTCGCCGTGGCGGGCAGCTTGGCATGCCGGCCGGCATTGCGGGGTCGCGATGCCCGGCAAGAACAACGTCATGCATCGGTCGAGGACGCTCTCGGATAACGACGAGCTGTGCGTCGAATGGTTGGGCTTCCGGCACGGCGGCCTCGTCACGAAAGAGGACGCGATGTTCATTTCTGATGTCGATGAATTCCTCGTCGAACGGGTCGGGCATGAGCACGCGGGTTGGCGCATCCAGCCCTCGGCGGATAAGGTCCAGCGCATGCGAGAGCTGCACGAAAGGAGCTTTCTCGATGCTGCGTAAGCCCTCCCGCATGGTGCCTTGGTATGGCACACCGCCGTGCCGCGCCATCGACAGTGTCGGCGACACGGTCGATTTCTTCTTCAGCGAGAACCGTGACTGTTGGCCGCAAGGCGCTTCATCCGCAAAGCGTTGGCAGCATCACGGCCGACCTGATCGTGTCGTCATAGACGACAGCCAGACGAACCGGGGCAATCATTGCCTGCGATGGCGAAAGCAGGTTTTGACAATTGGTCCGCCCGCTTTTGGGAATCCAGGTAAGACGAGCTGGCGTTACCTGATAGGCAAGCAGTCCCGGACTGCCAATTATGCGACTTTTTCGGGCACAGACCGGAGCAGTCGTTACTGCGGCAACACCGTCGGGTACCTCTCGCAGTCAATAAGATTTGCAGATAGAGGTAAGCACTTTGCAATATTGAGAAACCTTAAATTTGACCGGCGAAAGTCACGTAATCGATCTTATGGAACTAAAAATTACGCAGCTATCTAGGCATGTTAGCTCGCATATGCTCGTTAGTTAAATTACGAACCCAGTCGGGGCCAGGGTTCTTCACAATTTCGGAAAGCTTCATGTCAGATCCCCCCAAAGACAGAGACCAGGATAACGGCGACGAGATTTTGCGCCGCCTGTTGAAGACCCCTCCCGATCCAAAGACCGGAAGGGAGGCGACCAAAAGCCCGAGCGCCAGAGGCTCTAAGGACAGTGAGGAGCGCCAAGAGATTGTTATGCTCAATGCCGTCCGAGTCGGTTTTCAGATATTTCCGACCGTTTCTCGTGCGCACATCGATCCAGACGGAATTGCCCTTGGTGTCTATCGTCAGAACTTATTGCCGCCCTCAATAAGCGAGATTAGCTGGTCAATGGTTCGACACCACTGACTGCTGCCTTTCCCGCCCAAGCCTTGAATGCGGCGGTCTGCGTCGTCGTTATCGGGTTTGTGACAACTGACTCGGAATGTCCGGCCATTGGTTTTTTCCTGTGTGTGGCCACAGGCCGACTTGACGGACTCGCCGGTAGGTTTAATTTGGTAATCGTTCTCATGTGCCTAGCCGTCCTTCCCTGTGGCTTGGTGCATCAACGGCGGTGATTCGGGAAAATCACCGCCGTTTGCATTCGGACAGATAGAAAACAGAGCTAGTAACCCTAAATTTCAAGATACCCGCTTTTCGCAGGCGATTTTTTCTTACGCAGAAGCAGTTTGCGCGCCTTTTTGCTTGGGCGAGGCCGGATTCACCAATCCGCCGATAGGTCAGGCGCTTGTCGCGGGCCATGGGAAGCAAGTCTTCAGCGCGTTCTGCATCTGAGATTTTCAGCGCCGTTGCGGCGATTGTAGCGGAAATCGAACTCAGCCAAGCAGCGGTGAATGGGATTCGCCGCAATGCTGGTACACGCCGATCATGCCGCGCTTGAAGACCGAGAACACGTTCTCAATCATGTTCGAATGGTCGACGCGCCATCCTCGTAGGAGACGTACTCGCCAGCGGAATGATTGGTCGTCTTGTGTGAGGCGTATTCCTCGCCCGTCACGGTGTAGAGTTCGGGCTGATCGGTGTAGGTTGCGGTCGGCATTGCGCACCAGGATGTCATGCACAACGCCCTTGGTCGCGGCTTCTCCTTTCGTTGCGGAACTGGCTGCCTGGGAATCGTCTCCGTTGAGCGAGCATGTGAGCGCCGAGTACCGCGGCACCGCAATGATCGTGTTAGCGAAACTTCGAGGTTTCGAACATTTCAAATAGTCAGCGATTCGGGACGCAAGAGCCCTGCCGATGCCGCGGCTGGCGCTTGTAACGAGAGCCGTCTTGCCCTTGGCCTCAGGAAGAATGGTCATGCTGTTTGAACCTTCGATGTATTGACCGGGAGCGAATTCATGGCCACGATCGTGTCGTCGAATGAAACGAGTTTGCCTTCGGAGCCGTGCCCCATCGCAACCTTAGCGGCGACTGCGCTGGCAAAGAGCGCTGATCGCCTGAGGTCCCAGCCCTTGAAGATGCCGACGATGATGCCAGCGGTGAAGGAATCGCCGCAACCCGTGGTGTCGAAGCCTCGACGTCGAAGGCCGGCAAATGGAACTGGGGCGAGACGTAGGCTCCGTCGGCGCCACGCTGGCCAAGCGCTACGGGATCAACCACAAGACGGTCGCGAATTGGAAGACGCGGACTTCGGTGGCCGATCTGCCGACTGGCCCGAAGGAGCCGCGCTCGACGGTGCTCTCGATCGAGGAGGAGGCGGTCATCGTAGCCTTCCGGCGGTACACGCTGCTGCCGCTCGACGACTGCTTTATGCCTTGCAGCCAACCATTCCGCATCTGACGCGGTCTTCATTGTATCGGTGCCTGCAACGCCATGGCATCGGCCGCCTGACGGATGTCGAGGGTGACAAGCCCGCCAAGAGGAAGCTCAAGAGCTACCCGATCGGCTACTTCCACATCGACATTGCCGAGTTCAGGACCGAGCAGGGCAAGCTGCACATGTTCGTAGCCATCG
This sequence comes from Mesorhizobium sp. Cs1299R1N3, assembly GCF_037179625.1. Lineage (NCBI taxonomy): Bacteria > Pseudomonadati > Pseudomonadota > Alphaproteobacteria > Hyphomicrobiales > Phyllobacteriaceae > Mesorhizobium > Mesorhizobium sp. Cs1299R1N3. Next base: position 39,606 of record NZ_JAPYKQ010000031.1, on the reverse strand, counting down.
ACCGCACCTCGAAGTTCGCCTCCGTCGAGTTGCACGGCCCACCGCCGTATCGAGAGACTTCTCGCTGCGGCTGATCGCGGCCGTTCCCTACAAGATCCTACCGTGCTTACCGACAACGGCATCCAGTTCACCACTCTCGGTGCCGGTGGCTCGGCGGTGCCGCTGATCAAGGAGGCAATCGCCAATGGCGAGATCTTTGAGCGCTCCAAGATCGGCCTGCACAAATGGGTGCTAGCTTCGCATCTGTATGCTTCGTGCAAGAAAGGCATGTCAGCTCACCAGATGCACCGTATGCTTGGCGTCACCTACAAGACCGCTTGGTTCATGGCGCACCGTATCCGCGAGGCCATGGCGGAAGACGTTAAGTCATCTGGCCCGCTTGGCGGCGAAGGCAAGATCGTAGAAGCCGATGAAACCTACATTGGCCGCGTGGACCGCGATTACCGCCCCCAGCCATGGCCACGGGCGAGAGCTTAGGGCCATGATGCGCGCGCTGATCGTTGTGGCCGCGTTGATAACAGCTGCTGGTTGATTGCCACCACGGCGCTCCCATCTCGACACTGCCGGCAGGCGCTCGGCGCCCAGTGGTGCAAGGATATCCACATCCGCTTCTTCGTCGGCGGCGCCCAGGGCGATGCCTTCGGCACCATGGTCGAACTGCCGCCCCAAGAGATAACTAGAGGCCATCGCGATCGACAAGTAACTGGTCTTGCACACGCCCACCTGTGGGCGGTGCGTTGTCAGCGCTGGCATCCACTCGATTCTTGCTGAAATTCCGGCTAGCTTGGGCGACAGATGGCTCAGTTCTGGTCGGTGAATCACAATCAGACCGCCCGTCAAGACATTGATGGGCAGCACCTTTGGTCCCCCAAGACCGAGAGCAATGGCGCGCGAAATGAGTTCCACAACAATATGGGCCGTGCGCCGCCGGGCGACCGATCAATTGGCTATATGGGCAGGATAGCGATTTCGCCTTCACCGCTCCGAACCAATGGAGTTCGGAGACACCGGAACTTTTTGGAATCAAGAGGGATGATTTCTGCCGATCTTTTGGATACCATATTCCCCTTCGATCCTTCCCAAAACGACAACAAGGTGTCTCGGCCCGCTCCCGCCGAGGCGATATTCGCCAATCCAACAAGTTTCGGACTAAGACAATCGGAAAGCCTGTCTGAAAGGCATTCCACAGAAGTAATACGTATTAAAAATGGCGGCTCATTTTTCAAAACCACGATGGTTTCGAAGCCGGCGCGTCGCTCACGGTCCTCAAGGCGAGAATTCTAAGAGACGTTCAACAATGACCCAGCACGCAGAAAATGCTCGAATTCTTATGTACAGCCACGACACGTTCGGGCTCGGTCACTTGCAGCGCTGCCGGACGATCGCGCATTCGCTGGTCGAGGATTTTCGCGGACTTCAGGTGCTTATCATTTCGGGTGCGCCTATCGCTGGCGCCTTCGACTACCGCGCCCGTGTCGACTTCGTGAAGATCCCCAGCGTCATCAAGCTGCGCAACGGCGAATACACCTCGCTGGAAAAGGATATCGATCTGCATGAGACGCTAAGGATGCGCCAGTCAATCATCCGCCACACAGCCGAGACCTTCCGGCCGGATATCCTCATCGTCGACAAGGAACCGCTCGGCCTGCGTGGTGAGATTGAGGATACGCTGTCCTACCTCAAGACACGGGGCACCACGCTCGTGCTGGGCCTGCGCGAGGTGATGGACGCGCCGCATCTGCTCGAAGCAGAGTGGGCACGCAGGGATGTGATGCGCAAGATCGGCCTGTTCTACGACAAGGTCTGGGTCTACGGGCCGCCGGATTTCTATGATCCATTGACCGGCCTGGATGTGCCGCCGGCTGTCAGAGCAAAGATGAAGTTCGTGGGTTTCCTGCAACGGAGCCTGCAGAAGAACGAGTTGCCGGGCCACCGGCCCGAGGGCGACTATATCCTCGTTACGACCGGTGGCGGCGGTGACGGCGGTGAGTTGATTCACGACGTCATCGATGCCTACCAGCAGGATCCGCAATTGCAGCATAGGGCGCTGATCGTGCTTGGGCCTTACATGCCGGCCCGCAAGCGCAACAAGCTGCTCAAGAAGGGGTCCGAGATCCCGTATATCAAGATCATCGAGTTCGACAACCGCATGGAAGAGCTGATTGCCGGCGCCAAGGCGGTGGTGGCGATGGGCGGTTACAACACCTATTGCGAGATACTGTCTTTTGACAAGCCGGCGCTGATCGTGCCGCGCATTAAGCCCCGCGAGGAACAACTGATTCGTGCACGGCGCGCCGCCCAACTTGGCCTCATCGAGATGCTTTTGCCGGAAGAAGCAGAGGATTCTCAGCGGTTTGCCAATGCACTGGAAGTGCTGCCAAACCGGCCCCGCCCATCGCAGAGCAATCCGCATCTGACGCTGGAAGGGCTGCCTCATATTTCCGAAATCGTCGCGGAACTGCTCGACCGGCGGGCCGGCCATCACCTTTCGGTCATTGAAGGCATGAGCTGAGTTGCAACATCGCAAGATCGTCGTGGTTCTGAAGGGCTATCCGCGGCTGTCGGAAACCTTCATCGCGCAGGAACTGCTCGGTCTAGAGCGTTCGGGGTTCGACCTGATACTTGTCGCGCTCAGGCGGCCGACCGACGCAAGACGCCACCCCGTGCATGACGAGATCAAAGCGCCCGTCCATTATCTGCCGGAATATCTGCATCAAGAGCCGCTGCGCGTGGTCCGCTCGCTGTTTGCTTATCTGCTGCGGCCGGGCTTCTGGCGCGCGCTCGGATCGCTAGCTGCCGATATCCCCCGCGACTTTACGCGCAGTCGCGTCCGTCGCTTCGGGCAAGCGCTCGTGCTGGCGGCCGAATGGCCGGAAGACGCGGGGTGGTTGCATGCACATTTCGCGCACACGCCGGCATCGGTGACGCGCTATGCCAGCCAGCTTCGTGGCCTGCCCTGGAGCTGCTCGGCCCATGCCAAGGACATCTGGACTTCGGCAGACTGGGATCTGGCTGGCAAGCTTTCCTCGGCGCGCTGGACGGTCACTTGCACGAAAACCGGGTTCGACCGTCTGAAACAACTCGCTAACGGCAACGCGCGTGTGCATCTTAGTTATCATGGGCTCGACCTTGATCGCTTCGGCAGTTTCGGCGAGGTGCGAAAACAGCATGACGGCTCGGCGCCGGACAAACCAGTTATCGTTCTGAGTGTCGGGCGCGCCGTTGAAAAGAAAGGTTACGATACCTTGCTGGAGGCCCTTGCCCTCTTGCCTGGTGATTTGGCGTGGCGTTTCGAGCATATCGGAGGCGGCGAGGAACTGGAACGGCTCAAGGCGCTGGCGCAAAAGCTCGGACTGAATGGTCGCGTCTGCTGGAAAGGCGCGCTTGCGCAGGAAGAGGTGCTTGAGCACTACCGCTGCGCCGACATCTTCGCCCTGGCCTGCAGGATCACGGCAAATGGCGACCGGGACGGTCTGCCAAATGTTCTCGTTGAGGCAGCTAGCCAGCGGCTTGCCTGCGTGTCCACCGACGTTTCTGGTGTGCCGGAGCTTATATCGCCGGATGAAACCGGGCTGCTGGTGCCGACCGATAGCCCAATTGCCCTGGCACAGGCGCTGGAGCGCCTGATCCGTGATCCCGTGCTGCGCGCCCGCCTCGGCGACGCCGCAGAGCGGCACGTGCGCGGCAATTTCGATCATGTGGCGAGCATTGGACAGCTCAAGGAACTGTTCGAGCGCGAGTGGCGGGCCGCCGAATGAAGCAGCTGCGTGCCTTCCTCTATGTCCAGCACCTGCTCGGTATCGGCCATCTCGCACGCACCAGCCGCGTCGCGGCGGCTCTGGTCGATGACGGGTTTGACGTAACCGTCGTGACCGGCGGAGCGCCGATCGCGGGGTTTCCAGGACTGGGGGTAAAATCTGTCACCCTGCCACCTGTCACCTCCGGCGATGAAGGATTTTCCGGACTTGTCGACCTGCAGGGCAAACCCATCGACGATGATTTCAAGAAACGGCGTTCGGAGATGCTGCTGCAGGCATTCCGGGATTGCAGGCCTGATATCGTCATTGTCGAGGCGTTTCCATTTGGACGTCGGCAGATGCGTTTCGAACTCTTGCCGCTGATCGAGGCCATCGACGCGACGTCGCCCAGACCGCTGCTGGTGACGTCTGTCCGTGATATCCTTCAGGAGCGCGTCAAGCCGGGCCGAAACGAGGAAACGATCGATCTCATCAACAGGCATTTCGACCTCGTTATGGTCCACGGCGATCCGGCTTTCGCAACCATCGACAAGACATTTCCACTGGCTGGGGCGATCAGGGCTGAGGTCATCTACACAGGGCTCGTTGCGGGAGCGCCATCGCCCGCGGTCTGCGAGCGCTTCGACATTCTGGTGTCGGTTGGCGGCGGGGCTGCCGGAAAGGGCCTTGTTCACTCCACCATCGCAGCGGCGCGGAACGCCAAAAACGGTTGGAAATGGTGTTTGATCACCGGCCCAAACCTGCCGAAAGTCGAGTTTGACACGATCGCACGCGATGCCACGCCTGGCCTGTCCATCTTCCGGTTCCGCGAGGATTTCGCCAGCCTGCTGACCGGCGCCCGCCTGTCAGTCTCGCAGGTGGGTTACAACACGGTCTGCGATGTGCTGCGCGCGGGTTGTCGCTCCCTGCTTGTCCCATTTGCAGTCGGCGGAGAAACCGAACAAACGGTTCGCGCCCTGATGCTCGAAAAACTCGGTCTGGCAACGGTGTTGACCGAAAAGGACCTGACGCCTGAAGGTTTGACCCAAGCGATTGAACAGGCGTTTGGAGGGCCGACACCAGCCTCGCACCGTCTCGATCTGGAAGGCGCGCGTCGCTCGGCGCAGATTCTGCGTGAGCGGTATCGAACCTGGTCCCCGAAATCCTGACGCGGGCCGCGTCTGGGTTGGATTCGTGCAAAGCGCGTCAAACAGTTCCAATCAGCATGAAGCGCGTATATTTTTTGGTCGGCAGTTCACCGGAGAACCGCACCTCCCGTAGCGCCGCCATTGCTTCGAAGGCTGCCTGTGAAGCCACGCAGTTGATATGCGTCGGCTCGCTGAAATAATCATTGGATTGCAGCAGTACGTTCGTCCCTCGCGGAAGCAGGGCAAGCCAGGCACCCAGATCAGCTATGTGTTCGCAGCTCGTGTTGACCACCAGGTCGGGCCGCCCGGCGGCATAGTCGAGTGCGTACATATCTTCCGTCAGCGCCCGGAAGCGGTCGCCGGCTTCCCGGTTGAGGGTCAGTGCGACCGGCCCGACTTCAGGATCGATGTCGATGCTGTCGATCGCCGCAATGTCGAAACGGGCGTCGTTGAAAAGCATCGCCGGCAACACGCCGTACCATCCACCCAGAACCCATATGCGCCCGAGCCGGCCGGCGTAACTTTCGAACAGCCTGTCGAGCGCCCACATCTTGCAGGCGACCTGCTTGTGGTTGAAGGCGTTGGCGATATCGGTGTTCGGATGCTTGGCGATGACGCGCGCCAGCCCTGCCACGAGAGGGCTTTTGACATAGGCCGCAATTCCTCGGGTGAGATCCAAGGCTTGCTCGTGCCCGTCCATGCCGGCATTGCGCGGTTGCGTGACATCCATCATATTCGCCTTGTATGTTGGGATTTCGGGCGACACAACGCAATCTTGCTGAGCGCAGCACTACTTCCGTGCACTGCAGCTTCGAGCTTGTCATTGGCGACGAAGAAATTGCCGATACGCCATTCGCCAGCAGGTGCTTTTGCATCCATCCTTCCAACTGAGGTCCACAGTCGCATATGGAACCCAGCCTAGCTCGCTATATCTGGACGCACACCAAGAAGCAGCAGGTCTGGATATTGCTGATCGTCGTGCTCTCGATGATCCCGTATTTCATGTCCTTCAACCTGCCGAAGCTGATCGTCAACGGCCCGATCCAGGGCCGCGGCTTCGAGCAACCCGACGCGACCCTGCCATTCATGAGGTTGCACTATAACCTGCCGTTTATTGGCGAGGTCCTGTTCTTCTCCGGTTTTCAGCTCGGCCGCAAGGCGACGCTGCTTGCGCTGAGCATTGTGTTCCTCTTGCTGGTCGTCATCAACGGCCTGTTCAAACTCTACATCAACACCTACAAGGGCCGTCTCGGCGAACGCATGCTGCGGCGTATCCGCTTCGATCTTGTCGATCGTGTGCTGCGGTTTCCGCCGATTTACTTCAAGCGGGTGAAATCCGCCGAAGTGGCGACGATGGTGAAGGACGAGGTGGAGCCCTTGGGCGGCTTCATCGGCGATGCATTCCTGCAGCCGGTGCTGCTCGGCGGCCAGGCGCTGACGGCCATGCTGTTCATCATGGTCCAGAACGTCTGGCTCGGAATGATAGCGGTCGTGATCGTGGTGATCCAGATCGTGCTCATCCCGCGAATGCGGCGGCGGCTACTCGTGCTCGGGCGCCAACGGCAATTGACGGCGCGCGCGCTTTCGGGCCGGGTTGGCGAAATCGTCGACGGCATCGGCGCGGTTCACGTCCACGATACGTCAAACTACGAGCGCGCCGACATAGCTGCCCGGCTCGGGCTCATCTTCAAGATCCGCTTCGATCTTTACCAATGGAAATTCATGGTAAAGTTCCTCAACAATTTTCTCGCGCAGCTCACGCCCTTTCTGTTCTACATGATCGGCGGGTATCTGGTCATCGGGGGCCGGCTGGACGTCGGCCAACTCGTGGCCGTGATCGGCGCCTACAAGGACTTGCCCGGACCGATGAAGGAACTGATCGATTGGGATCAGGATCGGCAGGATGTCCAGGTCAAATATCAGCAGGTCGTCGAACAGTTTACCGTCGACAACATCATTGCGCCGGGAATCGGAGCACTGACGATCGACGATCCCGGTCCGATGACAAACCCGCTGTCGGCGGTCGGTCTGTCCATGGCAGACGATGGCGGTGCAATGCTCCTCAACCGTATCTCCATGCAGGTCAAGCCTGCTGAGACGGTGGCGCTGGTCAGCACCCCAACAGGTGGAGCGGAGGCGCTAGCAGAAGCCTTCGCGCGGCTGAACTGGCCGGACAGTGGAAGGGTCACTTCGGGCGCCGACGACCTGCTTGAACTCCCCGAAGCAGTGACCGGCCGGCGCATGTCCTACGCCTCGTCGGATGTTTTCCTGTTCCAGGCAAGCCTCCGCGATAACCTGCTCTACGGGTTGAAACATGCGCCACTGACATCGGTGACTTATGACGGTGCCGCGGCAGACCAGCACCGCTGGAGCATCGACGAGGCGCGCCGGTCGGGCAATCCGGATCTTGATATCCACAGCGACTGGATCAACTATGCTTCCGCCGGGGCTACCGGACCGCACGACCTCTTTGAAGCCGTGCGCCGGGTGCTCGACGCGGTTCTTCTGTCGCGCGACATTCTGGATCTTGGCTTGCGCTCTTCGGCAGACCTCACGCGTCACACGAAGCTTGCCGGGCGGATCGTCGAACTGCGTGCGGCGCTGCGAACCCGGCTGGAACAGGAAGGGCTGCGCGAACTGGTGGTTCCTTTCGAGCCGGGCGCTTACAACACGGAAGCGACGATCGGCCAGAACCTGCTTTTCGGCGCTGCCGCCGGCCCCGAACTGGGCGACAAGGCCCTGGCGGCCAATCCCTATTTTGCTTCCGTGCTGAAGCAAGCCGGCCTCGACCGCACGCTCTACGAAATGGGCATGGAGATCGCCGAACAGGCGATCGAGCTGTTTGCCGACCTGCCGCCCGATCACCAGTTCTTCCAGCAGCTCGCCTTCATGAGCGCCGAGGAGATCCCCACCTACGAGACCTTGCTGCAGCGGCTCAAGAACCGTCCCTACGAGGCGGTTTCGGAGGCCGACCGCGCCATGATCATCACCTTGAGCTTTGCCTATATCGAGCCCCGGCACCGCTTCGGCCTGCTGACCGACGAGCTGATGAGCAAGATCGTCGCCGCACGCAACCAGTTCTATGAAAACCTGCCGCCCGAGCTGCAAAACGCGATCGAACGGTATGATCCCGCCAAATACATCGCCGCGGCCACCGTCATGGACAATGTCCTGTTCGGGCGTGTGGGCAACAACCATCCCGACGCGCCGGACCGCATACGCTCCATCGTCTATGAAATTCTTGACGAGCTGGGGCTTTATGCCGAGCTTCTGGATGTCGGCCTGGATTTCAACGTCGGCGCCGGCGGCAGGCGGCTGACCGGTGGACAGCGACAGAAGCTCGATGTTGCCCGGGCCCTGCTCAAGCGTCCCGATTTTCTCATTTTCAACCGGCCGCTGTCGGCGCTCGATCAGCGCATTCAGGACAAGGTGCTGCGAAACGTGCTCGAGGAAGCCAGACGCGACGGCCATTCGCCGGCGATTGTGTGGGTCGTGACGAGTCCGGCAATGGCGATAGGGTTCGATCGTGTTATCGTCTTTGACTCGGGTCAATTGGTGGAAGACGGTACACACGAGACACTTTTGGCAGGGAACAGTATCTTCAAGGAACTTCTGTCATAGTCTGGCAGACGCGAATTTAGGAAGGTTTGCGACAATGCTGCTCAAGGATGAAGTTGGAATGCTGCAACGCGTTCCCTTGTTCTCTGGCATTGAGCCGGCCAAGCTCAAGTTGCTCGCGTTCACATCCGATCGCGTGAACTACAGCGCCGACCAGATTCTTTTCCGGCAGGGCGACGAGGCAGACGCCGCCTATGTCATCCTTTCAGGCAGGGCGGATATTCTGGTCGATTCCGACAGCGGGCCGATAAAAGTTGCCGAACTGCTGCCAAATTCGATCGTCGGCGAAATCGCCATATTGTGCAACAGCTCCCGCACTGCCACCGTCAGAGCGGCAAGTGATCTGGAGGTTTTGAGAATCCGCAAGGATCATTTCCTGAGGCTTATGAAGGAGTTCCCGGAAATGACGATCGAGATATTGCGGGTTCTTGCCGATCGGCTGAGCCATACGACGGCGGATCTGATCGACGCACGAACCGCCTAGAGCCACGATGGGCGAAAAGTAGTATGGACGACGATTTTTTCCTGGTCAGGTTTTGGGGCGTGCGCGGCAGCATTGCGGTATCCGGGCCGGAATTCGTTCGCTATGGCGGCAACACAAGCTGTATTGAGATGCGATGCGGCAAGCATACGCTTCTATTCGACGCGGGCTCTGGCCTGCGGCCTGCCGGCAGGGCGTTTCAGGCGGCGGATGTGACCGATTTCGACCTGCTTTTCACTCATTGCCATTACGATCACATCATCGGGCTGCCGGCTTTTGCGCCGATCTTTGACCCGAGCGTCAAGCTTACCCTTTGGTCCGGGCATCTTGCAGGACGCATGACGACCCGGCAGATGATCGATGAGTTCATCCGGCCGCCGTGGTTTCCGGTGAAAATGGACGTCTGCAAGGCAAAGCTCGACTGCCGCGATTTCGTGTCCGGAGACGTGCTTCGGCCGCGCGAAGGGGTGGTGGTTCGGACCGGCAGCCTTACCCATCCGGGCGGCTGCATAGGCTACCGGGTCGAATGGGGCGGCCGCGTCGTGGCGGTGATCACGGACACCGAGCACGAGACGGGCAAACTCGATCAGTCGGTGCTCGGCCTGATCGACGATGCCGACCTCGTCATTTACGATTGCACCTACACCGAGAAGGAATTGGAACGCCGCCGCGGTAACGGCCACTCGACATGGCAACAGGGCGTCAAGCTCTGTGAGGCGGCCGGTGCGCGGGGGCTCGCGCTGTTTCACCACGATCCAACACGCACCGACGAGCAACTGGACGAGATGGAGAAACTGGCCAAGGACAGGTTTGCCGGCGCGTTTGCCGCGCGGGATGGCCAGACCCTCGAATTTACAGTCTCATCGCATAAAAAGCGCTGAGCTGTTTCTTCTACCGGCGCTGCGCGCGATCAATGTCCTGATCGGAAGCCATGCGCAGGCTTCAGTCCGTGCGGTGACTGCGAACAGCCGTTCGAGGAAAAGCCACGCCGATTCATCATGTACGAGATGGTGGGTGAGCAGGCCGACCGGTTCGTCGTCGAATGCATGCTGCAAGTGCGCGATGATAGCCTGAACCAATAGGCCGTGATCGCGGCAGCCGCGCGTGCCATGCCAATCCATGATGTCGACATTGCTGTTGATGACCGCCAGTGGAGCCGGCTTCGGCGGCCCATAGACCGACAATGCCGCAAATCCTATCGATCCAAGGTCGGATACCAGGCCGGCGTCGATCCTGTTCCAGGGTGGCACCAGCATCGGAACGGCACGTGCGCCGTGCAGGCCGGTTACGTGCGCCAGCCCGCGAACCAGTTCATCGAGCACGGCCTCGCGTGGCCGATGGGCGCCGAGTTCCTGCTTTTTCTGACCCTCAGGCGCGTGATTTCGATGCACCCAGCCATGGATGGCGACCGTGGCATGCGGCGCCTCGTCAAGCCGGGCGACAAGCTTCTCATCAGTGAGCGCCGGAATGACGGCCAGAGTGACCGGAACCGCGAATTCAGCCGTGAGGTCGAGCAGCCGATCAAGCGCAGCCGTCGGATCCACGGCATCATCGTCGCGCAGCCAGAACTCTGCCTTACGACCCGCCCGTTGCCGGCCCGCCAGTTCTTCCACCAAGGACTGCCAGATCCGATCGGACGATGTCATGAAACCGGGACCTTCGGAAGAAGTTCGGCCAGATGCGCCGCTGCAACGCCGAGGGAACGTTCTTCAAGGATGAAACGTCTGGCTTCTGCAGCCATGATGGTTCTTTCATCGTTACGGGCAAGAAGCCTTTCAATGGCAGAAGCGAACGCCGCCACATCGCGCGGCGGGGTGAGAAACCCGGTCTGGCCATCTCGCACGACTTCCGGCACGCCGGCGATGTCCTGAGCCACCACCGGAAGGCCAGCGGCCTGTGCTTCAAGATAGGCAACGCCATAGGCCTCGCCGTAACCCGGCCAGACGTAAATTCCTCCACCGTAGAGGACATCTGGCACGGCGGCTGGCTCAATCGCGCCAAGCCATTCGATACGGTCGGCGGCAAAGCCGGCGAATTGCGCCTTGACCTCGTCATGGGCAGGCCCGTCGCCGACGACCGACATGGTCCAGGGCAGGTGGCCGATCAGACCGAGCGCTTGCGCCAGCATGCGATAGCTTTCGACTTTGTCGCCCGGGCGCATCATGGCAACGGCAACGAGGCGCGTCGGACAACCTCGTGCCGGCATTTCCTGGAATACCGATGTGTCGATAAAGGGCGACAGCATATCAAGAGCGACCCCGGGTATCGCATCTGCCAGTCCCTGACGATCCCTTTGCGTGAAGCAGATGTTCAGCGCCGCCTGTTCGACGGCTCGCACCACCAACGCTTGCGTATCGGCCCACAAACCGGCATTGCGCCGCCTCGAATAGGAAGCTTCCGCCGTCACATAGGGGACAGCAAAGGTCGACGCCAGCTCGGGCCCGATCAGGTCGGGCGCTTTGTAATAGGGATGATAGCAGAACCATAGATCGGGCTTGCCGTCACGATCCCAGAGCCTGGTCAGCCGCGCGGCTTCCTCTCGGGCCTTTATCTTGAGCGCATCGAAACTTTTCGGCTCCGGTTCGCGTAGATAGAAGCGCAATTCGGATGCCAGTTCGACGCTGTGTCCTCCATGTTCCAGCGCCTTGACCAGCGTGCGTGCCATCTGGCGGTCGCCGGAGGCAACGGAATGATTGGGTGACTTCAGCGGCGCGTAGAAGGCAATTCGCATTGCGCGACCCTATCATCGGAAAGCATGCGCAAGTCAATTTCGAAGCATCATCGACTTCACCTTCAAGCAGTGGAATGTGCTATCTGATGCTCATGGAAACAGCTGCCGCGTCGGACCCGTTTATCGCTTCTCTACCGGTCTTCGCAAAGTTCGAAAGCGTTGCCGATATCGACAACTATCGGCCTCTCCCCGATTGCTGGGCGCTGGCCACCGCCGACATTGTCGGCTCGACCAATGCGATCGAGACTGGACGCTATAAGACAGTCAATATGGCCGGCGCCAGTGTCATTTCGGCCCTGCTCAATGCGCTGGGTCGGCAAGATCTTCCCTTTGTCTTCGGCGGCGACGGGGCGCTCGTCGCATTTCCCGGCTCGGCAGTGGAGACCACCCGCAACGCGCTGGCGGCTGTCCAGAGATGGGTGGCGGACGAACTGGACCTAACCCTGCGTGCCGCAATCGTGCCGATAAAGGATATTCGAGCGCAAGGCCTCGATGTTCGCGTGGCAAGGTTCCAAGCATCCGATGCGGTTTTCTATGCAATGTTCGCCGGCGGTGGCGGCAGTTGGGCGGAAGCCGAGATGAAAGCGGGGCGCTACCGCATCGATCCTGCGCCGGCCGGCGCACGGCCGGATCTGACCGGCCTCTCCTGCCGCTGGAACCCGATCGAAACCCGGCATGGCGAAATCGTCTCGATCATAGCCATACCGGGGGCGTCGCGCGACCTGCGCGGTTTTCAGTTTCTGGCATCTGACATCATCGCCCTTGCCGGCAGGCAGGAACGCGATGGCCACCCGGTGCCGGTGAACGGGCCGGATTACAGCTTGCTGCCCGCCGGCCTCGATATTGAGGCGCGGGCCACGGCGCCGGCAGGACGGCGGTGGCTGTCGAAGCTGTGGATAGTGTTCCTGATGACGCTTACGGCCATCACCGACAGATACGGCTGGACGATCGGCAGTTTCGATCCGAAGATCTACAAACGCGACGTGGCCAGCAATTCGGATTTCCGGAAATTCGACGACGGCTTGAAGATGACCATCGACGTTGACGCTGATGTGTTGCAACGGATCGAGAACCGGCTGAAACAGGCGGAAGAGGCGGGCATCTGCAACTATGGCCTGCACCGCCAGAAATCGGCCTTGATGACATGCCTCGTCGCCTCGCCGCTGCAGCGCGATCACGTTCATTTCATAGATGGTGCCGCCGGCGGCTATGCGATGGCTGCCGCAAGCTTGAAGGCAAAGTTGCCGGTCTGATGGCGGCTTGCGAGAATCCATTTTCCGCAATATGCCTCGGGCATGGTTCCTGGGACCATGGTAAGCCGCGCCTGGCAGCGACCAGCCTATCCGAATTAACGGGAAAGCAGATTTTTGGACGCTTCACGATCGGCATATGACCGTCTGCTGAACCGTATCTCGACGCACGCCGCGCAGGTCGGCGTGATCGGATTGGGCTATGTCGGGTTGCCGCTGGCAATTGCGGTCGCACGCGCCGGCTTCCCGGTTTTCGGCTTCGACATCGAAGCCCAGAAGGTCGAGAGCCTGAACAACGGCCAATCCTACATTGAGGCGGTGACGTCGACAGACCTCGCCGGCCACGTGGCGAGTGGACGGTTCCGCGCCACAGCGGATTTTGCCGAACTGTCCGTCTGCGATATCATCATCATCTGCGTTCCGACACCGCTGACGAAAAACCGTGAGCCGGACCTCTCCTTTGTCAGGAACACGACTGGCGTCATCGCAAAGCATCTGCGTCTCGGCCACCTCATCGTGCTGGAATCTACCACCTATCCCGGCACAACCGACGACGTGATCAAGCCCATACTGGAAGAAACCGGCTTGCAGTCGAAGATAGACTTCTTCCTCGGCTTCTCGCCCGAACGCGAGGATCCCGGCAACCGCAACTTTGAAGTCGCGACGATCCCCAAGGTCGTGGCAGGTGACGGCATTGAAGCGGCGACGCTCGTGCAGGCTTTCTACCAAGGCGTGGTCAAAACCGTCGTTCCGGTTTCCAGCACGGCGACCGCCGAGGCAGTCAAACTGACGGAAAACATCTTCCGTTCGGTCAACATAGCGCTCGTCAACGAATTGAAGGTCGTGCTCGGCGCGATGGGCATCGACATCTGGGAGGTGATCGAGGCGGCCAAGAGCAAGCCCTTCGGCTACATGCCTTTCTATCCTGGCCCCGGATTGGGCGGGCACTGCGTTCCGATCGATCCCTTTTACCTGACGTGGAAGGCGCGCGAGTATGAACTGCCGACCCGCTTCATCGAGCTGGCGGCAGAGATCAACACTGCTATGCCGCGTCATGTGGTCGATGAACTGGCGAAAGCGCTGGACCGGCGCTGCGGCAAGGCGCTCAGCCGCTCGCGCATTCTCATCATAGGGCTCGCCTACAAGAAGAATGTGCCCGATATCCGCGAAAGCCCCTCATTGCGGCTCATTGAACTCATCGAGGAATGGGGCGGCAAGGCGGAATTCCACGACCCGCATGTTCCCGATATTCCGACCACACGAGAGCATATGGCGATCAAGGGGCGCCGCTCGGTCGAATTGACCGAGGCGGCCTTGAAGGATTTCGATGCTGTCGTCGTTGCAACCGACCATGACGCGATCGACTATCAGACAATCGCTGATCACGCCGTTCTGATCGTCGACACACGCAATGTTTTTGGCCGTCTCGGGCTGCTCCGAGAGACGGTGGTGAAGGCCTGACGGCGTCCCAGCCGGCAAATTTTTTGCCCGGATGTCAGGATCGTGATTGCACTCCAGCCGCAGCTTCGCCACATAACGCCACAAGACATGAATGCAGCCTGTCCTTGGTTGCAAGGACGGTCATTCGGGTAATTCCTTCGCCGTTCTGCCGCCGAAGCCGACCCCGTTGACTTTGGGCATCTTTGGCACGCTGGCGGACTGTGTTATGGCGGATCGAAGGATAATGGCTCCGTCTTCGACGGGTTTCGAGGTGGTATGAGCACGGCGCAAGCAGAAATTTCCACAATTCTCATGGATAAGGTTGCCGACTGGCTGACTCAGTCGGCGCTGGCGGGCAACGAGCTGGAAACATTGGTAAAGGGGTTTTGCGAACGGCTGGCTGCTGCCGGCCTGCCGTTGAAGCGGGTGCATTTGAGCTTTTCGATGCTTCATCCGCTTTATGACGCGCTTGGCTTCACCTGGATTCGCGGCCAAGGCATGGAAGTGGAAGGCTTCCGCAAAAAGGACGGCGTTCATTCTGACAGGTTCCTGACCAGCCCATACTACTATCTGCTCAGCAACAAGCTCGACCATCTGCGGCGTCGGCTCGACCCGTCGGTCCCGTCGGAATTTCCTGTTTTCGATGAACTCAGGCTTATGGGCGTGACCGATTACATGGCTTTCGTCCATCCCTTCAACGGCAATACCAGTCAGGGCATGATCGGGTCCTGGTCCACCGACAGTGCTTCAGGTTTCAGCGAGAGCATGATTTCGGCGCTGCTGCGTATCCAAAACCATCTCGCCATCGCAACCAAAATGGCGGTGCTCACCAAGTTGGCCGACAACATGATGACCACTTATCTCGGCGGCGACGCCGGCAGACGCGTGCTGGACGGCCAGATCAAGCGCGGCGAGGGCGACACAATCCGGGCCGCACTGGTCATGGCCGATATGCGCGGGTCGACAAGGCTTGCCGAAACTTCTGGCCGCGAAATCTACATCGATACGCTGAACCAGTTTTTCGATGCCATTGCTACACCTTTCAATCGCAAAGGCGGGCAGATCATGAGTTTCATAGGTGATGGCTTCATTGCCGTCTACCCTTGTGAAAGACATCGCTCGCATTCCGAGACCGCCTGCCAGTCTGCTCTGGCGGCAGCGCACAAGGCCACCGCGCGCATGGTGGATCTCAATCTGCGAAGGAAGGAAAAGGGGTTGTCCGACATAAAATTTGGCATCGGCCTGCATGTCGGCAACGTGATGTTCGGCAATGTCGGGCTTACCGACCGGCTCACATTCTCTGTCTTCGGCTCGGCTGTAAACGAGGTCCAGCGCCTCCAGACCCTGACCAAGAAATATCCGCACCGCGTTCTCGCCAGCAAAGACTTCGCCAGCTATTGCGGCGCCAGCAGCTGGCTGACGCTCGGCAGCGAGGAACTGGCGGGGATCAAGCAGAAGCTGACGGTGCTTTCACCCGATCTGTCGGGCGCTCTCTCACTCGATGAAGACGGTGCGCTGGAGCCGATTTACGACCGGAGATCGGAGGCCGAGCAGGTCATGCTGCTTCATCGCGATGCCGCACGGCAGTCGGCGGGCGACCCGAGGAAGCTCCAGTAGCCCACCCCAATCTGATCCGAACGCCTTTGGTAAGCAGTCCGGTCGCCGGTTCCGCCGCAGGCGACCGTGTCGAATCCAAGTTGCTCTAGACTGGCAATGCGCTAGTCTCTCGCTTTCTGGACGTTGCCAGAGTGGGGCTGGTGTGAGAATGAATTCGGGCGTTGATCTACTACGGGTCGAAGATCTTGGCATCTCTTTTGCCATTATCGGGGGACCATTGCACGCCGTCAGGCGCGCAAATCTTCGCGTCCTTCCCGGCAAGGTTACCGCGCTTGTGGGCGAGTCCGGTTCCGGAAAATCGGTTCTCAGCCAGGCAGTGATGGGCATTTTGCCGAACACAGCCCATGTTCGTGGCCGTATCCTATTTTCCGACCCTGAAAAGCCCGGCACGACACAGGATATCCTGCAGATGCCGCGTGATGGACCCGAAATCCGGGCGTTGAGGGGCAGCCGCATCGGCAAGATCTTTCAAGAGCCGATGATATCGCTTTCGCCGCTGCACACGATCGGCAACCAGGTCAGCGAATCCCTGCAGATTCATACGCCGATGGCTCGGGCAGAGCGCAAGGCGCGGACCGAGGAAATGCTCAGCCTTGTCGGCTTTCCCAATCCCAAGCGCGCCTACGACATGTATCCGTTTGAACTTTCGGGAGGATTGCGTCAGCGCGCCATGATCGCCATGGCGCTTATCTGCCGGCCCGCCCTGTTGATCGCCGACGAGCCGACGACGGCGTTGGACGTCACCATCCAGGCGCAGATCCTACAATTGCTGCGCGGGCTTCAGAGCAAGCTGAATATGGCGATGCTGCTGATCACGCACGACCTCGGCGTGGTCGCCAATGTCGCCGACGAGGTGGTGGTCATGTACCATGGCGAGATCATG
Source organism: Mesorhizobium sp. Cs1299R1N3 (assembly GCF_037179625.1). Lineage (NCBI taxonomy): Bacteria > Pseudomonadati > Pseudomonadota > Alphaproteobacteria > Hyphomicrobiales > Phyllobacteriaceae > Mesorhizobium > Mesorhizobium sp. Cs1299R1N3. The sequence continues at coordinate 22,701 of NZ_JAPYKQ010000031.1, read as the reverse complement.
GAAGCGGGACCAGTCGAGGCGATATTCCGCCGGCCAGGTCACCCTTACCTGAAGGGCCTGATGGCAGCTGTTCCGCATTTCGACCTGAAGCCGGGCGAGAGGCTAAAGGCGCTCCGCGAGGTGCCGGTGAACGTCGGCACCCTGCTGGGCAAGCAGACGGCGCCGGCATCGAAGGGGCCGGACGACATCCTGTTGTCGGTCAGGGATCTGACAAAGGTTTTTACCATCCGCAAGTCCGGATGGTTCGGCGGGGATCGTCAAACCTCTGTTCGCGCCGTGGACGGCGTGAGCTTCGATATCAGGCGTGGTGAGTGCCTGGGCCTGGTCGGCGAAAGCGGTTGCGGCAAAACCACCGTCAGCAAGATGCTCATGCGGGCTGTCACGCCTAGCGGCGGCTCTGTGATCTTCAATGGCCGCGATGGACCGATCGACGTATTGGGAGGCGACAGAGACGCCCTGCGCCTGCTGCGCGCGAAAATCCAGATGGTCTTCCAGGATCCGGTTTCGTCGCTTTCACCTCGCATGACGGTGGAAAATATCTTGAGCGAGCCGCTGGAAATCCATCAACGTGGCAATGCCGCGTCCCGACTAGCCACCGTCAAGAGCCTGATGCAGGCGATCGGGCTCGATCCGCGCTTCATCAAGCGTTATCCTCACAGTTTCTCCGGCGGGCAGCGTCAGCGTATCGGCATCGCGCGCGCGTTGGCCCTGGGGCCAGAACTCCTGATCTGCGACGAGCCGGTTTCGGCGCTCGATGTCTCTGTCCAGGCGCAGATCCTGAACCTCCTGAAGGACCTGCAGAAGGAACTGGGCCTGACCTACCTGTTCATATCCCACAATCTGGCGGTGGTGGACTACATGGCGGACCGCATCGCGGTGATGTGCGGCGGGCGTATCGTCGAGCTTGCGCCGCGCGAAATTCTGCTCAGGAAACCGGTCCACCCCTACACGCGCTCACTGGTCGCCGCAGTCCCTTTCCCCGATCTCGACCGGCCGATGGATTTCAAGACGCTGAAGCTCGGCGGCGCTTCCGACGCCAGCGCATGGGGACCGCAATTCCACGACGAGGGCGAAGAGGATGTGCTGTCGCCGCTCGATCTTGGCGGCGGTCACCTCGTGCTGGCCCGCCGTTCGGCCGATCTCAGCGAGCTACGCCTGTGATCAGCCGGCGCACCGTCCTTGGGCTCATGGCTTCGGCATTTCTGCCGGGCACGTCGCGCGCTGGCGATCTGGAGCCGGATTTTCTTCAGCCGCAGCTGACGGCCAGGGCGCTGCCGGCACTCGCCGAACGCCTGCCCAAGAGCCCGCGCGTATTGAATCTCGCTGCGATGGGCCGGCAACCCGGCAAGTATGGCGGCACGCTGCGTACCATCATAGGCAGCCAGAAAGATATCCGGATGATGACGATCTACGGATATGCCCGCCTGGTCGGCTATGACGAAAGGCTTAACTTGCAAGCCGACATTCTCGAAAGCTTCGACGCAGCGGATGATCGCATCTTCACGTTCAAGATTCGGGAAGGGCATAAATGGTCCGATGGCAGCCTGCTGACGCCGGAGGATTTTCGCTATTGCTGGGAAGATGTCTGGCTGAATGATGAGCTTTCGCAAGGCGGGCTCGCCCCTGCCCTGCTGGCGGACGGCAAGCCGCCACGTTTCGAGATCGTCGATCCGTTGACTGTCCGCTATAGTTGGGAGGCGCCCAATCCCGACTTCCTGCCCAAGCTTGCCGCTGCTTCGCCGACACCGCTTGTTTTGCCGGCCGCCTATCTCAAGCAGTTCCACAAGAAATACCAGGATCCATTCCGGCTCGCCGGCCTGATGAAGGAGAACCGGGTCCAGAAATGGACGCTCCTGCATATCCGCATGTCGCGGCAGTATCGCCCGGAGAACCCGGAGCTGCCGACGCTCGATCCCTGGCAGAACCGGACCAAGCCGCCGGCTGAGCAGTTCATCTTCGAGCGAAACCCGTTCTTTCATAGAATAGACGATGATGGCCGGCAACTGCCCTATGTCGACCGGATTGTCATGAATGTCAGCTCGTCAGCGATCATTTCCGCCAAGACCGGTGCGGGTGAGAGCGATCTGCAAAGCATGGGAATTGACTTCGCCGATTACTCTTTTCTGAAGGATGCGGAGAAGCGCTATCCGGTGAAGATGCATCTGTGGAAACGCACACAGGGTTCGCGGCTGGCGCTGTTGCCCAATCTGAATTGTGGCGACCAGGTGTGGCGTGGCCTTTTTCGTGACGTGCGCGTGCGCCGCGCGCTTTCCCTCGCTGTGGACAGGCGCGAGATCAATTTGGCCGTGTTCTACGGATTGGCGCAGGAAAGCGCCGATACGGTCCTGCCGGAGAGCCCGCTCTACCGGCCGGAATTCGCGAACGCATGGATCGCCCATGATCCCGACCAGGCCAACGCCCTTCTCGACGAGGTCGGGCTTCAAGCGCGCGACGATGATGGCCTGCGGGTACTTCCCGATGGACGCCCCGCGCAGATCATAGTGGAAACGGCCGGCGAAAGCACGCTGGAAACCGACGCGCTCGAACTCATCACCGATCACTGGCGCCAGATCGGCATCGCCCTGTTCGTCCGGACTTCGCAGCGCGACATCTTCCGCAGCCGCGCACTTGGCGGCCAGATCATGATGTCGATGTGGTCGGGCATCGACAATGGCGTGCCGACCTCCGACATGAATCCGTACCAGTTGGCCCCCACCATCGACGACCAGCTGCAATGGCCGCTCTGGGGCACTTACTATCTGTCCCATGGCACGATGGGTGAGGCGCCCGATCTTCCTGAAGTGGTCGAGTTGATGGCTTTGCTCAAGCGCTGGAACGGATCGACCAAGGCCGCGGAGCGCGCCGAGATCTGGAATTCGATGTTGTCGATCTACACCGATCAGGTGTTTTCGATCGGCACGGTGAACGGAACGCATCAGCCGGTTCTGGTGTCCTCGCGGCTGCGCAATCTGCCTGACAAGGCGCTCTACGGCTATGACCCGACCGCCTATTTCGGTGTCTACATGCCGGATACATTCTGGCTTGGAGAGTCCTGAGCGTGTTTCGATATATTGTCTGGCGCATCGCTGTGATGGTTCCAACGCTGCTGATCATATCGGCGCTGGTGTTCACGATCATCGAACTTCCCCCAGGCGACTATTTCGACAGCTATGTTTCCGAGCTTCGGGCTCAGGGCGAAGCGGTGGATTCCGATCGCATCCAAATGATGCGGAAGGAATATGGTTTCGACCAGCCGCCCGTCATTCGCTATTTCTACTGGGTCGGCGGGATGCTGCACGGCGATTTCGGCTATTCCTTCGAGTATGAGCTGCCGGTTCGCGACGTCGTCGGGGACCGAATGTGGCTGACCGTGCTGGTTTCCTTCGTCACGATCATCTTCACCTGGCTCATCGCCTTTCCCATCGGCATGTACTCCGCCACGCATCAATACAGTTGGGGCGACTACGGCCTTACTCTCTTCGGCCTTCTCGGCCTTGCCATTCCGAATTTCATGCTGGCGCTGATCCTGATGTATTTCGCCAATATCTGGTTCGGCACCTCAATCGGCCATCTCATGGACCCGCAATATCTCAGTGAGCCGATGAGCTGGGCCAAGGCGAAGTCGATCCTCGCCCATCTCTGGATCCCGGTCTTGATCATCGGCACCGGCGGCACGGCAAGCATGATCCGGCGGCTGCGCGCCAATCTGCTCGATGAGCTTCACAAGCAATATGTCGTGACCGCGCGCGCCAAAGGCCTTCATCCGTTCAAGGCACTGGTCAAATATCCGCTGCGCATGGCGCTCAATTTCTTTATTTCCGACATCGGCTCCATCCTGCCGGCCATCATCTCCGGTGCCGAAATCACGGCGATCGTGTTGTCCTTGGAAACGACTGGGCCGATGCTGATCAAGGCGCTGCAGAGCCAGGACATGTATCTGGCGGGTTCGTTCCTAATGTTCCTCGCCTTCCTGACGGTCATCGGCGTGCTGATTTCCGACCTGGCGCTGGCGCTGCTTGATCCACGAATTCGTTTGCAGGGCGGCAGCACCAAATGAACAAGGAATCGCCCCTGCCCGCTCCGGGTGCCCCACTGCAACACTTCGTTTCCATCGCGCCCTTTGACCTGCAATCAGTCGAGGCGATGACGGCGGAGCAGTCGAAGGTCTTTCAGGCGTCGCAGTTGCGGCTGATGTGGTGGAAATTCCGACGGCACCGGCTTGCCCTTGTCTCCGGCATATTTCTGGCAGCGCTCTATTTCGGGATACTGATCTGCGAGTTCCTGGCGCCCTACAATCTGCACACACGCAACATGGACTACATCTATTCGCCGCCGCAGCGGGTACACCTGTTCCATAACGGCCAGCTTGTCGGGCCGTTCGTCTATGGTCGCCAGATGACGCTGGATATGGAAACACTCAAGCGGAACTACATCGACAAACAGGATGATGTTCAGCGGATTCGTTTCTTCTGCAAGGGCGACAGTTACCGGTTCTGGGGCCTGGTCGAAGGTGACTGGCATTTTGTCTGTCCTGCCGAAAACGGCCAGCTCTTTCTGGCCGGCACCGACAGGCTGGGGCGCGATGTGCTGTCGCGTATCATCTATGGCGCACGCATTTCACTGACAATTGGCCTTGTCGGCATCAGTTTCAGCTTCCTGCTCGGCATTGTCATAGGCGGACTGGCTGGCTATCACGGCGGTATCTTCGACCTGATCGTTCAACGGATAATCGAAGTTCTGCAATCGATCCCCAGCATTCCGCTATGGCTGGCTCTGGCGGCGATCATGCCGATTACCTGGAGTCCGATCCTGATCTATTTCGGCATCACCGTCATCCTCGGGCTGCTCCACTGGACCGGACTGGCGCGGGCCGTGCGTTCAAAGCTTCTGGCCTTGCGCGAGGAGGATTACGTTCTGGCCGCGCAATTGATGGGCGCCAGCAGCAGCCGCATTATCCGGCGGCACCTCATCCCCGGTTTCATGTCGCATCTGATCGCGACGGCGACGATCTCCATACCCGGCATGATCCTGGGCGAGACGGCGCTGAGCTTCCTTGGGCTGGGCCTGAGGCCACCGACAACCAGTTGGGGCATCCTGCTAACCGAGGCGCGCAGCGTCAGCGTGATCGCATTCTATCCATGGCTACTTTTGCCGATGCTCCCCGTCGTTCTCGTCATCTTGGCGTTCAACTTCCTCGGCGACGGCTTGCGGGACGCCGCGGACCCTTACAAGTGAGATCGCTATTCCGCCGCGCGCCGGGCCGCCGGCTCCACCCGGTACGATCCCTGCCGGCAGCCAGTTCGGTTGTTGCAGTGTTTATCATCCGCCCCTATACGTGCCGACACGCAATCGAGCTTGGCGCGTCGTCTTCGGGATGCACTCGTGAACAGTTCTTGTCGCGGGCATTGCCGATCTCTTGATCTGGTTCAGGACACACAAAAGCATATGAGTCGGCTCGAGAATTTCATCAGCAGGATGACCGCGCAGCGTGACATTCTCGATCACGTCTGCCCCGAGGTGGCGAAGATGGAAGGGCTGGTGCTCGAGCTCGGCCTCGGCAATGGCCGGACGTTCCACCATCTGCGCGAGCGCCTGCCCGGGCGTCGGATCGTGGTGTTCGATCGCGAAGTCGGCGCACACGCCAGCTCAATTCCCGAAGCTGAAAACCTCGTGCTCGGCGAAATACGCGAGACTGCCCGCAAGTTCATTGGCATCGAAGCCGCCCTTGTTCATGCCGACATCGGCACCGGCTATGATGATCGCGATGCAGTGACCGCTACCTGGCTTCCCGATCTGATTGCGAGCATGCTTCGCGTCGGCGGCTTCGCGGTCAGTGGCACGCCGCTCGATCACCCGCTGCTGCAACGCCTCCCGACGCCGACGTCCGAGCCCGCCGATCGTTATTTCCTCTGCAAGCGCGTGTGAGCGGCCGAGAGCGATTCACGGAAACGCTGCTCCAACGCAATTCCCAAGAGAAAGCGTTTCACGCTTTTCCTGGAATTGCCCTGGAATTCCTCAGGTGATTGTATACACCGCGATCTCCCGCTCAATGCCGCGCAGCGAGACCTCGTGAGGCACGGGCGTCAGCGCGTTCCTGCGCAACAGATCGGCGGTGAGATTGTCGTCGACCACCGCACGGGTGGCGAAGATCGCCTGTGGGTTGGCCAGGTTCTGGACCCGTGAAGCAATGTTGACCGTCTGGCCAAAATAGTCCTGCCGCTCGTTCATGGACACGGCGATGCAAGGGCCGGCATGGACACCGATCTTGAGCAGCAGATCCTCGCGCCCGCTTTTTTCATTGAGCGCACGCATGGCATCGCGCATCCTGAGGGCCGCAGCAATCGCACGATCAGGCGTCGCGAAGGTCGCCATCACCGCATCACCGATCGTCTTCACCACCGCGCCCGCCTCCGCCGCGACGATCTCGTGCAGCACCTGGAAATGCTCGCGCACGAGATCGAAGGCTGAAAGATCGCCAACCCGCTCGTAAAGCTCGGTCGATCCGCGCAGGTCGGTGAACAGGAAGGTCAGGCTGGTGATCTTCAGCCGCTGGTTGATGTCGAGCGTGTCCGTGCGATAGAGATCGCGGAACGTCTGGTTGGTTAGCAGGCGCTTGGCGGTCACGAAGGGCCGGCGCTTGCCCAGGAAATCATGCAATGCGTGGCCGGCGATGAAGACAGTCGGCAGCACACGGGTGTCGGTCCTGTTTTCCAGCGAAATGCGCAAAGGGCCTGGTTGCATCTCCAAGGTCTGGTTCTGGACATGGTCGCGGTCGAAAACCAAGGAGAGGCTTCGACGCTCCTTTGTTGGTTCGCCCTTGGCGTCGATGAACTGCGCTGAATGCGTGACCGGCTCGAAGACGATCACGAATTCAGACGGAAGCTGTATGGGCAGAACCGCCTTTTCACCGGGCGCAAGCTCGATATCCTCCAGCGAGAACGCTTCCATCTTCTCCGCGAAATCCTCGTCCGGCAGATCGGCGCCGGACGCCCAGTAGATCTGGCGGAAGTATTCTATCAACGGCAGTTCGTGCGGATTGTGGGCGGCAATCCTGCGCATGCGGGGACTGATGGTGAATGTCACCTCGACCATCTCGTCGAGGGTCGGCGAATAGCCCTGGGAGCACAGCGCGCAGGTGTATTCGTCCTTCTGCATGGTTTTCAGCGTGGCGTTGGTGTCGAGCACGCCGCCGCAGCCGGGGCACAGAACATTCCAGGAGATGTCGAAGATGCCCACCCGCGCCGCATGGAGAAAGGCGCTGATGGTGCGTTCCTCGTCGAGGCCATTCTTGCTGGCGAAGGCCAGCGCATTGATGCGGCAAAGTTCGTGGTCCTTGCCCTCGGCGATGGTTCGCCGGATCGCGTCGATTGCCTGCGGATCGACATCGGTCGATTGCCGCAAAAGCGAGAACAAGTCCTGAGCTTCGGTCATCGTGCAGGCTCCGGAAAATGCGCCTCCCAGGCGTGTTGGCCGGACCGGTCTTCGGTCCGCGCACTCCATCTTACGTCGAAAGGGATGGAACGGCCATTCGAATGGATAGATCTGGTGACAGCTCAATTTGCATTCGGCGGATTTTCACCGGCCGCAAGCGGCACTATGATGGGTGCATGGCGCAGTCATCTTTGGGGCTTTCTCCCGTGCCGACACCCGACAACCCGCCATTTCCCGCGGCGTTGCGGCTTTTCTCGGCAGGGGTCATTATCGTCCTGATCGTCGGCGCCGGCCTGTTTTTCGCGCCTGCGCTGGTCAAGCCGCGCTGGCCTTGGCCCGTCACGCCATTCAGTGCCCGCTTTCTCGGCGGCTTCTACACCGCCGAAATGGCAGTGATGGCGGCGCTCTTGTTCTGGAATCGCTGGTCGCCGGGCAGGCTCGTGCTGGTCATGGCCTTCATCTTCACCGTCATCGTGTCGGCGGTTTCGTTGATCAATCTCGGCTATTTCAACCTCGAGCGAAAAGCGACCTGGCTCTGGTTTCTGGTCTATCTTGGTTCGGTCGCGGTATCCGGGTTGTTCCTGTGGCGGGCAAGAGCCCGTCCGTCAGCAAAAGGCGTGACCCTAAGCCCCGCATGGCGCAGCTACATGTTGGCGGAGACGGCGATCCTTGGGCTCTATGGCTTTGGCATGTTGCTGTTTCCCCTGATGGTCAGCAGCACCTGGCCATGGACGGTCGATCCCTTCCACGCCCAGGTCTACAGCGCCATCTTCCTCGCCGGCGCTGGCGGCACGTATCTCGTTTGGAAAAACGCGCCGCGCGAAGAATTGCTGGTGCTAGGCCTGGCGCAATTTCTGGTCGGCCTGCTTTCCATCCTTGGCCTCGTTATCACTGACGCCGCGGTGCACCGGATCGACTGGACGGCGGCCGCTACCTTGGGCTGGCTCGCCCTTTTCGGCTGGATCGGCATCAGCGGCGCCTTCAAACTCTACACCGCCTCCCGGTATTTTGGTTCGCAATCGGCAGCATAGGCTGCAGAGACGGCTGGATTTTCAGGTGACGTCCGGTGCATCGTGCCGGGCCGATTGCCTTCGCCCGGGAAAGCCATGACCAGCACGACCTCGCCATCCGAGAAAATCCAGCCGCAGCTCCGGGCCGTCCGGCCAAACGATGCGGAGGCGCTTTGCGCTATCTTCAACATGCCGGGCTTCCGCTGGGGCACGCTCAGGATGCCGTTCGAGACGGTGGATCAGGTGGAGCGGCGCATCGCCAAGTCCGGCCAGGAAACCACCTGGATCGTCGCCGAATTGGACGGCAAGGTCGTCGGCCACGGCAGCCTGGTCGTGCAAAGCTCGCCGCGCCGTTCGCATATCGGCGAGATCAATATCGGCCTAGACGATGGCTTTGTCGGCAAGGGTATCGGCTCTGCCATCCTTGGCGCGCTGCTTGACGTGGCCGACAACTGGCGCGCCCTGAAGCGGGTCGAATTGAGCGTCTATGCCGACAACGAACCGGCCATCCGTCTCTACACCAGCCACGGCTTCCAGGTTGAAGGCCGGCATGTGAAGGCCGGTTTTACCAACGGGCAGTATCACGACCTCCTGAGCATGGCCCGGTTGCGGTTCTAATGACCGCCCTCTTCGCCCCAGCCCCTGCCCCCCCCGTGGAAATTCTGGCTGTGCTGTCGCTGCTCTGCCCGGAAGTCGTGCGTGACATCGAGCAGAACTGGAATGTTCCGGTTTCCGACTACGCCCGCCATCTGTGGCGGCCGGTGGCAAGGCCTGCATCGGGCCCGGCGATCGCTGCCCGCTCGATCCTGCGCGAAGTCCTGCATCAGCGCCTCGGTGCAATTATGCAGCCTGAGGAGATCGGCAAGGCCCTCGAAGAGTTCGAGCACAGACCGGTGATTCAATCCGGTCTGCACTGCCTGCTTCTGATGGACCGGATCACCTTCGATGCCCTCCTGTTTGCCTGGCTCGGCGCGGTCGAAAACCGGCTGTCAGCCTTCGTCGGCTTCATGGGAACGACGATGACGATGGAGACAATTGGCCGGGAGGGGCCCGGATGGCTCGATGTCGGAGACGACAAGGTCAACCTGTTTGGCATGGGGCGCCACAAACTGTGCCGCAAAAGCGCCTGCGTGGCCGGTCCCGTCTCCCTCAACAAGCGCGCGCTCGAAGCGGTGGGCGATGAAACGGATGCCAGCCGCTGGCTGGGTACACTGCTTGCCAGCCAGGACAAGGTGTTTGCGACCGCCGCCGATGCGCTGACAGAAATCAACGAGGAACTGGTCACCGATTGGGATCGTTCCGGCATGGCGCGGCCGGTTTTTATCGATGATCGGCTCGCCGCGGCGGTCATGACGCGGCATCTGGACCAAGACGGCAGTCTTCTTTCCAGGCTGCTTCTTGAGCCCGCAAGGCGCCAGCGTCTCGACCATGCCTTGCAAGAGGCCGCGTCGGGCCCATTTGGCAGATTCCTGCCCAATGCCACCGCCTATTTCTGGGGCATCCGCGAGCAGCGCGTGCGCAAACTCGTCCTAGAGAACGGGCACCTGATCGAGCCTGACAGGCCGCATGGCCTTTCCATCCCGTTCGAGCGGCCGCATCTCCAGCAGGCGTTGCTGGAGGGCGTGCTGCTGCCGGACTTGTTCCTGACGTTTCTCGTCCTTGCCATATTGCCGCGCGTGCGGGTTGTGGGCGGCCTGAGACAGATTGGCTATGTAGCGCTTTTCCACTCGATCGTGCTGGCTGCGCTGGATGAAAGCGCGCCGGAAGAGCGTGATTTGGCTGCGGAGCTGCAGGTTCGGGAAAATGCCTGGGGCATGCGTGTCATCGATGAAAAGATCTCGGTCCGCGAGCAGCTTGCCGGCCTGCCGGAAGGGGCGCTCTTCGCGGACCTGCTCCGGCAATACCGTTCGCGGACATTTGCCGAGACCACAGACAACCTGAAACTGGTTCGCGAAAACGCGCGATGGCGCAAGATCGGCCAAGCCTATAGCGTCTGATCCGGCCGCATGGCCTCACCAGTCATTGCACTATACCGGCCTTGCGGAGCCCCTCCACCACGAGTTCGAAATCGGCAGGGTTCTTGTAGGGCAGGACTTTGCGACGGTATTCCAGCGAGTAGTCGGGATTGACGCGAAGCACCTCCTGCCATGCCGCTCGGGCCTCGGCGAAACGGCCCAGATGGCCGTAGCTGGCGGCCAGAAGCGCCCGCGAGACGTCGGTGACAGCATTGCGAGCCAGCCGTTGCATCAAGAGGTCAACGGCCTCTTCGTACCTTCCCAGTTGAAACAAGGCCAAAGCCTGGAAGTGCAGAAGCACATCAGGAAAATATGGATTCAAGATCTTCGCCCGGGCAAAACTCTCGAGGGCGGCCTCGGATCTGCCCGAATAATACAGCGCCTCGCCGAGGGCGACGTGCGCTTCGGCGAAGTTCGGATTGAGGACTAGCGCGCGCTCGGCCTCGTCGATGGCCCCATCGTGCCGTCGTGTGTACAGCTTGGCAATAGCAAGCGCCCAGTGCGCCCAGGGATCGCTGCCATCCAGCGTTACCGCTCGCGTTGCGGCTTCTTCCGCTTGCGCCATCGATTCCGGCGGCGACGCACTCCACCGGTTCAGGTAATCGAGTCCGTGCGTGAGGGCCAGGAATGCGTGGGCGGAGGCAAACTTCGGGTCCAGTTCGATGGCACGTTGCAAGAGGTCGCGGGCCGCGACGTTCGTCTCCCTCGTCAGCCGGTGCCATAGCTCCCTGCCCCGCAGGAAATAGTCATACGCCTCCGTGTTGCGCGGGTACTCTGGCGCCAGCCGCTGACGGTCATCCTCAGTCAGATTGAGGGCCAGCGCGCCAACGATCTGTTGCGTCACGTCGTCCTGCACGGCGAATATGTCGGTCAGGTCGCGATCGAACCGCTCCGCCCAAAGATGGCCGCCCGAAGTTGCGTCGATGAGCTGCGCGGTGATGCGCACCCTGTTCCCCGACTTGCGTACGCTGCCCTCAAGGACATGCCGCACGCCGAGCTTCGTGCCCACCTCCTGCACATGGACGTTCTGGCCCTTGAAGGTGAACGACGAATTGCGTGCGATGACGAAGAGCTGTGACAGTTTGGACAGGGCCGTGATGATGTCTTCGGAGATGCCGTCGGCGAAGTAGTCCTGTTCGGCGTCACCGCTCATGTTGGCGAACGGCAGCACGGCGATCGACAGCTTCGGCGGCACTGCCGTAGCCGGCCGGCTCGTCGCGGTTTCCGAGGTCGCGGCCGCCTTGGTTGCGGCGCTGCCTACTTGCAGCGAATAGACCCGGATCGGCTCGGCGATGTTCTTGAGCTGTGTGCTGCCGAGATCGCTGACCGAGAGGTCGAGCCTCGCCTTGACCTGGCGATAGGCATCCTCGGACAGGCAGATGGCGCCGGGCGCCGAGAGTCCCTCCAAACGCGAGGCGATGTTGACGCCGTCGCCCATCAGGTCGCCGTCGCTTTCTTCGACCACATCTCCCAGATGGATGCCGATCCTGAACTCGATACGGCGGTCCTGCGGCACGCCGGCATTGCGCTCAACCATACCATTCTGAACTTCTATGGCGCAGCGCACGGCATCCACCACACTGCGGAACTCAACCAGCGCCCCATCGCCGGTGCGCTTGATCACCCGGCCGTGGTGCACTGCGATGATCGGATCGATCAGGTCGCTGCGCAGTGCCCGCAGCCTCGCCAAAGTACGATCTTCGTCCGCGCTCGCGAGCCGGCTATATCCGACCACATCCGCAGCTAGGATTGCGGCTAGCTTACGATTCTCGCTCAAGGGTCCGCCTCCTCATCTCCACGATAGCAGGAAGACCGAACCAAGAGGAAACTTTCGTAACCGACAGCCACGCAGAAACCCGAATTGGCTGCGCGCTGCCACAGGCCCCACCCGATCGCCCGATGCCCATTTGCGCTGCCGCTTGCCGGTCGACGGCTATCGGTTCATGCTTGTGAATACCCTGGCCGTGAAGTGCGTAAGGAGATCACGCAGTCACGGCCCCTAGTGAGGTCTGGCTCGATGGACTGCGCAGGCTGCGGTTTCAAGGTTGAGGGCGGTTACGCTTTCTGTCCGAAGTGTGGCAAGCGCCAGCCCGTGCCATGCGCCAGTTGCGGCTATCCCTGCGCACCTGATTTCGAGTTCTGTCCGAAATGTGGGGCAAGCGTCGGTGCACCCGCAAAAGCCGTCGAACGGCCTGCTCCGACACCAAGCCGAACCATTGTGCCGCCTTCTCGAACTCCGTCGCTGCTTGCGAACATCGATAGCGACGAAGGGCTGCATCCCATCTCTGACGCCGATCGCCGGACGGTAACCGTCCTCTTTGCCGACCTTTGCGGTTTCACGACACTCAGCGAGCAGCTCGACCCCGAGGTCATGCAAACGCTGCAGAACGAACTGTTCAAGGAATTGACGGCGGCCGTGCGAAACTTTGGTGGTTTCGTCGACAAATTCATCGGCGACGCACTGCTCGCTTTGTTCGGTGCGCCGGTCGCGCATGAGGACGATCCGGAACGTGCGCTTCGCGCCGCTCTCGACATGATCGCCCGGACGGCGCGGCTCGGCGAAAGCGCCCCCCACTCCGGCTCGCCTCTATTACTCCACATCGGCATAAACACTGGTCCGGTCGTTACTGGACGATTAGGCATCGGCACCGCCAAATCCTATTCGGTGACCGGCGACACGGTGAATACAGCGCAACGCCTGCAATCGCTGGCCGCACCGGGTGAAGTGCTGGTAGGCGAACTCACTCACAGGCTGACCCGGCATGCCTTCTCTTACGAGTCGATGGGTGATGTCGTGCTTCGCGGCAAGGCTGGCAGTGTGCTCGTCCATCGACTGGATGCACCGCTTGCGGCGCCGCGTGCAGCGCGTGGGCTCGAGGCGCTCGGCCTCAGCGCGCCGATGATAGGTCGTGCTGCGGAGCTCAATAGAATGCTGGCGAGCCTTGACCAGGCGTGCGGCGGCTCGGCCCAACTTGTCCGCCTCGTCGGAGAAGCCGGTATCGGGAAATCGCGGCTGGTGAAGGAGTTCGTCGCCCGTGTCGGCGACGAGGACCGTTTTCGCAACGTCGCCGTGCGACAGGCCACGTGCTCACCGCTGGGCGAACAATCATTTGGCGCCTTGGGTGCAGTGGTGCGCGGTGCTGCCGGGATGATGCAAAACGACAATGGGGACGAAATGCGGGGGAAGCTCGCAGGCTTGCTTGCCGATCTCGGCCTGCAGGGCGAGGAGGCGAAGCGGCTGATGCCTTTGCTCTACCATGTGCTTGGCCTTGGCGACCCCGATGCCACCTTGCAGCATGTCGAACCCGAGCAGCTACGGCGGCAAATTCTCTACGCGGTCCGCACCATCATAGAACGGCGGCTTGCGTTGTCGCCGCTGTTGATTGTCGTCGAAGACCTGCACTGGGCCGACGCCGTTTCGCTCGAGGCACTACGTTTCGTGATGGACAGGTTGGAACGCACGCGGTTGATGGTGCTGGTCACGCATCGCTCGGCGCCGGACAGCGGCCAGCTCGACTCAAGTCGGGTCAGTCACACGGCGCTCAGGCTTTCGCCGCTCAACAGCGATGAAGGACGCAGCCTGCTGGCGGCGCTTTTCGGCGAGAGCTGGGTAAGCTCCGCAGGAGGGCTCGTCGATCAGATCCTCGAGCGAGCGGGCGGCAACCCTCTTTTTGTAGAGGAGATCGTTCGCGGCCTTATTGATCGCGGTGTACTGATGCGCGAGGGCCAGCAATGGCGGACTGTGGCAGGCGAAGTCGCAACCGACATTCCCGCCACTATCCAGGCAATGTTGCTTGCCCGCGTCGACCGGCTGCCACAAGAGGTGCGCCGGTTGGCCCAGGAAGCCGCGGTAATCGGCCCACGCTTCGATGCCACACTTCTGAAGACCGTGACAGCCGACCCCGCCCGGCTAGAAGCCGGCTGCGAACTGCTTTGCGATGCGGAAATCATTGAGGAAGTTGCCGGATCAGGCTCTGTCTCGTCGCAAAGCTATCGCTTTACTCAAACCTTGCTGCAGGACGTGATCTACCAGAATCTGCTCCTGCAACGCCGGACCGAAATCCACGGGCGGATAGGTGCTGCCTTGGAGCAACTGTGCGGCGATAATCCGGAACGGCTCGAGGATTTGACCGTGCTCGGTCATCAGTTCGCACAGAGCGCCGAGCGGGAGAAGGGCGCGCATTACCTGCAGGCGGCCGGTGATCGCGCTCGCATGATATACGCCAACGACGACGCCCTTCGTTTCTACGAGCGAGCACTGACTGCGTTGGAGGCGACCGGGCAAACACCGCTCAAACTGACAATTGCCGAGCGCATTGCCGATTTGAGCGGCCCGGCGGGCCGCCGCGAGATCGCTCACCGCCACTACGAAGCGGCGTTGCAGGCATACCGCGAGTCGGCCGATCGCGTAGCGTCGGCGCGAGTTTTGCGTAAGATCGGTCGGCTGCTCTGGGACGTCGGCAAGCGGGACAAAGCAGAATCCCGCTACGCTGAAGCGGCAGCGCTCCTCGATGGAGCGGATGCTCCGATCGAGCAGGCGCATCTCTGGGAAGAACGTGGCCGACAGGCGTTCCGTAGCGGAGATCACGCTCTCGCGGCAAAATGGGCAGACGCGGCGTTGGACTGCGTACGCACTCTGACAACGGAGCATGTCTCCGATGTAGGGCGTGAGGCCACTCTTGTGACCGCCGAGGCCCTCAATACCAAGGCTGTCGCGCTGGCTCGCCTTGGGCGAAACCGTGAAGCCGTGGGTCAGGTCGAGCACAGCATTGAATTGGCCGAAGCCGCCGGTCTGCTGGGCGCGGCCTGCCGCGGCTACACCAATCTCGGCGTGCTTTACACGACCATCGATCCAGCACGGGCGATGGAGGTCTGTCGGCGCGGTCTTGAAGTCGCGCGCCATATTGGTGATTTGGGCTTCCAGGCGCGCCTTCTCGCCAATCTGGCGGTCGCTTGTTGTACTTTCACGGATCGCTGTCCAACAGAGGGCGTGCCTGCTGCCGAGAAAGCCATCGAGATCGACCGGGCACTCGACCAGCGAGAGCACCTGCCGGTGCCGTTGATTGTGCTTGGGCAGATCCACCAGTGCAACGGCCGTCCGGAACTGGCCGTTGGCTTGTTCCAGGAAGCACTGGACGTAGCCCGCGAAACGGGCGAACCCCAACTGCTGTTTCCGTGCTATGATGGTCTCGCAACGCTTAATCTCGACCTCGACAATCTGGCTGAGGCCGAACGGTACTTTTCCCTGGCGCAGGGTATATGCGCCCAGCACGGGCTCGACCCGGAAGCGCTTGTGGTGCTGCCCTTTCTCGACTAGCCGGGGTTGGAGGTTGGAAATGTCCGCGCATAGTGACTTGTTGCCACTTCAACCGGGAGACCGAGCGCCGAACTTGGTACTCGACGCCATTACCCAGGAAGGCAAGATCGCGCTTGACGACTTTCGCGGACAAAAACCGGTGCTGGTCGGTCTGTTTCGAGGTCTGCATTGTGCGTTTTGCCGCCGCCATATCGCCGCCCAGGCGCGGCTTGATCCGGAGCTGCGCGAAAAGGGCGTGGAGAGCCTGACGGTGGTCAACACGCCGATCGAACGGGCGCGTCTCTATTTCCGCTACCACCCGATGCCGAACCTGCTTGCGGCCTCAGACCCTGAACGCGCTTCACATCGTGCTTTTGGACTGCCCAATCTCGAATTCACCCAAAACGAGACGAACTGGCCGTACAAGGTCTCGATCGCAGCTGCAAAGGATATGCGGGTCGTCATGCCGAGCGAGTTGCCCGGTCCCATGGATCCTTTTGCGGCCAGCGAATTCCTCGACAAGAAGGACAATTACGAAGTGACCGAAGCCGACGAGCAGATGATGGCGACGGGACACGGACAACTGATCGGTCAGTTCCTATTGGACCGGCAAGGGATCGTTCGCTGGAGCTTCACGGAGGTTCCAGAAGGTGGGCGATACATGTTTGGGGCGCCAAACCCGCAGGAACTGATGTCAGCCGTGTCCCAAGTCGCCCAATAGAGCGTCGGAAGACTGCATTGCTGCCATTTGCGATGCCGATAATGAAGGTCACCATTAGTCAAAACTTCGCGTTAAAGCTTGGGGCTTGAGATGCGTGGGCTCCAGGGTCGGCACTGCCGTGCGGCAAATCAGGCCGGGAGCCGCCACATTCGCACACGACCTGTACCACGCAATTCCGTTTCCTCGAGTGGGTCGCAAGCAAAATTTGGTCCAAGCATTTGGCGAGTTGCATCCGAAATACGGATTTCATCGGGCTCCGCGGACGTTTGAATACGCGAGGCGAGATTAACCGTCTCGCCCCACAGGTCATAGGCGAACCGCCTCTTGCCTATGACGCCCGCGACGATTGGGCCTGAGTGAATTCCAATTCTGAGTCTCAGCGGTTCTCCTGCGAAGCGTTCGCGCTTGACCGCCTTGCGCAGCTCAAGTGCATAGCGCGCGAGGGCCTTTGCATGATCGGATCGCGCGGTGGGCAGGCCAGCGACCACCATCACACAATCGCCGATTGTCTTGATCTTTTCGCAGCCGTATCGTTCCGAGAGCCGATCCGCCGCCTTGAAGAAGTAATTTAAAATAGCGAGCGTAGTCACGGCTCCGACGCTCCGCGCTCGTTCTGTAAAACCGACTATGTCGGCAAAAAGCACACTCACTTCTGCGTGGTTGTCAGCAATTTTTTTGTGCGCTTTTAATCGCTCCGCGATCGACGCCGGAAGAATGTTGAGGAGCAGGGTTTCGGCGCGCTGGTATTCACGCGCCAACCCCTCCTGGCTCTTCCTCAACGCCTCGTTCGTCGATTGTAATTTCTCGTTGAGTTGACGCTCCCTCTCTTGCAGGAGTGTCATTTCATAAGCCTTTTGTTGAAGCCGCTGCCTATTGTCGCGTTCGGCAGTGGCATCAAGAAAGAGCAGCCACACGCAGGCATTGTCAGCAAAAAAATGAAGGTCCGCGACACGCCCGCTGGGCAGCTCGACCATGGCAATGTGAAACGGAAGCTCCGGGCAAGGCAGCAAACCTTCCATGAATTCAAGCTGCTCGGCAACAGGCTCGCCAATGCGAAGCGATGAGAGTCCATAATGTTCAATATTTCCGCCCTTAGCAGTTATGCAAAGCTGGGCGTCGATTTTCAGATATGCGACCGAGTTCCCATTGTAGAAGAAATTGAAAATCCAGCTGCTGACTTCTCGTGGCAATCCATGCATGGTCTATTTGGTTACCATCAAAGCAAGTTGACGAAACGCATCATCAACATTCTCACCCGAGAGCGCACTCGTTAGATAGATTTGCCATCCACGCTGCCTCAGTTCGTCAATCTCGCTATCCGATATTGCCCACCGATCGGCCAGATCGGATTTGTTGAACAGCACCACGAACGGCATGGCGCCGAATTCGGCCTCGACCCGTTCGCGCAGCGTTAGCGCCACGGCAAGAGTGGCGGCGCGCGTTCCATCGACGACAAGCACAAGCCCGGTTGCACCTCGCACATAGCTGACGCGGAATGAGCCGATATCGTCTTCACCAGCTAAATCCCACAAAATCAGATCCACGGTTTTGTCCGGGAGCGCGACACTCTTCTTGTCGATTTTCACTCCCACCGTGGTCAAGTAGGTTTCTGAAAAGATGCTCTGCACATACCTGCGCACCAGACTCGTCTTCCCGACAGAGAACCCGCCCAGCATGCAGATCTTTTTTTGCAACATCCTTGGCTCCACTAGTCCAGGTTTACCGTAATCGAAACCCGGCGATTGGTGGAGCTCCCGGTTTGACTATTTTCAGGCACCAGCGGCTCAAAAGTGCCCGCGCCCCGAACCAGCAGCAGTTCCGGAGCGACGCCGCGTTTGTTGAGAAGCGCACGAACTGTCTCGGCGCGGGCTGCACTGATCGACGCGTTGGCCGTCTCACGGCCCGTGGTGTCCGAATGCCCGGTCAACATGAACCGTGCTGTTACGCCTGACTTGCGGGCATCTTGGGCGAATTCCTTTATTTGATCCGCCAACCTGTCGAGAACCGGCAACTGCTCCGGTCCCGGCACAACTTTGCCGGAAGAGAAGAAAATATCGGTCGCCTGGATGGCTTCTCTCAAATAATTAAGATCTGCAAGGTTCAGCTCACGCAGCTGCGAGACATCCAGAACCACTCCGTCCGCCGAAAGTTGTTCGGCGGTGGCCTGCGCCCGGTTGATCCAGCCGGCAGAAGCCTCACCCACGACAACGATGCGACCCTGGATGATCGAAAGCTGAACCGATTTCGGCGGGGACAGCGACGCCGTCAGCCGCTTCACCACGAACTTCGGATCAAGGCTCTGATAGAATTGCCACTGTGAATGAACGCGGGCAGGATCAACCTGCGTTCCGGACAGCAGAGTTTGCGGGTCGGCGGCAAGCGGGTCTCTCAGGCCGGAAATGTAGAATTGGCCGCCCCTCGCCGTTTGTTGGGCGACGATGATTCCCGGTTGGGCCTCAAGTCGCGATACATAATACTGCCAGTGCTCCGCCTCGCGTGCTTCGGGGCTCACATCACGAACCTTGGAGATGTCGAATTCCGGTCCGCCTGCCGAAAGCTGTCGGGCCGCTGCGCGCGCCCGATCTATCCAGGTGTCGGGAGCCTCACCTTCGGCAACGATGCGACCCTCCACGATCGAAAGCCGAACCGATTTCAGCGGATACAGCGACGCCGTCAGCCGCTTCAACACGAACTCCGGCGCAAGGCTCTGATAGAATTGCCACTGCGAATGAACCCGGGCGGGATCGACCTGCGTTCCGGACAACAGCGACTGCGGGTCGGCGCCAAGCGGGTCTCTCAGGCCGGAGATGTAGAATTGGCCGTCGCGTATCTTTTGTTCGGCAACGATGATGCCCGGCTGGGTCTCCAGTTGCGACACATAAGCCCGCCAGCGCTCCGCCTCGCGTTCTTCGGGGTCACGGACCCCGGAAATATCGAATACCGGCCCGCCTGCTGAAAGCTGCCGGGCTGCGGCCTGCGCCCGGTCGATCCACGTGGCAGCAGCCTCACCTTCGGCAACGATGTGATCATTGACGATTGAAAGCCGCACTGTGTTCGGCGGAGCCAGCGACGCCGTCAGCCGCTTCAACACGAACTCCGGCTCAAGGCTCTGATAGGATTGCCACTGTGAATGAACGCGGGCAGGATCAACCTGCGCTCCAGACAACAGCGACTGTGGGTCGGCGGCAAGCGGATCTCGCAGCCCTGCAATATAGAATTGGCCATCGTGTATCTTTTGTTCGGCAACGATGATGCCCGGCTGGGTCCCCAGTCGCGACACGTAGGCCTGCCAGTGCTCTGCCGCGCGTGCTTCGGGGCTTACATCGCGGACCCTTGAGATATCGAATACTGGCCCGCCTGCCGAAAGCTGTCGGGCCGCTGCGCGCGCCCGATCTATCCAGCTATCGGGAGCCTCACCCTCGGCAACGAGGCGATCATCGACGACCGAAAGTCGTACTGAATCCGGCGGAGCCAGCGACGCCGTCAGCCGCTTCAACACGAACTCCGGTTCAAGGCTCTGATAAAATTGCCACTGCGAATGAACCCGGGCAGGATCGACGTGCGTTCCGGACAGCAGAGCTTGCGGGTCGGCGGCAAGCGGGTCTCTCAGGCCGGCAACATAAAATTGGCCGCCGCGTATCTCTTGTTCGGCAACGATGATGCCCGGCTGGGTCTCCAGTCGCGATACGTAGGCCTGCCATCGCTGCCCGGATTGCCAGGAAAGAAAGAACCAACCGCCAGCCAGACTCAAAAGCAGCAGAGCCAGAGCTACCACCAGCCACGGAAAACCCTCGTTTGACTCCTCCTGCTTCAGCTCGACGCAGGTCTGCAACTGCGCCTCTATGCCGGCCAACTGCGAACTGTCACCGTCAAACTCCACTAAAGCCTGCGAGCATTCCTCATGGATACGAAGCAATACATCGCGAACTATTTCATGCAGTTCTTCTGGCGGATTTCCTCGGATCACCGAAACCAGGGTCGCAAACGGTCCAACTTCCGACCAGAGACGAAGGTCGCCAAAGCGAATTGTGTCCAGGCCGCTCTGCTCTTTCTCGTTAAATGAATCTTTCACAAAATCTTGAATTGCACTGAGCATCGAAGAAATGAGTTGAGGATCTTCGCTCGTCGCATTGTCCGCAGTTACATGCGCTATCAAAAGACCTGAATTGCGATTAATGAGAAAGACGTGCTCTACACGATAGATAAGAGAATGCTTCAGCACAACTTCAGAGAAGCTAGCACCAGTCCTCCAGGATTCGAGTCTCCACTTGAGCCCATGCCAGGTGAATATATGTCTTAAAGTTTCATTCAGCGACTGAAAAGTCTGGTCGATCTTTTCCCCGATCGACTTGCGAATTGCCGGCAGAAACACCGGGTATAGTATATCCGTCAGCGTGCGCGGGCTCTTCTGGATGGACCGCTGCACAGCCCTTTCGACAGCCGGCGCAAGGGCCTCGCCGAGTTGCGCATGAGGCGCTCGTGCGGCCGCACTGGGAAGCACGTCGCCCACGGCTGCCGCAAGCTGCTCCGGTTCGTCGAGCAGATGCGTAACTCGTGAAAGCTCCGAAATTTCGCGGCTGACCAGCAACTGGCGCAGCGTTTCCATGCGAGGATCGGCGGTTGGAACTCCGCCGAGACGCGCACGGTAGTCCGGATCAACGTTCCGGGCAATTTCGATCAAAAGACGGGCCAGAGCCTCGCGATCAATCTCTGTATCGTTCGAGGCTGTTTTTTGTGGAAGGCTGATTGGGTCGACGGTCGACGTCAAGTTCCGATCAACTCACTTTCCAGCTACGCTCCGAGTTGTTCTTGCTGCCGACGGGATCCTGGTTCAGACATTTTGCAACCTCGACAAACAGGCCAGCCAAAAGATTTCGGTCGGTCTTGACGTTGCCGAGATCGGAAAACATTTTCTCCATCAGCATCTGAATGCCTTCATTCTTTTGCTTGATTTCCTCACGCAGCAAATGATCGTTTCGATTTATCCGGTCCGCAATTTCGCGCTCAAGCTCGTTCAATTGATCCGACAACGCGCGCACCTGCTTTTCAAGCGCTTGATTTTGCTCGCGAAGATTCCGGTCAATCTCCTTGTCGGCGTCGGCTCGCGCGTCTTTTTCGTTCCGCAATTGCGCCGCAAGCGAGTCGACCTGCTTTTTCGCATTTGACTCGTACATTTCAAGATTGCGCTTGGCCTCGGATTCGACATCCTTGAAGCGCTGCAATACCCGTTCTTCAAGCTTGGAAAAGCGGCGGTCATAGTCCTGCATCTGGTTGCCGAACAGCAGATCACGTATCTTGTCGACACCTACAGCGTCGCCGGGGGTCCCGCTCTCGCGAGCCTGGCCCGCCATGAAGGCCAGCCCGTTTCCCTCTGCATTACTTGTCAGATTTGCGTCCGCTTTATTTGCCGGAGAAGCGGTACTCGAAGATTCCTTAGCCATCCCTATACCCTTCATTTGAACAGCAGCCACCGTACTAATTTAGCAACTTATAAAGATGTCAGCAAAATACCCGGCTCGCAAGCCGGAATCTTTTCGGCTTAAGCCGGTTCGCGCGTGAATTTCGAGCGCCTTGGATCCATCATCAAGCAACTGCGGCGCTCGCAGTTCGGCCGCGGTTCCGAGTGGGTCGATCCGGATCAACTTGCGCTCTCGTCTTCGCCGCGATCATCTTTTTTGCCGAGGGCCGCAGCTCTAAGGCGTCGGGCATGAGCGCTTGCCGTTCAAGCCTGTCTTCAAGTCTTTTTTCTTGCCCCTAATTCGCCCCGATCTTGACAGGGCAGAGCTGCCATCCGATGCCGTTATCCGGTTCTGACATTCGCCGACTCTTGCCGAAGAAAACGAAAGCTCGATGATCCAGAATAATGCTACCGCAAAGCAGTGTGGTACCGCTGTTCAATGTCGAGCAAAACATCGGCGCAATGCATGCCGGCATCCGCCGGCAGACCTACCAGATACTGGATATAGTCGTTGTGGACGATGGGTCGAATGGATCGGCGTCGATCGTGACGGCCTAAGCCGACAAAGATCAACGCAACTTGTTCCACCACTTACGAACCAGGCGGGGGTAAGACAACGTGGCGCATAATCCATTGGTTTCAATCGTGGTGCCTGCGCGGAACGCCGAGGTCACGCTCACACAAGCGCTCGATTGCCTCCTCGGCCAGGGCATTGCTGATTGGGAGGCGATCATCGTCGACGATGGCTCGACGGATAATACCGCGCAAAT
>NZ_JAPYKQ010000030.1:0-47413 GCF_037179625.1 Mesorhizobium sp. Cs1299R1N3 | reverse complement strand
GATCGACGCTGGCCGTGCCATGGGCGGCGGCGGCGCTCACCGAAAGGGTGTGGCTGTCGCTGGTGTCGACGTCGCTGAAGGTGACCTTGCCGGTCGCGACCTGCGCCGTGGCCGGAAGATCATCGCCTTCCGAGACATTGCCGGACTGCGCGGCCGAGGTGATCTGCGGCGCGTCGTTGGTGCCGGTGATGGTGATAACGACATCGCGGGTGACGACACCGCCATGCTGGTCGTCGAGCGTGACCGTATAGGTCTCATGCACAACCTGGCCGGCCGCGAGCTTGTCGAGGGCCGAATCCGCAGCAGTGAAGGTCCAGGTGACAAGACCGCCGGAGCCGGTGCCGGTGGTGTCGGTGGTCTTGACCGCGTTCAGCGAGCCGAGCTGGCCGCTATAGTCGGTGCCCTTGAACACCGCCGAGGCCAGATGCACGTCGGTAAGGTCGACGTCGCCAAATGCGATGGTGCCGGTCGCGGTCTCGGTCGGCGTGTGGGCATCCTCGGTGACGGCGCGAACAAGACTGGCAGCGCCAATCACCGGCGCGTCGTTGGTGCCGGTGATGGTAATAACGACATCGCGGGTGACGACACCGCCATGCTGGTCGTCGAGCGTGACCGTATAGGTCTCATGCACAACCTGGCCGGCCGCGAGCTTGTCGAGGGCCGAATCCGCAGCAGTGAAGGTCCAGGTGACAAGACCGCCGGAGCCGGTGCCGGTGGTGTCGGTGGTCTTGACCGCGTTCAGCGAGCCGAGCTGGCCGCTATAGTCGGTGCCCTTGAACACCGCCGAGGCCAGATGCACGTCGGTAAGGTCGACGTCGCCAAATGCGATGGTGCCGGTCGCGGTCTCGGTCGGCGTGTGGGCATCCTCGGTGACGGCGCCGACAAGAGTGGCAGCGCCCATCACCGCCTTGTCGTTGGTACCGGTGAACTGAACGGTGGCCGTAGCCCAGCTCAGCGTGCCGTTGCCGAGTTGAATGGCATAAGTTAGCTTGTCGGTAAGAACCTGGCCTGCCCCAAGCGCCTGAATTTTCGCGTCGATATCCGCCTTGTCGTAGTGGATCATACCATCCGTGCCGATCCAGATCCGTGCGCCCAAGGAACTCGTTTCCGCGGTCGCGACAGGAACAGCGAGTGCCGCAGCATCACTCGAATAGGCGGCATCACGAATGAGCAGGTCCGACGGCGCGGGTGTTTTCGTCGCCGTAAGAGCGCTATCTGCGTTGTCGATCGAGTAGAGCTGCTTGGCCGCCCCGCCAGAATCATTCGCCAGCACATTCAGGACAAGTACACTGCCGTTCACGTCTTCCGAAAAGATGAAGGCATCGTCCTGTGCCTGCGGTGTATTGGAGAACGACGTCGTAGTACCGCCGGCACCGGTGACCTGAGTAGCCATTTTTCAACCCCTGTTTTTTTACGCAGACGCCCCTACGCCTGTATGTTGATAGTCCTGTACGACCACGCTCTATCCGAGCGTCGATCCCAAAGATCGGCACACTGCTGGGTTGGAAGTGAAGTGCAGTGCATCATCAGCGAGCCTGCCGGAAGAAGAGCCGGCTGGAGCTTGCGGATGATGATCGCTTGATGGCGGCTGCGACACGGTGATCGCTGCGCTACGTCTCCCTGCCCCAATTGCTCGTCTAAAACGTCGGTTTCCGATCAGCGATTTTAGACGGTTCTTATATTAGGAGATTATTAACTCTATGATGCTGGAAACGTCAACGTCGTAGTTTGCAAACAGTTAATAGTTAAATGTTGAAGCAGAGCCACGGCCGCGGTGGCCCAGAGAACGTACCAAGAACTGTGATTTATTAGCATTTTCGGCGCGGGACCGACTGCGGCGACGTAAGAGGGCAGCCGTAGGAGCGTCAGCATAGCGCCGCCACAGGCGGGACGCTGGACCGACGGCCCCGGCGAGGAGTGCCGCGTAGGACGCATGTTGCGATAATATGATGGGGCCGCCCTTTATCGTGAGGCCGTAGAGAAGATGTTGCGGCTACTCGGCCATCCACTCTAACGGGACTCTCGGGGCTGTTGCGATCCGACGCGGCAGATTGGTCCCATGACCGACAGATTCGCCACCCAAATAACGACAATGGCGCCCGGAGGATCAGAGTCGATTCGTCATGAGCACTTGGGACGGCGCGAAAGCTCGGCCTGTTCGAAGATCGCCAGTTGATCGTCGAGTTGAGGTAACGGGCGGTGCTCTCTCAGCCCGAATCTTGGCAAGTTCCCGCTTTATGAAAGGTTGATTGCGACGTTGCGCAGGAGCGCAACGGATTTTCGCATACCTTCCATCGCGGGCAACATCATGTCCTCGTGCTCGATTGACAAGACATCGTCGTAGCCAACCTGCTTGAGCGCGGTACAAAACTGCCGCCACCAGGTCTCACCGTGGCCGTATCCGAGTGTGATGTAATTCCAGGCCCGTTCGGCATAGAGGTTGGGGGGGCGCGGATCGAGCGTGCCGTCGATGGCCGCGGTGATTGGCTCAATCCGGGTATCCTTGGCGTGGACATAGTAGATGGCCGAGCCGAGCGCTCGAATGGCGGCAATCGGGTCCGCGCCCATCCACAGCGGATGACTGGGGTCATAGTTGGCGCCGACCGTTTCTCCGACAGCGTCACGGAGCTTGAACAATGTCTGGACATTGTACACGGCCTGATGGCCATGCAGCTCCAGGCACAGTTTGTGAATGCCGACATTGTTTGAAAACGCTACGAGGTCGCGCCAGTAGGGAATTATCCGCTCTTCCCACTGATAGCGCAGGATCTTGAGGCATTCCGGCGGCCAATCGGTGATGATCCAGTTCGGGTTGGCGTCACCCGGTCCGCCCGGCAGGCCCGACATCATTATTACACGATCGATCTCCATCAGGCCGGCCAGCCGAATGGTGTCCCGTGTCACGCTATGGTGGACGTTCCCCTGCGGCCCCGGGTGCAGTGGATTGCCCGAGCAATTGAGCGCTGCAATCGTCAGTCCGTGATCCCGGATCTTGGCAACGAATTCCTTGCGCGTGGCCGCGCTCGCCAGCATGGCCTGCAGGTCGATATGGGGCGCCGACGACCAGTTGCCGCAGGCGAACTCCAATGTCTGAAGTCCAAGCTCGGCCGAGGCGCGCAGCATCTCGTCGAATGAGAGGTCGGCGAGGCTGTCTGTAATCATCCCGATCTTCATCTGGAAGCTCCTCGTTTCGATTTGCACTAAAACCTGACGGTCTCGAACCTGCCCGACTTGGCGGAGGCAAGCGCTGCCTCGCACAGGATCATCGCTTTGCGGCCGTCGCTTGCCGTGACGTCCGGCCGTCGTCCTGTTTCGACGCAGATAATGAAATGATCGATCTCGGCAGCGTAGGACTCGGCATAGCGCTCAACGAAGAAGTAGTAGGGCTTGTCGCGCGATATCGCCTTTGCGCCTGATAGTTCGACCGATGTCGGGATCCTGTTGCCGGCTCGCAGCATCCCATCCGCGCCATGCACCTCGATGCGCTGGTCGTAGCCGTAGGCGGCCCTGACGCTGTTGTTAATGTGACACTGCCGGCCGGACGCCGTGCGCAGCACGAACATCGCGGTATCGTAGTCGCCCAGCTTGGCATATTGCGGCGCGACAAGTGACGACCCGGTCGCGAAGAGCTCCACCGGCTCCTCGCCCAACAGGTTTCGTGCCATGTCGAAGTCGTGGATGGTCATCTCCCGGAAGACGCCCCCTCCCCCGGCCAGCGCTTCCTCGGTTTCCGGTTCCGGATCCCGGCTGGTGATAATGACCTGTTCAACGGCGCCGATCTCGCCTTGCGCAAGGCGCGCCTTCAGCGCCCGAAAACTGGGGTCGAACCGACGGTTGAATCCGATCTGAAAGGGCACACCTGCCTTCTCGACAGCCACCAGACATTGATCCGTGCGCTTGAGATCAAGATCGATCGGCTTTTCACAGAAGATCGCCTTGCCCTTGGCGGCCGCGGCCATGGCCAGGTCCGCATGCGTTCTCGTTGCCGAAGCAATGAAAACCATGCGGATCGATGGGTCATTGATCGCGGTCTGGGTGTCGGCGATCTCAGCTCCTGTTAGGGCCGAGACCTTCGAAGCGGCCTCGGTGTTCGGATCAACGATGTAGCGCAGGCGCACCCGGGGATGGCGCGCCAGGTTGGCTGCATGCACCTGGCCGATAAGGCCCGCTCCGAATAGACAGACATCGATCATGCGCTTGATTTCCCTGAAAGGCCGCGTGGTGTCGGGCGGCCTTGAGCGTGGCCGGGACGGCGACTTGATTGAGGTGAGTGGCTGCCCAGCAGGGTCGTCATTTGACGGCTCCCATGGTCAGCCCGCGAACCAGATGGCGCTGCACCAGGAGCGCGAAGAAGACGATCGGCAGCGCGCCGATGACGCCGGCCGCCGACATCGAGGCCCAGTCGGTGTCGATGCGGCCGATCAGCGTGGCGGTGCCGCGCGGCATCGTCATCGCCCGCGGCGTGGCCGTCAGCGCCAGCGCGAACAGGAATTCGTTGAAAGTGACAAGCACGGCAAAGATGGCGGTCGCCGCGAGGCCGGGTGCTGCCAGCGGCAAGGTGATGCGCCGGAACGCACCGAAGCGGGAATCACCGTCGACCATAGCGGCTTCCTCGAGGTCCACGGGGATTTCGCGAAAAAAGCTCTCCATCATCCAGACGCAGAAGGTGATGTTGAAGGCGGTGTAGGTGGCGATCAAACCCAACCAGCTGTCGAGCAGGCCGAGCTTGAGCATCAGCAGATAGACCGGGATCAGGATGACGACCGGCGGCACGATGCGCAGCGTCAGCAGGAACAAGCCGACCTTGCGCTCCATCGCGAAAGGCAAGCGAAAGCGGGCGATCGCATAGGCGCCCATGGCGCCGGCGACCAGGGCGATCGCCACGGAGAAGAATGTCACCACCAGCGAGTTGGTCAGATAGGCGCCAAACTGCTTCTCCGTGAACAGCCTGATGTAATTGTCCAGTGTCGGAACATGCGGATAGAGCGTGCCTTCCTGGGTGATCTCGCGATTGGACTTCAGCGAGGTCGAGACGAGCCAGTAGATCGGCAAGAGGACGATGGCCAGCACCGCGCTCATTACCCCGATGCGGGTCAGACGACTGTTCATGATGCGTCGACCCTGCGCAAAAGCCGCACGGCGCTAAAGGCCAGGGCAAGCACCACGAGACCGATGGTGACGAAAAGTGCTGCCGCATAACCCGTCTGCTGGAACTTGAAGGCAGTGTCGTAGCCATAGATCGAGACCAGCCGCGTCGCCTCGCCCGGTCCGCCCCGGGTGAGCACGAACACCTGGTCGAACGTGCCGAAGGCGTCGATCGTTCGAAGCACGATGGCGATCGCCAGCACGGGCCGCATCATCGGAAAGGTCAGGTCGGCAAACACCCGCCAGTTGCCGGCGCCGTCGACGCGGGCAGCCTCGAAGGGTTCGTGCGGCAGCGACTGCAGGCCGGCCAGCAGGATCAGGAACATCAGGGGCGTCCATTCCCAGACATCGAGAACGACGAGGCCGATGAAGGCCTTGACGGGGCTGCCGAGGATCTGCACCTGGCCGCCGCCCATCCACTCGGAGATCGCCGTCAGCATACCGGCGTCGCTGGCATAGATCAGCCTGAAGACGATGGCGACGACGACCGGCGTGATCACCATCGGGATGATCAAAATGGTTCTGAGCAAGCGGATGCCGCGAAATTCCCGCAGGCAAAATAGCGCCAGGGCAAAGCCCAGGATCGCCTCGAAGATGACCGACAGGGCGACGAATTCGACCGTCACCCAGAGCGCGTTCAGAAACTGCGGATCGCTCCACAGCTGGATGTAGTTCTGCATGCCGACATCGGCGACGACCGAGCCGTAGCGATAGACCTTGGTGCTGGCGCGCAGACCGTCCCACAAGGGATAGACGAGCACGCCAAGCACGATCAGCACGCCTGGCGCCAGCATGAGATAAGGGAGGGCGAGGTCGAGCCCCGCCCCCTGCAGACGGTATTTGCGGCTCTGCGTCCCGCCGTTTGCCATCAATAGTAGCCGACCGAAGACAGGTAGTCCTTGACCTGCTTGGCGGCATTGTCCAATGCGGCCCCGCCACCCGAGCCAGCCTGCAGCGCCTTGTTGAGCTCGATGCCGAGCAGTTCCTCGACCTTGGCCCAGTCTGGCGTGCGCGGCCGCGGCAGCGCGCCGGCGTCGAGTTGCTGCAGAGCGACCGGGATCAGCCGGTTGCCGGGCTTGGCAATGCCGAAGGCGCTGCGCTTGACCGGAATGGAACCTGCTTCCGACAGCTTGGCCTGAATGTCGGCGCTGACATACCACTTCAGGAATTCGACCGAATTGGCCTTGTTGGGCGCCGATTTCGGAATGCCGGCGATGAAGATGCCCATCTGGGCGATCGCCGCAGTCTGCTTCGGCACGACACCGAAATCGAGCTTGCCCGCCACTTTGGTCTGCGTCGGATCGTCGGCCTTCAGCGCATTGCCCGAATACTGGATGATCGCGCCGGCGTCGCCGCCCAGGATCGCCGCACCTTCCTGATCCGAGTCGAATTCGACGACGCCGCTCGGCGCGTTCTGCTTCATGGTGCCGACGAAGAATTCGGCGGAGGCCTTGCCTTCGGCGGAATTGAAGACCGGGTTCCATTTGTCGTCGAAGAAGGATCCGCCAAACGACAGGAAGACCGGATACCAGCTGGTCACGATCGGATTTCCGGAAACACCGCGGAACACGACCGGATATTTGATCTTGCCAGCCGCAACGCCTTCCTTGCCCTTGGCGATGACTTCGTCCCAGGTCTTCGGCGCACCGCTCGTGTAGACATCGTTGCGGTAGGTCAGGGTCTGCAGATCGCCGACGAACGGCACGCAGATCAGCGTTGGCGTGGCAGTTTCGAAGCCTCTCACGCGTGCGCCCTTCTGCGGCGGCCAGTAGCCCATGTCGATCATCGAGCCGATCCAATCCTTGTCGCCGCCGTCGATGCCGGCCGCGCCGAGATCCTCGAGCACGTTGGCCGCGCCGAACTGCGGCACCCATGGATCGTCGAGAAGGTAGAGGTCGTACTGGCCGGCGCTGTTCTTGGCGTCGGCGAACCACTTCTCCAGCGTCACGCCATATTCATCCTCGAGGAATTCGATATCGAAGCCGGCATTCTTGGCGAGCGGGATGATCTTCTGTTTGAACGGCGTCAGGCCGCCATCGGCGAAAGCGCCGATGATCACCTTCTTGCCGGCCGCCCTGACCGGTACAGGCAGGCCGATTGCGGTAAGGGCGGTGCTGGCAAGCGCCAAGCCAAGTCCTCCCTTGAGTACGGAGCGGCGAGTAAGTCTGCTTCTGCTGGACTGTGTCATTTCACTCTCCATCACTGTTGACCCTGTGGACGGCTGTCAGGCCGGCCGAATTGAAGAAGCATGCGTTCGACACATCGAAGGTGACCGCGATATTGGCGCCGACCGCGCCCCTGAAGTCGCGGCCAGCGCGGACCGAGACATTGCCGCCGCCAAGCCGGACGTTGACCAACGTCTCGTTGCCCATGGGTTCGACGACATAGATCTCCCCGGGCAGTGCGTTGGGCGCGCCTGGCTTTGAAACGCTCATATCTTCCGGCCGCAGCCCGATCTCGACCACTTGCGCCGCGCGGCATGCCGCCAGCCGGGCGGCGGGAATCGCAACCGGCGTTCCACCGATCGCGATGCCTTCGTCGGCCAGTGTGACCGGAAGGATGTTCATCGGTGGATTGCCGACGAAGGTGGCGACGAAACGGTTGGCCGGGCGGTCGTAGATGTCGGCCGGCGGAGCCATCTGCTGCAGCTCCCCGCCGTGCATCACCGCGACGAAGTCCGCCATGGTCAAGGCCTCCACCTGGTCGTGGGTGACATAGAGGGTAGTTGCGCCGAGCCGCTGACAAAGCCGCTTGATCTCGCCGCGCATGGTCAGGCGCAACCTTGCGTCCAGGTTCGATAGCGGCTCGTCCATGAGGAAGGCCGCCGGATCGCGAACGATCGCGCGCGCAAGCGCCACGCGCTGCCTCTGGCCGCCGGAGAGCTGGCGCGGCCGCCGATCGAGCAGGTGGCCGATCTCGAGAACCGCTGCGACCTCATCGATCTTGGTGCGGCGCTCGCTGTCCGGCATGCTGCGGATCCACAGCGGATAGCCGATGTTCTCGCCAACAGTCATCTGCGGATAGAGCGCATAGCTCTGGAAGACCATGGCGATGTCGCGGTCGCGCGGCTGCAGCCGGGTGACCTCACGCTCGCCGATGAAGAGCTTGCCGGCGCTTGGCATGTCGAGGCCGGCCAGGATGCGCAGCGCCGTCGTCTTGCCGCAACCCGAAGGACCGAGCAGGGCCAGGAACATGTGGTCGGGGACGGCAAGGTCAAGCGAGCGCAAGACGTTCAGCGCGCCGTAGTTCTTGACCACACCTTTGTACAGGACAGAACTCATTGCCGCTCCCCAGCGCCCCGAAGGGTATCAGTTCTCCCGTTCCTTGACCTCGAAACCGGCCGTGAGGGCCAGGTCGCGCAGGTTGCGATAGCCCATCGTCGCATAGGTAAGCGGATGGGCCTTGCCAGGATCCTGTTCGGCCTCGACCACCAGCCAGCCGGCATAGCCATTGTCGGCCAGCACCCGCAAAAGCGTCAAATAGTCAATGGACCCATCTCCTGGCACGGTGAAGATGCCTTCCATCACCGCGCCCATGAAGCTCATATCCAGGGCGCGAGCGCGCTTCAGCACATCCGGTCGCACATCCTTGCAGTGCACGTGGACGACGCGGCCGACATGCCGCCGCAGCAGCGCCTCGGGATCGCCGCCGGAAAACAGGCAATGGCCGGTGTCATAGAGGAGGCCAACGGCTTGCCCTGAACTGGCCATCAGCCTGCCGATCTCGTGATCCGTCTCGATGATGGTTCCCATGTGATGGTGAAAGGCCATGCCGACGCCGAAATCCGCGAACCGTTCGGCCAGTCGCGTTATCTTGTTGCCGTAGGACTTCCACTCGCCGTCGGCAAGCTTGGGACGCTGTGAGATCCGATCGTGAATGGCGCCATGGCGGCCGCGCGATGTGTCGGCGTAGACGACGTGCTTGGCGCCGAGGTCGCGCAGCAGCATCAGATGCGGCAGGATGGCGTCGAATTCCTCCTCGACCTCCTTTTCGCAGATCCGGCCATCGTACCAGCCGGAGACCAGTTCAAGGCCATGGGCCGCGAGAACCGCAGCCAGCGCCTTGCTGGCACGCGGGAACTTGCCGCCGAGCTCCGTTCCCGCATAGCCGGCTTCGGCCGTTTCGGAAAGGCAGACCTCGAGTGGTATATCCCCGCCCAGCTCGGGCACGTCGTCGTTGCTCCATGTGATCGGATTTATGCCTATGCGGACAGCCATTATCGCTCCTCATCGTACAGGCCACGCCATTGCTGGCGGCGCCTCATCCGAACCAATCAGGTCGGTGAAGGCGTTCCGCTTGTGGTCTGTCTGGCCAGTCGTTCCCTCTTGCTTTTCATTTAGGCGCCGATCTGTCTCCATCGCGAGAGCCAGTTTGGCGGGAAGTGAAGGTGCCAGTTTCAATTGGCGCGGCGCGCGCCTAAGCTCGATCCGCTCTCTAGCCGCGAGGCCTTTCCGATGCAGATATCAAGGCGAAGGCGCCAAGCTTTTCCGATGGACGCGCTGATTATCGATCGGACAATCGATGAACCGATCCATCGCCAGCTCTATCGGCAGATTGCCGACATGATCCGTGGGCGTCGCCTGGCGCCGGGATCGGAATTGCCATCGACGCGCGCGCTGGCTGAGGATCTGGGCCTCGCCCGTAACACTATCGTAGGTGCGTATGACCAGTTGGCGACGGAAGGCTATCTGGTAACCCGGCAGGGCGCGCGCGCGGTGGTCATCGACCTGCCCGTGAACTCGACCGATCAGGGCAGCAAACCCATTGCCACGGCAGTCCATCGACCGCTTTCCAAGCGCGGCGAGAGCCTGATGCAGCAACCCTTCCATCACGGATCGCCGGGACGCTTTGCCTTTCATCCGGGCATGCCGGACCCGCAAAACTTCCCGTTTGGCGTCTGGGGCAGGCTGCTCGCACGCCGGGCAACGTTTGGCGCCGACATGTTGTTCGGTACCTATCATGTGACCGGCCTGCCGGCGCTCAAGGAGGCGATTGCCGGCTATCTGATCTCGGCCAGGGGGGTGCGGTGTTCTCCCGAACAGATCGTCGTGACGACGGGAGCACAGGCGGCGTTCGATCTGCTGGCGCGTCTGCTGCTCGATCCGGGCGACACGGTCTGGCTGGAGGAACCGGGCTATTACGCGGCCAAGGCGACTTTCACCGTCGCTGGTGCCAATATTGTGCCGCTTGTCGTTGACCACGACGGCTGGCAGATGAGCCCGCCCGAGGTTTCACCGCGCCTGATCTATGTGACGCCCGCCTGCCAGCATCCCTTGGGGATCACGATGCGCATGGACCAGCGGCTGCGACTGTTCGAAATCGCCGAGCGCAACAATTCCTGGATCATCGAAGATGATTTCGACGGCGAGTACAGATTTCAGGGAAGGCCGGTCCCCGCCATACAGAGCATGGATTACGCTGACCGGGTCATCTATGTCGGCACCTTTGCCAAGCTGCTGTTTCCAGCGCTCAGGCTGGGGTTCATGGTCTTGCCCACCGCCTTGTGCAAGGGCATTCCGCATGCACTGAGCACCACCGGGCAGTTCGCACCCCTGGTGCTTCAGGCGGCGCTGGCCGATTTCATCGATGAGGGCCACATGAGCCGCCACCTCAAGCGCATGCGTCGCATCTACGCCGAGCGACGTAAGCTTTTCTACGAATTGTGCGAGACCGAACTGGCCGATCACATGACCCTTTCGGCGGCGGAAGCCGGTATCCAGGTCGTTGCCTCGCTTCACGAACGTTGCGACGATCGGGCGGTCGTGCATTGCGCTGACAAACTCGGTGTCAACGCATCGCCGCTGTCGAAATATTACTGGTCATCGTCGGGCAATGGCCTGGTGCTTGGCTATGCCGCCTGCAACAAGGCCGAGAGCGAAGCGGGTATCCGACGTCTACGCCAGGCCATCGAGCACGTGCGGACTTTGTCGTGAGTCCGTCTGCCGCCATGAACTGGTGGTTGGCGCCGCCAGATTGGTCGAGTGTTGCCAACTACTCGGCGCTAACTACTTCCGGGTTGTCTGAAGGGTGAAACATCCGGAAATTGGGCGGACTGAATGGCAGGCCCAGAGGATTTACAAGGTTTGTTGAGACTTGCCGCTTCGCTGCAGTCCGCCGTCGCCGATCCCGCTGCACAGCGTGGTCGGCTATGCGCCGAATGCTCCTCTGGAGCCTGTTGTGCGGCCGGCTCGACCCTACCGGCAAAGGTTAGTTCACCTATCGGCCAATGTTGAAAAGCTATCCTAATGTGGCCGACCAAAAGACCCCGATGGCTCCGACCCTGTTTTATATCATCGCAGTTGGGAACTACACACCTAGGACTTTTGCTCTGGAGGGAGAGAGATCCTTTCCCGTACGGACTGCTCCGTCGTGTCAGCCGCGGACTTGACGATTTCACCAATCTGGTCGGCCACCGTGCCTGGTTGCGTGTCCTGCCGTCCAGCTTCCTGCTTGATCGTCTCATAGGCGTCTGCGGCAACGTGCTTGGCCTGATCGACGCCTTGCTCGAGCATGCTCTCCGAGCTCTCGCGAAGCTTCTCGCGATATCCGCCCAGTTGCTCATCCTCCATCGCGGTATGGGGCAGCATGGCGCCTATCGCGGCGCCGATGGCGAGACCGACCGCCGCAACGGCCAAGGGCTGATCATTCAATAGCACCTGTGCCGAGCGGCTGGCTTTCGCAGCCATGTCGCCGGCCGTCGATCCTGCACTGGCAGCGTTGCTCGTCAGTCCTTCGGCGGCCCCCCTTGCTGCTCCTGATATTGTGGCGCCAACGCTGCTTGCGGCCGACGAGAGCGATTCAGCGGTTTCGGAGAGCGTGCTGCCCAAGCCGGCCCCCTCCGCCTCGTCACGCCTGCTGGGGGGAGTAGTCGCCGCATACGCGGCCGGGCCGCGGCTGCCGTTCGACGGACCGCTGCCCAGCATCAGCCAAGCCAGACCTGCGCCCACCATGGTCACGGGCAAAGGATTGTCCCTGACCTGTGTTCTCAGGTTGTCGAGCATGGCCGAACTTTCTCCCCCGGAGAAGATGCCGGTGAATTCGTCCAGCAATTGCCCCGGTGTCATCTTGCCTCGAATGGATTCGGCGGTTTCCACCACCCTGGCGCGCGCGGCCTCCGCCTCGCGTTCAAGTTCGGCTGCGGATTTCTCGGTCATCTCACTTGTTCCTTGATCACATTCGCGTCGCGCCTGAGCTGTTCCTGGGTCCGCTCGGGAGTCAGTTCGGAAGGCGCCATGCTTGCCGTCCCGGTGCGCAGCAGGATAACGCCAAGAATTGCCACCACCACGCCGACCAACAGGGAGGACCACCCGGCGCCCAGCCCTGCCCGCGTCAATGCGATGACCAGTGCTTGCAGCAGCACGATCAGGGCCGCGAGCAGGCAGATTGCTCCGCCCAGCACCTCGGCGGCGCCAGCGCCCGTCTTGGTAAGCTTTTCTGACAGCTCGGCCCGCAGAAGCCTGGCTTCGGTTTGCACCAGCGTGGTGACGTTTTGGGCCAAGTCGGTCACCAGGGTCGCGAGGCTGGGATTGTCCTGCGTGTTCATCTGTCTTGCTCCGCATGCTGCGTGGCCAGATCGTCATCTGTGCGGTCATGTCCTCGGGACCCGTCCGTCGACCGATCAGCAGATCGAGCGGTCTGGGTGTTGGCTTCTCGGGAGGCACTCCGAGCTGCTTGGGGGCTCGTCGGAGGGGAAGCTTTCATGAAGCGTCCAAGCGCCAATCCGGCCAATACGGAGCCAGCGAGCAGGGCCCCGGGGTTTTGCCTGCCGAAGGACTGCACATCCTCAAGCACCTGGCCGAACGGTTTTTGTTTCAACGAGGAGGAAAGCCGCTCCAGGCCGCCGGCGGCGTCCAAGGCAAATTTCGATGCAGTCCTTTCATCATTGTTGGCCAGGTGATCACTGGCCGCGCGTAGGGCGCCGCCCAACGCCGCCAGGCTCGATGCGATGTCGCGCTGCGTCTCCTGCGCCTTGTCTGAAACAACCTGCGTGGCTTCTGTCGCGTAGTCGCCAGCCTTGCGGCTCAATTCGTCGCGAGCATTGTGAAGCAACTCGCTCGCGCGCTCTTGTTCCCGATCAAGCCTGTCGGAAACGTCAGTTGTCGCCTTGTCGAAATCAGTGGGTTTACGGCCCTGGCCATCATTACGTTGCATGGGTCACCTAGTGAAAACCGAGGAAGGAGAGGACCGCGAGCACGACAACGACGAGGCCGATAAGATAGATGACACTGTTCATGGCACGTTCCTCCGTGCTGCCCAACTTCATGGAACCTGCGATGTTCCGTCGGCAAAGAGCTTTTTGAGGTCCAAGAGCAACGCAGGCAGAGTTGCCGAAAGTTCCTTCTGAGAAGAATGCCTTCCGAGCCAATCCATTAAGCCACCATCAAAGTGCGCGTGAGAGAAATCGCTGGTGCCGTCGCGGGCTTGGCTGCGCGCGACGCCGTCGCTGGGCAGCTAGCTGGGCTGATGGGCCGTCAAAGCGCAGATGTGATACAAAGCGCACTGCAAAGCGCATCCAGCAAGGCGGGCGACATGCAGATCGTCAATCTCGACTGGAAGGAACTGGACGGCCCCAACGTCGAGCCGCCAACACGGCGCGGTTTCGGCACGACGCTGCTGGCGAGGGTGGTGGCAGTGCAATGCGATGCCAGCATCCAGCTGAATTATCTTCGGGAGGGCCTGCATTTTCACCATGGCGCTGCCATTGCGCGAGATCAGGCTGGTGCCGGCCCACTCATGAAGCCGATAGCAGTGCCGCTTTGGCGATAGCCCGCGCAAGGCTTCGCTGATATTGATGGCAGCCGGAAAATTCCTGGATGCACCAGATGACATCGAATTCGGATAAGGCGGAGACGGTCGAGCAGTTGCTCGAAACGCCGGACCTTGCCAGCGCGCTTGAAAGCGAACAATTCAAGAAGTTCCTCGACCAGGTGCCAATTGCAATCGCCGTTTCGGATGTCAGCGGGCAAGAACGTGTCGTCTATGCCAATCCGGAGTTCGAGAAACTGTCCGGTCTGAAGGCGGCCAAGCTCGCCCAGAAGCATTGGGCGGCACTTTCCGGCATCGGCCTGCACCAGCAGAAGGATCGCGCGCTATCAAGTGCGGTGGTCGACGAAACCGATTTCGTCGGGACCTTCCGACTGGAGCGGGGCGAGGACAAGCCTGCAATCGTCGACGTCTATTCCAACGTCATCGAGGATGACAATGGCAGAGCCTGCTTCCGGCTGGTGGCTCTGGTCGACGTCTCGGCCCATGGCGAGACCGAAGATGCGCGCTCGATCGAGGAGCGCGTTCGCGAGAAGGACACGCTGTTGCGGGAATTGCAGCACCGGGTGAAG
Source organism: Mesorhizobium sp. Cs1299R1N3 (assembly GCF_037179625.1). Taxonomy (NCBI): domain Bacteria; kingdom Pseudomonadati; phylum Pseudomonadota; class Alphaproteobacteria; order Hyphomicrobiales; family Phyllobacteriaceae; genus Mesorhizobium; species Mesorhizobium sp. Cs1299R1N3. The sequence goes on along the minus strand of NZ_JAPYKQ010000030.1, from coordinate 32,933 downwards.
AACAATCTGCAGATGATCACCGCCCTGATCCGCCTCGAAACACGCAATGCGACCGAGCCGCACCGCAACCGCTTCGAAAGACTGGCCGGCCGCGTCGACGCCCTGGCCATCCTTTATCAGACCCTTTCGGGCGAGGAGCACAAGGAGGAGGTCGATCTCGGCGTTTATCTCAGTCAGATCGCGTCGGCCGTAATGGCCTCGCATGCCGTCGAGGGCATTCGCCTCGACATGAAAGTGGACACCTATCCGGTCTCGGTCAACGTTGCTATGCCCACCGGCTTGGTGGTCAACGAACTGCTGACCAATGCGCTCAAGCATGCATTTCGCGGGCGCGACAGTGGGACGATCACCCTGCACAGCGTCGTAAACGGCGATGGTTGCCGCATCGTCGTTGCCGATGATGGGATCGGGTTGCCGGAAGGCGAGAGCTGGCCCAAGCAAGGCAAGCTCGGCGCGCTCATTGCACAGTCGCTGAGCGAGAACGCCAAAGCGGAGTTCCATGTGACTTCCAGCGCTGACGAAGGCACGCGGGTCACAATCGTGTTCAAGCGCTCTGCCGCCGAAGGCTAGGCTGGATTACAACCGAACCCGTTCTTCTTCTCCCACGTTGAAACTGGTCGACCTGCCTTAAGTTAATCGCAGAAAGTCGACGGAAGGCACGCAACAGGTTTTGGCTCTTCTCTCTTCCTCTAACGAGCAACCACCCCTCCGGGGTTCGTGGGGTCGGTCCGCGACGATAGAACCTGACGGGCCTAACGTTGGTCTTGGTCTCCTCCGCCATGGGAGAAGGATTGGAGTTCCTGCATGTCGACGCTTTCATCGCCGTCCTCGTCGACAGCGTTGAAAATCCGCCCAATGAAATCCTGAACCTCCGTCTGCGACAGCGCACCATCACCATTGGTGTCAATGACAGCAAACATGATGCGTATTTTTGCGCCCTGCATCATATCGGCTGCCGCTCTGCGGCCATGTCTCATGCGCCGCGTTTCACGATCGCTCATTTCGTCGTCCTGAAGCGTTGGGACGCTATGCAGCCGCTCTGGCCCAGGGCCTCGGTCCATTTCTGTCCTCTCCTGCAGCATCTCACCCATCATCTGGCGCATCATCCGACGCATAGCGTCCTGGTTCTGTCCGGCCTCTCCGGCGGTCTGATTCTGGGCTGGTACTGCGGGCTTGGGATCTGTCGATTGAGCAAAAGCCGACGAGGCGAGCATAGCGAACGCCGCGGCTAATACTGTAGTTGTGAAGGGTCGTGCCATTGGGATCTCCTTTGACGATTGCCACGCCGACTACCCGGCGTACCGCCCAACCAGCAGCTCAGTTCATGGTTCCTGGGAATCAGGCGCAAAAGCGCCGACTTCTCCTGCTGTAGGGCCGGCACATCTGAGAACGGAGCCGATCATAGTCGACGAGGTGCCCAACGAGGGCGTGCAAGCAGCGCGATCTACCCGGTCGTATGCTACGCGGTTAACAACCATCGGCCCTTAGCGATCTCACCATGCGAACGACAATCGAATCATAGGGGAGCTTTTCGGCGCGGCTATAGTTGACGGTAAACAGGGCCGCACGATCGCCGCAGACTTTGATGGCGCGAACATACAGGATCTGCCCGTCCTTCACGCCCGAATAGCTGGCCCATTGCGGCCTCACTCGCCTATAGGTCAGCCTCCAGCCTTCGGTTTCGTTTACTGCCATGCGATGCTCAATCTCGGTGCGAAAACTCGCCTTGCCGAGTTGCGCGCCCCACACGGCAAGAAATGCTTTATTTTCGCCCTCGAAGGCTGCCCCTTGATCGGAACGCTGAGTCAGCACAAACCCAGGTGGAACATCGAACACGAAGCCAAAGTGCTTGATTCCGAAGGCCTGCCATCCCTGAGCACCGAGCAGCGATGTGGGCATCATCGTGATAACTACACTCAGCAGAATATGGAGAACATGTCTCATGGCGTGATCCTAGCGCCTCGGCGGCCCGCGCCAGGTCTGTGTGCACGTCGTCGAGCAGCGTCGGCTCGCCCGAGGCATTCGTTTGGTGATCGACTGGGTTGCCGCTTGGGGCCATTTAGTTAGTGGCATAGGGAAAATCCCTGGTGATCCTGGCAATTAGGCCGCGCAAAAAGCCTGTCAGCCCTGGAAAGTGCTTCCAGCGTCTGCGCGCCAATGCCCGTTTCCACCTTCTGAGGTCCGCTCGGCTCGTTCGGGCCGGAGCCAAACCCAAGGTGTCCCTTTTTTAAGGCGGCGACAGCACTCTCGGAATTAGTCTCGCCCGCTCGGCAGCAGCGTGAAGCACCGCGTCAGCTCGGCGTTCAATCCTTCAAAGCGTCCCGAATTGCGTCCTTTGCCTTGCCAACCCCTTTTTGCAGGCTGCCTTCGGCCTTGTCGGCGGCTCCGTCAGCGCGAAGCTTGTCATCACCCGTTGCCTTACCGATTTTGTCCTTTACCTCGCCGCGCAGCTTCTTTGCTGAGCCCTTGACTTGGTCCTTGTGCATGGTTCTTCTCCTCGTTTGATCAGAACCAACGTGTGCGATATCTGAAATGTTCCAGAGGAGCAGGATCGGAGTAGCCCCGCGCTGGGCCCGTGCCACACCACGTCCACATCCCCACGCGCTAACATCATTGCACACCTTCCCAGTTACGGACAAATGGCGCGGGTGATGAACACCGTTCTCCCGCAGTTGATTGCACCTTTTGCCCTCGAACAGCCACCGAAGCTTTGAATGGACGGACGTGTACTGAGCATTTCGAGGGGAAACGTTTTAGTTTCATCGACGTTGTTCCTGGGCTCGTGTCAGATCAGGGAAACATCGATGGACAACGAAGGCACATCCGCTCTCCACGGTGATAACCCGGTCGCCGTTACCGATCGCGCTATGCCTGACGTAAAGGAATTGGCTGCAATAGCTTTCCAACGGACGCGAATGCCGATGGTGGTGACTGATGCCACCCAGAAAGATTTCCCTATCGTGCTGGCGAACCAAGCTTTTCTGAACCTCACGCGCTATGGGACGAGTGAGGTACTTGGACGCAACTGCCGGTTTCTTCAAGGCCCAGCGACATCCCCTGCGGCGATCGCCGAGATCCGAGCAGGATTGCAGGAGGAGCGTGAGATCAACGTCGAGTTGCTGAACTACCGAAAAGATGGATCGGCGTTCTGGAATCTGCTGCACATCAGTCCAATCCATGATGACGATGGCCGTCTGGTTTACCATTTCGCATCTCAAATAGACCGCACAGATTTTCGCAGGATCGAGAGCCTGGAAGCGTCAGAGCATCGGTTGCTTTTGGAGGTGGACCATCGAGCCAACAATGTACTTGCCCTTGTCGACAGCATCGTGCGCTTGACGAGATCTGACGACGCCGCGCTATATGCCGCCTCCGTCCAAAGACGCATACAGGCCCTGGCTAGGGCGCATGGCTTGTTGTCGCAGCGGGCCTGGCACGAGATTCCATTGCGGGAAACAATCTCATCTCAAATTGAGCCGTACGGAGCGACACGCGCTCTGCTGGATGGTCCTGATGTCATGCTTGCAGCACATTCTGTTCAGCCGTTGGCGCTGTTCATTCACGAACTAGCAGTCAACGCGGCTTCCCACGGCTCGCTCTCGAAAGAGAGGGGTCAGCTACAAATCAAATGGCAAGCCAGACCGCAGAATAGTGGTTTCGTCCTCGTGTGGGAGGAAACCGGGGGACCACCCCCACCTACGTCTCCGCCAGAAGGTTTTGGAACGTTGATGACCGAAGCTACAATTCGCCGACAGCTTAAGGGATCACTAAACCGCGAGTGGTCCGATCAAGGGCTAAGGATCGTAGCTGAAGTGCCCAACGTCACAGTCTCGCGGTAAAGAGACTGCATGGGTCCACGGCGGTCTCTGCCTAGCATTGTGCTCGCACCTGAACGCCATCGCTCTTCTATCTGGTTTGCAGGATGGCTGCTTCGGCAGCGACAAAGCTGCTGCCGTAGGCCAAAGCTTGCGGAAATGAAGAGCAAAGGCGGAGCGGTTCCGGGCTCGACCTTGATGGGCCCGCGCAAGCGGGCAAGGGAGGTGACAGCGCCCGCTTCGCCGGACCAGGTGAGTGAAGGTCCAACTGCGCTATACTCGCTTGAACTAACGCTTGCTGTTCCTGGCCCGTTGATTATCGTTGAGCGTTCCTGAGGCAGCACGGGATATGGACTTGCCTCGTCGATGAGTTCGATCGCACCTGCTTGCTTTGATCGCCGCCGCGGTGGTCCCGGTTTGGCTGTGTTAGCGCCGGCCTCGGCGCTTCGGCGGGTGGCTCGAATGGCGTCAATGCAGGAGCCGGCGTCTCGGTCGGCAGTGGTGGGGCCAACGCCGGCCTTGGCGCCTCTGTGGACGGCACGAGTGGCGTCAATGCCGGAGCCGGCGCCTCGATTGGCGGATCCAGCGGAGCCCTGCTCTGTCAGGGGATAGCTACACCAACTCCATCAGCCGCTGCTGCAGGAGATTTCCGCGAGAGCATCCGGGAGATTAGGCCTGTCCTGGTGCCACGCGATCGGCGAGTTCAGGCGCGATCAGTACCGTGCTCTCCGGCGACCAGTTCAGCACAACTTCCTGGCCCTCGGCCAGCCTTTCGGCACCTGTATTCTGCACGATCACCTTTAGCGTCTGGTCACCGCGCTCGACGAAATAGGTGCTGTTGTTGCCGGCGAAGATGCGCTTCGAAATCTGGCCCTTGAGCGTGTTGGCATTGGCGTGATCAGACTTCCCCGTGCCAGTCGAGAACTGGATGCGCTCCGGCCGCACGGCGCAGCTCGCCTTTCCACCCGTGGGCACGGACGCGCCGACAGAGGCAGCGATCGTCGTGCCGTCCGGTAGCTTTACGCCGTTGCCGGTCGCATCGCCGCGGAAGATGTTGGCGTCGCCGAGGAAGGTCGCGGCGAATTCGCTTTGCGGCCGGTCGTAGATTTCTTCCGGCGGCCCCTCCTGTACCAGCCGGCCGTCGCGCAATATGCCGATGCGGTCACTCATCGTCAGCGCCTCTTCCTGGTCGTGCGTGACGAAGATGGTGGTGATGCCGATCTCGCGCTGGATGCGTTTCAATTCGATCTGCATGTCGACGCGCAGCGCCTTGTCGAGCGCGCCGAGCGGCTCGTCGAGCAGAAGCACGCGCGGCTTGGTGACGATGGAGCGTGCCAGCGCAACGCGCTGCCTCTGGCCGCCGGAGAGTTGATGCGGCCGGCGGCCGCCGAGCTTGCCGAGTTGGACGAGGTCGAGCGCGCGCTGCACTTGCGTGGCGATCGACGCCTTCGCCTCGCCGCGCACCGAAAGGCCAAAGGCGACGTTGTCGGCGACGCTCATATTGGGGAACAGCGCATAGTTCTGGAACACCATGCCGATGCGGCGCTTCTCGACCGGCACGCGCTCAACGCTTTCACCGCCGATGGCGATGCGGCCGGTATCCGGAAAGTCGAAGCCGGCGATTTGGCGCAGCAGCGTCGTCTTGCCGCTGCCCGAGGGGCCGAGCAGCGCGTAGAAGCCGCCATCGGCAAAATCGATCGAGACATCGTCCAGCGCCTTGTGCGCGCCGAAACTGCGGGAGACGTTCGCTACCTGGACGCCGGCCATTATTTCTCTCCGCCGAATTTGAAGAAGCGTGCCGTCAGCAGCATGAGCGCCATGGATACGACAATGATGATCGTCGAGACCGCATTGATCTCGGGCGTGAAGCCTTTGCGGATCGCGGCATAGATTTCGACCGGCAGCGTCGTCTGGCCGGGCGTCGACAGGAAATACGAGACCACGAACTGGTCGAACGACACGGCAAACGCAAACAGCCCGCCGGCGATCACCCCAGGCATGATCCATGGCAGCGTGACGCGCATGGTCACCTGCCACTGATTGGCCCCGAGTGAGCGCGCCGCCTCTTCCAGCTCCGGGGCGAAAGTCTGTAGCCGGGCCGAGACGACGACGATGACATAAGGCAACGCCAGCGCCACATGGCCGAGCAGGATGGCGAACAGGCCGCGCCCGATGCCGACGCCGAAGAAGAAGATCAGCATCGCCGTGCCGGTGATCAGCCACGGAATGGCAATCGGCGGGAAGAGCAGCGCCTGCAGGAATTTCTTGCCGCGGAACTCGTAGCGGTAGAGCGCGAGCGAAGCCATCACGCCCAACACCGTCGAGATGATCGTGGTGATGACGGCAATCTCGATGCTGTTCCAGGTCGCCGCGATCAGCTGGTCGTTCTGCCAGAGCGAGGCATACCAGTCCGTCGTCCACTCGAACGGCAATTGGTAGAAGGGCGATGTGTTGAACGACATCAGCGCCATGATGATGATCGGCAGATAGAGGAAGGCGAGCAGCAGCACGATATAGAAGCGCCCGAGCCATTCGAGGATGCGCGTCGTCGCCATCAGCCTGCCCTCCGCAAAACTGGAGCGGCGAGCGCCAGGATAATCAGCACGACCGCCAGCAGGATGAAGGACAGCGCAGCACCCAGTGGCCAATTGAAGACGGCGACGAACTGGTCCTCGATGACTGTGCCGTAGAAGGTCCCGGTGCGGCCGCCGAGGATGCGTGGCTCCATGAAGGAGCCTACCACCGGCACGAAGATTAGCGCTGAACCGGCGATCAGGCCGGGCATCGACAGCGGCATGATCACCCGCCACAGCACCTGCCGCCGCGAGGCGCCGAGCGACCGGCCGGCTTCGATCAGCGAGTCGTCAATGGCCTGCAGCGTCAGGTAACAGGTCAGAACCATGTAGGGCACGTAGGAGTGCACAAGGCCGATGATGACGGCGGGATAGGAATACATCAGATCGATGTTGATCTTGAACGGCAGGACCGCGTTGAGCGCCGTGTCGAGAATGCCGCCTTCGCGCAGCACCATGGCCCACGAGAAGATGCGCACCAGGCCATTCGACCAGAAGGGCAGGATGACGAGCAGGAAAATCGCCTCGCGGCTGCGGCCCTTCAGCACCTTGGCCAGCACATAGGCTGCCGGGTAGCCGATGACGACGCACCACAGCGTGACCTCGAGCCCGAGACGCAGCGACGCGAGCAGCAGTTTCGAATAGAGGCTTTGCGAAAAGAAGGCCGCGTAGTTGCCGAGCGTGAACGACCACTCCTTCCCGGCCAGCGGCAGATCGGTCATGAAGGAGAAGAACACCATGGCCGACAGCGGCAAGAAGATCGCCACCGTCAGCCACAGATAGGCGGGCAGGAGAAGCGGCAGAGCGGGCCTCAATCCACGGCGCGAACCGATCGCAAGCTGGTCGGCCATTTTGCCTCTCCTCCGAAAGACGCGCGTTATTTCACGTTGACCTTCAGCTCCTGCCACAGCGCCAGGTACTTCTCGCGCTGCTCGTCGGTGATCGGCGCCTGGAACTGGATGCGCTTGGCGACCTCCGGATCACCCATCACCTTGCGGTTGAAGGCATCCCCGGGCAGTGCCTCGACCGCCTTGGTGTTGGCGGAAACAGGAGCGCCGACCTTGGTGACCCATTCGACATAGAACTTCGGATCGATCATGTAGTTGATGAAGGCCTCAGCGCCGGCGACATTCTTGGAGCCGACCGGGATCGAGAAGGCGTCGAGCCAGGCGACCGAGCCTTCCTGCGGGATGACCAGCGAGACCGGCAGCTTGAAATGCGTCTTGGCGCGATCGGCCGAGCCGCTCCAATAGGTGCCGATGTCGATCTGGTTGGAGGCGACCATCTGGTTCCAGTCGTTCTCCGAGCTCCAGAAGGTCTTGATCTGCGGCATGAGCGAGGTGAGCTTCGCTTTGACCGCTTCCATATCCTTGATGTCATTGATGTTCTGTCCCGAAGCCAGCGCACCGAACTGCACCGCCTCGACGGCGTCGTCACGGATGATGACGCGCCCCTTATGCGCCGGGTTCCACATCTCGGCGATGCTCGTCGGCGGCTTGTCGAACGACTTATCATTGATGGCCAGCGCTGTCAGGCCCCACACCCACGGCACACCATAAACCTTGCCGTCATGGTCGAGCATCGGCGAACCGGCCTTGTCCTTGGCGATGTCGGCATAGTTGGAGAGTTTTGAGACATCGATCGGCTGGATCAGCTTCCCGGCCATCGCCTGGTCGTTGAAGGCGGCATTGATCATGACGACGTCGTAAAGGCCCGGATTGGTGCGGATCTTGGTCAGCATCTCCTGTTCGGAGTTGAAGAAGTCGTTGACCACCTTGAAGCCGGTCGCCTTCTCGAAATTGGCGACCGCCCACGGCTCGTCGGCGCCATAGCCTTTCCAGTTGAGCACATGCACTTCCTCGGCTGCTTGTGCTGCCAAAGGGAATGCATAAACCGTGAATGCAGAGACGAAGACGGCGGTCGCCTTCAGAAAAGCTGTCAGGCTGGGTATGCGCATGTTTTCTTTCCTCCATTGTTTGCCCGGTTGATGGGCTTGTTAAGTTGCAGTCGCTTCCTCTCGGCCATGCGCGGTGGTTGCTGGGCCGTTCCGGTTCAGGAATTCCTGGATTTCTGCATGGGTGGGCGCCGAGGACCCGCCATGACGAGTGACGGAAAGGGCGGCCGCGGCATTGGCGTAGCGGGCCGCCTCGCAGGGTGGCGTGCTCCGCGACAATGCGCTGACGAAGGCGCCGATATGCGTGTCTCCGGCCCCATTCGTGTCGACGGCTTGCACCTTGAAGCCGGGCACCGTACGAGTGCCGCCATCGGCTGTGCGCACGGTGCAGCCATGCGTGCCGGCGCGGATGACGACGCCTTCGGCCGTGGGGCAATGCTCGGCAAGCAATCTGATCGCGACGGACCGGGCATCGCCGGCGCCGGCGATTTCGGCGGCCTCGTTGGTGTTGCAGCTCAGCCAGGTCGTACGCGCCAGCACCCTGTTCAGGATTGGCCGTGGAATGTCGGCGATCACAGGTGTCGGGTCGAAGACCAGAGGAATGCCGGCCGGCAGCGCCTCGATCCAGTCGGCGAGCACATCGCGGCTGCCTGGATAGCTCAGCGTGTAGCCCGAAGTGAAAACCCAATCGCCCGGGACGACTTGGATCGGCTTCATCATTTCCAGCGCGAGCCGGCTCTCGGCGCCTGGCCATGAAACGAAGGTGCGTTCGGCGTCGCCGCTGATCATGGCGACGCAATTGCCGCTGTCCATCGAGGGAGACGGCGGCGTCAGCGTCTCGATGCCTTCGGCCGGGAAAGCGGCGCGCAGAAAGTCGCCGTCAGGTCCTGTCCCCAATTGCCCACCGAACACCACTTTCATGCCGGTGCGACTTGCCGCGACCATCATGTTGAAGCCGCCGCCGGCGACGCGCGCATAGCTCGTCGCGGTCTTTTCCGTGCCGGGCGCCGGCAAGGCATCGATACGGTAGACATAGTCGACCACGGCGCTGCCGACATGGACGAGCCGCCCGCTCATATGGCGTCCTCCTTGCCTGGGCCGGTCTTGGAGTCGCGTGCGGCGACCAGATCGGCAACCAGTGCGCAGACGTCCGCGACGTCGATACCATGCAGTTCGGAGATGCGATCCTGCGGCAGCTTCGACAGGCCGGCGCAGGCGCCGGCCATGCCGGCGGCGATGGCGCCAATCGTGTCGGTGTCGCCGCCGAGATTGGCTGCGATGACGGCAGCCCGCCATGCGTCGCCTTGCGCGACCTCCAGCACCGCGAATGCCGCCGGCACCGATTCCTGACTGGCGACACCGGTGCCGACCAAATCGACGATCAGCTTGATTGCTTCTCTTTCGGCCTTGCCGCGAACAAGCGCCTGCGCCCAGAGAATGCGCGCGGCGATGTCGCCGCCTGTGACCCAATGGCCGAGCGCGGCGCCAAGTCTTGCCGCTGCGACCGCATGGCCGCAAGCGGCGCGCCAGTCGCCACCCGAGACGCCGAGACTGACAGCGGCAGCGACCGCGGAAGCCGATGCAATGGCTATCGAGGTATTGTGCGTGGCCCGGCAGGTTTGTGCGACCTTCGCGACGACGGCGTCGAGCGGCTCCGGCGGCATCATGATGCCGACCGGTGCGATGCGCATCGCCGCGCCGTTGGTGTCGCCGCCGCGCCCCGCCTCTTCGGCCGGCACGCCGCTGTTGATGGCGTCGATGGCCCGTTTGGTCGAAGGTCCAAGCAGGTCGTAGCTGCCGCGCGCCTTGACGTCGCGCTCCCAGTCGAGCAGCGCGTTGACCCAGCGCGCATGGTCGAAACGCTCGCCGGATTCGACAAGGATGCGGCCAAGCAGCAGCGCCTGTTCGGTATCGTCGGTAACCGTGCCGGCCGCCAGCCCCTTCGACACCGGATGATCGGCGGCAGGCACGACGAAATCCTCGACATGGCCGTAGAGCTCGGCGATGCGAGACGTCGACAGAAGTTGTGTCGGCATGCCCAGCGCATCGCCAAGCGCCCCGGCGATCAGCGCGCCCATTGCCCGATCCATCAAGGCAGCGTCCGCCATGCTCAGAACTCCAGATGGAGCGCGAAATGCGCGGGATTGAGCAGGCTGGTGACGAATTCGATGGCGCGTCCGTCAGCGGCGCGCGTCAGGCGGCGTGTGCGCAGGAAGGGCGTGCCGGGCGCGCAATCGAGGATCGCGGCGTCGGCAGCGCTCAGCATCTCGACGTCGACCCATTCCTCGCCATGATCGGGAACAAGCCCTGCCACGCGCAGTGTCTGGTGCAGCGAGCCTTCGCGCAAGCCGCGCAGCGGTATGTCCTCCAATTCGGGCGACAGCGGCAGACGGCTGCGCTCGATCGAGATGGCGTGGCCGTCATCGGCATTGGTGCGGGCGCGATCGACGGCGATGAAGGACCGACTCCCGACCCCGAGCCTGGCCGCCAGTTCCGCGTCCTCGATGATCTCGAGCCGCAATGTGCGGGTCTCGGCATTGGCGCCCGCATTGGCAAGTGCGCGCGACCAGCCGATCGCGTCATCGACCGGCATGCCGTCGAAGGTGACAAAGGATCCGATGCCGACCTTGGTTGTGATGAGCCCCCGGCTCGACAATTCTTCGAGCCCCTTGCGGACTGTGTTGCGACTGACGGAGAAGCGCTGGACGAGCTCGTTCTCGCTCTGCAGGCGGTCGCCGAACCCAAGCAGGCCGGAGCGTATCTCATGCTCCAGAACCGTCGCGATCTGCTCGGGCTTGCCCGTGCCGGGAGTGAGTTGCATCGCGCGGCGGGCGATATCGATACCTGTTCACTGAACCTGTATGATCCTGTTCAATAGCTTATCTGAAAACAACCGTCAACGGGGCACTGCCTGCTTATCACCCACCGAACTCGGTTGGCATTAGGCTACGCGTGCTTCGCGCCCAAGCCCTCGCCACGACCCCTTCCAGTTGTCAGACGCGGAGGAAATGCCACCGCGCCAACCGTCCAATTTTGTACGTTAGATGTGAGCCTTCAGGAGGTCGTCCATTCGGACCTGGTGGCGGTCAGTAGCGGGGGGTTTGCTTACTGCATCGGCAAAGGCTCGCGGAGCTTCCTGATAAACAATGTGCGCGTCGTTCGATATCTCGCGCAGAAATTCCCCGCAGACCCTTCAGAATTTTAAGGGCGACCGAGCCTAAACAACCAGATGGTTAGCCGCGTCGTTGACGTGGTGGCGCAGACAGTGTTCATGGCCGGCGCCGATCCGGCCATTTTCCCAACAGCGGCGTTGCATCGTTCTCAATTGCCGAAGTGCCTTTTATTGGGATCAGTGACGGCTCTTCAGTGTTGCGCTTACGTCCAATTTTCAGGGCTTCGATTTCGTCATCACGCCTTGCGATCCGGCTTTCCAAGTTTGCAATGCGCTCTGTCAAAAAATAGCGGCCAACGATGAACCCTCCGCCTCCAAAAAGAACTGCGAAAGTCATGAAGGCTATAGGGTTGGCGATCACCAGAGTCGCATTGGTCTGGAAGAAAGTGATCAGATCGTGCATTTTGAACATCCTCTCAGTTCCGGGGAAGTTTGTGGATTTCCAATCTCACCGGGCCACCTCGATCGCAGTTCGTGCAGAGAAGCGCCCGCTCAACGGTACTGAATAGTGCGTCCTTCCCGTATCGCCCGATCAGCGCAGCCGCCTTCACCTCGGCGTGATGAGAGCAAGTCTTGCACCACGCCCGCAGCCTGTGCCATTCGCGTAAGTCCCCGAGGGAGACATCCAGATCGGCATGAATACTTCCGTCGACAATTGCCTGTGGCGGGATCTTCACCTCCCCAGGCGTCAAGATTTTTTCCATGACATGCCGGCTGTTGTAATGGATCAGCAGCATGCCGGGTCGACGGCGAATTGCAGCCTGCCAGGCGGCTTGGCTGACTGTCGCATCCGGGGACGTTGAAATCGTTTCGAGATGGGTCTTTTCCTCCCTGTCCCAGACTTCGATGCGGAAATTGTCCTCGGCCGTATTCGCCATCAGGTCCGTCCCCTGTGCCAGCCGCGAGAGAAGCCGTTGGAAACTGCCGCGCGCGACAGCGCGAGCTCACGTTCGAGTTCAGTGTTCCTGGATAGAACGTGCAGCAGTGCGACTACGCAATCGCCGCCCGCCGCAGCGATGGCCTGCTGCACCGCGGTTTCCAAATCCGACATAGCTTCGCCGCCCGGCGCGTTCTGGCGCTTTCCCATAGCCCTTCCTGCTCATATGTCTTTTCAGGAATAAGGAATATATTCCTTCCTCGTCAAGGCCGCTCTTGACTTTTTGTTCTTATTTCGTTCACTGTTGACCAGATTGGCCGCGGGAGGCGAGTTATGAGGCGTCAGCTGGAAATCAAAGGCGCTTCGCCGGAAGAGAAGCACCGCGGCATCGAAGCGGCCAAAGCTGTTCTTGCCGCAGCGGGAATATCCGCGGAAGAGGCAACGGATGGGATGTTCGCGCTCGAAAACTGGGACGATTCCAGCTTTGACGACGATGAAGCACCCACGGAGGACGAGGATGTAGCGGCGGCGATCTGGATGGACGCCAACAAGGCGGCAATCCTGGCGTGCTGCGCTGACTGGCCAAGTGATGCGGTGCCGGAGAACTATCAATTCCTTGAGTTGGTGGATTGATGTCCGACCACGGCCTGCCTTCCCAGAAAAAGCCGAAACTCATCGTTGTCGTGGCCTTTGACCGCGGTGACGATGGCGAACTGTTCACGGCCTATGGCCCGACTGATCAGCAAAGCGAGGAGCGCGCGCTCAGGATGGCCAAGGGGCTCGCCTCGAAGCATATTGGCGTGATCGCCTGGAGCCGAGATGCCGACCCTGCACTAGGCGATTACGGTCCGCCCACAACGCTATTCGTCAGCGGCGATGTCCCAGACATGGAATAGGCGCCGCCGTGTCACGCGCTTTCAGGCCGCACAGTCTCCACCGAGAGCGCCCCGGCCGAAAGCGGCCGCAAGAGTTCGGCCTCGGGCTTTGTAAGATCGAGCCAAGCCGGCCAATTTTCAGGCTTGAGCACAACCACCTGGCGGTTGTGATATGGCGCAACGTCCGCCCCGGGATCGGTCGTGAGCATCGTGAAGGTCGGCGGCTTGTTGCCGGTGCCCTCACGCCATAAGCCGGCAATCGCCATAAACGGAGCGCCGTTGAGCGTAAACCGATGTTTGGCCTTTGGATACTTGATGCCAGTGAATTCGAAGAATGCCGACGCAGGAACCAAGCAGCGATTGCTGTTTGCGAATTGCCTGCCTTCCGAGCGGAAATTGAACACTGGTCCGCCTTTCGGTCCTGATGGCGGGAACCCGAACGTCATCGATGCAAGTTCTATGACGTCGCCGCCGGCACGCATAATTGGAGCTGGGTCGTTGATGCGAATGTCGTCTGCGTGCGGCAGATCGAGTTCGGTCTGATGGTTCGGGATCTTCAACGTCAGCGAGGCCATCATCCGGCAATATTCGGCCCAGAGGACGTGCTGCTCGTAGTCATTGCACATGGGAGCCCCTTCGGCATTCTTGCAGGAACAGAACGAAGACCTGGACGCTTGACAGCGCCAGCATTTCTACGCCGACTTTCGGCTCTTGGCTTTTGCGCCGCCCTTGATGCCTTCCTTGGCCAGGCTCTTGCGAAGAACCGAGGCCAGATCGACGACATTCTCTTTTGGTGCGGGCACCGGCTTGGGCGGCGCTTTGCCTTTGCGCTTGGCGTCGATCATGGCGATTAACGCGTCTTCATATGTGTCTTCGAATTTCGACGGATCGAACTTGGTGACTTTCTTGTCGATCAACAGTTCGGCTATCTCAAGAAGGTCTTCATCGTATTTGTGGCTTTTCAAGCTATCAAACACGGTCTTTTCCGACGTCATCTCGTTGTGAGTGCGCAATTCGGTCAGCAGCATCCCCTTCTGGAAAGGTTGGATCAGCACCTCGCGCCCGCGCTGGTAGAGCACCACGCAAGAGCGCGCAGCCACGCGCTTGTTCGCCATCGCGTCGCGAAGAACGCAAAAGGCTTCGAGGGAGGCGCCGTCCGCCGGGATCAGATAATAGGGCTTTTCCAGATATCGGGTGTCGATGTCTTCGATCGCGACAAATGAATCCACCTCGAGCGTGTGGGCCGATGTCAGCTTGAGTTTCTTGATCTCGTCAGGCTCGATATTGATGAAATGGTCCTTGTCCACCTCATAACCCTTAACCTGGTCCTGGCTCTCGACGACATCCCCGGTCTCTTCATCCACATACGCGCTTTTGACAGGCAGGCCATCTTCACGGTTCAAAATCTTGAAGTGGATCTTGGAGGCCTCGCTGGTCGCACCGACAATCTTCACGCCGCACGAAACCGACCCGACCTTCAGGAAGCCCTTCCAAACCGCTCGGGGTGCCGCCATGACGTTGCTCCTTTTGTTGCCGCCAGTAACAACACTCGAAGTCGTCGCCCGTTCCGCCGAAGTGTCACGAGACTCCTCCGGGCGAGGTTGGCGACAGCATCGACCATGACTGCGAAAATGCTGTCAACTTCCTCCCCATCTCTGTTGCCGATATCCCTTCACGGCATTGCCGATCACGCGTTCACTGGTTCCGCCGAGATCCGGCGTGGCATTGAAAGCCGCCGCTCATACGAAGACGACTCGCCGTCCGCTCTGGTGAACCCACATGGCAAAGCTAAAGTGCTCTCGGCTGCTAGCCACCTGAGAGTTGCCCGGCAGAGGTCGTAGGCGCGCTCTGCGTCAGTGCGATGAAGACCTACGGTGCCTTCTCAGCCTGGTAATCGCCGAGCGTCCGACAGTGACTACGCCGCCGCAGTCAATCCGCACCGTCAACTTGTCGGCTTTGCGATCAATGCGGATAATGTCCCCAACAAGAACGACTTTATCTCCAGCGCGGGTTTTAGGTGGTGGGTCAACCGAATAGGGTGAGTCATAGGACGGAATGCTTACTTTGGCGCGTCCGCTAGGCAGGATCGTGGTGACCGTGCCCGTCAACGCGACCTCGTCGCCGATCTCAAGTTCCCGGGGCACACTATAGTGTAACATAGGCCTCCTCCGGCGCGTTCCAGATGTTAATGCCGGTAAACTGACTTGGTTGCGTGAAATCGCAAGTCTCTGCCCCCTCGCCTCCATCGGGCCGAGCACCCTTTCCAAGTGGGGCTTCCGGAAGCGCGGGTGGGAATTTCCAGCGCCGCCGATCAATGAAATATTTGATCGCTGGCGATCAGAAACCGGAACTCACCAAGCGTGAGAAGCTGTCAAGCGTGATCGCGGCGACACTTTCCTCGCCTTCGGGCGCCACCGATTCAGGTCGAGTAATCTGAGCCCGCTCCGACTGGCCGGCTTCGTACTCGGAACCTTGTCTTGCACGGCATGTTGAGCATGCGGTGGTCAATTCCTCAGGTGCAGTCACCGAGTCCGTCGGTGGCCATGCGGCGGGCTTTTTCATTGGTGTTTAATGGCGGCACAGTTCACTCGGCACCGAAATTGCATCCTGCTATGAGCCTGGGTCACCCCGCCCCGGGCAGTCCCTTGGTTCATCCCTAGGGACGCCCGCCGCTGCCGTGAATGGGGCGGCGGGTCTATTTGCGGGCGACCCTGACCTTACGTTGAGGAGGGATCACGCCATTAAATGGACCAAGTGCGTACCACCCAAATCGCGAATGCGATGGGCATAGACCACCGCCTCAATCGGTCAACCCGCCGCAACCACTCCAGACTCTCCCGCTGCCGAAAGGTGGCGGGCTTCTTCCAGCACGGAACCTTGTCCGTCGCTGAAAATTGACCCAACGGCGACAGCGTTGCACAGGGCTGTCGCTGACCAAAGACCCAATCTCTGGTCGGCCCGCACCGCCCCGAGCGGTGCGGGCTTTTCAGCCACGCAGAGGGAATTCCCATCGAACCTGAAGGCCAAAAAGCGCCCCGCCGAGTTACAGGACAACGTGGGTCCGCGCCATGCGAGACATCGTTCGGACCGCCATACAAAAGCCCGCCGGCGGAAGCTGGCGGGCTTTTGACGCCGCGCGCCCAACGTCAACCGCTGGCCCGAGGGCGGGGGAGAGTCGAAGCGCGCGTCTCGCCGATCGCTGGATCCCCTTCATCGGGTGGCGATATGAAAGGATGTGAAGGGGGCCGACGCAGAGCCTGAGAGATACCGCGCCGGTCTCGGCGACCCGCAGGCCCGCCGCGCGCTCACGTCGTGGCTTTCGCCTGCTTATGTTCCATTAGCGATGCGGATGCCCAAATGGAACCGTCCCCCTCCCGATGTGCATTCATGGTCAGGTCCAACGGAGGACAGCGCAATGTTCATCATAGTCAATGCGCGGTTGGAAGCTGATGCCTGTGGATCACGCAAGCTGCATGCGGCGCCTTAACAGAACCCCGCTCTGGAGCGGTTTCTCGTGAGAGGGCGAGCGTGTGACCCAACGGCCTTGTCAGATTCTGCCTCTGCCTTTGACCGACTCCGGTTCAATCCGGCCATGTCCCGGCGTCGGCAAGTCTGTTCGTGCCGAGGAGGTCCTCCATTCGGCGATGGTGCCATCCGGAAGACTTACTTGCGTCCCCGCGCGGCAGGCAACACCCTTTCAGCAATTCCATTGGCCGCAGCAGCGCTTGCCTGAGCCCGTGCTGTGGTCAGGAACGGGAGTAGGAACCCGCTCCGTGTAGAGTTCTGGAGCGGGTTCCTGCTGCCTCAATGGTGTCTTATCAAAGCCGCGCCGAGGGCGGCGGCAATGCCTTGGTCGAGCAACAGTGGTGTCTACTGGCCCGCTGATCTGGACAAGCTCCAGCGGGTGTTTGATCGGCTGTGTAGCGAGCGCCGTCTAGCCAAAAAAGACAGGGAACAGCGGGAATCCCTGGCCAGGGAAGTGTTCCAGGTTTTCGATGCCGGGACCACGAACGAAGCGGACCTATTGCGGGCCATTTCGAGGCGGGTGAGACGTCCCGCTTGATGGAGCTTTCTATGTGGCCTTGTCCATCAGTGGCGTCTTCCGCGTCGGCGTTTTATAGGGCGTCACCAGTCTGACGGTATCGGCATCGACGGTGACGGGAATGCCCAGGTTCACCGTCACGTGATTTTCGTCGATGTGGGTGACGCTGCCAATCAGCTCGATGTGCTGCCCCTTCTGCACCTTCGTTGTTTGATCGACGATCGAATGCGGCTGTCCATAAGAAGGGATGGAAACGCTCACATGGTCCTCAGTTACCCGCCGCCGGACGGTTGCGGTTATCGCGACCTCATCGCCGATCTTGATGCCCTGAGCCATACGATGATTCTGGGGCGGTCAACGCCCTCGTCAAGCAAGCGCTAATACTTGCATTTTCGCCACCCCGGTGACACGGCTTAGAGCCGCCAAGTTATGCGGGCCAAAACATTAGTGCTCCGAACACCACGGCAACTCCGCCTGCCGCCACAGCCATACTACGACTAGTTGCGATCTCGAACGGGTCGCCGCCATTTAGTTGGTCGACGATCGCTTCGCGCCATACACCGATCGCAGTTCTTTTTCGATCTGTCGCTGGAGGATCCGCGATAGCTCGATGGCCCTCTCCTCGTCACCGACCAGGCTGTTGATAAGTTCGGCGCCGACCCAGCCGTGCGCGTAAATCGCTCCGTCCTGCGAGAGCTTGTTCAGCAACTTGCACACGCACTGGCATAAGGCGCGACCCTAAATGGCAGACAAAGCCGCTTGGCAGGTAGCCGGCGCCGCCCCGGCATGCTGCTGATCCACTACAACAGCCGCCATGTCACGGAAAAGATCATCACACCAGGCCAGGTCGTGATTCCGCCGCAAACGTTCATCGATGGCAGCGTTCACGCCGGCTTGGATGTTTCCCTTGGCGACCTCCGTGAGTGGCACACTTTGCGGGCCTGGTGAACAAAATGCTTGCATCATGCCGAGATGAAGCCGGCCGGGCTGATCCGACGATATGGCAAAGGCGCGCTTTTTAGCACCATCGAACGCGCGCTGTTCTGCATGAGCCTCGACCGGGGCGGGCCGGTCCGGCTCGAGGTTCACAATGTGCCACGAAACTGTGGGAGTTGGAGAATGCATAGCCACTCGACAACTCGTGGAACTCCTCAAAATTGCCGGGAAACGTGTGCGCCAGGTAGCGCACGATCTTGGAGTTATCCATCAGCCGATGGAAATATGCGTTCCCGGCACCGAGTTCCAGGCTCGCCAAACCACGCCGCTCAAACGCGCTCAGAAACGCGGCACCTAGGGCGCTGACCTCGGGTTCCATCATGCGGTACTGATCCTGAGTCAGGTTGGCGATCATGGTCGGATGGAAGTCCTTGACCAGCATCCTCTGTGGCGTAAGGGCGACGAGCATCTTCACGTAAGTGAATGTGACCCGGTCCATGGCAACCATTAGCCTCGCAATCTCCAATTGCCTGGCTGGGAGAACATGCCGGAGCAAACCGAAGATTTTCACCTTTACCGGGCAATCACGAAGGCGGTCGAGAACCTCGGCGCAAATCCCGTGGGCGGGTTGCCAGGCCTCGCTTCCGCAGGGAGAGATTTCACCACAAGGTGGAGTTGCTGCCGGTCCGACCCTCGTGGCTTGCAGCCTTTGAGCCAACAGTTTCGGTATGGTGGGAAGTCCCTCGGACGCCAGCAAAGAGTGAAACCGCATGT
Organism: Mesorhizobium sp. Cs1299R1N3; assembly: GCF_037179625.1. Lineage (NCBI taxonomy): Bacteria > Pseudomonadati > Pseudomonadota > Alphaproteobacteria > Hyphomicrobiales > Phyllobacteriaceae > Mesorhizobium > Mesorhizobium sp. Cs1299R1N3. The sequence continues at coordinate 13,975 of NZ_JAPYKQ010000030.1, read as the reverse complement.
CACTCATTATCAGACGAAGCGCTTCGACCAAACGCCCCAAGCGTTGTTCTGTTTCAGCTACTTCCCTTATGAAATCGCGTTTGCGTCTGCACTCCGCCTCATAGGTTGCCAGGAGCCTGGGTGCGAAGAGCTTTTCTTTTGATCCCGGCTGATCAGCGACAATGTTCCGGGCGTGTCGCTGGTTGCTGTCGCGCAAAACTTTGTGAGCGGCTTCGCGGGTCAGACGACGCTTCGAACTCACCATAGGTCCTCAGCACCTGTTCGCCCTGCCAGCCGGACAAGCGGACCGAGCGTGGCAAAGAGGTAGGTGTCCAGCGGTGCTCCATTGTTGGCGCGCAAGACCGATTTTCCGAGGATTTCGGACGCAGGGGCAATCAGATAATCCCGAATGGCCAGATCACCAGGGCTCATCCTGATCAGGGTGAAGATGTCGGCGAGCGACTGGCGCTTTGTGTCCAAAGACCAGAAGGGATATCCGTGGTCGGAGGCGCAGCACCGCGCGATCTCTATCGCAACAGAGAACTCCTCATTGATCCGGAAGACGTCGCTCTTTGTATCGTGAGTCGCCGTTCCGCCTGCCACTTCAATCGCTGCCAGCAGGTCCTCGATCGCCTGTGCACGCAGCGACGCCATTCGCTGCTTGGAGGTGATAAACTGCCAGTTCTTCGGCGGCTCATAGCCAATCAATTCGTAGGACTTTAGAAGGCTTCCGAAGCGATGGTGGTATAGACTCGCTGCGGGGCAATCGGGTGCAGCGTCGATGATGGAGGTAGACAAGGCGCCTCGGCGCGCCAGGACCTTCCTTAATGCCATCAGCATCTCTTCGTTGCTCACACGCGTATGCGAATAGAGCCTCTTGTGAATGACTTGCGCCCGTTCGAACAGCTTGAGGTCGATAATGGGCTCGAATGCCTCTTCCGCTCGCACCCACTGTTCGGGAGGATTGTGCACTGCCTTTCCTTTGAGCTTGCGGGAGCGTCTGTTCCAGACATTGGTGCCAATGTATTTTTCATTGGTCAGCACCCCGCGCACCGTTTCCTGCTTCCAGGGTCGACCAAGGTCCGTCAGCACGCCGCGCTTGTTCAGCAGCCTTGCCATCTCAAGATCTGTCTTGTTTGTTTTGACGAAGTGATTGAAGATCCACCGCACCGTTGCAATCTCTTCTGGCGGCCCGGGTACCAGGATCATCCTGTCAGTGTGCAGGCTCTTTTGTTCGTGCTCGGAGAGGATAAGTTTGGGATGTCCCGAGTGGTCCAGCAATTGGCGTCTTAAACCGAGCCCTGGCTTGCCGCCTTGGCGGAACCCAAGCCGGACCAGCCTTGCCTGGCCTATGAACGTCTTTTGCGAGAGCATGCGGCTGTGCTCGGCTGCCATGCTGCGTTTAATGGCCTTAAGCACATCGGAGCCGACGCTGCCGTCGTTCAAGAACTGCTCGGCGCAGAATTCGATACGCACGCCGGCCATATGGCAGCGGTATTCGTAGGAGGCGCTTTCATCGATGTTCTGAAAGCGTCCCCAGCGGCTGACATCATAGACAACGATGGTTTCGAAATCGGCACGCCCGCTCTCCACATCGGCGAGCAAACGTTGAAGGCCGAGGCGCCCTCCCAATTTGAGGCCGCTGCGCCCGGCATCCTCGTAAGTGGCGACGATCGCGTAGCCCATTATGTCGGCATAGTCGCGGATGGCATCTTTCTGGTTGTCGATCGAGTAGGTCTGGTGCTCTTTCGACATGCGCAGATATTGAGCAGCGCGTACTACGCGCGTGCCTGCAGTCCGAAGGGTTGCAACCTTGTCCATCGCGTTGCGCCATCGCATCGATGTCTTGAAGATAGCGAAGGACGGCCTGCGAGTTGGTTAGCAATTCCAGTCCAGTTTATGTCGAATCCCCGGCGTCGTTCGTTCGTCATTGCGGCGCAACCGTGTGCGGATGGCGCAAGCGCCTGGGCATGCTCTCGCTCGGCATGGCGAAGCCAATTGGAAAGGGCTTTGTCAAGCGCCGACCAGCGATGATGGGAACGTGAAGGCTGGGTGAGAACACACATTCGTAGTTTCCGCTTTGGAAACCATGGCTTTCAACTACCGGCAAACCTTGTCTCACTTCGTGAGCCGGCGCGCCGCCGTTCCGCCGCAATGCAGCCGCACTCGGGCCATCGCCCCCGCTTGTCAGTTCCCGGGGCGTCAGAGGAGTTCCAGTCATGATCGTTAGAAAGGCTATTTTGGCGGTGCTGGTCACCGCGGCACTCGCGGGCTGCCAGTCGCGGACAGAAGGCCAGCAGCGCGCCACCACGGGTGCGCTATTGGGCGGCGCCGGCGGTGCTCTCGTCGGCCAGGCCATCGGCGGCAATACTAAGAGCACCGTCATCGGCGCGGCCAGCGGCGCGCTGCTTGGCGCCGTCGTCGGCTCCGCCACCACCCCGCAGCGCCGGGAGGACCAGCTCTGCCGCTACCAGGACCGTTACGGCCGCATCTACACCGCGCCTTGCGACGACCGTTACTACAACGGCAATTGTTGACGAGCTTCCGACTGTGTGAGCCGGCGCGTTAACGCCGGCTCACACACACCGTCGTTCCGTTGTACGCTTTGCGGGATAGGACGGTATTGCGGCGGGCAGCAGGAGGTCGAGCATGATGAGCCTTGCCGGTGCCCTGAAAAATCGCGGCGGGCATGCAGTGAAGCTGCTGCTTCGCTACGACAACCGCAACTGGCTGAGCATCCGCCAGATCGAAGCCTTCACGGTTTTCCTCGAAGCCGCCAACCGCAAGTCGCGCGAACGCGCCCTCCCTGCTTGAGCCGGGAGGACGCGATCTCCGTCGAATGGCTGACCTAGTTGACAGTCATTTGCTTGCGCCATTTCCAAGGCCTATCGAACGATCCTGCCCATAGGCCGTACTTGGCTTTCCTAGCGTCAGTCTGGGCCTTGGCATAGAAGCCAGCACTATATTTCGGCCAGTCGACCGCATAGCCCTTCTTGACCACCCATTCGCCGATATCGACACCGCCTGCCGTGCAGACGGCCACCATGCGCCTGAACTGGTCGCGGTCGACCTCGATGCAGGATGTCGGGCGATGCGCCTCGAGAAAGTCCGCCAGCGCGAGAGATGCCTTTTGCCCGCAATGATATTTCTAGCCGCGGCGTCAAGGCACAGCTGCGCGCTTTCCGGCGCGTCAATGCCGTTCAAGCGAATTCGCTGCCCGTGAATTTCGATGGTGTCGCCGTCGATGACAGAGGGGACGCCCGACAGCGGCGCGGCCGTGGCAGGCAGAGGAAGGATAAGTAGTGCAGCGGCTAAGAGGCAGGCGCCGCTAGCCTAGGCAATTGCTAAGTCATGTCTAGTTGTGAGCTTTCCATAGATTATCCATTCGGCCCGACTGTGGAGACTGGAGTTACCAAGTCCAGATTCAACGGAGGGTCCGAATGAACATCCATAAGAATGCCCGTCTGACGCTGCTGCGTCGAGAGGAAATGGCGCTGTCGGCGATAGAAGGCGGCCTTTCTCAAGGCCAAGCGGCGTTGAAATATGCGGTGACGGCGAAGATCGTGGCGGGTTGGGTCGAGCGCTATAAAGCTGAGGGCCGGCCGGCATGGCCGACCACTCGTCGCGACCCAAGCAAATCCCCAGCGCCACCGAACCGCCGATCGTTGAGCGGATCGTGGCGCTGCGGCGCCAGCGCCTCACCGGTCAGCATATCGCGCATGAGGTTGGCGTTCGCCAGCAACGGTGAGCCGGGTGCTTGCGCGCGCGGGCCTTTCGCGACTGACGGACTTGGAGCCGGCCGAGCCGGTGCTACGCTACGAGCGCGAGCCATCCCCCGCCGCATGAAGTCGGTAATGTGTCGATATGAATGAAAGATCCCGCGACAGTCGTGAATGACCGCTGACTTGGAATGACCGCTGAGGGCGGCTTCCCATCGGTTGCGCCGACCCGTCGAATGGCAAAATTCCTCACGCAGCGGGTCGCAGGGCCGCCCTCAGCAGCATTCCGAACAAATCGCGCGGCTCGTCGGGGTCGGCCAACAGATCGAGTTCCTCATAGAGGCCGGTCGCCTGCAGCTGGTCGCGCACATAGCGCAGCGCCGAAAAATCCTCGATCGCGAAGCCGACTGAATCGAACAGCGTGATCTGCTTGGCGTCTCGGCGGCCTTGCGCCTTGGCGGCAATCACTTGCCAGAGCTCGGTCACCGGATGGTTTGGATCCAGCTGCTGGATCTCGCCCTCGATGCGGGTCTGTGGCGGGAACTCGACGAAAATGTCGGAGCGAAGCAGGATGTCTCTGTGCAGTTCGGTCTTGCCTGGGCAATCGCCACCGACGGCGTTGATATGGACGCCGGACCCGACCATGTTGTCGGTGAGAATGGTGGCGCACTGCTTGTCGGCGGTGACGGTCGTGATGATCCCGGCACCTTCGACCGCCTCCTGTCCACTCCCACAGATGGTGATGTCAAAGCCCATGCCAGCAAGGTTCTTCGCGCATTTTTGTGACGCGGACCGATCCAGGTCATACAGCTTCAGCGTATCGACGCCGGTCAGCGCCTTGAAAGCGATCGCCTGAAATTCCGACTGGGCGCCATTGCCGATGATGGCCATGGTGCGAGTTCCGCTCGGCGCCAGATACTTGGCGGCGACCGCGGACGTGGCGGCGGTGCGAAGCGCGGTCAGGATGGTCATTTCGGTGAGCAGCATCGGGTAGCCGTTCCCGACGTCGGCAAGCACACCGAAGGCGGTGACCGTCTGCAAACCCTGACGCATGTTCTTGGGGTGACCGTTGACATATTTGAAGCCATAGAGCCGCCCATCGCTTGTCGGCATCAGCTCGATGACCCCGTCATGGCTATGCGAGGCGATACGAGGCGTTTTATCGAACAGTTCCCAGCGCCGGAAATCTTCCTCGATGTAGCTGGCGAGCTCGGTCAGGAAGCGCTCCACGCCGATGGCAATGACCAGCTTCATCATGCGATCGACGCTGACGAAGGGGACGATGTTCAGCTTTGCCGCGGTCATGATCAAAAGCTCCCGGAATGGCTGCGGGTGGGACGGTCCATGATGCGGCGGCCCATCAGGCTCGCCGTCAGGTCGACCATCAGCGTCGCGGTTCGGCCACGCTCGTCCAGAAACGGGTTCAACTCGACCAGGTCCAGGCTGGAGACGAGCCCGCTATCAGACAACATCTCCATCACCAGATGCGCCTCGCGGAACGTCGCGCCTCCGGGAACCGTGGTGCCGACTGCCGGAGCGATCGAAGGATCGAGGAAGTCGACGTCGAGACTGACATGCAGCAGTCCGGCTTCCGCAGACACGTGCGCCAGGAAGGCCCGCAGCAGCGGCGCGATGCCATGCTCATCAATGGCGCGCATGTCGTGCACGATCACGCCTGCCTCATTGAGGGCCCTGCGCTCCGCCGGATCGACACTTCGAAGTCCCATCGTGCAGATACGCGATGGATCGACCGCTGCCGGCAAATCCGGGAAATAACCGGCGAAGCCCGGCTGGCCGCTGGCGTAGGCGAGCGGAACACCATGCAGATTGCCACTCGCGGTGGTGTCGAGCGTGTGGAAGTCCGGGTGGGCGTCCAGCCACAGCACGAACAGCGGGCGTCCGGTCGCGGCGGCGCGGCGGGCAAGGCCCGATACGGTTCCTGCTGAGACTGAATGATCGCCGCCGAGAAAGATCGGCATGGCATCTTCGCTCGCCGCATAGGCGGCCTCGGAAATGGCGGATGTCCACGCCGAGATTTCAGGCAGAGCCTTCAGCGCCAGGTTGCCGTGCACGACGCGTCTTACCGGGATTGCCTGGACGGCGCCCATATCCTCCACCGCATGGCCGAGGCTGGACAGCACCTCGACAAGTCCGGCGGTTCTCAGCGCGCTCGGCCCCATCTCACATCCCATTCTGCCAGCGCCGTCTTGCACCGGCGCCCCGACGATTTTGCAACGCATTGTTTTTCCCGCGACCAAGTTCTGATAAGCCGCGAGGAGATCATGGCGAGCCGGCGATATGAAGGGGCAGAATTGGCAATTCGGGAACAATGTTTATTGTAATGGCAGCAAAATTGGTCAAAATGGTAACTCGATGGATGCGCTGGACGAACGGCTCGTTACCTTGCTTCGGCATGACGCTCGGCGCAGCGTGTCGGATCTCGCTGTCGATCTCGGCGTCTCGCGCGCTACGGTCAGGGCACGTATGGAGCGGTTGGAACGGTCCGGCGACATCATCGGCTACACGGTGGTGCTGCGCGCTGACGCTGTCGACCAGCGCATTCGCGGTATCATGATGATTGAGATCGAGGGGCATGCCGCCGACCGCGTGGTCCGGACGCTGGGGGGCTTCCCCGAAGTTTCGACTATCCATACCACCAATGGCCGCTGGGATCTGGTTGTCGAGCTTGGGACCGCCTCGCTGACTGATTTCGATGCGGTGCTGCGGCGCATCCGGCTCATTGCCGGGATAACAGGCAGCGAAACCAGCCTTCTCTTGGCTACACCGCGCACGACCCGAGCGCGGCTGACCTAGGTATGTCGACTAAGATCGGTTCGAGCAGACGTAGTCGCAGCAATGGCGCGCCGTCCAACCGGCCGAGGCGGCGACGCCACAAGGTCAGTATCGGAATATTCACGCGTTCTTCAAGCGTCACAGCGTCGGCGAGGCGCTGGCCACAGCCGGAATTGGCCAAGCAAGTCCACCTCCAGCGACCGGCCGGGATGCTTCGCGAATGGCCGGGATCGCGCCATTCACCAAACGTTGTTTCTATTCCTTTTTTCTGATTCCGAGCTCGATTTGTATCCCAATAGGTAGCACAATATGTAGCACATTTCTCGGCAACTTCAGGGACATGCTGTAGTTGAACCGCACCGGGTTTGCCGGGGGCTCGAACTCGTGAGACCGTCGAGCTATGACCAGCAAAACAACGAACAAATTCATCTGAAGTCCGCGCCCGAGCGGTGCGGCTTGTTTTTGACTACGAAACCGAACATACCTCTCGATGGGCGACCGTTTTCCTCGATCGCAGCCAACATCGGGTGTTCGGCGCTCACACTCGGGCGAGGTGAACAACGGTTCAACACCGGGCATTCCCGGGGGCGTCCCGGAGAAGATGAAGGCTCTGGAACGGGAGAACCGGGAGCTTCGTCAGGGCGATGGCCTGATGGGTCCGCCTCTGTTCAAGTAGGCTGCGACGAGTTCGCCCGCGAGATGAACCGTCTGCGGACGGGGAGCGGGCATCCATCGATGCGGCTCAGCGAGAAAGTCAAGCAGCCCTACCGAGATTGTAAAGTAAGGTTCCGGAACCCTATCTATGGACGCTGAACGTTGCAGTTACACCAAGCAGGCTGAGACGTCTCGGCCTTCGTGGCTTGGTCGCCTCCCAAGCGCCTGGAATGAGTTGTACGGCCCCCCGATACGCTTCCAGAAACAAGACGTTCGTTCCGATTGATAGATGCTGCCGCAATGCAGTCGACGGTTGCATCTCATCGGCGGCGCCCTGCGAGTCAAGTCGCATTTTTCGGCTAGCTGGGCGTAGCCCCCCGAATAAACCTTGCGGGCTTCGCGCGTCGCCGTCTTGGACTTCCCTCCGCCATGTTCTTGGCGAGTCCGACGAACCGGAGGACGGCACGCTTTGGATTCGATTCTAGCCACACGCCCCTGATCGAACTGACGCTGTTTTTCCCGCGAAGCGGCTTCCACAGGGCAGAATCGGTGGCGACTGTCCTGACATAGCTCGCCGCGGCTAAAGTGATGCCTTGCCCCAGTCCCACCTGGAAGATGACTGTCGCCTGGTTCGCGCGACACGTATGAATAGCAGGCCCGCCATCGGCCGCAATGCGTTCGAGCAGGCACAGGTCCGACGGCGGCCCTTCCACCCCAACCGGGACGAGCAGAGGCATGTCCGCGAGGTCGGACCATCTGAGCACCGGCCTCTCGACAAGAGAATGACAGGACGGCAGGAGCACGAAGAGGCGCTCTTGCCAGAACACTTCGCTGCTGCAGAATTTGGAGGTGCCAATGTGATGTGTGAACATAAGGTCGAAGCGCCTGCGGCGTATTGCAGAAAGGTATTGGCCCGATGGGACATCCTCAATGGTCAGCCTTACGTCCGGGTACAGCTTGCCGAAACGCTCGATGAGGCGTTTGAGGAATTCTCCTCCTGTCACCCAGCACAGCCCAATCCTGAGTGTCTTGGCATCCTTGTTATCGCGCACACGCTCGGCGAAAGCATCGAGCAGGCCGTCGTAGTGAGCCCGCACGTTTTCGATCCAGGCGCGGCCTGTCTTCGTCAAGCGAACGCCGCGCACATCGCGCTCGAACAGCTGCATGTCGAGAAGCTGTTCGAGTTTGACGACGTTGCGGCTGACCGAGGATTCCTGGACTCTCAGGGCTCTTGCGGCCTGACGCAAGCTTCCGTGATCCATGGCCGCAAAAGCATAGGTCAGCAACTGGATGGCGTTCCCGTTCCGCGTCATGTCCATCGAGCTTCGTGACCATCGCTGCAGGAGGCGCCTGTCCCGCCGGCATGCGATCGGATGCGTATTGCGGACAGGCGGCACTCAGGCGGATCAACAATCTCGCCTGCCCGCCTGGAGCCTCGCGCAGCTGCCACCCCATGGCTGCGTCACATCGGATTGTCCGTTATGGCGATCGTCGCTGCGTCAGATACGCTGGTCTCGTAGACATATTCATGCGGAATGGCGGGCGCTGACATCTGTGAAGCGTAGAGGCCGAGATTTTCCTTGCTGTTGCTCGCCGCAAGACTGCAGAAATTGCCGCTGTTCCACGTCATCGTGCAGTACTTGAAATGCGCACCTACGGAGCGCGCCATCTCTGCCAGTGTCACCTCATTGTTGAACATGGTCCCGAGGACGTCCGTCTTCTTTTTTGCAATTTCGTCCGGGGGAAAGTACCTCGCCTTGAAGCCATAATCCTTCTGGTACTCTCGACGCTGGTAGTCGCTTTCATCGGCCGCCCTGAATTTCTCGACGAAGACGAAGATGCCACCGTCCTTGAGGTGCTGGGTCACGAACTCTATCTGCTTGGGTCTGTTGGGCGAATACATCTGGAATGTTGTGTCCTCCAGGATGACGTCGAAGCCTCGCGTGAATTTCTTCAGCCGCCGATCGGATCCGAGCGCATCCTTGGTCAACCAGTGGAACGGGCCGATGAAGAATTCGGCGTGGGCCGGTTCGCCATACGCCATGAAGGATTTGTAGTTCTCGGGGTTCGGGCTGCAGGACAGCGAAAGAATCTGCCCATCCGAAAATTCGGACAGTGTTCTGGCCATCGTGCCTTCCGCCGTTCCAAGACTGTACAGCGACAGCGCAGCACCACGGCGCCGGGCATAATTCAGCACCGCGTAGGCCATCCGGCACTCCTCCTCCAATCTGTAGGGAATGCTGCCGTGATAGTGCTGGTCGAAAAAGCCTTGCCGGGCGGCGTGCAGGCGAACGAGATCGCGCACGAGTTCATCGCTGGGCAGAAGGCGGGGGTCGGCCTGAGGCTTGCGAACTGGCATCCCGCTTTTGCCCGCTGCGGTTGCCGCAAAAAACCCTGCCAGTTGGTTGATCCGTGGTCCTTGGTCGCACTCGGCCAGAAAATCATTGAGCCCTCGCATCGCACTATGTCTCCCGCACCGTTGCTTTGGTGAGATGCCAAGAGATCAATGAGAAAACTCCACTCATTAAGAGCGGTCTAATGTTTCAAACTGCTTTGAGTCTTGGCCAGGGCACTGTTAGGCCTACCGAACACGATCGGCTTTCCTGAGATTGCCATTTTTTTACTAAAGTCACATCTTCTACCAATCCTGAGTTAGTTGTGATTTGTCCAGCAACCTATGGTTAGGCACAACACCGGAGGGCGGGCTACTCTTAGTATGAAGGCTGCTCCCATCCGTGGACACCCCTTGCTTCGATCCGAACAAGATCCGCCGTTCACACCACCAGACGCTTACACACCAACATGAGAGCTGGGGCAACGTGCGGGCTGACTTGATCAGGAGAACTGGTCTGGAGCGCCAGGAAACAGCAATTTCGTTCCCGGGCCATATATTCCTGATGAACCTGAAAGGGGCGGCAAGCCGCGGAGAGGATTTCGTCGACGGGCATCGGATCTCGTTTTCGCCGCGGCGGGCTGGCTCGGTAATCCATATGCCTGCTGGCAGTGATTGGACGGGGTGGGACGAGGGAGAACCCACGGCCGCCTACCTGCTCGTCTCAATTGAAAAAGGATTTACCGACGAAGCGTTCGGCGGGATGGTGCGCCATTGCGACCTGCCGGCTTCGATCGGATTTCGGGACAGCACCGTGGAGATGGCTTTGCAGCGGATCGCCATCGAGCTCAGGCAGCCCGATCCGATCAGCGTGACGATGGTCGAGAGCCAGGCGATGCACTTGCTCGTTCAGATGGTCAGGCGCAACGGCCACTATCACGAGCCGGCGAAAGGCGGGCTGTCAGCCTTCGATCTCAAACGGGCAATCGCAATGATCGAAGCCTCGTCGGACGAGACACCCACCCTCGCCGATCTGGCAAAGGAGGTCGGTATCAGCCGTTTCCATTTCAGCAGGGCTTTCAAGCAATCTACCGGGATGACGCCACACGCGTTTATCGCGCGGCGTCGACTGGATCAGTCCGCCGACATGCTGCGATCGACCAATATGTCGGCGACGGAGATCGCGCTAGAATGCGGGTTCGGCAGCTCAAGCCATTTCGCGATCGCCTTTAAGCGGGCATTCGGAGCCAGTCCGACGGAATACCGCCGCCGGTCCAGGATTTGATTCAATACTTCCGCTGATTTCAGCAACGAACTGAAAAAACAAGCGTGATTGTTAAGCGGCAATCTGGGCAGTGGGTATGACAAGCGCCCATTGGATGCGCAGCCCTTGTCAAATGCAATTCAAATTCACGCTGACCTGAGATCAAGCATCCAGTCCCGTCTATGGCTTGGATTCATGGCGAGCACGCTATCGGCGGCAGTCGGACGAAACGGATATTACATCGCATCCGCCTGGACTGTTGTCGCAGCAGGCTACGGAAGCGCCGGCGTGGCGATACTGCTTGCGACCGTCAGTGTCGTCGAAATCGTTGCGAGCCCTCTGGCCGGCCTGGCAGCGGACCGGTTTGACCGACGGCGATTGAACATCACGGCCGACCTCGGTCGCTTTGCCATCTTGCTCGCCACGGCTTGCACGCTTCTCTACAAGGACGCCTTTTTAACGCTCTGCCTGTCAGCGGCGCTCTTTTCCATTTGCGATCGTGTCGCACTGACCGCCTCGCAAGCGATGATCCCTCTCGTGACGGGAGGCGCCGAACTTGCGGCATCGAATTCCATCATCTACTTCATCATGCAGTTTGGCAGCCTCGGCGCAGCGTTGCTAGCCGGATCATTACTGGGTGGGCGCTCCCCTGCCCTGACGCTCATGGCCCTCGCCCTGTTGTTCCTCGTTTCAGCCGGCTCACTGTTCTGGATGCCAGGCCTCCTCCTGCAACGTGTCAGAACGGCCAAAGGCCTGGCACCGAACTTCGATAAGCATCTAGTTCGTCTGTTTGCCGCTTATGCCCTTCTTTATGGAGGCGCGGTGCTGGTCACGGTGATGGGATCAAGCTTCGTCTTCGAAGAGCAGCACGGCACAGCCGCCGATTTCGGCTACCTTGAGGCCGCGTGGTCGGCTGGTTCGGTTATTGGGGCGGCTGTTCTCGTCAGGCTGACACGAGCGACAAGTGGTCCTATACTGCACCTCATGCTTTTGGCCTCAACGGCGCTCGCGTTGATGTCGTTGATCACTGCGCGCGCGCCTTGGACATTGATCGTCTTCGCCGCGCTCGGGTTTCTCTACAATCTGGGCCGGGTGAGCATCGAGGTCACACTGCAGTCGCGTACGCCTGACAATGTATTGGGCAGGGCCAAGGGCGTCATGCACAGTCTCGCTGTCGCGCTGGGACTGGTCATATTCAGCATCGCTGGCGTTATGGGCGAGAGTGTATTTCCTTCGACGATCTTCTTCGGATTCGGCGTGGTGCTCCTTATCAGCATTCCTGCATTGAGCATCGGCATCGCACAGCGAAAGGACGAACCGTGAGGTGGACGAGCTAGCGACCGACACAGGCGCCAAGCAGGCGGTGCTGGACTCTCTGGCGACGCTCTATCCTTGGACGCGCTCCTATCATCGCCGCCGGCTTCGCGATTATGCGTCCCGCTTGTTCGAAGCGCCTGCCCAGAAATCGGAACCCGAAATTCGCAGCCGCGCGTTTGCCAGGCTGCTCGACACGATCAGGAATGCGGGAACGCGAAACGGATTGCCGATCAACGCCGTCTCCCAAATATGCAAAGATCTAGAACAACGCCGCGTGTTGCAGACCGGCCCGCATTTGTTTCTCCTCATGGAGCCAGAGGCCTATTACACGCACATCTTCAGCCTGCTTGGCCTCTCGGCGCATGGCTGCTCGACCTACGTTTCCTATGCCGTTTCAACGGTGAGTCTCGTTGAAAAGCCCCGCAAGGGGCCAGGCTGGATCACGCTTGGCGGGAAGCCGGTCAACGTCTTCGGTCTCAGCCGAAGCCGGATGATCGGATACGGCCTTCTGACCGGGCCTGGATCATACCGGTTGGAGCTGGTGCCAACGGAGCGAAATGCCGAGGGAGAGGCCCTCGCCCTGCTTCACAGCCTTCTGCCGAAGACGCAGTTCGAGCGGCCTGCGCATGCCATCAAGGCAGCCAATCGCATCCTCTGGCCAAAACTGTTCGGAGAGAGCTTTGCCTTCCTGCAAATCGACGATGAGGATGTTGCCGACCTGGTGGCGGACCACCTGTCAGACGAGGGTTCCTGGCTGCGTACGAGGTTGCTGGAAAGCCCAAAGCTGGCTTTGAATATCCTTGACGAGATCGACAGGCTGGCGGCTGGCCCCTGGGGTGGCTGGCTCGCGCGCGGTACCGATTTCTTTTGGCACTATGAAAACGGAAAGCGCCTGCCGCTGCGCATGGTGGGTGGAGAACTCATCAATCTGGCGACCAGAATGAAGGTAGCTCGCTTCGCGGCTCCCGATATCGTTGAGCGGCTGGCGAACCGCAGCCTTATTCCCAACCTGCTCCTTATGTTTCTGGTCCTGTCGATCCTGCCCGGCGTGCGCGCGCTCGGAGGCAGTCACCAGCCGGTCTATTATCCCCTGATGCGCTACGTCATTTGTCGGGCTCTAGAGACCGCAGACATGGATGCGGACTTTCGACGCGCTCTCGCGAGCGATGATGTGCCAGGAGCTTGGGGGCATCGCGTCATTGAATGCGATGAGGATCCATTCGAGTCAATCCGAAAGGGCAGCATAGGCGAAACCAGGGAGGTCATCGACCGCTTCGGCGATATGCCTTTCGCTGATGCCTGTGGCGGTCTGAGCAGTTTCGTTTCTGATCCGTCGTGGACTGAACTTTGCTCACAGCTGCGGGAGCGAGCGATTGCCCCAAGCGTCTTTTCCTAAGAGTGGGCAACCGCCCGTGGCTGAGGTCAAAATGAGCAGCACCTGCCGTCGCAAAATCGATCACGGAATGGCGCATTCTTGGCCGAAAACAGTCCGCCCGCTTTTTGGTGATCCAGGTAAGACGAGCTGCCGCTACCCGATACGCAAGCAGTCGATCGGAATGAATTTGGCCTGGCTTGGCAGCCGCAGAATATTCAGGACGCTGAGGCCAGCCAGAACGCCCAGAGATGGAGCACAATTCGCAACGTTATTCGCGATGGCGGCTTGATCCTCTTGTCTGCAGTTGTTGCAGCGGAGGTTCTCCGCTGCACGGATGACGGATTAGCCATTCTTGCACGGAGATCGGGATCGTAGTGACCCGTCCGGCGTTGAGAGGCGCTGCCTAGCCTACGGAAAGTTCAAATGACCCGCATCGCTACCTTCAACGTGAACGGCGTCAACGGCCGCCTGCCCGTGCTGCTCAAATGGCTGGATGAAACCGCGTACGACATCGTCTGCCTTCAAGAGCTCAAGACATCCGA
>NZ_JAPYKQ010000029.1:0-47648 GCF_037179625.1 Mesorhizobium sp. Cs1299R1N3 | reverse complement strand
CCAACCGCAATCGACGCCGTCGTGCCCCAACGATGGCTAGGGGACGCGGTGTACTTTCCGGAGAGCCGGCAAGCCTACGCCGAAATGCTCGGGAATGGTTGGATCGATGCCGTCCGCCGCATCCACCCCGAGAAGGGCATCTACACCTACTGGAACTTCTCATACCGGGGCGGCTACGATCGAAGCTCCGGTCTCCGAATGGACCATCTGCTCGTGAGTCCTTCCCTTTCGGACAAACTGCGCAATGCCGGCGTGGACGTCGAGTTGCGCGGCTGGGAGAAGCCAAGCGACCATGCGCCAGCTTGGATCGAACTCGATTGACCAATACTAAGTCACTCACGCAGCTCCGGAACTGAAATCGCTCCTATGATCGCCCTGCTACGTCTGGCAGAGGTGCAGGCCGGCCGAAGCTCCATGCCTGGGCGCAAATCCCGGCAGCTCTCGCGCCGCCGAGTATCTGGAGGAAGTTGCACAAATAGGTGCCTTGGCAACCGCCGGTAATCAGATGCGTTGCCGATCACGCAGATTCTGCACATAGACATTGATGATCAGTGCGACGAGCAGAATGATGCCGCGGATGAGGATTTTCAAAAAACTGTCGATCTGGACGTGATCGAGGCCATTGTTGAGGACGCCAAGTATGCACAGGCCGATGATCGTGTTGCCGATCCCGCCACGGCCGCCAAAGAGGCTGGTGCCACCGACCACCACCGCTGCGATGGCGTCAAGCAGATAGCCGTCGAACTCGTTCTGCTGAGCGCTGCCGAAATGGGCTACGCCAATCATCCCTGCGACACCGGAACAGACCGCCGAAATGACCATCACCGCGCCTAAGACCAGTTTGACGTTGACACCGGAATATTCCGCCGCTTCGCGGTTGCCACCGACCATGTAGACGTATCGGCCGAAGCGCGTGTAGGTCAAAACGATATGGCCGACCAGCAGGAATACGCCCAGCACGATGATGATCCACGGAAAGCCGGCTATCGTGCCAGAACCCATCATCGTAACCAGATCGGGAACGGCATAGGCGATCTGGCCGCGCACCAGAAGCGCGCAAATGCCAGCACCGATCTGCATCATGGCAAGTGTCATGATGAACGAGGGAATTCCAATTAGCGTCGTGCCGAAGGCGTTGACCAGGCCCAGGAAGGCGCAGATGAGCAGCGCCAACCCGATCGCCGCATAGCCTGGCAGGGGGATGTTGGGAATGTTGACGTAGGATTCCTGCATTGTGAAGTAGGCAACGGCAATGCCGGTGGCATTGGCGATGGCCGCTACCGAAAGGTCGATCTCGGCGCAGAGGATGACAAAAGTGAGCCCCACCGCGATGACGCCCGTGACGGAAATCTGCGTCAGCACGTTGACCCCGTTGTCGACGCTGAGGAAAGATGGGCTGGCGATGCTGAAGAACGCGAGCAGGATGATCAGCGTCGCGAAGGGCGCAATGTTGCGCATCCGGTTGCGCAGGAAGGCGCCAGCCCGCGACGGGGACCCTTTCACGGCTTCCTGAACCGGCATTGTCAATGGCGTTCTCCCTCAAGCGGCGTCGAGCAGCCGGTCCTTGCTGATCGTTTCGCCGGCGAACTCGTGCACGATCCGGCCTTTCTTCATGACGATAATACGGTCGGCGAGCGACAGGACGGTTTCGGGCTCGGCCGAGACAACGATGACAGCAAGGCCCTGGTTGCGCAGCGCACGTACGATCTTCACAACATCGTCTTTGGCGCCAACATCCATGCCTCGGGTCGGCTCGCTCAAGATCAGCACCTTAGGGATGTATGTCAGCCATTTCGCCAGCGCGACCTTCTGCTGGTTACCGCCGGAAAGACTGGCGAGCAGCGCCTTCACATTCGACGGACGGATATTCAGCAGTCCAACATGGCGGCTGGCGATCTCGCGCTCCGCTGCCGGCTTCACCCAGAGGCGCGAGATGCGGCCAAGCACGCTGATCGAGACATTTTTATAGACTGGTTCTTGGTAGAACAGCATGGAACGGCGGCTCTCCGGCACGAAGGCGATTCCCGCGCGGCGAGCGTGCGCCGTGTTGCGAAAACGTTTCGCCGCGCCCTCAATGGCCAACGTCCCGGTGCTCGGCTTGAGCTTGCCGAACAATGTCCGCGCCAGTTCGACCTGGCCGCAGCCCATAAAACCGTAGATGCCGAGAATCTCGCCGGCCCGCGCGTCAAGCGACACATCGGCGAAGGCGCGCCCCACCGCAAGATGTCGCGCCGAGAGGATCACGGGCGCCGCGGACTTGCTATTGAGAGCAATCGCGCCGGTATAACTTTCCTCCAGCTCCTCGTGACCGCTGCCGATCATACGTTCGATAACCCAGCCTTTGTCGATCAAGGCCGCGGCTTCGGTGACAACACGGCGCCCGTTGCGGAAGATGGTCACCCTATCGGAAACTGATAGGATGTCGTCGAGGAAATGGGAAATGAAGACGATGCTGCGGCCGCTCGCACGAACACCGCGAAGCACCTCGAACAGGCGATGCACCTCTGGCGGCGACAGCGCCGAGGTAGGCTCGTCTAGTATGATGATCCGCGCTCCCGAGAAGAGCACGCGGGCGAGTTCGACCAGTTGCTGGAGGCCGATCGACAATGATCCCATCGACGCGCGAGGATCGACCTCGATGCCAAGATTGGCGAGTTGTTCCCGGGCTGCGGCCATCATACCGGACCAATCGATCAGTCCTGCCTTCGTCGGCTGTTTTCCGAGAAAGACATTTTCGGCGACTGTGAGATCGGGAATGACGCTCAGTTCCTGATGCACCATGCCGATGCCCGCCACAAGCGCATCACGGGCCGAGCGGAAATGGACCTGCTCTCCGTCGATGAACATGCGGCCGTTGTATTCGGCGTGCACACCGGCGATGATCTTCATCAGGGTCGATTTGCCGGCGCCGTTTTCCCCAACGAGTCCATGGATCTCGCCGGCGCGCAACACGAAATCCACATCCTGCAGCGCCACCACGCCGCCGAAGGATTTCGATATCCCATCCATGCGAAGGCGCGGCGCGACCGCTCGCAAGGAGGCTTCAGCTTGAGCGTTCATTCTGTCCGCGTCGCAATTGTCCAGTGGCTGCGCGAATGGCTGGCGGATGATCCGCCAGCCAGTTGGGACGAAGATCAGATCAGGAAATGATCTTCCATCCATTGCATGCCGGCGGCATTCTCCTTGGTAACCACGGGACCGTCGGTTACGACGCTTTTCGGGATTCCTTCGCCTGACTTCTCGCCACCTGTCACTGCGGCGACGCCGGCGACAATGGCGCCGCCATGAATACGGCAGGATGGATTGCGCACGGTGGCGTGCATGCGTCCTTCGGCAACGGCGGCTATTGCAGGGGGCATGGCGTCGCAACCGCCGATCTTAATGTTGGTACGGTTATGGGCCTTCATGACGTTGTACGCTGCAAGCGCCATGTCGTCATTGTGGAAATAGGCCGCGTCAATCTGCGGATATTTCGTAAGATAGGTCTCCCATAGCCGCGCCACCTTGGTGACGTCCCAGTCGGCCGGCTGGTTTTCCAGAACCTCGACATCGGGATGCTGTTTGACGATGGATTCGAAGCCCCGGTTTCGCCCTTGGGCGCCCGTGTGGCCGAGCGCGCCCTGCGTGGTGATGACCTTGCCCTTGCCGCCGATGGCGGTGATGAGCGCCTGGGTCACCGATGATCCCATGAATTCATTATCAGGCGCGAGGAAGCTGTGCACATTGATCTTGTCGAGTGGCGCAATCAGGGTGTCCATGTCGATGACAGGGATCCCGGCGTCGATCATCTTTTGCACCGGCTGCACCAGCGTGCCGATACCAAAGGCCTGGATCGCCACGAAATCCCATTTCTGGGAAGCCATGTTGTCGATCGCCGCGCGCTGCTTTACGGCATCGAGTTCCCCGTCGAACCAAGTCACCTCGACGTTGAATAATTTGCCCCAGTATTCCGCCGCTGCCTTACCTTGGGCGCACCATGTCGCCTGAAGTCCGGCGTTGGAGAACGCTGCCTTGAGCGGCTTTTCGGAACGCCCGGAGGCCGCGGCGGCGCGAGCCTGGCTGATCCCGAAGCCGCCCAGAAGTGCAGCGGCACCGCCAACAGCCGCTAAGGTCAGAAGATTGCGTCGGTCGTCGTCTATTTTGTTTTTCATAATTCCTCCCAGTATGGCTCATGGAAATGCGAGCCATACGGCCATTATGGCCCCGCCGATCTTGTGGTCAAGGTTCCGAGACAACGTCGTTCGACGTCCTCACGGCATCCAGGGTTAGTGGCACTACGGCCCTGGGGCGTTCAGGAACCGACCATTCCTTAAGATCGACAAAGCAATGACCGAGGACGCAAAGACCCGCTCCAGTACGCTACACGCAGCGGGCTTCGTCCTTCTTGGAACACGGGCTCAGGCGAGGCGGTGCTCCGGGTCAGGAGACTGCACAATCTACAGGAGGTCCCAGGCTCGACGGGTATGCAAGTAAGTCTTCCGGATAGCTCCGCCGCCGAATGGTGGCATGCCTGGTCGGCACCGCAACTCTTGTATGGATGGCTTGTATTCATCCCGCTTCGCCATCATGGTTGGATGCCGGGAGGAAACCGGCGTGGCCCGGTTGCACTTCCCCGAAGAAGCTAGTCCCCCCGATGCAACCGGGCCGCTGATTTGGCCAGCCTGTTGAGTCCGACCTGCCATCGTTCCTGACGTGACTGCGGCGTGTGAAGACGCGCGCCTGCGTCGATCGATAAATCGATGAGCTGCGACCGACAGCCGCCATGATCCAATGGCCCGCACTCGCTCAAAGCCTAGCCTCGCCTCCTGCGCTTTTGGCCTCAACATTTCAATCTAAATAGTGTGCGCGAAGCGGCAGACGCGGTCTCCAAAAAGGTGTTGCTGGCGCGATGGGGAGACCTCCATTGGGCGCGGGTGAGAAGTGGTCAATACACCCGTTTGGTCTACTGTCGAGGTCATCGCAACCACTCTATAATTTGCGTGTTGTTTCGGCACGCAAATTAACGGAGTCACCGATGAGACCCCAACTGTTTTCAAAGCCCGTTCCGGTATTTGTCGGGATGGGCTTCCCGCGCGATATCGTGTCGGTCGTGGAGGCCTACGAAATGCTGAATGAGTGGCCGGGCAGCCGCAGCCCGGCATTCACAGCCGCGCTCTGTGTCTGCCAATCTGCTTTGGTCGGTGACAAAGACGTCGAAACAGCGCGCATTGCCTTCGAAGCTTTTGCGCTTGCCCGCGGCATCCTCGCGCCCGACGCGCTCGAGGTGGCGGCGGCACGTGCTGCTGATGAGTGGCTGACAGCTTGAGCATGGTACTCATTCACCGGCCGCAGGTCAGGCCGCAGTATGCTAACCAACCCGCCATATTCGTTAGCGTTCCTGTACCTCTGTCGACATTTTTAATGCGAGTTCCGAATCGAGGATTCGAACGACATTAAGCTCAAAGCCGACGAAGACCGGCCTGTTCGAGGCCGCCTCTCCTGCCGGCCTCGGTGTCCTTCGTCATTGAGAGACGGTCAATTGCTCCTCGATAGCAGCGATCAGGGCAGACAACCTGGCGCGCACCCGAGGAGGCAGTTGAAGGAAATGCAATATCAAGCGGCGACCTTCTGAGCTGGCAACGAAGCCAATGCGCTCGTCGGGCGGTAGCAGGGAAGCCTCACAGCCAGTCTCGCCATTCTCCGGGAGACCTTCGAAAAAACGACTGACGGGGACGCCCAGCGACTTGCCAATCTCGTAGATCATGGACGCACTGACGCGGTTCCTTGCGTTCTCGTA
The DNA here is from genome assembly GCF_037179625.1 of Mesorhizobium sp. Cs1299R1N3. Taxonomy (NCBI): domain Bacteria; kingdom Pseudomonadati; phylum Pseudomonadota; class Alphaproteobacteria; order Hyphomicrobiales; family Phyllobacteriaceae; genus Mesorhizobium; species Mesorhizobium sp. Cs1299R1N3. The sequence goes on along the minus strand of NZ_JAPYKQ010000029.1, from coordinate 41,872 downwards.
TTTTTGGAGCTGTTGAAAGCTGACGCCTATCGATCGGGCAAGCTGAGCCTGGGATACGTCCGACAGCACGCGAACCGTCGCGATCTGTCTGCCGACGTGAAGATCAGCGGGGTGAGGGTCGCGCCCGATCTTTGGCTTTGGCGCTGCCCTGAAAGGACGCGAACGTTTCGGCTTCAACAATGCTTTCGATGCTCCAACAGGGTCATTCTCGGTTCAGTGACCTAGGTTTTTGCGTTGATCGTCAGCCAAATTTGCGCGCAGGCGGCACAACTATTCTGCCGGAAGATCCGGATATTTCGATCCCTGCACCGAAGGAACGCGAGCGGCTTGCGAAACCCTCGAGAATCTCTCGCGCCGCGTTTCCTCCAGCAGGGACAGGAACCAATCCGCCTTTTTCGGATCCGTGGGGCTCATTTGCCTCGCCGATCACGACGGGCAGAAAGTCTATGGCTTCGAGGGTTCCGTTCGCATCGTAGCGGCAAGCGGCGACAATGCTCTGCCAGACTTCGGGAGGATCCCATTCGCCCTCGTCCGGATGGACGTGAAAGAGAAAATTTCCGAGACCGTAGAAGATTGGCGAACCATTGTAGATTTCCACCGCCTGAAGAACGGGGGCACCGTGGCTGACGAAGAGGTCTGCGCCGGCGTCGATGCACATGCGGGCGAAGGCCTGTACCCAGCGCGGCACGTCCTGCCAACCCGGTTCCCAATGGTGGTGATGCAGATAGGCGATCACAAAATCGCCTTGCGCAGCCGCTTGCCGGATGGCTGACAGATGAATATTCGCACTCTGCGGATCGATTTCGATCAAGCGGCTGAAGTTAGCTGCCTGGATGAACACGGTCCCGTAGAAATTCAGCTCCTTCCCGCTCGTCAGCGGGGGCGGGTCCTCCGGTTGCGCGTAGTTGGTGATTTCAAGGTGCGAGCTTTGCAATTGATCGCCAAGCCTGGTCAGCCTTCGGAAATGGCCGTTCGGCACCCCGATCTTGCGAACGGTCTTGAGTCGGTTGACACCAGGCCGAGCCGGACGCGAAGCCGTCCGGTTCTCGGCATACATGTTGGCGGGTCCAGGGCCTGCATCCATTGCAAGAAGAGAGACCTGGCGGGCTCCCAAATGGCGATGGCCCAGTTTCGTGGCATCGGTTTCGTCGATCCCGATCCCGGCATGCAGGAAGCCGCGGGCTTCGACCTCCTCCAGCGTGGCGAGGACTCCGCAAGGGCCGAGATCGAATGCGTGATTGTTGGCCAGAGCAAGCGCGTTAAATCCGATGGCTTGCAATGCGTCCAGCACCTCGGCCGTGGAGTAGCCGAAGAACTTGCCTTTGGTCGGCCAACCACCGTGTTTGCCGAGGATCGTCGACTCGAAATTGGTGAAGACGACGTCACCTTGCCGCGGAGCGCGATCCAGGTTCTCTGCCAGCGACACTTCCTCCGAGAGAACCGCGCTGGAAGAGTTTCCGACAACACAAGGAACGGGCGCAGTCTTGGCTAACAGCTTCTGCTTCACGAGCATTTCCAGGGCGCGGTAGCGGCGGCCACCGGCCGGCACCTCGAACATGCCGGTCTCCCGGCCATCGGCATCGAGAACGGGACGGACGTGGATGCCTTGGATCAGGCCGCGCCGAGCGATGGAGGCTGCCAGGTCCTCGATCGAGACGCCGGCCTTGATGCGCCGGACATTGGTCTGGGCGAGAACCAGCTTGTTGAAGGGAATGTCACGCGAGGGCGACAGGGTAATCTTTTGAATGGCAGTGGCCATCGGGTTTCTCCTCGACGGGCGCCGAGAGCCTCTCTCTCGGTCCTGAACCCGTCACGAGATCCCCTCAATCCTCTTCCTCTCCTCGCTTCGGGTCGATTCATCCCAGCGCTGCCCGTTGGCAGCACCGCGGAAGATGCTTCGGCCTCCGGGATGCTTCCACTGACGCGGGCAGCCTCGGAACAGAGCGCGATCGAGCTACCGCCGACGAAAGAGAGATCGCGTCCGATCGCCATACCAAATGGCAGTCGGACCGACTACGAGCAGAGCTCGGGACAGATCGGCCAGCCCGAACAGGTACCGCCAGCATCGTCGAGTTCAGTAACGAGCCAGGTTCCGGCGCCGAGGCGATTGAAGAAGCGGACGAGCGGGACGTGCTCAGCACCACGGTTGCGCCCCTGGCAAGAAGCTGCTCGCGCAGGTCTGAGAGGATCATGCCGCTCTCCTGTCGGCATCCGCATCCGTTTCATTCGGCAGCACGGTATCCTCGGTCAAATGGCCCAGAAGCCAGTCGGCCGCCTTGCGAGCCTGGCTGGCGGCGCGCACGATGGCCCGATTGTCTTCACGCAGCACCTCGAGCCAGGAGCCGATATAGTCGGCATGGCGTACTGTGGGCACGATGCCGAGCGCAGCACAGCAGAAGGCTGCGTTGATCTCGGCCACGAGTTCCTCAAACGCATATTTCTTCGTCCCGAAGGAGCCGGAGAAATCGCGAGCGAGGCGTGAGGCATGACCCGTGGCATGACCAAGCTCATGGAGCGCCGTGCGATGCCAGTCGATCGGCTCGAAATAGGCTTGCGGAGGCGGCACCTGAACATAGTCGCGGGCCGGCACATAAAAGGCATTGTTCCCACCGATACGGAAGTCGATGCCGGTGCTTTTGATCAGAGCCTTGAGCCGAGGCTCGATCAATCGGGCGTCCGGGATTGGAGGCAAAACTTCCGTCTCCTCGGACAAACCTTCACATTGTTCGATGTTGAAGACAGTGAAGCGCTTGAGGAACGGAACCGCCCTGGCATCTTTGCCCGTCTCGCTGGCGCGCTTCTTCTCATCGTCCGAGATAAAGCAATCAGCATAGATGACGGTGGTGCCACGCTCGCCTTTCCTAACATTCCCGCCGAGCACTTGTGCCTGTCGGAAGGTTAGCCAGCTTTGCGTCCGATAGGCGCGCTCGATGACGGCGCCCCAGAGGATGAGCACGTTGATCCCGGTATAGTGTCTGCCGGTGCTGGCGTTCTTCGGCAAGCACAAGGGCGCTTTTGCGGCAGCAGTCCCCCACGGCTGGACCCAAGGGAATCGACCTGCCTCCAACGCGGCGATGATCTTGTTGGTAATGTCTTCATAGAGGTTGGTCCGGTCGGCAACTGCGCGGGCTAGATTGCTTTGATAAGACATCGCGGTTCTCCGCGACGGGCGCCGGAGGCCTCTCCTCCGGCTTTCAACCCGTCACGGAAAAACCCCGCTGGCACTCTCACTCTCAATTTTCGAAGAACGGGTATCCGCAGCAGGAGGGCAGCCCCACCTCCGAGGCACCTCATGAGCCGAAGGCCTGACTAGCTTGCACACGACGCTTCGCGAGATTGCCCGCACATCATGGCAGGCCCGCCGTTTTTAACGCCAGAGGGTCCCAATCACCGCACGAGCGATTTGATGCCGTTCACAGATCGCTCTCATATCCTTACATTTCCGGCCAGATAATCGCCTTGCGGTGAGAAGTCTTCTCGGCCCGGTTCCTACCCACCAAGGGTCGAAAAGAGATTGTCCGGCAGCCGCAGTCAACTGCCTGATACGGGGCCGGCCAGACCACGCGATCAAGCGGCTTACTGACCGGTGTCGGACCATCGCAGGTCCTCAAACAGTCGAGCGCAGCTTAATTCTTCTGCGCCTGCGGAAAGGCAAGCCATGACGATCCAAGAGCAGGTGGACGACCATACGCCGCTACGGCTCAACGTAGCTGCCGAAATCGCCTTTCCCGACGGCTCCATGGGTGCGGCAGGTCTGCGAAAAGAGCGAGATGCTGACCGTCTTCAGACAGAGTTGATCGCAGGCAAGGAATACGTCACTTTGGCAGCGATCGCAAAAATGAGAGAGCTATGCCGCGGACGTCGAAAGGGGCGCGCCTCGTCTGGCGCGCCGAAAGCAGAAGGGCGGACGGAAAGCTGCGCAGCGCAGCCGGCTGGTTCATCCGCGATGGCGCAACCTTCATCAGCGCTTGTGGCGGCACTGGCGACCGCGAACGCGCTGAAAAGCGTCTCGCCAGTCACATCACGGAAAAGTACCGGCCGGCCCGCGAGCGCGGTCGTGCTCCCACCACGGTCCCGGTAGCTGACGCCGTAAACGTATACCTTACCGACGTCGCGCCGTCGCACGCCAAGCCGAAAGAAACCGCCGACCGGCTGATCGTTGTGCTAACGTGGTTTGGCGACACAAAGATCGGCGACATCGATGGCAAAATGTGCCGCGATTACGCCAAGGCCCACGGCAACGGCGCTGCCGCCAGGCGTCAGTTGGAGGATCTACGAGCGGCGCTGAACAACTATCACCGCGAAGGCTACGTAACTTCTGCGCCAGCAATTGTGCTGCCCGCGAAAGCAGCACCGCGCGACCGCTGGCTGACCCGCGACGAGGCAGCCGCCCTGCTTCGCGCCGCGTGGGGCATGCGCCAGTCGTGGAAGGGCCGGCCAAGCGATCGTCGCACCGCACGCCACGTCGCGCGCTTCATCCTTGTCGCTCTCTATACCGGCACGCGCTCCGCCGCGGTCTGCGGCGCGGCCGTCCGGCGGACAGAAGGTGCGGGATATGTCGACATCGAACGCGGCGTTTTCTACCGCCGCGCCAACGGTCGCCGCGAGACCAAAAAGCGGCAGCCACCCGTCAGGTTGCCTGATCGCCTCGTGGCACATGTGCGCCGCTGGGCGAGCACACCGCTGGAAATCAAGACCAAGGGCCGAGGAAAAAGCGCCAGCATTGGCCGCATGATCGCCCATGACTTCGTAGTTGAGTGGAACGGCAAACCGGTGCAGTCGATCAAGAAGGCCTTCCGCTCGGTGGTCGAGACGGCCGGACTGGGCTGGTATGAAGAGGTTGCGACACCGCAAGGTAGCGTCCGGCGCGTCTTCCGGACCGACATCACCCCGCACGTCTTCCGCCACACGGCCGCGACCTGGCTAATGCAGCGGGGTTCCGACCCCTGGGCGGCGGCGGGATACCTGGGCATGAGTGTCCAAGTGCTCATTCAGACTTATGGCCATCACCACCCCGATTTTCAGGCCCAAGCCGCCGAGGCAATCGTCTCCAAGTCACGCTTGCCACACATGCCAAAAAACACAGTCAGTATGCACGCGGCACAGAAAGAGAACATTTCCGCCTACCCCACAGTTACCCCACAGATATACCGGAAATAAACGTGAACATTGGCCTTCAGACGCCATCAGAAATGGCGGAAATCCGGGCTTTTGCTGGCCAACCCGCCCGTTCGGGACGAGGGGGTCGCAGGTTCAAATCCTGCCACTCCGACCAGAAACAACAATGGGTACGCGCTGCGACGATGGCGCTATCCCACAGATATCCCGACAGAAATAGCTATGTGCCTACGTGGCGCGTACCCGCCAGCGGCCACACGCCCCGCCGCGGTCGAAATCCGCTGCAGGCCGGCGCCATGCCGACATCTTCGCCGACATTTCACGCTGCAAGCGGCATCGGCTACCGCCACCGCACCTCTGTCATCAAGGAGTTAGGCCGGTTCGTCGAGTGGTGCCGGGTCTTCCACATCTGACGAGGGGGGTCGGCGAGGCCCCGGGCGCACCCGACCCTTTCGAGAGCCGAGCATGGCTTTGCCCTTTCGAGAGCCGAGCATGGCTTTGCGAATCGAGCCGTCATTTATCAGTGCCTTGATCGTTGCCGTGGCGAGGAGGCAACTTCCTGAGATAGGGCGCGATAGAAATCAGGGCTGTGACCAAGCTGCTGAAAACGATCCAGCCAACTACCTCTTTTTCCGATACCTTTCGATCATGTTTGACGACTGCCGCCGGTGGCGCCCGCGAATGGACGATTTCCGCCAGATCGGCCCGGCTGCCATGCCGGACCGAATAGGCGCGGGTAATTTCCGCGCCGAGTAAAAAGACCTCCGATGAGTAGTAGACCCACAGCAGCACCACAAGCAGCGCCCCGGCAGCGCCATATGAGGAAGCGACCGCGCTTGTGCCAATATACCAGCCGATCAACGACTTTCCGATGGTGAACAGAAGCGCCGTGATCACGGCGCCGGCGCCCACATCACGCCATTCGAGTGAACGGTCCGGCAGAACTTTGTAGATGGCAGCAAACATCAGTGCGATCAGAACAAAGGAGACGATGGTATTTATGGAGGCTAGGATAAACTCGCCAAAAGGCAGGTGAGCGTTGATCACTTGGGCAAGCGCCGATATCGCCGCGCTCGCAACCAGCGAGACCAGAAGTAGAAAGCCCAGCGCTCCCACCAAGCCCAGACTTGCCGCGCGAGCCCGCACCAAGCGCGAAATGGAAAATCCGGTGGGTGGCACTTTCCACATCTGGTTCAGTGAAAGCTGCATCTCTCCGAACACCCCGGATGCGGTGACAAACAGAGTGATCAAGCCCAAGATCGTCGCCAAGGTCCCTGCGGTTCTCTGGGAGGCGCTTTCGATCGTTGCTTGCAGCAGGTCGGCACTTCGAGGACCCATGACGCCTGAAATCTGTGCCGACAACGCGACCTGAGCGGCATCGTTTCCGAAGCCCAGACCGGCGATGGCAACGACGATCAGCAGGATTGGAGCGAGCGAAGTGGTCGCATAGAAAGCCATCGCCGCCCCGTGGCTCAAGCAATTGTCTTCGACGAAGCCGCGGATGCTCTCGCTCAGCAGGTGCCAAAACGCAATCAGCGACCGTGACATTGTTAGCCTCAAGACTTTTCGCAGCTCGGCTGGAGAGTTCGCCGCAGCGCCGGCGGACAATCCTGCGGACGGATTATGACCTTCGTCACCATGACTCCGTCCGCACTTCCACGCGCTTCACTCACGATCCACCCTTTGCTTCAACTCGCGACGTAACTCCGCGTTCCCAAGGCGGGCTCGAAGGAAAAGGTCAGCACATTGACGCCTGCTGCTTGTACCGGCATCGCAAGATCACTGCTTCGGTGCCACCGGCACAGATGCGAACGACGAGAGCATTTGATCGGGCTCTCAAGTGCTGGTGCGTGGGCGGCGGCCCCTGCGGGAGCATCTCCTCAACGCCGCGAAAATCGCTCACGCGATCGACCAGCGGAACACGCGGTAGCGTTGCAAAGATCGAAAAAAGCTGGCCAGCTGCTTCGCCGGAACCGTTACGGAATGAAATGACGCCCACAGGCAAACAGGAGGACAATCGATGAAAACCGCAATTCTGACTGCCGCCGTGGTTCTGGCCATGCCGGCTTTTGCCTCTGCCAAGGACAAATGCGCCGACGCCAAGGATCAGGTCACCATGAACCAGTGCGCCGATGCTTCGTTCAAGAAATCGGACAAGAAGCTAAACGAGCTCTACAAGCAGATCGAAACCCGCCTCAAGGACGACGCGGATGCCAAGAAGCTTCTTGTTCAAGCGCAGCAGGGCTGGGTTAAATTTCGCGATGCGGAGTGCCAATTCCAGACTGCGGGGGCGGCTGGAGGAAGCATGGCTCCGATGCTTATCTCGATGTGCATGGACAGCTTGACGCTATCCCGTGTCAAGAATTTCGAGGGTTACCTGAATTGCCAGGAAGGCGATGCGAGCTGCCCCGTTCCAACAGCGAACTGACGCCCACAATTGGTTTGACGGGAACCAGAAACTCGCTGGGTTTTGCGGCACAATTTCGTCCAAAAAAGCCGTTTTGGATTCGCCTGATGCGGTGCGCCTGGTGGCGGGGCATAACCCGCCACAAGGTTGTTGGCAAAGGCGATGGCCTATTTGGAGCCGCCAAGTGCCTTCAATTTCTCGCAGAACTGAGCATGAGGCTTGCTCATCGCCGCGTCGTTGCATTCCTTCATCATCTTGTCCTGATCAGCCTTGGCCATCGCAGCCCAGGCCTTTTTCATATCGGCGTCCGGCTTCATCGTCTTCATGCTCGCGTCGGTGAAGAACGGGGCCATCATCTTGGGTTCATCGAGCGCGCCGGCAAGCGCCGCGCCGCCAACAATCGTGAAAGCAAGTGCGCCTAAACAGGCAGTTTTGAAGCTCATGAAATTATCCTTCCCTATTTTTGTGCCCCGACCGTCGTTTGCGATCAGGTGCGGTTTCTAACACTATATAAGCAACATCTAAAAAACGGCGAATGTTGGGATGTCGCTTCACAAGTCGATCACATCCTTGAAAGGAATGGCGCCGCGCGGCGGACTGTATCCGCCTTTTTCGGATTACCTCAGCCGCCGACGTGTCTCGCCTGCTGCCGCTGGCACTCAAGGATTTGACCAGAGCACAGGAACACCTCCTGGTCCTTGGCCGCCAGAATGCCATCGAACGGTTCGCAGCCTTCCTGGTCGACATGACGGAACGCCAAGGGGGCCTGCGCAAGATTGAGTGGCCGATGTCGCGACTGGATATTGGCGACTATCTCGGCCTCACCATCGAAACTGTGTCGCGGGTCTTCATCCGCCTCAAGGGACAAAAGCGTCATCCGCCTGCTCGGCTTGCGCAGCATCGAAATTCTAAAAGCAGGACGTGCTGCCGAACACGGGCAATAACGCGCCTGGCTCCTCCAACAGTCACCCGCCAGGGCACGGTGCACGCCGCCTAGCGGAGGCCGAAAAAGCTCAATATCGCTATCACGATGACCACCGCTCCTATGAGCCAAATGATATTGTTCATGATCTCTCTCCTGTTGCCTGGTGAGCCCGCGCCTCTGGCGGAGGACGCGGGCCGATCAGCCTTTGCCTGCTGATCTTCAGCGGACCTCAAACTGTGATGCCTGCTGTGGAGATAAAACCATTAGGCTTATCTAATGTTCCGCCGCCTGACAGGATCTCGAAATAGCTAAGCGAACTGCTTTTGTGGGACAGAGACAGATTGGTCCTCACAGCGGCAGTTGCGCTGGCCTGCCCGCGCGGACGACGGACGATGCGGCAGTGTAGCTGCCCGGGAGAACCAACCGTAATTGTAGAAAAGGCGATGTCGCGACCATCCTGGGTGAGGACTCATGGGAGTCCGTCGCCAAATATTGCGATTTTTCTCCAGGTCTGGTCGCGCGATCCGATAGCCAGCCTTCGATTTACCGTACGTCCCGGCTGTCCCGGGAAGCCCGGAACCAAAGGGATCAGCGGCAGTTGTATCCAACGAAGGGCTAACGAAGGCAATGGAGAAATTGCAATGAAAACAGTGGCCATCTGCGCTTTGGCGCTTTCGCTGGGGTTCCCTGCTTTGGCATCGGCCGCCCAGACTGACGTTGTCATCAAGACCCATCATCGACATCATAACCACGTCAGGATCATCAATGAGGAGGGCCAGCGCCTTCATCACCGTCACCATGGACAGATCGCGTTCTACGACAATGGCCGCCGGCATCACCATCGGAATACCGTTGTTGTCACCGGCTCCGTCTCCAAGCATCACCGTCATCATCACCCGGTGGTGATGGAAAACAGCGGCTACTGATCGCCGACTGGTGGCCCGGCTCCCGATCAAGCCTGGCCATCAGGTGCGAAAGAGAACGGGGCCAATTCTGAGATCTCGTCATCGCCGGAAATAAATTGTGCAAACTTGGGTCCGTGAGCCCAGGCAATTCGTCGTATCCTACGCCGGACGGGCCTGTAGGGGCCTTGCTGTACCAAAGGGAACTTGGTGATCAATCAGCTAAGGACTACTCCTGCCACCATGAAGGTAATAGCCACAGCGAAGATCGGTGCGAGCAACCAGCGCGCCTGGCCAACACTCTTCTCCATCGGCTTCCTCCCATAATCTCGTAGCGGACAAACGGTGGCAAACAGCGGCTGTTCCGGGCGCCGCGGCCAGCAAGACCATTACGTCCTGGGGCAAGACCTAAGTCCCGCACCTCGCCAGACCGAAGCCCAGCCCTGGAACGTTTGCCCGCCCTCCAGAGTTCGGTTGGCTGGGCGCGAGGACCATCAAAAAAGAAGCGGACATAGATGACCACGACAATCTCGAATCGTGACAACGCAAGATCCGATGCCTTGCAGCTGCGCGTGGCAGACCTCAGGAGCAGGATGCGCGACGCGCGGATCACCGAGGGCGAAATCAAGACCTTCCAAAAGGTCGCGGCCGTAATGGAGGACGGTCAAGGCCGGATCGATGGCGACGATCTGATCGCCGCATCCTTCGTTACCGACGTGCTGACGGACACGACGCGCCCTGAATGACCATGCCAACAATCAGCAGGCTTTTTGAATCCCATTCCGAAGCAGCCCGGATCGCCGGCAACCTTTTGGCGGCCGGGATTCCTCGCGTACAGATCGCGATTATCGGGCCCTACCACGACGAAATCGGTGTCCTGAAATCTCCCGCTGTCATGCTTGGCGCCGCCGCCGGGCTGTTGGCGTGCCTGAGCGCTTTTGCTGTCCACGGCATCAATCCTTTTGCGACCGGCCTGTCGGCGACGGCCCTGATAGGCTGCGGCTGCATCCTCGGCGGATTGTTCGGAGCCATGGCCGCGGGCGCCAGAAGGTTTGAGCGTCGAGGCGTCGGCGAAGGGGTTGTCCTGGTGACGGCCCATGTCGATGAGAATGCCACGGACGTCGCCCAAATGGTGCTCGGCGGTGGTTGTGTCCCCATGACCGGATTGGACGCCGAAGCAGCGTAAGATTTCGATGACATTGAATAAACGGGCCGATACCCCAGTGCAGAGCCCGAGCACTGGGTATCGGCCCCTCAACCTTTGACGAGATGGGCATCGGCCCCTAGTTTGATCGATGAATATGAGGGAGCCGGTAAAACGGCGAACCGGACGCGGGCATGAATTTGATCTCAACGACAGGATCGGCACCGGTTCTTCTGGCTACGGTGTTCCTCGTTGCCGGATGCTCCTCGATCGGCGGGACGGCCGATCCGGCCAAATACGAGAGCATGAGCTGCACCGAGCTCAACAGCGCCGTGGGAGGCAGCGCGAGCGACATCTCGCAAACCGCGATCACCCGCGGCAAGGTCGCCAACACCAGCGTGCCGCGCTGGCTGCTTGGCGGATCGCGCGTGAAGATGGCGGTCGCCAACCGTGAAACGGCCAGGATCGACCGGTTGAAGCAACAGCAGGATGCCGTTGTCGCCGTGCGCGCACGCAAGTGCGCCAACTCAGCCGGCTGAGCGAACAGGCCTCACCTGCCGTGACTTATCACGCGCTCAACCGGAACCGCGTGACGTCGATCGCGGCGTTCATCAGCGTCTGTGTATAAGGCGCTTGCGGATTGCTGAAGATGGCCTCGGTCGGCCCCTCCTCGACAATCTTGCCCTGCTTCATGACGATGATGTAGTCGGCCATGGCGCGCACCACCGCGAGATCGTGGCTGATGAACAGGTAAGACAATTCGTGGTCGGCCTGGAGCTTGCGCAGCAGTTCCACGATCTGTTTCTGCACCGAGCGATCGAGCGCCGAGGTGGGCTCGTCCAGCACGACCATCTTCGGCTTCAGGATCATGGCGCGGGCAATGGCGATGCGTTGCCGTTGTCCGCCGGAAAATTCGTGCGGGTAGCGGTTGCGGGCGTTGGGGTCGAGACCGACTTCGCGCAGGGCCTCGACCGCACGCTGGTCGCGCTGCTTTCCCGAAAGGTTCGGCTCATGCACCAGCAGCCCTTCGGTGATGACCTGGCCGACGGTCATGCGGGGCGACAGCGAGCCGAAGGGATCCTGGAAGACGAGCTGCATCTGGCGCCGCAGCGGCCGCATCTGCCGCCGGTTGGCAGTGGAAATGTCGCGATCGCCGAACCGAATGAGCCCGTCGCTCGGCAAAAGCCGCAGCAAGGCGCGGCCGAGCGTCGATTTGCCCGAGCCGGATTCGCCGACGATGCCGATGGTCTGGTTGCGTTGCAACCGGATCGAGATGTGATCGACGGCCCGCAGCATCAGCGGTTCGCCGGCGAAAAACCCGCCACCGATCCTGAATGTGACTTCGACATTCCTGCCCTCGAGCACCACGGGCGCATTGGCGGGCGGAGGTGCCTTGGTTCCCGTCGGCTCGGCCGCCAGCAGCATCTTGGTGTAGGCATGCTGCGGGTTGGCGAAGATCGCTTCTGCCTGGCCTTCCTCGACGACCTCCCCCTGGCGCATGACATAAACCCGGTCGGCGAAGCGGCGGACGATGCCGAGGTCGTGGGTGATGAAGACGATCGCCATGCCAAGCTTGCGCTGCAACTCGGCCAGCAGCATCAGGATCTGCGCCTGGATGGTCACGTCGAGCGCCGTCGTCGGCTCGTCGGCGATCAGGATGTCGGGGTCGTTGGCGAGCGCCATGGCGATCATCACACGCTGGCGCTGGCCGCCGGACATTTCGTGCGGATAAGATTTCATCCGCCGTTCCGGATCGGGAATATGGACGAGCCGCAGCAGCTTGAGCGCCTCATCATGCGCCTCCGTGGCGCTCAGGCCCCGATGCCGGCGGATCGGCTCGATCAGCTGGTTGCCGATCGAATAGAGCGGATCGAGCGAGGTCATCGGCTCCTGGAAGATCATGCTGATCTTGCGGCCGCGGACCTTGTTCAGCTCGGATTTGCTCAACGTCAACAGGTTGCGGCCGCGATAGTCGACACTGCCCGACGCCTCGCCATTGGAGGCCAGGAGGCTCATCGCCGCCATCATCGTCTGGCTCTTGCCGGAGCCGGACTCGCCGACGACTGCGACGGTTTCGCCCGCATTCACGTGGATGTTGATACCCTTGACCGCTTCGACCGCACCGTCGAGCGTGCGGAAGCGGACGCGGAGGTCCTTGACGCTGAGGATCGTTTCGGGAGTGGCCATGTCAGCGTTCCCCATCTTTATCGATCCCTTGGGTCGAGCGCGTCGCGCAGGCCGTCGCCGACGAAGTTCAGGGCGAACAGCGTCGAGACGAGGAAGAAGGCGGGAAACAGGAGCAGCCAGTTGGCGGTGCCGATGTTCTTGGCGCCAACCGAGATCAGCACGCCCCAGCTGGTCATCGGCTCCTGGATGCCAAGGCCGAGGAACGACAGGAAGCTCTCCAGGATGATGACCTGCGGCACCAGCAGCGTCATGTAGATCACCACGGGGCCAAGCAGGTTGGGGATGACATGGCGCAGCAGGATGCCGCGCTGGCCGATGCCCATGGCTTCCGCCGCCTGGACATATTCCTGCCGGCGGATCGACAGCGCCTGGCCCCGCACGATGCGCGCCATGTCGAGCCACAGCACGGCACCGACCGCCAGAAACATCAGCACGAAGTTGCGGCCGAAGAACACCACCAGCATGATGACGAAGAAAATGAACGGCAAGGAATAGAGCACGTCGACGATGCGCATCATCACCTCGTCGACCTTGCCGCCGGAAAAGCCGGCGGCGGCACCATAAATCACACCAATCACCACCGCCACGATGCCCGCGAGCAGGCCGATGGCAAGCGAGATGCGCCCGGCCATCAGCGTGCGCGACAAGAGATCGCGGCCAGTGTTGTCGGTTCCGAACAGGAAATACTGCTGCTTGACCGATGCGCTCATCGTCACTTCGAGGCCGTCGGTCGACTTGCTCTCGATCTTGGTGTCGTCGAAGGCATCGGAACGGTCGAGGTAGCGGATGTTGCGGTCGTCGATCGGCTTGGCCGACTTGACCGTGACGAAGACCTGATTGCCCTCCTGGTGCCACTCCTTGATGTCGACGCGCATGCGTTTGATCGCTTCGGTGAGCGCCGTCTCGATCATATCGGGTTTCGGGTAGGCAGACAGGCTTGGCGGCATGCGCACATAGTCGGCGTAGATGGTCGTGTATTGATGCGGCACGAACCAAGGGCCAAAGACGCTGATGACCCCGATCAGAACGAGGTAGTAGAGGCTGAACATGGCGGCGCGGTTGGCCTTGAGGCGCGCCCAGGCATCACCCCAAAGCGAGCGACCGACGATGGCGGGAGCGGTGGCTGAGATGTCAGTCATAGCGCACCCTCGGGTCGACGACCGCGTACATGACGTCGACGATCAGGTTGAAGATGATGGTGAAAATGGCGATCACCACCACCGTTCCCATCACCAGCGTGTAATCGCGATTGAGCGCGGCATCGACGAAATAGCGGCCGACGCCCGGAATGGAGAAGATCGTCTCGACGATGACCGAGCCGGTCAGCAGTGCCGCCGCCGCCGGGCCGGTGAAGGAGACGATCGGCAGGATGGCGCCGCGCAAGGCGTGCTTGACCACCACCGACCAGTCGGAGAGGCCGAGCGCTCGCGCCGTTCGGATATGATGGGATCGCAGCGATTCGATCATCGAGCCACGCATCAGGCGGGCGACGATGGCGATCTGCGGCAAGGCGAGCGTCAGCACCGGACCTACCTTGTTGATGAAAGCGCCGTCGCCCCATCCTCCGATCGGCAACAGCCTCCAGGTCAGCCCGAACAGGAGCTGGATCACCGGCGCGATGACGAAGGTGGGGATGGTGCTGCCGGCGGTCGCCAGCGCAATCACCGTATAGTCACCAAGCTTGTTCTGGTTGAGCGCGGCAATGGTGCCGAGCACGCTGCCTAGCAGCAGCGCCAGGATCAGCGCCGAGGCTCCGAGTTGGACGGAAATGGGCAGACCCTTGGCAAACAGTTCGGTGACGGTGAAATCCGGCATGTTGTAGCTCGGGCCGAAATTGCCGCGCAGCAGATTGCCGAGATAGTGGACATATTGCAGCCAGAGCGGATCGTTGAGACCGAACTGGGCTTCAAGATTGGCCTTGATCTCGGGGCTAAGTCCCCGCTCCTGGTTGAATGGACCGCCCGGCGCGACGCGCATCAGGAAGAACGCCATCGTCACGATGACGAACAGCGTCGGGATGGCGGTCAAAAGCCGCCGGAATACGTATCGCAGCATCGGTGCCCCGCTTGATCCGGAGCACGCCCGTACACCCGGACGATTGCGCTCCAGCCTTCAAATCTTCGCACCGAACGTTCCGAGAATCGATTCCGCTTCCCGGGCCGATGCGATGGCAAACCAGCGCCGCCGCGCATTCAGTTGCGCGGCGGCTTGGCCAGGGATCAGTCCTTGCTGACGAAGCGTGACGGATGCACGTCCATCACATTGTCGACGAAGCCATGCAGCTTCGAGGAAACGATGTCGTGGTAGCTGTAGTAGAGAAGCGGGATCTGGCCGACATCGTCGATCAGGATGCGCTCGGCCGCGGAGAGGTCCTTCATGCGCTCCTCGGGCTTGCCGCCGGCGGCCGCGGCCTTGTCCATTGCGGCTTCGTACGCGGCGCTGTTGTAGTTCGAATAGTTGTTGCCGCTGGCCTTGCGCGTGATGCCGAGGAAGGTTTCCGGATCCTTGTAGTCGGCAATCCAGGCGGCACGCGCCACGTCATAGTCGCCCTTCTGCTCGAGGAAGGAGTAGTGGGTCTTGGTGTCGGTATTGAGCAGCGTGACGTCGACGCCAAGCGGCTTCAACTGTTCCTGGATCGCCACAGCGGTGTTCTTGTGGTTTTCCGAGGTGTTGTAGCGGATCTCCATCTTCAGCGGATGCTCGGGCGTGTAGCCAAGCTTCTCAAGGATTTTCTTGGCCGCGTCCTCGCGGTCGATCTGCGGCATGTCGGCGTATTTGGCCATTGCGGGCGTGTAGCCCTCGATGCCGGGAGGCACCATCGAATAGCCGGGCAGCATAGAGTTCTGCCAGACCTTTTCAGCGATGAAGTCACGGTCGATCGCCATCGAGATCGCGTTGCGCAGCTCGGGGTTGTTCCACGGCGCCTTGTCGGTCTTGATCGCATAATAGTAGGTGCCGAGATACGGCCCGACATGGATCTGGTCGCCGAACTTGGTCTTGAGGTCGGCGAGCTGTTCGGTCGGCAGATCGTCATAGCTGTCGAGTTCGCCGGCCTCGAAGCGCTTCATAGCCGATGAACGATCCTCGGTCGGGATGTAGTTGACGACGTCGAACTTGACGGTCGCGGCGTCCCAGAATTTGGGATTCTTGACCAGTTTCATGTGGTCGTTGGGAACCCATTCGGCCAGCGTATAGGCGCCGTTCGAAACCAGATTGCCGGGCTTGATCCAGTCGGCGCCGAGTTTTTCAATCGAGGCCTTGCTGACCGGATAGGTCGCCTGATGGGTCAGCATCTCCAGGAAGTACGGCGTCGGTGCCTTCAGAGTCACTTCCAGGGTGTTGGCGTCGATCGCCTTGACGCCCATGTCCTCCGGTTTGCCCTTCTTGGTGTTGACGTCCTCCGCACCCTTCACCGGATAGAGCATCGAGGCGTATTCCGCGCCGGTCGCCGGATCCTCGAGCCGGTGGAAGGCGTAGACGAAGTCGTCCGCCGTCACCGGGCTGCCATCCGACCACTTGCCGTCCTTGCGCAGCTTGAAGGTGTAGACGGTGCCGTCATCCGACACCGTCCAGCTTTCGGCGGCGCCCGGAATGAGGTTCGCCTTCTCATCTTGCATGACCAGTCCCTGGAACAGGTCACGCAGCACGTTGGCTTCATAGACCGTCGAGGTCTTGTGTGGATCGACCGACTCCGATTCAGCGGCGGTGCCCCTGTTATAGACGGTCTCGGCAAAGGCTGGCGTCAAGAACGTGCCGGCAGCCAAGGTCATGGTCGTGGCGAGTACCGTCGCCTTCAGCATGTTTTTCAGCATGAAGTTCTCCCTGTCGGCGCTGCCATCGGCGCGCCTTTACGTGTTGACGCCCCGGAACCGATGTCTGGTTCCTTTGAGCGCGCCGCCGGTTCCCTCCGGCGGCTGGTGGCAGGAGACTAGACAGGAGGTAAGCTCTTTTCAACTGAGTACTGATTGACCCTAAGTCAATCCTCATTATCGCAGAAGCAACGGCTAAATTAGAAAGGCGTTTCAATCGAGCACAGCCCTTGGTTGCACCCGGAGTTTCCGCTTTCTGCATGCGAACTTGAGCATGCTGGTGCCATGGTCCACAACCTCATTTCCAAGGTCCGAAGGCGCCAGTTCCGAACAGACAATTCAGGAACTTCAGCGGTCGAGTTCGCACTGTTGTCACCGCTTTTCATCCTTCTTTTGCTCGGAATGGTTGCCTACGGCATCTATTTTGGTGCCGCCAACTCGATTCAGCAAATCGCAGCCGACGCCGCCCGGACGGCTATCGCCGGGGTGAACCAGACCGAGCGGCAAACGCTCGTGGCCAGCTATCTCACCAACAACGCCGGCGGTTACCCTTTCGTGGACGCCAGCAAGCTGACCTACCAGGCCAATGACAGCGTAGCCGACGGAAGCCAGTTCGTGGTGTCCATCTCGTACGATGCCCGCAACCTGCCGATCTGGAATCTCTTCCCGGGCATAGCCATGCCAGGGACGACCATCAAGCGTCAGTCAACGATCAGGGTCGGGGGTATCTGAATGCTGCGGCGGGCGGGCAAGGGCATCGACCGGCTTGCACGGTCGATGATGGGAGACAGGAAGGCGAACTTCGCCGTCATGACCGCATTGAGCGCGCCGGTTGCGCTGGCGCTGGCCGCGGTGGCGATAGACGAGGCCTCCATCTACACCGAGCGCCGGGAAGCCCAGGCGATGGTCGACCTGGCAGCGATCACCGCCGCCTCGAACATCAACAACGTCAACACAGCGGTCGTCACCACGCTCACCGACAACGGCATGCCAGGTGTCGTTGTTCAAGCTTCGGGCCAGACAATCCCAGCGGCCGCCGGAAAGACGGTGGTGACGGTCACGCGGGGCCGATATGCCTCGTCGACCGCCAATGTCAGCCAGCGCTTCCAGGCGGGCGTGACGCCTTACAATGCGGCGCGGGTGACTTTGGCGAAAATTCCCCAGCGCTACTTCGCAAGCTCGCTGATCCCCACTCCCGTCATCGACACCCAAGCCACTGCCAGCATGACGCCGCAGGCGACATTCTCGGTCGGGTCGAGATTGCTTAGCGTCAATGGCGGCATCCTCAACGCACTTTTGAGCGGACTTCTCGGCGGCAACATCTCGCTCAGCGTCATGGATTACAACGGGCTGATCTCGGCCGATGTCAGCGTGCTTTCCTTCATCAGTGCGCTCGGCACACAACTGAACATCACGGCCGGCACCTATTCCGACGTTCTGGCATCGAAGGCGACCGTCGGCCAGATCGCCACTGCCATGGCCAATGTTCCTGGCCTCGGCAATACCGCCAAGGTCGCCTTGCAGACCATCGCCTCCAAGTCGACCAGCACCGTCAAGATCCCACTCAGCGGACTTGTCGACCTTGGCTCCGTCGGCAGCCTGGGTCTCGGGCAACAGCCGTCCGGCCTTGGCGTGGACGCAAGCGCCATGGGGATGCTGACGGCGGCCGCCGTACTCGCCAACGGCACCAACCAGGCCGCGGTCGATCTCGGCGCCACCATCCCGGGGCTGCTTTCCACCAAGCTCAACATCGCCATCGGGGAGCCGATGCAATCCTCGCCCTGGCTGGCGGTCGATGGTATCGGCACTGTGGTGCGAACCGCCCAGACGCGCATCAAGCTGACGGCCTCCGTCGGTATCGGCACGCCCGGCCTGGCCGGCGGCATCAGCCTGCTCGCCGTCAATCTGCCGCTCAATGTGGAAGTCGCCTATGCCGAGGCCAAGTTGACCGACATCACCTGCCCGACAGGGCCGTCCAGCATCAGCGTTTCCATCGCTGCTCACCCCGGTATTGCCCAGTTGAACCTGGCCAACAGCAACAATCCTTCCGGCTTCGCCGATTTCAGCCAGCCGCAGACCTTCACGGATGCAGACATCGCGGATGTGAGCCTGAAGCTGCTGCTGATCAACATCCCGTTGATCCAGGTAATGGGTTCGGCCGCGACCGCGATCACCAACAACAGCCCGCAGACTCTGACCTTCAACGCGACCGACATCGCCAGCAAGACGGTGAAGACCGTTTCGACGCGAAACATCACGCAGTCGCTCACCACATCCCTGGTCAACAACCTCTCGCTTTCGGTCAATCTGCTTGGTCTTGGGATCGATGTGACCACCCTGCTTGGAACGGTCAAACCAGCAGTGGTGGCCCTGCTCAACACTGTAACGGCGCCCGTGGACGACTTGCTCTACAATGTGCTGTCAGCCCTGGGCGTCGGTGTCGGCCAGGCCGACGTGCGCGTCACCGGCGCGACCTGCGGACGGGCAGTGCTCGTTCAGTAGGACCGCTTGGCCACAACCGAAGCGCCAATCAGTCGAGCCGACCGAGGAAGCAACCGAGAGCCGGCAGCGAGAGCGCGTTTTCCTCGACGGAAGCGGTGCCGCCCAGGACAGCCGCGACAGTTCCGATATCCTCAGGCAACGGCCAAGTCGCCGGCTCTCCGGCGAAATTGAAGACACAGAGCAGCCCCTCCCCACCACCCTCGCGGATGAAGGCGAGCACGTCGCCCTCGGTATCGAGAAAGCGGATCGAACCGCCGACCAGCGCAGGATGCTGTTTGCGCAAGGCGAGCGCCGAGCGGTAGGCCGACAGCACCGATTGCTCCTCGCCGTTCTGCACATCGACCGCGCGGGCGCGATGGCTTGCCGGCACAGGCAGCCAGGGTTTCGCGGTGGAAAAGCCCGCATTGTCGGCGCCCGCCTCCCAGACCATCGGCGTGCGGCAGCCGTCCCTGCCCTTCACGCCGGGCCAGAAGCGGATGCCGACGGGATCGCGCAGATCCTCGTAGGCAAGCTCCGCCTCCTCAAGGCCGAGCTCCTCGCCCTGATAGAGGCAAATCGAACCGCGCAAGCTGCTCAACAGCGTGATCGAGAATTTGGCCACCCGGTCGGGATCGCCACCCGGCCGCGTCCAGCGGCTGACATGGCGCACCACGTCATGGTTGGAAAACGCCCAGCAGACCCAGCCGTCGGCAACCGCATTTTCGAAGGCCTCGACGCAGCCACGCACATGCGCTGCGGAGAATTGCGAGCCGAGCAGGTCGAAAGTGTAGCTCATCTGAAGCTTGTCGCCGCCGGAGGTGTAGGCGGCCAGCGTCTGCAAGGAGCGGCCCTCGTCGCCGATCTCGCCGACGGCGGCGCGGCCCACATACTCGTCCAGCAATGCCCGAAAGCGCCTGAGGAAAGCCAGGTTTTCCGGCTGCGTCTTGTCGAACAGATGCTCCTGATAGAGGTAGGTGCTGGTCTCCGTATTGGTGCCTGCAACACTCGAAGCCAAGGGCGGATTGCCGCGCAGCCAGCGGTCGTGGACATAGTAATTGACCGTGTCGAGCCGGAAGCCGTCGACACCGCGTTCGAGCCAGAACCGCACCGTGTCCAGCAACGCGTCCTGGACCTCCGGATTGTGGAAATTGAGATCCGGCTGCGAGGCGAGGAAATTGTGCATGTAATATTGGCGGCGGGTCGCGTCCCACTCCCAAGATGGTCCCCCGAAGACCGACAGCCAATTGTTGGGCGCGCCGCCGTCCGGCTTGGCGTCGGCCCAGACGTACCAGTCGGCCTTGGCGTTGTCGCGGCTGGCCCGGCTTTCGATGAACCATTCGTGCTTGTCGGATGAATGCGACAGCACCTGGTCGATGATGATTTTCAGGCCGAGCCTGTGCGCTTCGGCAACCAGCGCATCGAAATCCGCCAACGTGCCGAACATCGGGTCGACGTCGCGATAGTCGGATACATCATAGCCCATGTCGGCCATCGGCGACTTGAAGAAGGGCGACAGCCAGACAGCGTCGACGCCGAGCGAGGCGATATGAGCGAGCCTTGACGTAATGCCCTTGAGATCGCCGCTGCCGTCACCGGTGGTGTCCTGGAAAGAGCGCGGATAGACCTGATAGATGACGCAGCCTCGCCACCATTCGGGCCTCTGCATGGCATTGTCGTCGGACATTTATGAACCCTTCCCGGCGCCACCGTTTCCGGTCCGGCCCTCGATCATGAAGTTGACGCCGCGACCCGGCAGCGGGCGTAGAAGGTCGATCGCCTGCGTCTCGATTGCCGCGCGCCAATGGAAGCCATCTCGCACTGGCAAGGTGAAGACGCATTGGCGGCGGTCGCCGTTGATCATGACGGCAAGACGACCGCCCACGGCATCGCGCAGCAGCATGACGAGGCGATGCCGGCTGGAGTCGTTCCAGTCGCTCTCGTTGAGCGGAATGCCCGTCTCGGTCAGCCACGAGACATCGGGGATGTCGGAACCGTCAACCGCTTGCCCGGTCAGGAAACGCGTAGCCGACAGTGCCGGCACCGCCTGGCGAAGTGCCGCGAGCGCCGATGCGTAACGCTCCAGCGCCTGATCGCGGGCTGCCCAGTCAAGCCAGGTGATGGCGTTGTCCTGCGCATAGGCGTTGTTGTTGCCTTTCTGGGTGCGGCCGAACTCGTCGCCTGCGGTCACCATGATGGTGCCGCGCGAGACGAACAGCGTGGCGAGCAGTGCGCACTGGTCGTCGAAGCGCGCCTTGGTGATCGCCGCATCGTCCGTCTCGCCTTCGGTACCATTGTTCCAGGACAGGTTTTCGTTATGGCCGTCGCGGTTCTGCTCGCCATTGGCGCCGTTGTGCTTGCGCTCATAGGAGACGATATCAGCCAGCGTCATGCCGTCATGGGCGGCGATGAAGTTCACGCTGCGGCTTGCCGGCTCCCCTGCCCCGTTGAACGCGTCAGACGAACCGGCAAGGCGCGTGGCGAGAGCACCGACCATGCCGGCATCGCCGCGCCAGAAGCGTCTGACATCGTCGCGGTAGCGATCGTTCCACTCAAGGAACGGCGGCCGGAAATTGCCCAGTTGATAGCCGTTTGCCCCGATATCCCAAGGCTCGGCGATCAGCACGCGGTCGCGGAGTACCGGATCATGGGTGATGGCCCGGAGCAGCGGCGCTTCCGGATCGAAGGTACCATCGACCCGGCCCAGCACAGGAGCCAGATCGAAACGGAAGCCGTCGACGTCGGCCTGGCGCACGAAATGACGGAGTGTGTCGAGCACCATTTCCCGCACCACCGGATGGTCGCAGGCGATCGTGTTGCCGGTGCCCGTATCATTGACCAGCATGCCATCCGGCCGGTGCCGATAATAGGCCTGGTTGTCGAGGCCGCGTAGCGAGAGCGTCGGCCCCAGCCTGTCGCTTTCGCCGGTATGGTTGAAGACGAGGTCGAGAATTGTGCCGATGCCGGCCCGGCGCAGCGCAGCGACTGTATCCTGCAATTCCGTCAGGCCGCCGGGCGCGAGGCGTGGGTCGAGCGCCATGAAGGTCACGGGATTGTAGCCCCAGGCGTTGCTCAAGCCCAGCGGCGGCAGATGCCGCTCGTCGATCGACGCCGTCACCGGCATCAGTTCGACAGCGGAGACACCGAGCCTTTGCAGATGCTCGATGATGGCTGGATGGGCAAGTGCGGCGATCGTACCGCGCTGTTCTTGGGGCACATCCGGGTGGAGCTTGGTGAAGGCGCGGACATTCAATTCGTAGATCAGGCCGCCCGGACGAAACAGCGGCGGCAGGATCGGTGGGGCCGAGGGCAAGGCCTTGGCCACGGCCTTGGGCATCACCGACGCGGTGTCGGCGCCCTCATTGCGCCGCGCGGCGAGCCGCCAGTGATAGGCGTAGGGCCGGTCGATCTCGACGGCGTAAGGATCGGTCAGCAGCTTGTCGGGGTCGAACCACAGCCCACGCTCGGGTGCATAGTCGCCGTCGGCTCGCAGGCCATAGCGCGCGCCCAAGGCCAGGCCGGAGACGAAAAGCACATGCATACCGTCGCCTTCCGGCGTCAGCTCCAGCCGATCGAGTTCGCGGTTTCCCTGCTCGTCGAAGATCGAAACCCAGAGGCGACGGGCCGACGAGGACCATGCGGCGAAGCGGATGCCTTCGGGGGTGATGGTGGCGCCGAGTTGGGTCATGCGCGCGCCTTCCCTTCTCCCGTGGTGGGGCCCGAAGGGCGGGCGAGACCGTTGGCTCGCCCCGGGGGTGGCTCGGCGCGTAGCGCCGAGACGGATGAGAGGTGCTGGAAGAAATGAGGCATCGGTGATTTGAACGAAGGTGCGCGCCAAGCTGGAGCACCCCTCATCCGTCCGAGCTTCGCTCGGCCACCTTCTCCCACAAGGGGAGAAGGGAAGGCCTCATCCATCACCCTCAAGTAATCACGCTGGGCTTGTTGCGGCCGGTGTGGCTCTTTATCCCGGCAATGTCGTCGGCGGCGGCGATGAGATCGGCGAGCGCCTCCTGCGTGTCGAGATCGTGCCTCGCCTGATCCGGCTCGTAGCGCTCGATATAGACGCGCAGGGTTGCGCCCGAAGTGCCGGTGCCCGAAAGCCGGAAGACGACGCGCGAGCCGCCTTCGAACAGCACCCTTATACCCTGATGCTCGCTGGTCGAGCCGTCGACCGGGTCGTGATAGGCAAAATCGTCGGCCTTGGCGATCTTCAGGCCACGCACGCTGGTGCCCGGCAGCGAGCCGAGCTTGGCCCTGAGTTCGTCGACCAGTGCATTGGCGCGGTTGGTCTCGACCTCCTCATAGTCGTGCCGCGAATAGTAATTGCGCCCATAGGTCGCCCAATGTTCGGTGACGATCTGTTTGCAGCTTTCGCCACGCGCGGACAGGATGTTGAGCCACAGCAGGACCGCCCACAGACCGTCCTTTTCGCGGACATGGTTTGAGCCGGTGCCGGCACTTTCCTCGCCGCAGATGGTCGCCATGCCGGCATCGAGCAGATTGCCGAAGAACTTCCAGCCAGTAGGCGTCTCGTAGATGCCGATACCGAGCTTGTGGGCGACGCGGTCGGCCGCACCGCTGGTCGGCATCGAGCGGGCAATACCCTTCAGACCTTCCTTGTAGCCCGGCGCCAGGCGGGCATTGGCGGCGAGCATGGCGACCGAATCCGACGGGGTGACGAAAATACCCTTGCCGATGATCAGATTGCGGTCGCCGTCGCCATCGGAGGCGGCGCCGAAATCCGGCGCGTCCGGTCCCATCATCTCGTCATAGAGGTGCTTGGCATGGACGAGGTTGGGATCGGGGTGATGACCGCCGAAATCCGGCAGCGGCTTGAAATTGCGGCAGGTGCCGTTCGGTGCGCCGAGGCGGTGTTCGAGGATTTCCTTGGCGTAGGGTCCGGTCACCGCATGCATGGCGTCGAAGCGCATGCGAAAGCCCGACTTGAACAGTTTGCGCAGCGCATCGAAATCGAACAGGCTCTCCATCAGCTCGGCATAGTCGGTGACTGGATCGATGACCTCGATGGTCATGCCGCCAGCCTTGACCGTCCCGACCGTATCGATGTCGATCGGATCGATGTCGGCGGTCTTGAAGCTCGAAATCGCCTTGGTCTTGGCAAAGATGGCGTCGGTCAGCTTTTCCGGCGCTGGGCCGCCATTGCCCGCATTGTACTTGATGCCGAAATCCTCGTGCGGGCCGCCGGGATTGTGGCTGGCCGACAGGATGATGCCGCCGAAGGTCTTGTATTTTCGGATGACATGCGAGGCCGCCGGCGTCGACAATATGCCGCCCTGCCCGACCATCACCTTGCCGAAACCGTTGGCGGCGGCCATGGCAATGGCCTTCTGGATGACCTCGCGGTTGTAGTAGCGGCCGTCGCCGCCGATCACCAGGGTCTTGCCGGCAAATCCGTCGAGCGCGTCGAAGATCGACTGGATGAAGTTCTCGGCATAGTGCTCCTGCTGGAACACTGGTACCTTCTTGCGCAGTCCCGACGTGCCGGGCTTCTGGTCGGAATAGGGCTTGGTGGGGACGGTGCGTATCATGCTTCAAGCAACCCTTTTCGAAAGCAGCAGGCGATAAAGTTCGACGTATTTTTCGGCGCTTCGGTCCCACGACAGATCGCTCTTCATGCCCTGACGCTGGATGGTTTCGAAGCTCGTCGGGCTGGCATGGGCATCGACCAGGCGGCGGATGGCGTGCAGCAACGCGCCGCCATTGTTAGGAGCAAACTGGAACCCGGTCGCCACGCCCGCGGCCATTGCTGCTTCATTGGCATCGATGATGGTGTCGGCAAGGCCGCCAGTGCGCGCGACGACCGGCACGCAGCCATAGCGCAGGCCGTAAAGCTGCGTCAGCCCGCAAGGCTCGAAGCGCGAAGGAATAACGATGGCGTCGCAGCCGCCCTGCATGATGTGCGACAGCTGCTCATCATAGCCGACGACGACGCCGATGCGGCCACGGTGGCGTGCGGTCGCGGCCAGCAGCGCGCCTTCGAGGCCCGCGTCGCCCGAGCCTAGGATGGCCAGCCTTGCGCCTGTCGCGACGATGCCGTCGACCACCGTCGCCAATATGTCCATGCCCTTCTGCCATGTCAGCCGGCTGACGACACAGACAATCGGGCTGTCGTCGCGGTCGAGGCCGAAACGGTCCTCGACGGCGGCCTTGTTGGGCGCCCGGGTCTCCAACGTTTCGGCCGTATAGGTCGATACCAGATGCTTGTCGGTCTCCGGATCCCAGATGGCGGTATCGATGCCGTTGACGATGCCATGGAGATCGCTTGAACGCATGTTGATGAGACCGTCGAGGCCCATGCCGAATTCCGGCGAACGTATCTCCTGCGCATAGGTCGGGCTCACCGTTGTGATCGCCCAGGCGGCTTGCAAGCCAGCCTTGAGGAAGCCGACACCGCCATAATATTCGACGCCGTCAAGCGCCATCGCCGCGGCCGGCAGGCCGAGCTCACCGAAAATGCCGGCGCCGAACTGGCCCTGGAAGGCGAGATTGTGGACAGTCATCATCGACGGTATGCCAACGGCCTTGCCGTAGCGCATATAAGCCAGGGTCATCGCCGACTGCCAGTCATGAGCATGGACGATGTCAGGCAGGTAGCCCGAAATGGCGCCGCCGGCGATATCAGCGCCGGCCTGGCTCAGCGCCGCGAAGCGCCGCCAATTGTCCGGCCAATCGGCGCCCGAGGCGTTGCCATAGGGACCGCCAGGGCGGTCGAACAGATGCGGCGCGTCGAGCACGAACAGGTCGAGCCCGGCGACCTCGACGGCATGGACCGAGGCCTTGCCGCCCTGCAGCAAAGGGTACTGATAGACCGCCTTCTTTTTCTTGAAGGCGTTCATCACCACCGGAAAGCCCGGGATGAGCGTGCGCATGGTCACGCCCTTGGCCGAGAGCGCAATAGGCAGCGCGCCGGTTACGTCAGCCAGTCCGCCGGTCTTGATCAGCGGGAAGATTTCGGGCGTGACCGACAGAACATGCATGCGCTTAACGATCCGCTCCTGGTCCATGTCGCCCAGAACCGTGTAGCGGTTTTGGGACCACGACATGCACAAAACACCCTAAAGTGACAGCTTGTTGATCATGTCCTGTGTGATCAGGCAGATACCCTTTTCCGAGACGCGGAAGCGCTTGGCGTCGATCGCGGGATCCTCGCCGACCACCAGCCCTTCCGGTATCCTTACACCGTGGTCGATGACGACGCGCTTCAACTTTGCGTTCCGGCCGACATGAACGTCGGGCAGCATGACAACCTCTTCCAGCGTCGAATAGGAATTGATGCGCGCACCGGTGAAAATCAGGCTTTTCTTCAGCGAAGCGCCCGAGACGATGCAATCGCCCGACACCAGTGACGAGACGGCGGAACCGCGCCTGCCGTCCTCGTCATGGACGAACTTTGCCGGCGGCTTCAACTCGGCATAGGTCCAGATCGGCCAGTCGCGGTCGTAGAGGTCGAGTTCCGGCGTCACGTCGGTCAAGTCGATATTGGCTTCCCAATAGGCGTCGACCGTGCCGACATCGCGCCAGTAGGCCTCGTTCTCGGCGGTCGAACGCACGCAGGACTTGGTGAAGCGGTGCGCGATCGCCTTACCGTGCGTGACGATATAGGGGATGATGTCCTTGCCGAAGTCGCGGCTGGAGCCCGGCTCGGCGGCGTCGCGGCGCAGTTGCTCCATCAGGAACTTGGTCTTGAAGACGTAGATGCCCATCGAGGCCAAGGCGAATTCCGGATTACCCGGAATTCCCGGCGGATCGGCGGGCTTTTCGACGAAGGCGATGATGTTGTCCTTGGCATCGACATGCATGACGCCGAAGCCGGTCGCTTCCATGCGCGGCACTTCGAGGCAGCCGACCGTGACATCGGCGCCGGCATCGACATGCTGGCGCAGCATCATCTCGTAATCCATCTTGTAGATGTGATCGCCGGCCAGGATGACCATGTATTCCGGACCATAGGCCTCGATGATGTCGATGTTCTGGTAGACGGCGTCCGCCGTGCCTTCATACCATTGCGTTTCCGACACGCGCTGGCTGGCCGGCAGGATGTCGAAGCTCTCATTTCGCTCGGGCCGCAGGAAGTTCCAGCCGCGCTGCAGGTGGCGGATCAGCGAATGCGCCTTGTACTGGGTGGCGACGCCGAGGCGGCGGATGCCGGAATTGAGCGCATTGGAGAGCGCGAAATCGATGATGCGCGTCTTGCCGCCGAAATAGACCGCCGGCTTGGCGCGCCGGTCGGTCAGTTCCTTGAGGCGGCTGCCGCGCCCGCCGGCCAGCACATAGGCCATGGCGTCGCGGGCCAGCGGCTGGGTTCGTTTCAAGTCTGCCATTCCTACCCTCCCAAGTTACTCGTCTATATGCGTTGACCAGCCTTAACGAGTTCAGTCGGCGGCGAGTTCAAGCATGATCGTCGACAGCGGTGGCAGAAGCATCGTTGCCGAAATGCTCTTGCCCTCCGCCCGTGCCTCGACCACGCCGCCATTGCCCATGCCGGAGCCGCCATATTCGGAAGCGTCGGTGTTGATGATCTCGCGCCACTTGCCGGCCTTCGGCAGAGGCACACGATAATTGTCGCGCGGCACCGGCGTGAAATTGGAGATGACGGCGACCGGATTGCCGCCGGGAGCGTTGCGCACCCAGGCGAAAACCGAATTCTGGCTGTCGTCGACGATCAGCCAGGAAAACCCTTCCGGCTCGCAGTCGCGGCCATGCAGCGCCGGGCGTGAACGATAGAGATAGTTGAGATCGCGCACCGTCTGCCAGACACCGCGATGCGGGCGGAAATCGAGCAGGTTCCAATCGAGCGCGCGCGCCTCGCTCCATTCGCGGCGCTGCGCGAATTCCTGGCCCATGAACAGCAGCTTCTTGCCGGGATACCCCCACATGAAGCCGTAATAGGCCCGCAAGGTCGCGAATTTCTGCCAGTCGTCGCCGGCCATCTTGCCGAGCAGCGTGCCCTTGCCGTGCACGACCTCGTCATGCGAGAGCGGCAGCACGAAATTCTCCGAGAAGGCGTAGGTCAGGCCGAAGGTGAGCTCGTTGTGGTGGTGCTTGCGGAAAATCGGCTCCTTGGAAAAATACTCCAGCGTGTCGTGCATGAAGCCCATGTTCCACTTGAAGCCGAAGCCCAGCCCGCCTTCATGGACAGGCGCCGAGACCTTTGGCCATGAAGTCGATTCCTCGGCGATGGTCATGACGCCGGGATGGTGCCCGTAGAGCTCCTTGTTCATCTTCTGCAGGAAGCTGACCGCCTCGAGGTTTTCGCGCCCACCCTTCTCGTTGGGAATCCATTCGCCCTGCTTGCGCGAATAGTCGAGGTAGAGCATCGAGGCGACCGCGTCGACGCGAAGACCGTCGACATGGTATTTTTCGGCCCAGAATAGTGCGTTGTTGACGAGGAACGACACCACCTCGCGGCGGCCGAAATTGTAGATCGCGGTGTTCCAATCCGGGTGGAAGCCCTTGCGCGGGTCGGCATGCTCGTAGAGCGCGGTGCCGTCGAAATGGACCAGACCGTGCTCGTCGACAGGGAAATGCGCCGGCACCCAGTCGAGAATGACGCCGATGCCGGCACGGTGGGCGCCATCGACAAAGCGGGCAAAGCCGTCCGGATCGCCGAAGCGGGCCGATGGCGCGTAGAGGCCGGTTGTCTGGTAGCCCCAGGACGGGTCATAGGGATGCTCGGAGATCGGCAGGAATTCGACATGGGTGAAACCGGCCTCGACCACATAGGGGATCAGCCGGCCGGCCAGTTCATCCCATGACAGGAAGGTGCCGTCGTCGCGAAGCTGCCAGGAACCGGCGTGGACTTCGTAAATCGAGATGGCTTCGCGCCGAGGGTCGGCGTTGCGCCAGAAATTGCGATGCGCCTCGTCACCCCATGGATGGGCCGGCGGCACCGCGGTCACCGAGGCGGTTGCCGGGCGCAGCTCCGACTTGAAGGCGAACGGATCGGCCTTCAGCGGCAACCTGACGCCATCGGGGCCTATGATTTCGTATTTATAGGGCCGGCCGGCACCAATATCGGGAATGAACAGCTCCCAGATGCCGGTGTCGCGACGGTCGCGCATCGTATGCCGGCGGCCGTCCCAGTCGTTGAAATCGCCGACCACCGAGACGCGCCGGGCATTGGGCGCCCATACCGCGAAATGCACGCCGGTAGCGCCTTCGTGCTCGATGACATGCGCGCCGAGCTTGTCGAACAGTCTGAGATGCGAACCCTCGGCGATGTAGTAATCGTCCATCGGCCCGAGCACCGGGCCGAACGAATAGGGATCGGTCAGCCACCAGTCGCCGCCGGCATTGCGCGCGTGGTAGCGAAGCGGTTGGCGCTTCCTGATCGACAACTTGCCCTCGAAGAAACCGGCGTCGTCGCGCCTGGTCAATTCGCCCGCCTCGATGCCGGTCAGCGTGTAGGCGGTGACGGACTGCGCGTGCGGAACGAAGCAGCGCGCGAACAGGCTCTTGCCGGCCTCCTGGACACCGAGAACCGCAAAGGGATTGCCGTGCGTACCGGCGACAATCGCCGCAACATCGCTGGCTGGCGCCAGTCCGTCCGGCCCGCTTGTCGCAGCGGTCGCGCGCGGCTTCCTCATCAGGCAGCGTCCCTCCCAGGGCACCAGCTATTCATTTCCAGCGATGTGAATTGGCATTCAACTCGCATCACCGGGAACACATTGTTCGTGGCTCATGCAATCACATCAGACCGGCACGTTCCAGATTTCTTTCGCGTATTGCCGGATCGTGCGATCGGAGGAGAACCAGCCGACGCGGGCGACGTTGCGGATGGCGCGCGCGTACCAGTCCGGGCTGTTGCGCCAGACAGCATCGACGTCGCGCTGGCAGGCGGCATAGGCGTCGAAATCCGCCGCGACCATGAACCAGTCGGTGTCGTAGAGACCGTTGATGAGATCGCGGTAGCGATTGGGATCATCGGGCGAGAAGACGCCCGACGAAACGGCCGCGACCGCCTGCGCCAGTTCCGAGGATGCTTCGATGACGCCGCGCGGATTATAGCCATTGTTGCGCCGCTCGGCGACTTCTTCGGTGGTGAGGCCGAAGATGAAGATGTTGTCGTCGCCGACATGCTCCTTGATCTCGACATTGGCGCCGTCAAGCGTGCCGATGGTCAGCGCGCCGTTCAGCGCGAACTTCATGTTGCCGGTCCCCGACGCTTCCATGCCTGCGGTCGAGATCTGCTCGGAAAGATCGGCGGCCGGCATCAGCACCTCGGCCAGGCTGACGTTGTAGTTCGGTACGAACACGACCTTCAGCAGGCCGCGCACCGAAGGGTCACTGTTGATCACCCTGGCGACATCGTTGGCCAGTTTGATGATCAGCTTGGCGTTGTGGTAGCTGGGCGCGGCCTTGCCGCCGAAGAATTTCACGCGCGGCATCCAGTCGCGCTCGGGATGCGAACGGATCTGGTCATAGAGCGCGATTGCTTCGAGGATGTTGAGGAGTTGGCGCTTGTATTCGTGGATGCGCTTGACCTGGATGTCGAAGAGCGCCGAAGGGTCGAGCTTGATGCCGAGGCGATCGGCTACCAGATTGGCAAGCCTCACCTTGTTCTGGCGCTTAACGGCGGCGAATTTTTCGCGGAAGGCTGTGTCATCGGCGAGAGGATCGAGCCCCTTGATCGCCTCGATGTCATCCATGAAGCGGTCGCCGATCGCCTCGCGGGCAAGCGCGGTGAGGCCCGGATTGCACTGGATGAGCCAGCGCCGCGGCGTGATGCCGTTGGTCTTGTTGTTGATGCGATCGGGATAAAGTTTGTGCAGGTCGGCGAAGACCGTCTTCTTCATCAATTCGGTGTGCAGCGCCGACACGCCGTTGATCGAATGCGAACCGACAAAGGCCAAATTGCCCATGCGCACCCGGCGGTCGCCATTCTCCTGGATCAGCGAGATGCGGCTGATCTGCTCGTCCGAGAATTGGTCGGTGGCGCGAGCTTCGAGCAGCACCTGCGCGTTGATGGCGTAGACGATCTGCATGTGGCGCGGCAGGAGCCGCTCGAACAGCGGCACCGACCAGCTTTCCAGCGCCTCGGGCAGCAGCGTATGGTTGGTGTAGCCGAAGGTGCGCTTGGTGATGTCCCAGGCGAGATCGAAATCCATGCCATGGACATCCATCAAGAGCCGCATCAGTTCAGGCACGGCGATCGCCGGATGGGTGTCGTTGAGGTGGATCGCGGCCTTGTCGGGCAGCGACTTCAGGTCGCCATATTGGCTGAGATGGCGCTGGACGATGTCCTGCAGCGAAGCGGTCGAGAAGAAGTATTCCTGGCGCAGCCTGAGCTCCTGCCCGGCCATGTGGGAATCGGCCGGATAGAGCACGCGCGACAGCGCATCGGCCTTGTTGCTTTCAGCCAGCGCCCCGATGTGGTCGCCGGCATTGAACTTGTCGAGCAGGATCGGATCGATCGGCATGCCCGACCATAGTCGCAGCGTGTTGACGCGCTTGGCGCGCCAGCCGGCCACGGGCGTATCGTAGGCGACCGCCAGAACATGTTCCCTCGGCTTCCAGACATGGCGTTCGAGGCGCCCTTCCCTGGAGGTGATCGATTCGACCGAACCGCCGAAGCCGACTTCGAAGGAGCGCTCGCGGCGCTCGAACTCCCAGGGGTTGCCATGGTCGAGCCAGGTCTCGGGCAGTTCGACCTGCCAGCCGTCATGGATTTCCTGGCGGAACATGCCGTTGGCATAGCGGATGCCGTAGCCATGCGCGGGAATGTCGACGGTCGCCATGCTTTCCATGAAGCAGGCGGCGAGCCGTCCGAGGCCGCCATTGCCAAGGGCAGCGTCCGGCTCGAGCGCCGCGATCAGGTCGAGGTCGACGCCGAGCGACGACAGCGCCTCACGCATATTCTCCATCAGGCCGAGATTGGAAAAGGCGTCGCGCATCAGACGCCCGATCAGGAATTCGAGCGAGAGGTAATAGACGCGCTTTTCCTGCTGGTCGTAGGCTTCCTTGGTCGCCTGCATCCAATGGTCGACGACGCGATCGCGCACGACCTTGATCGAGGCGGTCAGCCAGTCGTACTGGGTCGCGACGGTGGTGTCCTTGCCGACCCGGTATTTGAGCGACATCAAGACTTCTTCGGCGAGCGTCTTGGGATCGGGATTGTCGAGAGCGGGGGCTTCGATCGTCATGGCGGATGTCATATCGCCTCTCGTTCGGTTTGGCCTGATCATACCGGCTTTCACCGTTTCTCCCAGCCCATCCTAGTGCATTGCAGCATGTTTTCAATCGATTAGAGGATACTCCCGCCTGCTTACCCTGCGGCAACTTGGCAGTTCAGGCCGCCAATGCCACCTCCGGGGGTGTTTTTGCCCCGGTCATGAAGGCAACGGCATCGGACATCGTATATTGCTTGGGGTCGATGACGCACAGGCGACGGCCCAGACGGTGGATGTGGATACGGTCGGCCACCTCGAAGACGTGTGGCATGTTGTGCGAGATCAGCACGATCGGCAGACCGCGCTTCTTCACGTCGAGGATCAGTTCGAGCACGCGGCGGCTCTCCTTGACGCCCAGTGCCGCCGTCGGCTCGTCCATGATCACCATCTTCGAGCCGAAGGCGGCGGCGCGGGCCACCGCCACGCCCTGGCGCTGGCCGCCCGACAGCGTCTCCACCGCCTGGCTGATGTTCTGGATGGTCATCAACCCGAGTTCGGTGAGCTTGTCGCGGGCGCGCTTTTCCATTGCCGGACGGTCGAGCATGCGAAGCCACTGGCCGACAAAGCCGGGTTTGCGGATCTCGCGGCCGAGGAACATGTTGTCGGCGATCGACAGCGCCGGCGAGAGCGCCAGATTCTGGTAGACGGTTTCGATGCCGGCTTCGCGAGCTTCCATCGGCGACTTGAAGGAGACGGGTTTGCCTTCGAGCCGGATTTCGCCTTCGTCCGGCACGGCCGCGCCGGAAATCGCCTTGATGAGCGACGACTTGCCGGCGCCGTTGTCGCC
The DNA here is from genome assembly GCF_037179625.1 of Mesorhizobium sp. Cs1299R1N3. Taxonomy (NCBI): domain Bacteria; kingdom Pseudomonadati; phylum Pseudomonadota; class Alphaproteobacteria; order Hyphomicrobiales; family Phyllobacteriaceae; genus Mesorhizobium; species Mesorhizobium sp. Cs1299R1N3. The sequence goes on along the minus strand of NZ_JAPYKQ010000029.1, from coordinate 8,925 downwards.
GATGACGGCAAGGATTTCGCCGGGGTAAAGGTCGAAATCGGCATTGTCGAGGGCCGTGACGCGGCCATAGCGCTTGACCAGACCGCGCGCGGTGAGGATGGGTTCCTGGGTCATGCCGAAACCTTTCTGATCCATTGGTCGATGGCGACGGCGCCGATGATCAGCACGCCGGTGAGCAGCACTTTCCATTGCGGATCGGCGCCCAGCATGTTGAGGCCCATCGAGACGACGCCGACGATCATGGCGCCGAACAAGGTGCCGAGGATGGAGCCGCGGCCGCCGAAGAGAGAAATACCGCCGATCACCGTCGCGGTGATGGCCTGCAGATTGTAGTCGGTGACGGCGGCGGACGGCGAGATCGAGCCGTTGCGGCCGATCGAGACCCAGGCCGCGAAAGCGGCGATCAGCCCGGCAAGGGTGTAGACCGTCATCAGCACCTTCTTGGTCTGGATGCCCGACAGCTTCGCCGCCTCCTGGTCATCGCCGACGGCGTAGACATGACGGCCCCATGCGGTGTGGTTGAGCACGTACCAAAGAACCAGCACGAGCACGACCGTGGCGATGACGCCGAGCGTCAGCACCGCCGTGCCGACCTTGAAGCTCATGGCAAACAGGTGCAGCAGCGGTGCCTGATTGTCGACGTCGGTGTCGCGGATCGTCTCATTGGCCGAATAGATGAAGTTCGTGGCCATGACGATATTCCAGGTGCCAAGCGTCACGATGAAGGGCGGCAGCTTCATATAGGCGACCAGCAGCCCGTTCAGCAGCCCGCAAGCCGCTCCGGCGGCAAGCCCGATCGCCACGGCGAGCACGCTCGGCATGCCGTAGCTGACCGCGCAATTGCCCATGATCACGGCCGAAATCACCATGATCACCCCGATCGACAGGTCGATGCCGGCGGTCAGGATAACCAGCGTCTGCGCGGCCCCGAGAATGCCGACGATGGCGATCTGCTGCAGGATCAGCGTCAGCGTGTAGGACGAGAAGAATCGCCCTCCGATCGTGATGCCGAAGATGATGATCGACAGAAGCAGCACGATCAGCGGCACCGCGGCCGGCGTCGAATGCAGAAAATGCTGGACGCGCTTGACGGCTGATTTGTGCTCGTCGAAAGCGGCCACGCTTGTGTCGCTGGCCGAGAGAACCTTCTCGAATTCCTGAACTTGAGCCATGTTTTCTCCCCGTAGGGCTTCAGCCACGCGCTGACGCCGTCCACGCCTTCCGGTCTGTCGCCGGGATTATTCGCGTTTACAGTGATGCATCGTCCACCCGATGCGGCCGGGGATCAAGCCCCCGGCCGATCGGTTTTGTTCCGGTCAGGCCGGCATTAGCCCCAGCACTTGGCGAGGCCTTCCTTGGTGTCAATGGACTTGACGCCGTTGGCGGGCTTGTCGGTGACGAGATTGACGCCGGTGTCGAAGAAGTTCTTGCCCTCGGTCGGCTTCGGCTTGGTGCCGTCCTTGGCGAAAGCGGCGATCGCTTCGATGCCGAGTGCGGCCATCTGCAGCGGATATTGCTGCGAGGTGGCGCCGATGACGCCTTCGGCGACCGACTTCACGCCGGGGCAACCGCCGTCGACCGAGACGATCAGCACCTGGCTTTCGAGGCCGACGGCCTTGAGCGCCTGGTAGGCGCCGACCGCCGCCGGCTCGTTGATGGTGTGGATGACGGTGATGGTGTTGTCCTTCTGGAGAAGGTTTTCCATCGCCTTGCGGCCACCTTCCTCGTTGCCGTTCGTCACATCATGGCCGACGATGCGCGGATCCACCTCATCGCCGATCTTGTTGGGGTCCTTCACGTCGATGCCGTAGCCCATCATGAAGCCCTGGTCGCGCAGAACGTCCACGGTCGGCTGCGAGGGGGTGAGGTCGAGGAAGCCGATCTTGGCATCCTTGGCCTTGTCGCCCAGCGTGGCGGCGGCCCAGGCGCCGATCAGCTTGCCGGCCTCCAGATTGTCGGTGGCGAAGGTCGCGTCGGCGGCGTCGATCGGGTCGAGCGGCGTGTCGAGCGCAATCACCAGCAGGCCCGCATCGCGCGCCTTCTTCACCGTCGGCACGATGCCCTTGGTGTCGGACGCGGTGATCAGAATGCCCTTGGCGCCATCGGCGATGCAGCTTTCGATCGCCGCCACCTGGCTCTCGCTGTCACCGTCGATCTTGCCCGCATAGGTCTTGAGATCGACGCCAAGTTCCTTGGCCTTGGCGGTCGCGCCCTCCTTCATCTTGACGAAGAACGGATTGGTGTCGGTCTTGGTGATCAGGCAGGCGCCGACGCCGGCGGCTGACGCGGACGAAGCGAACGCCATCAGACCCAGCGCGGCCGCCGCAAAAACAGTGGACTTCAACAGTTTTGTATTGGTCACGATTTTCCTCCCAGTGGACCATTTTCGAATGCCGGCCAACCGGCACCCGCACGGCATCCAAGCGACTTCTCCCAGCGCGGATGCCCCCTCAAAGAACACCACACAAAGGCATCTGTCAATAATTAAATCACTCTTATTTATTATTGACAGCCTTGCGTCGTTCACTCATTCTGGCCCAAAAGCATTGCCGGGGAAACGACGGGAGGAACAGGGTGGAGACCGCCACTGCGAGGCATGGTTCGCCCGAAGCGAACGAGAGCCTTATTCACCGCGGCACCAACCAGAGCGGCATGCGCGACCACAACGAGCGCCTGGTGCTTTCGCTGGTGCGCCAGCACGGCAGTCTTGCGAAGTCCGACATTGCCCGCATGACCGGACTTTCGGCGCAGACGGTCTCGGTCATCATGCGCGAACTGGAGGAAGAAAGCCTGCTCGTGCGCCAGGCGCCGTTGCGTGGCAAGATCGGTCAGCCCTCGATCCCCATGGCGCTCAATCCCGAAGGCGCCTTCTTCATCGGCCTCAAGATCGGCCGCCGTAGCGCCGAACTCGTGCTGATCGATTTCCTCGGGCAGGTGCGCGCCATGCTGCAGCATTCCTACCGCTACCCTGCCCCACGCGAGACGGTCGAGTTTGTCACGTCGGGCATGAAGACGATGCGCGGCGAGCTGACACCTGCGCAGGACAAGCGCATTGCCGGACTCGGCATCGCCATGCCGTTCGAACTTTGGAACTGGGCCGACACCGCCGGCGCGCCGCGCGACGTCATGGACGAATGGCGCCATCGCGATATCAGGGCCGACATCCAGGCACAGTGCGATTTTCCGGTCTACCTGCAAAACGATGCCACCTCCGCCTGCGGCGCCGAACTGGTCTTCGGCCAGACGGGCGCGGCGCGGGACTTCGTCTATTTCTACATCGGCGCCTTTGCCGGCGGCGGCATCGTGCTCAACGGCCGGCTCTTCGGCGGACCGACCGGCAATGCCGGTGCGCTCGGCTCCATGCCCGTGCCCGGGCCGGACGGAAAACCGACCCAGCTGATCGACGTGGCCTCGATCGCCATGCTCGAAAAAACACTCAACGCGCGTGGCGTCGAGGCCTCGTATCTGTGGACCTCACCCGAGGATTGGGGGGAGATCGGCGCTGAGCTCGACGAGTGGATCGCCAGCGCCTCGCAGGCGCTCGCTTACGCCATCGTGGCAGCGTCCTCGGTCATCGATTTCGAGGCCGCGGTGATCGACGGCTGGATGCCGAAGGCCGTCCGCCAGAGGCTGGTCGAGGCGGTCGTGACAGCAATCGGTGCGATCGACGGCGAAGGGCTGAAACTTCCGACCGTCCGCGAGGGAACCGTGGGCATCCATGCCCGGGCGCTCGGCGGCGCCAGCCTGCCGCTTTCCGAACGGTTCCTGATCGGTTCGACGACGATCTCCAGGAGCGCCTGAATGCTGATCGGGATTCCGGCGCTGCTTGGTCCGGAGCTTCTGGCGACGTTGCGCGCCATGGGCCATGGCGACGAGATTGCCCTGGTCGACGGGAACTATCCGGCGCAAGAGCAGGCAAGACGCCTCATCCGGACCGACGGCCATGCCCTCATTCCCGTACTCGACGCGATACTGACGCTGCTTCCGGTCGACGATGTCGTGCCGGAGGCGCTGTTTCGCGCCTCGGTGAAAGGCGATCCGTCGCTTGCCGACCCCGTCCATCATGAAATGGAGGCGATCTGCGCCAAACGAGCTCCGGGCCGCAAGGTGGTTGCGCTGGCCGGCGCCGACTTCTATGCACGGGTCAGATCGGCGCATGCCATCGTCGCGACAAGCGAGCCGCGGCTTTACGCCAACATCATCATCCGCAAGGGCGTGATCTATCCGCCGGAGACCAGGAAGCCATGATCCTCTGCTGCGGCGAAGCCCTGATCGACATGCTGCCGCGCACCACCACCGAGGGTGAGCCGGCCTTTGCTCCCTATGTCGGCGGCGCCGTTTTCAACACGGCGATCGCGCTCGGCCGGCTCGGCGCGCCGGCCGGCTTCTTCTCGGGCCTGTCGTCGGACCTGTTCGGCGGCCAGTTCCGGGACGCGCTCGGGGCAAGCAAAGTGAGTTCAACCTACGCGCACACTTCGCCCCGGCCGACGACGCTGGCCTTCGTGCGGCTGAACAACGGCCAGGCGACCTACACCTTCTATGACGAGAACACGGCCGGGCGCATGCTGACCATCGAAGACCTGCCGCAACTCGGCGGCGAGATCGAGGCGATGCTGTTCGGCGCCATCAGCCTGATCTCGGAGCCGGCTGGCTCGGCCTATGAGGAGTTCATGCGGCGCGAGCATGAGGCCCGCGTGATGATGCTCGATCCCAACATCCGGCCGAACTTCATCCCCGACAAGGCCAAGCATCTCAGGCGCATCCGGGAGATGATGGCGATGGCCGACATCGTCAAACTGTCGGACGAAGACCTCCACTGGTTCGGCGAAGCCGGTTCGCACGAGGATGTGGTGCGCAATTGGCTCGAACGCGGCCCCAAGCTGATCGTCGTCACCCATGGCAGCGAAGGTGCCGTTGGCTACAGCAAGCAGCACCGTGTCACCGTCATACCGGAGACAGTCAAGGTGGTGGACACCGTCGGCGCCGGGGACACGTTCAACGCCGGCATCCTTGCCTCCCTGCATGAGCAAGGCCTGCTGGCGAAGGCGGCGATTTCCAGCCTGTCCGAAGACGCAATCCGCAAAGCATTGGCGCTCGGCGCCAAGGCGGCGGCAGTGACGGTATCACGAGCCGGCGCCAATCCCCCCTGGCGACACGAGATCGGCTGATCGGCTCCCGAAAGCGATCACTTTATGTTTCCATGCGCCGGAAAACCGCGACAAAAACGGCCTGGACTGCACCGCCAAGCCCGGATTCCCGGCTTTTTGATGCAATGCGCCAGCAAAACACGGTAACGGGCTGCGACACTTGCACCGTACCTCCGGTCCGCAGCCGGCTTTTTCAGCCGCGCCAAGTCTGGTACCAGCGGGCCGGTTATTGGCAGGTATTGAGGCCGACATGCAGTTCATCGATCTTGGCGCGCAGCGCGAACGAATCCGCGACCGGCTGAAAGCCGCGATCGACCACGTTGTCGAGGATGGCCGCTACATCTTTGGCCCCCAGGTCGCCGAATTCGAGAAGAAGCTCGCCGCCTATGTCGGCGTCAAGCATGTGGTTGCCTGCGCCAACGGCACCGACGCACTGCTTTTGCCGCTGTTTGCCGCCGGCATCGGCCCGGGCGACGCGGTATTCGTGCCGAGCTTCACCTTCGCCGCCACGGCGGAAGTGGTGGCGCTGGCCAAGGCCGAGCCGGTTTTCGTCGATGTCGATCCGAAGACCTACAACATCGACATCGCCAGCCTCGAGGCGGCGATCTCGGCCATCAAGAAGGAAGGCCGACTGAAGCCGAAGGCGATCATCCCCGTCGACCTGTTCGGTCTTGCCGCCGACTACGAGGCGATCATGGCTATCGCCAATCGCGAAGGCTTGTTGGTGATCGAGGATGCCGCGCAGTCCATGGGTGGTTCGCTCGAAAGCAGGATGTGCGGCTCGTTCGGCCATGTCGGCTCGACCAGCTTCTATCCGGCCAAGCCGCTTGGCTGCTATGGCGACGGTGGCGCGATGTTCACCAATGATGACGCTTTGGCCGACACGCTGCGTTCCTTCGCCTTCCACGGCAAGGGCGAGACGCAATACGACAACATCCGCGTCGGCATCAATTCACGGCTGGATACGCTGCAGGCGGCAATCCTGATCGAGAAGCTCGCCATCCTCGAGGAAGAAATGGTAGCGCGGCAGGTGGTAGCCAAGCGCTATGCAGAAGGCCTGGGCGACATCGTCACCGCGGCCCGTAACCTGGATGGCAGCCGTTCGGCCTGGGCGCAATACGCGATCGAAACGCCCAAACGCGACGGCCTTAAAGCGCATCTGAGCGAAAAAGGCATCCCGTCTGTCATCTATTACGTCAAGCCGCTGCATGAGCAGATCGCCTATCGCGACTACCCGCGCTCGCCGACCGGTCTTGCGGTTTCGGAGGACCTGCCGAAACGCATCCTGTGCCTGCCGATGCATCCCTATCTCAGCGAGGCCGACCAGGACCGGATCATCGAAACGATCCGCAACTATATCGGCTCGAACTCGGCGCAGGCCGCGGCCGAATAGGCGCCTGATAGCAGAGGCCGACACACCTCGTTTGCTTAGAGCGGTCGGGGCGCAGGCCGGCGCGTCGCGCCGTTATTCTGAGACGGTCGGCGCGCGTCTTGTGGTCCGGTCATCCGGCCGGGTCACGGGACGGCACTGCAATATGCAGATCCCTGCTGTGAAGACCAAAGTGCCCAGCACCCATGACAACCAGATCCGATGGTCGACCGACAGTTCGACAACAGCTATGATCAGGTAGTTGCTGGCTATGAAATGGCAGGGGCCCCTCAAACCGCCGATCATTCTTATGATCGCGCCCAGGAGCACCCCATACACAATGATGCCCAGCGCTCCGAGCTCGTACCACAAATCGAATACGATATTGTGTGCGCTTGGGAGATCCACCTGCGCATAATATGTGGGACTCACCACAACCCCGACCGCGTTTCTCATCGTATTGGCGCCATGGCCGAGAACGGGCTGGTCCGCAATGTGGGGCGAGATCATCTGCCAAAGATCAAGCCGCGCGGCGAACGTTCCTGGATAGAAGGCCAGCCATCCCGTGGTTTTGAGGTAGGCGAACAGCGGCGAGACGACGAAGGGGGCGATCAGGGCAAAAGACAAATAGACGGCGAAGAATGCGACCAAGGCGTGCTGGCGGTATTTGGCGGGCATGACAAACATCACCGCCACGAAGACAATCGCCAGGTTGATGCCGGTCGATTGACCGTAGAGCAATGTCAGCACGGCAAAGAGAGCCGCAAGCCCCTTCCAGACGAACCGCCGCTGGGCAAGAAATATGACGGCAAAAAAAGCTCCATAGACCGTGATCTTGTGGAGGGTGAAAACATTTTCCACAAATCGCGGATTTTCGGTCAAAAACGCAAAATACAGTTCCCAACCCATCACCGACACCAGGCCGATCAACATGCCGACCAATGAGACCAGCGCGAGCCGGTCGCGTTGAGCGCCCGGAAGCGCCAGAATGCACTCAAACAGCAGGATGGCGGCGACCGAGTAGCCAAACAGGTCCCTCGCCGCCATGAGAGAGCGGCTCGCGTTAACCGACCACAGGGCGCTCGACAGGACAAAGCCGGACAAGAGGGCCAGAGTTACGGCGAGGCCTATCGTTGCCCTGCCAAAGCGCGCACCCTTTGTCAAAAGGGTAAGAGCGCCCATGAGTGCCGCGACAAATGCCAGGGCCGTCGGAGACATTTCGACGAAGACGAAAAGGGCGGGAGAGAGGGCGTAGAGGCCCAGCAACATCCTGAGGACTATTTCGTCGCGATTGCTGGTCCATACCGGAAACCCGCCCAGAATGACGGCATGGCATTTCTGAAAAAAGGACATTCAACTACCGACTCAGGGAACGCCTATACAGGATAGGTTATCGGCGAAGGCACCTCAACGTTCGATACGTCCTGCGGTTGCAACCCCGCCGCTGGCGATGAAATGCGGATTGGCGAAGTCCTCGTCATCGGCCTGGTTGCGCTTGCCATAGGCCAAGGGCTTGCCGTCCAGCGTGCGTGTCGTGCCACCGGCGGCGCGCAGCACCGCGTCACCCGCCGCCGTGTCCCATTCCATGGTGCGGCCGAAGCGCGGATAGACATCCGCCTCGCCATTGGCGAGAAGGCAGAATTTCAGCGACGAACCGACCGAGACGATCTCGGCGGCACCAAGGTCGCGAATATAGGCTTCGGTTTCCGGCGTGTTGTGCGAGCGGCTGGCAACCACCGCCAGTGGCGTCGCGGCAGTTCTCACCGAAATCGGCCGGCGAGAAACGATCCGGTAGTCGCCATCGATTTCGAGGGTTTCCGCCCTGCCCGGCAGACCGGAAAAGAAGCGGCCGCTGCATGGCGCGAAGACAACGCCGACTTCCGGCACGCCACGGCGGACAAGCGCGATGTTGACGGTGAAGTCGGTGCGCCGGTTGACGAATTCCTTGGTGCCGTCAAGCGGATCAATGAGGAAGAAGGCCTCGCCAAGGTCGCCCGGCATGACACCGGCCGCCGCTTCCTCCTCGGCCACGCAGGGAATGTCGGGGAATTCCGCACGCAGGCCGGCGAGGATGATCTTCTCGCTCTCGCGGTCCGCCTCGGTCACCGGCGTGGAATCCGATTTGCGGTCGACCGCGCAGCCGGCGTGGAACACACGCATGACCTCACGCCCGGCCGCGAGCGCCAGCCGCTCGAAGATCTCAAGCATCGACGTGTCGTCAGATGCCGCCGCCATTGTCATATTGATCTTCCGCAATGTCACGCTCGTTCAGCCAGTGTTCCAGGGCATCTACCATCTCTTCAGGCGACTTGCCGAGCGTCTTGAGATGGATCTCCGGTTTCTCCGGTGCTTCATATGGAGAATCGACACCGGTGAAATTCTTGATCTCGCCATTCAGCGCGCGCGCAT
>NZ_JAPYKQ010000028.1:0-47818 GCF_037179625.1 Mesorhizobium sp. Cs1299R1N3 | reverse complement strand
TCGCGAAGATCATTGGAAAGAGGTCGAGTCATCAGATGCTGGCCTCCATTCCAGCCAGCATCTTGAATCACAAAACCGACTGATCCGGAATCCCTTCGATTCCATCAACTCGTGAACCGCTCTAGCCGGGTCCCGGTTCGGCAGTCGAGATCTTGGTTGCCTTGGCGGAGCCCTTTGGCAGGGCGAAGGTTATCGACGCACCGCCAGTTGCGATGTTGTCGGCCCAAAGCCGGCCGCCATGAGACTCGATGATCGAGCGGCAGATCGCCAGGCCCATTCCCAATCCCTCTTGCTTGGTGGTGTAAAACGCCTCAAAAATCCTTTCCGGATCGCTCAGTCCGCGCCCTTGGTCGCACACCTCTACCTCGACCATCTCGTCGCCACGGCACCGCGAGACGATTCGCAGCCTTCTCGAGTGGGCGTTGATGTCGTGCATAGCTTCGATGCCGTTGCGTACAAGGTTCAGCACGACCTGCTCCATTTGCACATGATCGGCGGTAACTGCTGGCAGGCGAGGGTCAAGTTCAATATCAAGTTTGACACTACTCGACTGAAGCTTGTCGGCAAGCAGGTCACACACTTCAATGACCACCGCATTCAGGTCTATCGGCTCGGGCTCAGCTGTCGTCCTCGCGAACAATGCCCGGATACGGCTGATCACCTGAGCGGCAGCATCGGCATTTCGGATGATCTTTTGAGCGACCCGAATGGCATTATCGAAGCTTGGCGGGTCCGCACCGAGCCATCTCTGGAAGGCGCCGGCGTTCGCCACCACAGCCTGCAGCGGCTGGTTGAGCTCATGTGCGATGGAAACCGATAGTTCGGACAAACTGGCTGCCCGCAGCGCACGCGAAAGTCTCTCGTCCGCCAGGCGCAGCGCCTCCTGCGCGCGGATTTCGTCATCGATGTCCAAGTTTACGCCGTACCAACGCACGATAGTGCCATCGTCATCGCGCAGCGGTTCGAAGCGCGAATCTATCCAGCGATACTCGCCATCTTTGCGGCAAATCCGACCTTTGTGCTGGAGCGGCTCACCGCGCGCAAAGGACGTCTTGAACGCAGCCTTCATGGCTGCCCGGTCGTCCGGATGGAACAACTCTACGTGTTTAGCGAATTGAGGCTTGCCGCTTGGTTCCTTCTCCGTTGGGTCTACTCCGGCCCAGTCGACGAAACGCTTGTTGAAATAATATGGCAGACCCGCCGGCGTCAGAAGCCAGATCATGGTCGGGACTGTATCGACAAGAAGTCGAAGTTCTCTCTCGCTCTGGCGCAATGCGGCTTCGGCTTTCCTCTGATCGTCGATATCCTCGATTTGACCGTTCCAGCCAATTATCCTTCCACGATCATCTCGCGAAGCGACGCCAATATCGCGAAACCACCGGTATGTGCCGTCGAACCGCCGGACGCGCCGTTCGTCGTTCAGCGGTTCACCGGTCGACATGCTGTGGCGCCACCTGGCTATGCTCGCCTCGAAGTCGTCCGGATGGATAAACTGTGCCCACGAATAGTCATCTGCATCCATCATCCTTCGCATTTCGTCGGCCGTAACACCCACGTATGCGAGGGCAGCAGGATTGAAGAACCGAAGGCGGCCGTTTGGATGGGCTGCCCATCCGAGACCCGGGATGTTGGCAATATCGGGCTTAGTGCCCTGGTAGCTTTGATCGTAGAAGCTCATGGTCCTGAAAATCTTGATCACGAGCCACAGCGCGAACGCCGCCACGACAAACACCACCCACCGGGCCACCCCGCCTGTGGCCCTGGATTCCGGCAAAAACAGGATCGCGGATGAAAGCAGACCAGCCGCGGCAACGGCCACCAGTCCCGCCTTCCAGCCGATGCAGATGCATATGATCGCAACCGCAACCAGCAGACCGGAGGGCTCATCGATAGATATTGCCAGCAATACGCTCGTAGCGCCGATCACCAATGCCACGGCGCGGCGTTGTTTTGACGACGTCAGCTCCATTCTTGAGACCCTCTCGAGACCGCCTCTGCGTCCGTCTCCCGGTCGCGGCCGTTATCCAAGCAGCTAAAGGAGCCCTGCACTTGATTGCCCAACTGTCCTCTCCGGCAGCCGGGGCTCAGCGGATATCAGTTGGAAGCGACTGCCAAACGTTGAAGAGATGAGAGACGGACCTTGCGTTCATCTTCTTCATCATGTTGCTCCGATGGAGCTTTACAGTGATTTCGCTGATACCAAGGTGCGATGCGATCTGCTTGTTCATCGCGCCGGAGACCACGAATCTCAGCACTTCCCGCTCGCGGGGCGTAAGTGTCTGATAGAGGGCCGCGTTCTTGCGTGATATGGCCGACGCCGCTCTTCGCGCGACGTCGGTGGCTATGGCTGTAGACACCGCGTCCAGGAACGTCTGGTCCCGCACCGGCTTGGTCAGGAAATCCACTGCCCCTGCCTTTATCGCCTTGACGCTCATGGCGATGTCGCCATGACCCGTCAAGAAGACGATCGGTGTCCTTATGCCTTTGCTTGCGAGCAGATGCTGGAGGTCGAGGCCGCTCAGACCCGGCATTCGCACATCGAGAACAAGGCAGCCCGGGCGATCCGGCAGCGTCGCGTCCAGCACTTCCTGGCCTGAGGAAAACGATATCGTGTCGATGCCAACCGAATTCAGCAACTCCTCCAACGCGTCGCGGACCGTTGCGTCATCGTCGATCAGAACTACTACGGGACTGTCTGCGATACCTGAAGTTGCCACGCCATTACTCTCGCCTCGGGGAGATCTGCTGGACACGAATTGGCGTCACGTGATCAGTGTCAACTGCGTTTCCGTCACACGTCAATTAGGACCTCCGCCTCACGCGCTGCCGCCGGAATTCGTTCGGCGACCGATAGCCAACGATGCCCCGCCAATCGTAGTCTCTAGGTCTGGCGTAGCTGTATAGCGGCAGGCAACGCAACACGACAAAGGGTGATCGGATCTGGCGATTTGAATGGCTGACCTAGACCTCGGTATAGGTATGTGGACCGCTGGTTCCGGCCCTTGTGTCGTTCGCCTTCGGCGCAGGGCATCACCATGGGTGATCGGCTGCTTCGCCAGACGCCGCTGTGCCCCACCCGCGCCAGTGCTGCGGAGCCATTATCACGAGGGGAAAAACTGCGGTGGTCTGCCGATATCCAACAGGCGACCTATACTAGGGTATTGCCTGCCTTCATCCTTGAACCAATCGACTACAACCACGCCTTCACATAGCCTGCTTCAGCGGCTCCTCATCGACGTCGTGTCGGTCAAAATGAGGAGCATGCAATCCGCATGATGGGTCGGGCTGACGGGTAATACCGCGCTGCCAGCATTACGCATGCCTATGGAGATCAAGGCTCATCGCCGGAAGCGACCCGTTCGACCGGTGCCCGAGACCATCGGATTAACCGAAGTTGCGGTGTTCACGATGCCAAGCACGTTGGAGATCCGCTTTGCGGCCTTTGAAAATATTGGTGCTCATTGGGCTGGCAGCACTGGTTGCGACCTTCGCCCGGTTCCAGGGTTGCGCGCCTGGGATCACCGCGACGGACAGATCCAATGACGCCGCGGAAGCAGACAAGGCTTCGATCACCGGCTATGGCGAGATCCGAATGTATCGCGACGCTCTGATCGGGTCAGGAGATGTTCGCGACTGGACGCCGGAGACCGAGCCGAATGGCCTCGACGTCCTTATGATCTCCGGCGGCGGTGCGGGAGGCGCCTTCAGTGTCGGCGTACTTTCGGCATGGAGCGCGGCCGGTACCCGCCCGCAATTCGATGTGGTCACCGGCGTAAGCACGGGTGCCTTGATCGCACCGTTCGCGTTCCTCGGATCTGCTTATGACGAAACTCTGGTGCATCTCACTACGAGCGGTGTCGCGGAGGACCTTATCGCAACCAAATTTCCCGTTGGCTTGATTGGATCGAGCTTGCTGAGATCAGCGCCGTTGAGGTGGATGGTCGAGCGCTTCATCACTCCGGCGGTCCTGCAACAGATTGCAGCACAACATCGCGAGGGCCGTCGCCTTTTTGTCCTCACAACCAACCTCGACACCCAGCGTGCCGTCTTGTGGAACATAGGCGCCATCGCCAACAGCGGCCGCGCGGCCGCGCTCAAGCTTGTCCAGGATGTTCTGATAGCATCAGCGAGCATTCCGGGTGTTTATCCGGCGGTCATGATCGAGACCGAGTCGGGAGGTCGCCGCTTCCAGGAAATGCATTCTGATGGGGGATCGTCCTCGCAATTCTTGATACTTCCACAGGCAATCCTGAGAAGCACAAACCATCTCGTGCCGAACAAGCAGCAGGACGTCGATTTCTACGTGATCGTCAACAACGCGCTCATACCGGAATTCGCAACCACGCCGAACAGAACGCTGTCTGTCATGGCAAGAGCATACTCCATCCTCCTCAAGTCCCAGACGCAGAGCGAACTGACGATCCTTTATGACTACACCAGACAGACAGGGGCACGTTTCCACCTGGCGACGATTGACGTTCAGGTTCCCTATTCGATGCTCAATCCTTTCAACACCAGTTATATGCAGACTGTCTATGACCTTGGATATACCGGAACAGTCGCCGGAAATCTGTGGAAAGATCGCCCTGTCTTTCGCTGAAGGCGAATGCTTCGGCGGGTTGCGATCAGCACCCCTGCGCGAGCCCGGCCGCTCAGCAAGTCCACTTTGTCTTAACCCGGTCGAATACCGTTCAAAAAGACCTCAACGGCGGAACTGACCGCTGCCTTCGCTTCTTCGCGCGACGGCGGCGGGCGTAGGCCGAGAATGACCTGCAGATGGAGGTTGCCCCGCATCATGGCTACAAAATGGCCTGCCAAGCCCAGGCAATCGCCGCCCTGAATTTCTCCGCGCTCCTTTGCGACTTCGAGGACCTCGGCGAGCCGGGACGTGGCCCGGCCGGGTCCCTGTTCGTAGAACGACTTCACGAGATCAGGAAAGCGATTGGCCTCGGCCCCGGCAATTCTGTATATGCCGAGCAAGGTGGGCGACATGTAAGCGTCCAGAAGCTGTTGGCCAAATGCCGTCAGCGTCTCCCGCAAGTCATGGCCTGCAATCTCTTCAATTGCCAAGGTCGAAAGCACCTTGTCTGCGCTTTCCACTATGATGGCCGAGAACAGCCCTTCCTTATTGCCGAACTCATTGTAGATGTTGCGTTTCGATCCGCCCACGCGTTCGATGATCGCGTCGATGCTTGTCGCCGCGTAGCCTTGTTCGAAAAAGACCTCGGCAGCCGCCTGAAGAAGGGCCTCTCGACGGGTTTTGGTTCCCCCCGACTTCGCTGCAACCACAGGCCTTTCCCCCAATCACAATGCGCTTCCTGATTGGTAACGAGTGTTACCACAGACGTCAACGGTAGTATGCCAGGGGCCGTGGTGCTGGTGTGCCTGGCGTCGCGCATACCGCGGGCCTGGCCGGCGAATCCTGTCCGCACTGTCTCGCAACGGCAAGGTGGCTGACACATGCGACGTAAGAAGGGCTGATCTCCTAAGCCGAAGCTCGCTGCGACCTGAGCGCTTCGCTACCTTTCACCATCATCACGCCCAGCCGCCTGACACCTTAGCATCGCCCGACATACGCCTGCGTAGAATAGGCGAGCGCACCGGACTGTCTCATCCTCCCGTTTCCGTTCACCGCAGCCTTGGTGGAAAGGTGGTACGGACCGAAAAAGGAGATGAAGATGAAAAGTGAAGTACCAAGCAAGGGGTTGGAGTGGACCAACCTCATTCTGGGCGCTGGCTTGGCCTGCGCTGCGTTCCTGTTTGCCGGGCTGCCTGCCGCGGCGTGGAACGCCGGGATCGTTGGCACGCTGATCGTATGCTGCTCCGCTGTCGCGCTCTACCGCTACGGGGCTTGGGCCGAATGGTCCAATCTCACCCTGGGTTCATGGGCGGTGATTGCGCCATTCCTGCTCGGCTTCGGATCGGCACAGGCAGCAATGTGGACCCACGTCCTGATTGGACTCTGCGTCGCGACGGTCGCCATCATCCAGCTCCGGAACAGCCGCACGGCATCGGCATAGCCTCTTGACTTGGTAACAGTCATTACCGTAAATGCGGATGGTAACGTGCATTACCGGAGGACGCCGTGGCACAGCGCAACAAAAGAAAGATCGTCGGTTTGCTGCTGTGCCTCGGCGCCTTTGTGGTCGTGGCTGCGGGGTGGGCTTGGGCCAGTTCGGACGGCAGCGTGTCGACCGACAACGCCTATGTCCGCGGAGACGTGACCTCCATCGCTCCAAAAGTTGCGGGCTACGTCACTGCGGTGGAGATTAAGGACAACCAGACCGTCCAGGCCGGAGACGTCCTGTTCCGGATTGACGATCGGGACTACCGCGCACGCCTCGCGCAAGCTGCGGCCAATGTCGAAGCTGCCCAGGCTCGTCTCAGCAATGTTGCAGCAGAGGTCCAGCTTCAGCATGCCCTCATCCGACAGGCCGAAGCCCAGATGCGTTCGGCCGAGGCCGAGTTGAACCTCGCGATAAAGGCGTCCGACCGCCGCCGCGAACTTATTCGCAGCAACGCCGTGAGCCGGGCCCAGGTCGATGAAACTGATGCCGCGCGCTTGAGAGCCGAAGCTGGCCATGCAGCGGCATCGGCAACGGTAGAGGCACAGCAGCAACGTGTCGCCGTTCTTGCCACTCAGCGCGAAGCGGCCGTTGCCGCCGTCGCACAGGCACGGGCCGCATGCGATCTCGCCCAAATCGATCTCGACAGCACCGTGGTGCGCGCTCCAGTCAGCGGCGTCATCGGCAACCGTCAGGTGCGCATTGGCCGGCTTGTCGCGCCTGGCGTCTCCTTGCTGGATCTCGTACCGGTCAACGACGTGTGGGTCGTGGCGAATTTCAAAGAAACCCAGGTCGAATACATCCGGCCCGGCCAGCACGTCCGCATTGCCATCGACGGCTATCCAAAAGAGAGGTTTGAAGGGGTGGTGGACAGCTTTTCGCCGGGCAGTGGATCTGCGTTCAGCTTGCTTCCCGCGGACAATGCGACCGGGAACTTCGTTCGCGTCGTCCAGCGCATTCCGGTCAAGATCCGGTTTGTCGGCAATCCATCGCCCGGCCGCCTCGTCCCGGGCCTGTCGGCGCGGGTCGAGATCAATGGAGCGAGCGGCTCGTGACCACGGCGCTCGTCGCCACGCAGGGCCGTGATCGATCTGCGGCGGGAGGCTTTCTCGTCGCGGGCATAGTGCTCGCCTCCCTGACGGAGGCGATTGCCAGCACGGTCCTGTCGCTCGGGCGCGGCGATATCATCGGCGACACCTATGCAACTCCCGATGAGTTCGCTTGGCTGGACATCGGATACACCGCTCCGAAGCTAGTCGGGTTCATGGCCGCTGCCTGCCTGATGAACCGTGTCAACCCGCGCAGTCTGGTCATCGGCTCAACCCTGGTCATGGGCGTAGCCTGCGCCATTGCCGCCACCACAGACCGATTGGATCTGCTTGTCTTGCTCCGCGTGATGCAAGGCTTCTCCGGAGGCATCCTGCTTGTTGGGGGCCAGGCGGTCATTTTTCTCGCCTATCCGCGATCCCACCAACCAATCCTTCAAGCCCTGTTCGCAATGGGGTCGGTCGTTGCCCCCGCCACCATCGCTCCAGCCCTTCAAGGGTGGTTGCTCGATAGCCAGTCCTGGACATCGATATTCTTCAGCATCGTTCCGGTGGCGTTGGCGGCGGCCGGGCTTCTGCTGATCGCGGACAGCCCGATGCACGCTAAGACCACGCACCATCGGTTTGATTGGTTCGGCTTCGCCCTGATCTCCGTCACACTTTTCTGCTTCACCTATGTCTTCAGCCAAGGCAGCCGATGGGACTGGTTCGAGGAGCCTCGGATCCTGTGGGTGACACTGATCGGCACGGCCACCTTGCTGGCATTTCTCGGCCAACAGGTGATGGCCGAAGGCCAAGGCCTGCTGGATTTCAGCTTGTTCAAATCGGAGGATTTTTCGTTCGCCTTCATCGTCAGTTTCGTCGCCGGCGCCGCTTTGTTCGGGAGCGCCTTCCTGATCCCTTCGTTTGCCGTGTCCGTCCTTGCGTTCACGCCAACCGATGCCGGCCTGCTGCTGTTGCCGAGCGGCGTGCTTTTCATCAGCGCGCTCCTCATCGCTGCTTTCCTCATGCAGGCCCACCGGGTTCCTCCGATCGCCACGGTACCCTTCGGAATCCTGATGATCATGGTTGCGATGTGGATGCTGTCCGGTTCGACCATCGAGAGCGGAGCGGACGACATGATGCCAGCCATCCTGTTGCGCGGTCTGGGCCTCGGCTTCCTGTTCCTGTCGATCACCCTCATCGCTTTCGGCAGACTCGACGACCAAAACCTGGCATCCGGCATAGGCCTCTTCAACACGGGTCGTCAGCTCGGCGGTCTTATGGGAGTCGCCGGGCTTCAGACATTGATCGACCACAACGTCGCGGCCAATGTCGCGGTACTTGGCGCCAATGTCACCGCGGGCATCCCTGCAGTCAGCGAGCGTCTGTCGACGACGACCGCCTTGTTGGCGGCAAGAGGGATGGATCCCGTGGCGGCTGGCCGGGCAGCGACGAGCCTGCTGGGGAGAGCCGTCGCCGGTCAGTCCACCGTGATCGCCTTCGACACCGCGTTCAATGCCGTAGCGCTGCTGTTTGTGATCGCCGCGCCCGTTCTGGTCGCGATCAAGATCGGCCTCACCCGATTCACAAGACTGCGCGCGGCGCAATTATCCTTGAAGCCAACCAGCTTCCCGAGGCTGGACGCGCCTGCGTCCGACATGATTCCGAGCCAGCCGTCCTTGGTCGCCTCGAAAGTCCGCATCGATGAGAATCAGCGGCAGGCGTCTGCGACGGAAGACGCGCGGTTGCCAGTCTGACACACGTCCGGGATTGTCCCGGCTTGGCCGCTCCATCGCGCGCCGTCGGTGCTGGGAGGGCAACCCAGCGAAACCGCAGCAAGACATATACTGCGGTATGGATCGCCCTCATCCCCAACCCAATCGACCCGCGAACGCTCCTCAATATAGGCTCCCCTTGCGAGCCTGCACCGCCAAGTGTCGGCCAAAAAAGGAGTGCATGAAATGTCGCGCGCGGAAACAGAAGCAAGCACTGCCGGCGACTATGTCTTTGACCGGATTGCCGATGTTTCGCAGGCCGACCCGCCCATAGAGCAGCCGACAGCCGGCATTGTTCATGATCTAGGCAACCTTATCCAGGTCGCTTCATCCGCGTTGAATAGGGTTGCTCGCGACCCGAGCGTCTCGACGGCTCCCGCTCTCAAGCCCGTAATCGCCAGCGCCATGACCGCTCTGCAGCGGGCTGGTGCGCTCGTCCGGGAGACGGTAGGCGGTGCCGCGGCGAATTACCGCTCGCTCGAGCATGCAAGCGTAAGCGCCTGCCTGACCGAGGTCGAAAACCTTCTTCGAAGCGCATGGGATACCAGCTTTCGTCTCGATGTTCGCGCCGGAACCGATCTCGCCACAGCGAAATGCGATCCCCTCGGTTTGCAGAACGCGGTTTTGAATCTCGTATTCAACGCGCGCGACGCGATGCCGAGCGGCGGTCTAATTTCGATAAGCGCCGCTACGATCGTCCACGGCTGCGCCACCATCGTCGAGTTCCGGGTCGAAGACTGCGGTATCGGAATGACGCGGGAGACCGTGCTCCGGGCGTTCGATCCCTTTTTCACGACCAAGGGCAAGGGCCTGGGCGGAATCGGCTTGCCGATGGTGAAGCATTTTGCCGAGCGGTACGGCGGAAGCGTCGACATCGAGAGCGTCTTCGGGGCGGGTACGGCGGTGATATTGCGGCTGCCCGCGATGCAGGCTCGGTAGGACTTGCGGCAAACCAAGAGGAGAGTTCGATGACCCGCATCCTCGCACCATGGGTATGTCTCTCGTCTGGGCAGGGAGGTCCAGCCATTCTCGCCAGGGCACAGTCGAAATTGTTCCGCGTGGAAAATTGGCGTAAACTGAAATGAGCGACGAATATAATTTGCAGAGGTTCATCCGTGCACAGAACCGGGTGTACGGCGATGCGATCCGTATTCTACGTCGGGGAATGATGTGCACTCCCTTCATGGAGTTCATATTTCCGAGGCTGGCATCCTATCGAAGCGACGCGGCGCCCGAGCCTTACGCCATCACGTCCCTCGAGGAAGCCAGCGCCTACCTCTCATCTCCGCTGCTGGAAAGTCGTTATCGGGAATGCGCTGGCACATTGCAGCGGCTCTCGAACAAAAGCGCTTACGCCGTCTTCGGCGATGTCGACGCGCGGAAACTGCACGCTTCGCTGACGCTGTTTTCCGAAGCAAGCAACGACGAGTCCCTGCTCGATACGATGTTCGACGTCTGGTTCGATGGTTTACTCGACGAGAAGACCGTGAATGAACTTAACGCCATGTCGCGATAGTTCAACTTGCGCAACCACCTGCCTATCGAAGAGGAATGGCGGCAGGCGATTGTGACCGCAAGCCGACGGGCGTGCTGAGTTCGCGCCGATCTGCCTTTGCCCGCTCGATCCGCTCGGCCGAGGAGGCTATTTGGCGCTTTTCTCCAGGACGGCTTCGGTTATCGAGTTCGGCAGCGGGCGCGGCGTCTCGATCAAGCCAAGCACCGGCATGACGACGAGAAAGAATGCGAAATAGTACACGGCGGAGACCTGCATCAGCGGGATGTAGATGCCCTCGGCGGGCTTCGAGCCCAGCCAGCCAAGAAAGATCGCGTTGGCCGCGAACAGCCAGAAGAACCGCCTATACCAGGGACGGTAGACCGCCGAGCGAACCTTCGATGTGTCGAGCCAGGGCACAAGGAACAGCACGGCGATAGCGCCGAACATGGCGAGCACGCCACCCAGCTTCGAGTCTATCGGCCCGATGTTGAAGGTTACGGCGCGCAGGATCGCGTAGAACGGCAGGAAGTACCATTCGGGCACGATATGAGCCGGCGTCTTCAGCGGGTCGGCCATGGTGTAGTTGTCGGGGTGCCCGAGATAGTTCGGCATGTAGAAGACGAAATACGTAAAGAGGATCAGGAACACCACGGCCCCGAGCGCGTCTTTCATCGTGGCGTGGGGCGTGAAGTCCACGACATCAGTTTCCGACTTCACGTCGATGCCTGCCGGATTGTTTTGGCCGACGACGTGAAGCGCCCAGATGTGCAAAATCACGACGCCCGCCAGCATGAACGGCAGCAGGTAGTGCAGCGCAAAGAAGCGGTTGAGCGTTGGATTGTCGACGGCAAAACCGCCGAGCAGCAATTGCTGGACCCAGTCGCCGATCAGCGGGATGGCGCTGAAGAAGCCGGTGATGACGGTGGCGCCCCAGAACGACATCTGGCCCCAGGGCAGCACATAGCCGATGAAGGCGGTTGCCATCATCAACAGAAGGTTGGTGCAGCCGAGTATCCAGAGCAGCTCGCGAGGCGCCTTGTAGGAGCCGTAGTAGAGGCCGCGGGAGATATGGATGTAGACCGCGATAAAGAAGAACGAGGCGCCGTTTGAATGCAGGTAGCGCAACAGCCAGCCGGAATTCACGTCGCGCATGATCTTCTCGACCGAATTGAAGGCCAGTGTCGTGTCGGCCGCATAGTGCATCGCCAGCACGACACCGGTCACGATCTGCGCCGCCAGCATCATCGAGAGGATGCCGCCAAAGGAATAGGCGTAGTTCAGGTTGCGCGGGACGGGATAGACGATGAACTGATCATGCACCATGCGCGGCAGCGGCAGGCGGGCGTCGAGCCAGCGTCCGATCCTAGTCTTGGGTACATAGGTTGAATGTCCGCCACTCATCAAATCGCCCTGGTTATCGAATTCTCGGTACCGAAATCGGCGCGCTCCTTAGCCGGCTGCCTTCATTGCAGATGAGCGGGTTCACTCGCCCTGGCGGCACTCCGATCCGGTTGCGCGCGCAGGTTCGCCGAGCCGTCGCGCGAGTAAACCCGTCAGCGCCGCTGCCGCGACTTGCCGGCGGCGGCGCCGTGTCGTCACACCACAATCCCGGGAGAATCCGCAGCGCGTTCGACAGGTCGCATCCCGGCGTCATTCGGGTTACGGCAGCGCCGACCATGCCAGCCTTCCGCAGCGCGGGCCATTGTGCCGAGGACGCGTGCGTCCGATACGTTGGTCTATGGTTTCCTGCGTGAAGGAGTTAGGCGGGCTGCCGCGGACATCATGTATCCTGGCCGACGGCAAGTGGCGCCGTAATTCGTTGATGCGCCATGCGCGGAGCGGCTGTCTTCCGGCTTTTCCGCAGAGGCGCGTGGCGCCCCCTTGCCCCGCGCAATGCATGGATTTCCATGAGGTGCGCTGGCGCATGGCGGAATCTAGAATGGGAGGGGACTGTGTTCGCCAGCCCAAATCTCGGGTGGGATTTTAGCCGGCCAGATGTTCAGAAGTAGTGCTATACCGAGCGCCGACGGTCCCGAGCTGGAGCAGCCGATGATGTACGTCTGGTCGCACCGCCCACAATTCTTCCACCTGGGGTTTTTTATTGCCGCCTACGTCTTGGGCTGCGGATTTGCCCAGTCGCTCGCAATCGTACCTGGAACAGGCATTTCCATCTGGCCGCCGAGCGGGCTTTTCATCGCTACTCTTGTCTTCACCTCCAGGCATAGCTGGCCATGGTGGGTGCTGGCTGGCTGTTTGTCTGAGCTGTCCAGCAATCTCTTGTGGTTCCACAGTCCGGTGCCTGCGGCTTTCCTGATTTATGCCGGCAACGCTCTTGAAGCCGTGGCCGGCGCGTGGCTCGTGAACCGGACCTTAAGGCGACCGGTTCGGCTGGAAACCTTGCAGGAAGTTCTCGCATTCGTCGCGCTAGGCGCCGGAGTTGCGCCAGTCATAAGCGCGACGGTTGGGAGCGCGACGCTTGCGTGGTTTGGTATGCAGTCGCAAACCTTCGTGGCGGCCTGGCCTCTCTGGTGGATCGGAGACGCCACCGGGGTCCTAATCGTGGCGCCACTGGCGCTGGTCGTGTTCCAGAACTGGCGCGGCAAGGCCCAGCTATCGGCCGCGCGGTGGATCGAAGCTTGCGTCCTGGGAGTGATCTTTCTAGGTGTCGCCGCCCTTTCCTTGAGCGGTTACCTGCCCTTCGCCTACATCATCATGCCGCCTCTTCTGTGGGCGGCGGTGCGCTTTGAGTTTAAAGGGGCCGCCGTCACCTTGACCCTCCTCGCACTGATTACGGCGGTGTTCACAATATCCGGTACCAGCCAATTTGCCGGTGATGTCGAGTCCCTGAAGCATAATCAGATCATGCTGCAGCTTTTTCTGGCCGTCTCGGCATTTTCGGCGCTCATCGTGGCCGCCATATCCCGGCAGCATCAGCTAGCGTTGCTCACATTGCGTCAAAGCGTGGAGGCATTACGCGGCCGCGAACGGGAGCTCTCGCAACTCGTCGACATGGTCCCGAGCCATGTCTGGCGTCTGACGCCGGACGGCGAGCCGACTTTCTTCAACAAGCGCATGATGGATTATCTCGGTTTCGACGTGGCGGGCACAGACAGGCAAGGCATGAGCCGACTGGAGGCGGTCATGGAGACCGTCCATCCGGACGACGTAGCGGAGTTTAGGAACGCCCTATACCGCTGCCTCGTCACCGGTGAGCGGTTTTCCATGAGGCATCGCCTGCGCCGCGCCGACGGCGTCTATCGCTGGATGTCGAGCCGGGCGGAGCCGATGCGCGATGAGGGCGGACGCATCGTCCAGTGGTACGGCCTCTGCCACGACATCGACGATCAGATGCACGCCGAAGAGGCGCTGCGGCGGAGCGAGCGTCAGCTTCAGGAAATGATCGACGCTGTGCCGGTCCGCGTCTGGAGTGCAACCCCTGCGGGTGGGCCAGTCTACTTCAACAAGCGATACCAGGACCATTTTCGCTCCGTCATCCCGAACTTCGAAGAGCTCGAGGAGCCGAGCATCGAAGAATTGCTGCACGAGCTGATTCATCCCGAAGATGCTCTCGAGGTGCAGCGAACGTTGCGGAATTCTTTCGAAACCGGCGGCGGCTCCGCGATGCGGTTTCGTTGGCTTGAGAAAGATCGCGCTTATCGCTGGGCGGAGTGCAGGGTGGAGCCCCGGCGGGATCAAGATGGATCGATTGTGCAATGGTACGGGGTCTCTCTCGATATCGACGATGAGGTGCGCGCGCAGCAGGCATTGCGCGACCGGGAGCGGGAACTCTCGCAGCTCGTGGACATGGTCCCGGTCCAGATCAGGCGTCTGACGCCCGAAGGCGAGCCGACCTTCTTCAATAAGCGCTTGCTCGACTTTTTTGGTCTGGACGACGTAGCGGGTTTGGACAGGCCGGGCATGAGCCGGCTGGCTGCTGTCATAGGGAGCCTCGTCCATCCCGATGATGCAGCCAACCTGCTGGAGACCGCCCGCCACTCCTTCGCCAGCGGCGAGCCCTTCTCCTTGAGGTATCGTATGCGTCGTGCGGACGGCGCGTATCGCTGGGTTGATAGCCGCGGCGAACCGCTGCGAGATCAAGGCGAAGCGATTGTGCAATGGTACGTAATTTCCATCGACATCGACGATGAGATGCGTGCGCAGGAAACGTTGCGCGATCGGGAGCGGGAACTCTCGCAACTCGTGGATATGGTTCCGAGCCTGCTCTGGCGGTTGAGCCCGGAGGGCGAGCCGGCGTTCTTCAACAAGCGCCTGATAAAATTTCTCGGCCGGGACATAGCCGATGCAGACAAGCCGGGCATAAGCCGGCTGTCGGCCTTCATGGAGACCGCCATCCATCCCGATGATGCGGACGGCCTCAGGGAAGCGCTAAACCATTCCTTAGCCACTGGCGAGCGCTTCTCCAGGAAATATCGCCTGCGGCGTGGTGATGGCGTCTACCGCTGGGTGGAAGGCAGCGCGGAGCCACTGCGGGATGAGAGCGCACGCATCGTCCAGTGGTACGGCCTCTCGCACGACGTCGACGATCAGCTGCACGTCGAACAGGCGCTGCGACGCAGCGAGCGGCAGCTTCAGCAGCTCATAGACACAGTGCCAATGCAGATCTGGTGTGTAACGCCAGGCGGCGAGCCAGCATACATCAACAAAACCATGGCGGACTATATCGGTTTGAAACTGGAAGATTTCGATGCTCAGGCAGGATTGCCGAGCGCCATTGAAACCATCGTCCATCCGGATGACAGGGCCCTTTTGCTGGGAGCCCTAACTCATTCCTTCAGCACGGGTGAACCATTCGAGCTGAAGTTTCGTAACCGTCGATGGGATGGTTCATATCGCTGGACAGAGGGACGCGCGGATCCGCTTCACGATGAGAATGGTCGCATAATCCGATGGTACGGCGCCAACGTGGACATCCACGATTTTGTGACTTCGCAGGAAGCGCTGCGAGAAAGGGAACGCTCGCTCTGGCAGCTTGTCGAAACGCTGCCGGTGATGATCGATTGCGCCGGGCCGGATGGCGAGCCGATGTATCGTAGCCAGCAGCTCCGCGAATTCCTTGGGTACAACCTTGAAGAATTGGACAGTGCGGGAAAGTCCCGGTTGGCCGGCACACTCGACGCCGGGGTTCATCCCGACGACCTCGCGGGGGTCAAGGAGCAGTACGCCCGTTCGTTGTCCACCGGCGAGCCGTATGCGCGGAAGCACCGTCTGCGGCGCTTCGATGGCGTATATCTCTGGGTCGACACGCGCGCCGCGCCGATGCGCAACGCCGAGGGCGCCATTGTGCAGTGGAATGTCATCTGCCTGGACATTGACGGCGAGGTTCGGACGCAGGAAGAGCTGCGTCTGGCGCAAGAGCGTCTTGCACGGGCGAGCCAGGCGGCAAGCCTTGCGGAGCTCTCGGCATCCATCGCGCATGAGGTGAACCAGCCACTGGCGGCGATCGTGGCCAACTCACACGCCTGCTACCGTTGGCTGGCCGCCGAGCCTCCTAACCTCGTTCGCGCGAAGACCACGGCCGAGCGCATTATCCGTGACGCAAACTCCGCGGCAGATGTTGTCAGCCGCATCCGCGCTCTGTTCAGACCAGCCCTCGAAATGAGAACCAGCACGCCGATCGCCAGCGTCATTGCCGAAGCGCGTGACCTGATGGCCGAGGAAGCTATGCGGCGCCGTGTCCGTATGGACATCGATGTCGAGAGCGAGCTTCCACTTGTCGCGCTCGATCGTGTCCAGATCCAACAGGTTTTGGTCAATCTCATCCGCAACGGCATGGAGGCGATGGACTCTACCGCGGGCGACAGGATTCTTGGGGTACGCGTGCGCCGAATGGGAGAGGTGGTCCAGACGGAGATCAGCGATCGCGGCCTGGGCGTCGAATTTCCAGACAGAATATTCGAGCCATTCCTCACGACAAAAGAGCAGGGCATGGGCATGGGGTTGGCGATCTGCCGGTCGATCATAGAGTCTCACGGCGGGCGATTGTGGATGGAGAGGAACGAGCCGCATGGAGCGACGTTCATCTTCACATTGCCCGTCGAAGCGAAAGCGGCGCCATGACGATGGTGCATTCCGGTTCCCCATAGCTGCAACATCTCCGATGCATGGATTTCCATAAGGTGCGGCTCTGGCGTGATGGCACTAGGGTAGGTGCGAGTTCGCCGGCCAGGTTCAGATGTTGAGAACAAGTCCCCAGGCTTTCTTTGTCCGGCAGGAGAAGCCGATCGTGACGGCAGTGCTTCCCCAACAACGCCTGGCCCTTGCGATCGGAGTATCCGTCATCGGCATGGGCGCTTCCTGGCTAGCCGCGACGCCATTTGGCCTATTGGCCCCGGTTGCCGTACTCAACCTCTATGCACGTGGTCGCAAGGTTCAGCTCCTTTATGCGACATTGGGGATCGCGCTCGCCGGCTTGGTCTGGGCCGCCTGGTTCGACGTTGGCGGTATGCGCGATCTCGCATTGCCATGGGCAGCGTTCTTTGGCGTAGCGCTCTGCGTCGCGGCGGTCGTTGCCACAAGTGTCTCGGCGTCACTCGATGCCGACGCAGGTTGGGCAGCGCAGGTTGTCGAGAGGGTAGTCGGCAATGCATGGGCGACCGATGCCGCCGGCAGGTGGAAGCGCGTTATTCATCCAGACGATTATGACGACGCCGTCGCCGCATGGCGCCGCTGCCTGCAAACAGGTGAGCATTACAATGTCGAACACCGCATGTTACGCGCGAGCGGTGCTTACGGTTGGGGTCGAATCTCGGGGCAACCACTGCGTGACAGCCAGGGTCATGTGCTTGCATGGTACGGTACAATCATTGACGGCGATGTACCGCTCGTCAGCGATCGATTTGCGGACGTCGGCAGTGCCGCGCTCAAGGAAAAAACCGCGCCCGACGCACCGCATTCGCTGAGCCTTATTCATCCGAATGACCGGACTGCGACGGCTCATGCGGCCGCTCGCGCCTTCTGGACGGGCGTCCCCCAGGTCACGAAACATCGGCAACGTCAGGCCGACGGCTACTATCGTTGGATCGAGACCCGATCAGAGCCGGGGTACAGTGTAAGTGTCGACATCGACGATCTGGTGACGGACAGGGAGCCGCTGACTACGACAGGATCAGACCCGTTAGGTGAAAACGAAGCCGAGCCAATCCGGTCGGCGAAGGTCATCGAGAGCATATTCGGCAACGGATGGGCATTCGATGCGGCTGGCCGATGGATCTATCTACATCCGTTTGCCCAGAATTCCCTCGGGGTGACGCCGGAGGATTTGAATGCTTCCTTGAAGGAGGGTCATACCGCCTGGAAACGGCTGCTTCATCCGGACGACTATGACCAGGTCGCAGCCGCATGGCGTCACTGTCTGAAGACCGGCGATCACTTCAATGTCGAGTTTCGCTTTAGGCGCGCGACGGGCGTCTATGTCTGGGCTCGAACCGCCGCACGCCCAACGCGCGACAGCCAGGGTCAAATCACAGGATGGTTTGGCATCGCGCTTGACAACGACGTTTATAAGAAAACCGTGGCGGCGTTGCGCGGTCGGGAGCGTGAGCTCTCGCAGTTCGTGGACATGGTCCCGGTCCAGATAAGGCGTCTGACGCCCGAAGGCGAGCCAACCTTCTTCAACAAGCGCTTGCTTGACTTCTTCGGGTTGAACGACCTGGCGCAACTGGATAAGCCGGATATGAGCCGGCTGGCGGCAGTCGTACAGTCTCTCATTCATCCCGAAGATGCAGCCCGCCTGCTGGAGGCAGTCCGCCACTCCCTCGTTACCGGCGAGCCCTACTCCTTGAAGTATCGTATGCGTCGCGCGGACGGCGCGTATCGCTGGGTTGATGGCCGCGCCGAGCCGGTGCGGGACCAAGGCGGAGCGATTGTACAATGGTTCGTAATTTCCATCGACATCGACGATGAGATGCGTGCCCAGGAAGCGCTGCGCGAGAGGGAGCGTTTTCTCTGGCAGCTCGTTGAAACGCTGCCGGTGATGATCGATTGCGCCGCGCCGGATGGCGAGCCGATGTATCGCAGCCAGCAGCTCCGCGAATTCCTCGGATACAACCTTGAAGAATTGTATGGTGCGGGAAAGTCCCGGTTGGCCGGCACACTCGACGCCGGCGTTCATCCTGACGACCTCGCGGCAGTCAAGGAGCAGTACGCCCATTCGTTGTCCACCGGCGAGCCATACTCGGGGAGGCACCGTCTGCGGCGCTTCGATGGGGAATATCTCTGGGTCGACATGCGCGCGGCGCCGATGCGGAATGCCGAGGGCGCCATTGTGAGGTGGAATGTCATCTGCCTGGACATTGACGGCGAGGTTCGGGCGCAGGAGGAACTGCGTCTGGCGCGAGAAAGACTTGCACGCGCGAGCCAGGCGGCAAGCCTTGCGGAGCTCTCGGCATCCATCGCGCATGAGGTGAACCAGCCACTGGCGGCGATCGTGGCCAACTCACACGCCTGCTATCGCTGGCTGGCCGCCGAGCCTCCGAACCTCGAGCGTGCCGAGATCACGGCCGAGCGTATCATTCGTGACGCAAACTCCGCCGCCGATGTCGTGAGCCGCATCCGCGCTCTGTTCAAGCAATCCATGGACAGCAGGATCTCTACGGCGCTCAGCGGCCTCATTGCGGAGGCGCACAATCTCATGGCCGAGGAAGCGGCGCGGCGGCGTGTCCGCATCGACATCAATGTCGACACCGAGCTTCCACTTGTCGCGCTGGATCGTGTCCAGATCCAGCAAGTTCTGGTCAATCTCATTGGCAACGGCATGGATGCAATGGACTCTGCTGCAGGTGACAGGATTCTTGGGGTGCGTGTGCGCCGAATAGGTGATGTGGTCCAGACGGAGATCAGCGATCGCGGCCTGGGCGTCGAATTTCCGGACAGGATATTCGAGCCGTTCTTCACGACGAAAGAGCAGGGCATGAGGATGGGGTTGGCGATCTGCCGGTCGATCATAGAGTCTCACGGGGGGCGATTGTGGATGGAGAGGAACGAGCCGCATGGAGCGACGTTCATCTTCACGTTGCCTATAAAGGCGCCATGACGATGGAAGATCATATTGTCTTCATCGTGGATGACGATGAACGTATCCGGGAGGCGCTCGGCGAACTGCTGGCCTCGCACGGTTTGCGCGCCATCGCGTTTGGATCGGCGGGCGACTATGTCGGCGCGAACAAGCCGGACGCCCCGTCGTGCCTCATCCTCGATGTCGAATTGCCGGATATTAACGGCCTCGATCTGCAGAGGCAGATCGCGGAGGGCGATCATCCGCCGATCGTTTTCATAACCGGACATGGCGACATTCCATCCTCGGTGCGTGCGATCAAGCACGGCGCCGTGGATTTTCTTACCAAGCCTTTCAGTGATGCGGATCTTATGGCCGCAATCCACGCGGCGATCGCCCAGGATCGGGAAAAGCGAGCAGACCGCGCGGAACTTGGTGTGTTGCGGCAACGCTATCTTGACCTGACGCCGCGCGAGCGTGAGGTGCTGCCACTGGTGGTGAGCGGTCTTCTCAACAAGCAGGCCGCCGCCGAACTCGGGATCAGCGAGGTCACATTACAAATCCATAGAAGGAATGTGATGCAGAAGATGGCGGCGGCATCGCTCGCCGACCTCGTGCGTATCGCGGAGCGACTGGAGATACCGATCACTCACTCGCGCCGAGCGGGAGGGAGTTGAGCCGTGACAAAGCGAAGACCTGTCGTGGCGGTTGTAGATGACGATCCAAGGCTGCTTGAGTCGCTCGAGGACCTTCTGGAGTCGGCGGGCTATGTGGCCCGCAGCTTCCCGTCGGCGGGATCGCTGCTCATCGACGGGCTGTTGGGCGTGGACGTGCTCATCACCGACATTGGGATGCCTGGCACGGACGGCTTTGAGCTTCGTGATCTGGTGAAGAAGGCGCGTCCGGGACTGCCGGTGTTCCTGATCACCGGCCGTCACGAGATAGCGGATCAGTACCGCGCCAAGGGCATTAGCGGGTTTTTCCGCAAGCCTTTTGACGGCCAGGTTCTGCTTGCTGCCGTCACCGAAGCTTTACGCAACCAAGAAACCGAGGACAAACATGAGAGTTGACCAGCCGCTCTTGCGGAAATCGGCGCCGTTGTCAAAGCAACGAAAGAGTGAAGCGGAGCAGCCGCTCGTCATCATTGTCGATGACGATGCGTCTGTTCGAGAGGCGCTGTTCGAATTGATCCTGTCGGCGGGTTTCCTGCCGGTCTGCTTCACCTCGACCCGCGAACTGCTCGACGCCGGGATACTGGACAGCCCCGGCTGCCTGATCCTCGACGTGCGCATGCCAGGGACGAGCGGCCTCGATCTGCAGCATCACCTTGCGAAAAACGGAAACCCAAAGCCCATCATCTTCCTGACCGGGCATGGCGACATTCCGATGACTGTCCAGGCGATGAAGGCTGGCGCCGTGGACTTTCTCACCAAGCCGGTGCGGGATCAAACGCTGCTTGACGCTGTGATAACGGGCATTGCGATGGATGCCGAGCGGCGGGCGCAGGCGGTCGTCGTCAAGCGCAACATCGAGCGCGTCGAGACGCTGACGCCACGCGAGCGCGAGGTTCTGTGCGAAGTGGCGCGCGGACGCCTCAACAAGCAGATTGCCTTCGACCTCGGCATCAGTGAAGTGACGGTCAAGCTGCACCGCGGCAATGTCATGCGCAAGATGGAGGCCGCTTCCATCGGCGAGCTGATCCGGGCATGGGAGACACTGCCCGCGCCGATGCGCGAGGCCGGCGCGACCTAGACGCTAGCATAGGCCGCTCCATGCCTCCCGTCCAATAGGATTGCCCAGCGCCGCAGACCATTCTTCGTCAAGAGTTTCTAGCCGTCGCCGTATTTTCAGCGGAGCCTGCAATGCGCCGGTTCGCGACCTTCGCCGGGTCCAGCACAAATCTCAGGGGGTAGGTTAGCCGGCAAGGTGAACCGAGCGTGAGATAACGACCCTGCCGACCCAAGATCTGCCTCGCCGAGAAATTTGAACGAGGTGGTCTCGCAATACCCATTGCCGCCAACGCCCCAGCCGACTCTAGCTGACAGGCCGAGCTCAATGTCAATTCGCGAAGCCCTCTTTCGGCTTCGTCTCAACAAAGGAGTAAGGACCATGGAAGACAATGCCAAATCCCGCATGAGTGCCGACCTGCACACCCGGTCAGGCCTTTCCAACGAAGCGGTGCGCGACATTTCGGCTGCAGCGACGGTTCTGCTGGCCGATTTATTCGCCCTCTATCTGAAAACCAAGAATTTCCACTGGCACATGTCGGGACCGCATTTTCGCGACTACCACTTATTGCTCGACGATCAGGCAGACGAGATTCTGGCCGTGACCGATCCACTGGCTGAACGGGTACGCAAACTCGGCGGCACCACCATTCGCTCGATCGGCGACATTTCCCGCCGCCAACGACTGGCGGACAACGATGCCGATTTCGTCCAATCGCACGAGGCGCTGGCGGAATTGCGCGAGGACAATGGCACGCTGGCCGCCCGAATGCGCGTCCTGCATGGCCTTTGCGACGAACACGGCGACGTGGCCACAGCGAGCCTCCTGGAAAATTGGATCGACGAGTCCGAGCAGCGGATTTGGTTCCTGTTTGAGACGCTTCGCAGATCGAACTAATATTCGTCGGTTGTGACGGGTCGGGGGCCTGTGTCTCTGGTGCCCGCCCCGGAACGTGCACATGTCTGCCCGACGAGTCGAAGCACTCTAATCGCCAGGCCTTCTCCTCAGCCACGACCCATGCCTCGGCGTGCCTATCCTGCACCTTGGCATCGTATCGCAGATCCTTCCGTAGAATAGGCTAGCGGCCCGGATCGGTGCATCCTCCTTGCAAGCCATCACGACCGTCGAGTTTCGACCGCTCCTTCGCCCGTCCCTCCCCGAACTGCGATCGCGCAGGTCGATCGATGGTCGTGATGGTGAGCCGAATGTTCAAGCCACACACCAAGGACGGTGCGATGAACCAGGATGGATTTTTCTCCGTTGGCGCATCCCGCCGCGATGTTCTGTTGGCCGGCTTGAGCGTAGTTGCCGCCGCCGGATTGCCGCTCGCTGCTTCGGCCGCGAACCGAGTGCAAAACCTTCCCACCTCTAAATCAAGCAAAGGATCCAAGACGATGAGCACAATCACGACCAAGGACGGCACGGAAATCTACTACAAGGACTGGGGCAGGGGTCCGCCTGTAACCTTCTCGCATGGCTGGCCGCTGAATTCCGATGCATGGGACGGCCAGATGCTCTTCCTGGCGCGGAACGGCTTCCGCGTGGTGGCGCACGACCGCCGCGGCCATGGCCGGTCCAGCCAAGCCTCGTCTGGCAACGACATGAACGGCTATGCCGACGATCTGGCGGCAGTGATCGAGGCGCTTGATCTTCGCGACGCGACGCTTGTCGGCCATTCCACCGGAGGAGGTGAGGTCGCTCGCTATATCGGGCGGCACGGAACGAAGCGGGTTGCCAAAGCCGTTCTTATCGCGGCGGTTCCGCCGATCATGCTGAAGACGCCAGCCAATCCGGAAGGCCTGCCCCAGGAAGTGTTTGACGGTATGCGGAGCGCCCTCGTCGGGGACCGCTCGCAATTCTACCGCGACCTGGCGCCCATGTTTTATGGCGCAAACAGGCCGGGCGCCAAGGTCTCGCAAGGGACGCTCGATCAGTTCTGGCTGTGGAGCATGCAGGCCGGTCTTTTGAACGCTTACGAATGCATCAAGGCTTTCTCCGAGACCGATTTCACTGAAGATCTCAAGAAGTTCGACGTGCCGACCCTGATCCTGCACGGCGAGGACGACCAGATCGTTCCCGTCAAGGACTCGGCAGTCAAGTCGGCGCGGCTGATCAAGGGTGCCAAGGATATCTATTACCCCGGGGCGCCGCACGGCATCACAGCCACGCTCCAGGACCAAGTCAACGCTGACCTGCTCGCCTTCATCAGGGGATGATGCCGGCTGGCCGCGCGTCATCCGCAATTCCTTGGAGCTCTCGATGACCATCTCTGGCAATCTGTCGCGCGCGTTGAACCTTATCTCAGGCGGCCCAAGAGGCCAAACGTTGTGCGCTCGCATAGCCGAGCGGTGGCCCGAATGCTGGTTCTGCCGGCTCATGTCTCGGACGGTGGAACGGAACCACTGCGCCATCGAACTCCAGCGCTGGCGCCGGCACGGGACGCACACTGAGGGACAAATGATGCACGGACGGCCACTCGGACCACAGCCGCCAAGGCATGAAACCCCTTGCGGACAGACGGGCTGTGCTTACGCGCAGCTCGCCCGCGACTTGGCGAACTGGTCACTATTTGAGGGAGGGACAACGCCGGAGGTTGTTGAGACCTCTGCCCACATTTCGGTCGCCGCGGAGACGGTAGCAGGCGACAGACACCACGTCTCGTCGTCGGCCGTCGCCGGCGAGCGCCTGCAAGGCCAAAGCGTTCTGGAAGACAAGCCTGCCGAGCGCCGGGAATCTGTCGATCATAGATAGTTGTTTTGCCAGCGACATCTGGGCGATCTTGGAAACCGACCGCTGGCCGATACCGTCACCGATGGTAAAACAGGCCTCCGGCAGCAATTTCGTGATGATCCCGAAATGGTGGAAATCGGCAGGTCACGATATCGATCGAGCGCGATCGATATCGTCTCCGAGATGCGACAGGCAGCTGACCGCGGCCCGGATAGGAAATCCGGATTCACATATCCAGGACGTATCGCTGGTGCGGCGGAAGAAGGACCGAGGTCACGCCTCGGCCCTTCAATTTTCTGATTGTCGGGCGTCAGTGGCCCCAAATGCCTTGGCCGGGTTCGCGGGTGGGAGCCGCCGGCTTGAGCACGGTTTGCGGCATGCGGGCACCATTGCCAGTCTTCTTGGTCGAGAAGACATGCATGTAGTCAGTGACAGTTGCAGACTGCTGATCCCCACTCGGTTCATAGTGGTCGCTTCCGGCAAATGTCGCTCCTGCTGAAACAACAAGAGCAGTGCAAATAAGGGTGATGATTTTCATTGGGTGACTTCTGTCTTGAGTTTTCGATCGTTAGTACTCCATTAGGATAAGCGCAGTACGTTTGCTAAACGACCAGACGAGCTGACTGTCTAGGCAGCACAAAAGGATCGGGGTATGTAGGCCAAAGTTTAGGAGATGACGTTGTTTGCGAGAGCAGGATTTTCGGCCGCGCCGGACTTGCTCGTTCGGACCAGCGTGCCAACCAAGACATGCCTGAAAACGCTATGTCGGGGGCGCGCCGACTGCATCATAGCCGTTTGCGGGAGATCACCGATGCTCTCAACGGGTCCGGCATAGACCTTCGCATGGCGAAACCGACGCTTCCGCTCGATGGCCGCGCGGGCCGATGCGGTGCAACTTCCTCCACCGACGCCAGTGGGTCGATGGAGGCGCGTGCCAACCCATGGGACCAGCGGCGGAGGTGGCCGATATGGCCGTGGATAAGGCGATCAGCAGGAGACAAACATGAGCTTGGACAACACCTCACACCCCGGTAGACCGGGGTCCGACGAGTTGGTTCCGTCGCGTTACGCGCTGCGGGTCGGCGAGATTGAAGTAATGGTGGTCAGCGATGGAGTGCTACCGATACCGGCCCCGGTTATGGCATACAATGTCGACCCGGCCGTCCGGGCGGCCTGGCTGGAGGACATGTTCCTGCCGCCGGAAATGCTCGAGTGGCCGCTGAATGTGATCGTGGTGCGTAGCGGCGGCCGGACCATACTCGTCGATGCTGGGCTGGGGATGGACCCGGACTTGCACTTGCCGCAGGCCGGGCGGTTGGGCCAGCGGTTGGAGGCCGCCGGCATCGATCTCGCATCGGTGACCGACGTGGTGCTTACCCACATGCACATGGACCACATTGGCGGGCTGCTCGTCGAGGGGGTGAAGGACCAGCTGCGTCCGGATCTGCGGATCCACGTGGCAGCCGCGGAGCTCAAGTTCTGGGAGTCGCCCGATTTCTCTCGGGTCTCAATGCCGCAAGGTTTCCCGGACGCACTTCGGCGGACGGCCAAGCGGTTCGTGAACGAGTACCATAACCAGTTGCGCCCGTTCGAGGATGAGTACGAGGTGGCGCCGGGGGTGGTCGTCCGTCGCACCGGCGGCCACACCCCCGGACACAGCGTGGTCCGCCTCGCGTCCGGCGGCGACCGGCTGACGTTCGCCGGCGACGCTGTGTTCCAGGTCGGGTTCGACCGCCCCGACTGGCACAACGGCTTCGAACACGATCCCGAAGAGGCGGCCCGCGTCCGCGTCAGCCTCTTGCGGGAGTTGGCGGCGACCCGCGAGCCCCTGGTGGCCACTCACCTGTCGTTCCCATCCGTCTGCCACGTCGCGGTCGAGGGCGACGCCTTTCGTTGCGTACCGGCCGTCTGGGATTACTGACCGCCTGTCGGGTTGATGCACGTCGCGCAAAAGTGACCCCGGTTTCGCAGACATGCATCAAACAAAAACTTAGAGCGCGTCGCATGAATCCGTTTCGACGCGACGCGCTCCAAAACCGCCGCTCCGATATCGTCGAGCATCATGGCGACGGTCCGCTTGAAGTGTGAACTCTCTTCGCCAGAGGCCTTCGGCGCCAAGGCCGTGAAGAGTTAGCGCGGACATCCGCTGGCCAGCGGCAGCGATTCCTGATCCGGCTTCTGCCGGCCTTCCACACCAGCGAGAGATATCCCATTGCGAAGCACGGGAAATCGGGCCTCGTCCCGCGGATCCCGTCCCCTGATGGCCTACCCTGTACCTTGGCATCGGATGACAGACCCTTCCGTAGAATAGCCGCGCGGGCCGCGTCGTCGCATTTTCCTCCTCACTGGTCACGACAGGCCACAAAGGAGAAAGCAAATGCCAAATATCACTGGAATCCTGGCGCTCACCGCAGCGCTTGCCGTATCGGGCAGCGCGATGGCCCAGACCGCGGGTTCTCAGTCCAAGCCGACGATCGTGCTGGTGCATGGCGCCTTCGCCGAGTCTTCAAGCTGGGATGCAGTCATCTCAAAACTCAGCGCCGACGGTTATACAGCGATAGCCGCAGCCAATCCGCTCCGCAGCGTCGCCAGCGATGCCGCAGCGGTCTCAGCCATCGTCCGGTCGGTCTCCGGGCCGGTCGTGCTGGTGGGCCATTCCTATGGCGGGCCTGTCATCACCGAGGCGGCCAATGGCAATGCCAATGTGAAGGCCTTGGTCTATGTGGCGGGATTCGCGCCGGATACCGGCGAATCGAGCCTCACGCTTTCCAGCAAGTTTCCCGGCAGCACCTTGGGGAGCGCAATTGTCCCAGTCGCATTGCCCGACGGCGGACAGGATCTCTTCATCCAGCCGGCCAAGTTCCGCGCCCAGTTCGCCGCCGACGTCCCGGAAGAGCAGACTTTGCTCATGGCGGCCACTCAACGCCCCGTTACGCAGGCAGCTCTGGCTGAGGTTTCGGGCGTCGCTTCGTGGAAGGTTCTGCCGTCCTACATGATCTACGGCTCGGATGACCGCAATATCCCGCCAGCCGTCATGAGCTTCATGGCAAAGCGCGCGCACGCCGTGAAGACTGTCGTCATCGAGGGTGCATCCCACGCTGTGATGGTCTCGCATCCCGGCGAGGTCACCTCGCTGATCGAGGATGCGGCATCGGCACAGTGAGCAGCTGGCCGGAACGCCATCCGTTCTATCGAAACAATCCATTCCGACACGCAAGACCTGGAGACCAGACATGAAAATCGTCGTCATCGGCGGAACCGGGCTGATCGGTTCAAAGACTGTGGAGCGCCTGCGAAACAAAGGACACGACGTGCTTGCGGCTTCACCGAACTCGGGAGTCAACACCGTCACGGGCGAAGGCCTGGCCGTTGCGCTTGCGGGCGCGCAGGTCGTCGTCGATCTCGCGAACTCGCCGTCGTTCGAGGAAAAGGTTGCCATCGAGTTCTTCGAGACGGCCGGGCGAAACCTCTTTGCAGCCGAAACGGCAGCTGGCGTGCGCCATCACGTTGCGCTGTCGGTCGTCGGCACCGACCGCCTGCAGGGCATGGGTTACTTCCGCGGCAAGATGGCTCAGGAGAGGCTCATCAAAGAGTCGGGAATTCCCTACACGATCATTCACGCGACGCAGTTCTTCGAATTCACGGCCGCTCTCGCAAACACAGGCGCGGTTGGGGATACCATCACTATGTCCCCGGCGTATTTCCAACCGATGGCGGCCGATGATGTCGCCGACGCGATGGCGGACGCCGCGCTTGCCGCGCCACTGAACGGCATGATCGAAATTGCCGGTCCGGAGCGCGTGCGTCTCAGCGAACTGGTCGGGCGGTTCCTGAAGGCAACCAAGGACCCTCGCAAACTGGTCGTGGATCCTCACGCGCTCTACTACGGCGCAGTGGAAATTGACGATCGAACGCTCGTCCCCGGCGAGAATGCTCGCATCGGCTCGATACACTTCGACGATTGGCTCAGCCGGTCCGCGCAACAGCAATAAGCAGTCAGAAGAAGGGAACGCCGAGCTCATCTCAAGCAGATCGGCTGTCTCTCCCACTCATTCTTGCAAACTGGAGATAAGACATGCTCAAGACGTTCGTCTGCGCGGCGGCATTCACCACCGCTTTTGTTCCCGCAGCCATGGCCCATGATGATGCAAGCGTGAAGCTTGTCTACGACCATGTTCTTCCAAATGTGCCTGGCAAGAGCATGAAAGCCGTGCTTGTCGAGTACGAGCCGGGCGGTACATCGCCGGCCCACACCCATCCGAATTCGGCGTTCATTTACGCGACAGTCCTGGAGGGGGCGATCCGAAGCCAGGTCAACGACGGACCCGTAACGACATATCGCGCCGGCGAAAGTTTCTCTGAATTTCCGGGCGACCATCATTCCGTCAGCGAAAACGCGAGCAAGACGGAACGCGCTCGCCTGCTTGCGATCTTCGTCGTCGATACCAGCGAGAAGGAATTGACGATTTACGGGAAATGAAAGCGGGACGCTTCCGGCGGATTTCCGGCCAAACTCCACAACCATGCCTAAACTGAAAGCTATCCTTCGGCTGCGGCCGCAAGCCGCTCTTAGGAGGACGTCATGCGCATCGACAGCCTGCATCCGGTGACATCGGCCCGCCTCAGGGTGATCGGCGTGGACGCTACGGCGCGGAATGCAGCGCTGTCACTTTCCAATCCGGCCATAGGCCTGGTCATCGTTTGCCATGGCGGTGGGGAGGCGGCAGGGGTGTTGAGCAAGTCCGACCTCGTGCGTCACCTGGCGAATTCAGGATCGGCAGGAGCCCCCGTATCGACATTGATGAGCCGGGGTCTCGTCTCCTGCGGTCCCGAAGACGACGTTCATTCGGTCTGGCGGATCATGGTCGCGCAACGGCTTCAGAACATTCCGGTTCTCGGCGCCGACTCGAAACCGCTTGGCATTCTCGATATCCGCGATGCGATGAAGGCGCTCTTCGAACAGGAGGAACTCCAAGAGCAGCTGCTCGCCAGCTACATTGGTGGTATCGGCTATCAATAGCGCAAGGGCAGGGCGCCGGTCTCGCAGCGGCCCTCTTTGGGTCGATGCTGAGGTTCCTCCTTGCTGGTCACCGCAATCACAAAGGCATCATCATGGATACGAGCAAGTCTCCCGAGACAATCGACCATAGTCGCCGCCGCATTGTTGGTGCCGCGGCAATGACGTTCGCCGCCACCGAGTTTGGCTTGAATGTGCCGGGAAGCATGGCGGCCACTTGGACGAGCCAGGCACCAGCGTCCACGACGCAGGCGGCACACAAATCATTCGGCCCGCTCAGGCAGGTCAATGCCGGGGCGCTGAACGTCGGATATGCGGAGCTGGGGCCCGCCGACGGCGCACCCGTCGTCCTGCTCCATGGTTGGCCATACGATATTCACACCTACGTCGACGTCTCGTCCATGCTCGCCTCAGGAGGGTATCGCGTGATTGTGCCTTACGTGCGCGGCTATGGCACGACACGTTTCCTGTCGGACGAGACGATGCGCAACGGCCAGCAGTCGGCGCTTGCGGTCGATGCGATCGCCCTGATGGATGCGCTGGGAATCGAGAGAGCCACGATCGCCGGCTGCGATTGGGGTGCCCGGACGGCGAACGTTCTTGCTGCGCTCTGGCCCGAACGTTGCAAGGCGATGGTCTCGGTGAGCGGCTATCTCATTGGCAATCAGCAAGTCGGCACGCTGCCGTTGCCACCCAAGGCGGAGCTGCAGTGGTGGTACCAATACTACTTCGCCACGGACCGCGGTCGTGCCGGCTATGAGAAATACAGGCGCGATTTCGCCAAACTCATCTGGCAGCTCGCTTCGCCGAAGTGGAATTTCGATGATGCCACCTTCGAGCGCAGCGCAGCGGCCTTCGACAATCCGGACCATGTCAGCATCGTGATGCACAACTACCGCTGGCGGCTCGGGCTTGCTGAAGGCGAGCCGAAATACGATGATCTGGAAAACCGGCTCGCCCAAGCCCCGGTCATTGCCGTGCCTACCATCACCCTGGAAGGCGACGCCAATGGCGCGCCACATCCGGACGCCAGTTCCTACGCCAAGAAATTCTCCGGCAGATATTCGCACAGGGTCATCAGCGGCGGGATCGGACATAATCTGCCGCAGGAAGCTCCGCGAGCATTTGCCGATGCAGTCATCGAAATCGGCGGCTACTGATTGCCGACCTACACCTCCGAGGGTAGGCTTTCCGGGTCTCCGTGAATCCAGGAGTGGGCTGTACGGGTATGTCGGCATCCCGACGCAATTTGGCACCGGTGCTTCACGCAGCAGCAAGCCGTTGACCAACAGCTGGACCTCCCTGGTGCATCAGGCGTCGGTGCGCAAGGCGGAGGGGCGAAGAGCGCGGTTGCCTCGGCTCTCGGCCACTGCCACATATTACAACATCAAGGTCACGTGAGGGTCCAGTGTCTCCCGAGAGCAGTCAGCAGATGCGCGTGCTCGCCACGCGGCGACATGATGAGATCCTGAAGCGCCTCAGCGCCCAAGGTTCCGTTAGCATTGCCGAACTTGCCGGGTTCTTCGATGTCTCGCGCGAAACCATCCGCCGCGACCTGAAGCTGCTGTCGGATAAGGGACAGCTCGGCATCGTGCATGGCGGCGCCGCCCGTTTCGAGCCGAGTGAGCCGGCAATGAACTTGCGCAGCCGAGAAAATGCCCGGGGCAAGGCCGCGATCGGCAGGGCGGCCGCAGGGCTCATACACAACGGCATGGTGGTTTTCCTCGATTCCGGCACCACGACGCTGGCCGTCGCGCAAGCCATGAGCGACCTGCGCGATCTCACCATCTGTACGGCCAGCCTGCCGATTGCGCTTCACCTGTGCCACATTCCAGGCATGCGCGTGCATATGCTGGGTGGCGAAATCGATCCCGGCGAGGAAGCGGCCGCCAGCATCGACATGCCCGAGGCAATGGCGCGCTTTCGCGTCGACATCGCCTTCCTCGGCGGTGGCGCACTCTCGCCCGACGGCGAAGTGACCGATTTCACCCGCGCCGGCGCCGAACAGCGCGGACGGATGATCGCGCTCGCAGCCAAAACCTACTTCGTTCTCGACAGCAGCAAGTTCGCAAAACTGACGCCGCTCAGGATCCCGAATTTCCAGCGCGCCGCCGGCTTGATCGTCGATGCGAAGCCGCAGGCTGATATCGCTGAAGCGGTGGTGCGCAAAGGACCTGAACTGATGGTTGCATCTTGATGTGATATTTTGTGGCATTTTGTGTTGATATTTGGGATTCGCCTGCTATGATCCAGCCGGTGTCAAAACGGCAGGATGTCCCATGGCAAACGAATTCCCCACGCAAGCGCGCGTCGTCATTGTCGGCGGCGGCATCACCGGCTGTTCGGTCGCCTATCATCTCACCAAGCTCGGCTGGACCGATGTGGTGTTGCTCGAGCAAGGCCAGCTCAGCGGCGGCACCACCTGGCATGCCGCCGGCCTTGTCGGGCAGTTGCGCAGCCATGCCAACATGACCAGCCTGATCCGATATTCCACCCAGCTCTACAGTGAACTGGAGTCCGAGACCGGTCTTGCCACCGGCTGGAAGAATTGCGGCTCGCTGTCGGTGGCGCGCACATCAGACCGTATGACAGTGCTGAAGCGTACGGCCGCCTCGGCGCGCGCTCAAGGGGTGCAGATCGATGTTATTTCGCCGAAAGAGGCGGCCGATCTGTGGCCGGTGATGGCGACGGACGATCTGGTCGGCGCCGTCTGGCTGCCGGGAGACGGCAAGGCCAATCCGACGGACTTGACACAGTCGCTCGCCAAGGGCGCGCGCAACGGCGGTGCGAAAGTTTTCGAGCGGGTGAAGGTCACCGGGATCACGGTAAAAAACGGCGTTGCCTGCGGCGTTGAGACGGACCGTGGCGACATCGCCGCAGAGATCGTCGTCAACTGCGCCGGCCAATGGGCGCGCAAGGTCGGGTTGATGTGTGGCGTATCGGTGCCGCTGCATTCGGCCGAGCATATGTACATCGTCACCGGCAGGATCGAGGGCGTGCATCCGGATCTGCCTGTCATGCGTGACCCCGATGGTTTCATCTACTTCAAGGAAGAGGTCGGCGGCCTGGTGATGGGCGGCTTCGAGCCGCATGCCAAGCCGTGGGGCATGAACGGCATCCCGGAAAATTTCGAGTTCGCGCTGCTGCCCGACGATTGGGACCAGTTCGAGACACTGATGGAAAACGCGCTTGTCCGCGTGCCGCAATTGGCGCAGGCCGAGGTGAAGAAATTCTACAACGGCCCGGAAAGCTTCACGCCCGACAACAATTTTCTCCTCGGCGAGACGCCGGAGCTGAAAAATTTCTATGTCGGCGCCGGCTTCAACTCGATGGGCATCGCCAGCGCCGGCGGCGCGGGTAGGGCGCTGGCCGAATGGATCGTCAACAGCGCACCGACCATGGATTTGTGGCCGGTCGATATCAGGCGCTTCGCCTCCTTCAACAACAATCCGCGCTGGCTGCATGACCGCGTCAAGGAGACGCTCGGCCTGCACTATGCCATGCCCTGGCCGAACCGCGAACTCGACACCGCGCGGCCCTTCCGCCGCTCGCCGCTCTATGACCGGCTTGCCGCCAAGGGCGCCTGCTTCGGCTCCAAAATGGGCTGGGAGCGCGCCAACTGGTTTGCCGCTCCAGGAGAGAAAGCCGAGAACGACTACGCCTTAGGCTGCCAGAACTGGCATGGGGCGGTCAGACGCGAGATGAAGGCGACGCGTGAAGCGGTCGCCATTTTCGACCAGACTTCCTTCGCCAAGCTTCTCGTCCAGGGCCGCGATGCCTGCGCCGTGCTCAACCGCATCTGCGCCGGCAATGTCGACGTACCGGTCGGTGCGTCCGTTTACACAGGCGTGCTCAATGCCCGTGGCGGCTATGAAAGCGATCTCACCGTGATGCGGCTGGGCGCGGAAAAATTCCTCATCGTCACCGGTTCCGCACAAGCGGTGCACGATGCCGACTGGATCGTGAAGAACACCCCCGCCGGCGCCCATGCCATCCTGACCGACGTCACCTCGTCCTACGCGGTGCTGGCGTTGATGGGGCCGCGATCGCGCGATCTGCTGGGCAAACTGTCCTCGGCTGATCTTTCCAACGCCGGCTTCCCTTTCGCCACCATCCGCGAGATCGATATCGGCTATGCCACCACTTATGCCAATCGAATGACCTATGTCGGGGAACTCGGCTGGGAACTGATCGTGCCGACCGAATTCGCCGTCGGCGCCTATGAGGCGCTGCATGAGGCCGGTCACGAATTCGGCTTGACCGATGCCGGGTACTACGCGCTCGATGCCTTGCGCATCGAAAAGGGTTTTCGCGCCTGGGGCCGTGAATTGACGCCTGATATCAACCCCTGGCAGGCCGGACTTGGCTTCGCTGTCGCGATGGACAAGCCTGATGGCTTCATCGGCCACGAAGCGCTGGTCGAGGTAAAGCCGTCAGCGGCACCGGTTAGGCGCATCGTGCTGTTCACGCTCGATGATGCCGAACCAATGCTTTGGGGCGGTGAACTGATCCTGCGCGACGGCAAACCGGTCGGCGAGGTCCGCTCGGCGGCATACGGCCACACCCTTGGCCGTTCGGTGGCGCTCGGCTTGATCGAGAACGAGACCGGCGTCGACGCAGCGTTTCTCACCGGCGGCCGGTTCGAGATCGACCTCGCTGGTGATCGCCATGCCGCGACACCGCATTTGCGCAGCCCCTACGATCCGAAGTCGGAGCGGGTGAAGGCCGATGTGGTGGAGATAAGGGTCGCAGCTTAATCCACCGACATCGAGCGCGCCATGTCGAGAAAGGCGCGCACGAGTTTGCCGCCGCT
Source organism: Mesorhizobium sp. Cs1299R1N3 (assembly GCF_037179625.1). Classification (NCBI taxonomy): domain Bacteria; kingdom Pseudomonadati; phylum Pseudomonadota; class Alphaproteobacteria; order Hyphomicrobiales; family Phyllobacteriaceae; genus Mesorhizobium; species Mesorhizobium sp. Cs1299R1N3. The sequence goes on along the minus strand of NZ_JAPYKQ010000028.1, from coordinate 14,154 downwards.
GCGTTCTCGCAAGCAGATCAGCGCCTCATCCATCAGCGTCTCAGGCGCGTCAATGGCGATCGGGACGAGCCGCGAATCCTGGCCGAATTCAGCCGCCGAGACGAAGCCGATGCCGGCGCCCGAGGCGACGATCTCGCGGACGGCTTCGCGGCCTTCGGCCTCGATCACGGGCCTCAGTTCAATCTTTGAAGCGGTTGCGAGGTCTTCGAGCTTCTGACGCGTCTTCGACCCGCGCTCGCGCATGACCAGTGATTCCTGCGCGAGCTGCTTGAGGGTCAGCGACTTGCTCGCGGCCAGCGGATGGTCGACGGAGGCGAAGGCGATGATCGGCGTCGAGTTCAGTTTCAAGACCTCGAAATCGCGCCCGGTCGGCACCTCGCCCAGCACGCCGATGTCGGCGTCGTAGCTGTAGAGGCTGCTGATCACCGTCTCGGTGTTGCCGGCGCGCACCGAAACCTGGACGCCCGGATAGCGGGCCCGGAAGCTGCCCAGGATGTGCAACAGATGATGCGCCGCATCGGCGACGATGCGCAGCGTGCCGGAGCGCAGCGCGCGCGACTCCGTCAGCAACTCGAGCGCCTGCTGCTCGGTGTCGAACATGCGGTGGGTTATTTCGAGCAGCTTCTGGCCCGAATGGGTCAGCGTCACCTGCTTCTTGTTGCGGTTGAACAGCAGCACATCATACTCTTCCTCGAGCTTGCGGACCTGGTCGGATATCGCCGGCTGGGTCAGGAACAGCGCTTCGGCAGCCCGCGAAAAGCCACCTGAGATTGCCACCTGGTGAAAGGCCCGCAGCTGAACATAGCGCATTTCCCGTGCCTCCGAGATGCCAAGGTAGACGGCAGCTTACCATAAGGTGCGTTAACTGAAAGATCGAAACGAACGATTTGACTTATGTTTAGCCGACCCTCAGCCTGAATGAGGTCGACGTCTTGCCGGCCATGGATACCGGAGGCGCGCCATGCAATTTTCAATCATCCTGCTGCATCTGGCGGGTGCCGTCATGCTCCTGCTCTGGGCTGTGCGCATGGTGCGTACAGGCGTCGAGCGGGCCTGCGGTCCGGCGTTGCGCGATGCCTTGAGACAGGCGCGCAAAGCCCGGATCAGGTCAGCGGGCGCCGGCACCGTGCTCGCCGTGCTGCTGCAGAGTTCCACCGCCGTCGCCATGCTGGCTGCCGGATTTGCCGCGAGCGGCATGATCTCGGTGTCGGCCGGGCTGGCGATCCTGCTTGGCGCCGACCTTGGTTCGGCACTGGTCGTGCAGGTGCTGTCCTTCGACCTCAGTTGGTTGGTGCCGGCGTTGATCCTGGTCGGCGGCGCGATGGCCCTGAAGTTCGAGGCGCGCGGTATCAAGCAAGGCGGGCGCATCCTGATGGGTGTGGCGTTTGTTCTGCTGTCGCTGCACATGATCGGGGAGGCGACCGCGCCGATGCGGCAGAGCGCATTGCTGCCCCTGGTGATCTCCTATTTGCATGCCGATTACTTCACCGCCTTTGCCGCCGCTGCCCTGTTCACATGGCTGATCCATTCCAGCGTAGCGGCGATCCTGTTGTTCGTGACGCTGGCCGCGCAAAGCGTTTTGCCGGTCGAGGTCGGTCTGTTCTTCATCCTCGGTGCCAATTGCGGTGGCGCGCTGATTGCGGTGTGGCTGACGCGCGGCGAAGCTGTCGAGGCGCGCCGCGTCCCGCTCGGCAATCTGATCTTCCGTGGCGCGGCGGCACTCGCCGCTCTGTTTGTGCTTCAGGTCGTGACGTTTCCGACGCATTCGTTCGGCGCAACCGAGGGCCGGCAACTGGTCAATCTGCACCTCGCCTTCAATCTGGCACTGGTCGTCTGTTGCTTGCCCTTCACCGGCACAATGGAAAAGTTGGTCACGCTGTTGATTGCCGACAGGCCGGCGGCGAAGGAGGGCAGGGATCTCATGTTGCGCCGATCCAGTGCGCTTGACCGCACCGTCATGCGCACGCCAGGTCTGGCGCTGGCAAGCGCGACCCGCGAGTTGCTGCGCATGGGCGAGGTCGTCGAGGTGATGCTTCGTCCCGTGATGGATTTCTTCGATGCCGGCACCACAGACCAGATCCGCAAGGCGCAGAAGCTCGATGACGACGTCAACCGCGCGCACACCGAGATCAAGCTCTACATTGCCGAAGTCAATCGCGGCAGCATGACCGCGGCCGAGGCGCAGCGCGGCATCGAACTCACCGATTTCGCCATCAATCTCGAACGCGCCGGCGATATCGTCGCCAAGAACCTGCTCGTGCTTACCCGGGAGCTGCGCGACAAGAACCTGCGCTTTTCACGCGCCGGCTGGAGCGAACTGGCCGGGTTTCACAACCGTGTCATGGCCAATATGCAGCTTGCGCTCAACGTGCTTGTATCGAGCGATCTTGTTTCGGCGCGCCAACTCGTTGTCGAGAAGGAACGAATGCGCAAGCTGGAACGCTTGAGCCATGACCGTCACCTCAAGCGTCTGCAATCGGGAATGACGCAAAGCATCGATACCAGCGACATCCATCTGGAGGCGGTCAGGGCGCTGAAGGAAATCAACTCGCTGATGGCCTCGGTCGCCTATCCCTTGCTGACGCAAAGCGGCGATCTGCTTGAGAGCCGGTTGGCGAGAGGCGGTGAGGCCGCTGACTCAATAGCTCCCGCGCTGGCCTGACGGGCGGCATTCGCCGCTCGCGAGCTGCAATTTTGACCATCGTAATAATCGATATATCGATACAAAATAACGATTTTACAAATATGTCATTCAGGCCAAGAATAAGGCCACATCGAAAAGCAGATCGAGCGGAGGACAATATGCTCGCCGAGACGAAATTTGCCGCGGAGCCGCTGGCCAGCCCAGCGCTGGGTGAGCCGTATCTACTGACCCCGGGACCGCTCACCACGGCTTATTCGGTCAAACAGGCTATGCTGCGCGACTGGGGGTCCTGGGACGGCGACTTCCGCGCCATGACATCGGACATGCGCCGCCGCTTGTTGGCGCTGACCGGCGATGCCCATGGCGAGTTCGATTGCGTGCCGATGCAAGGCAGCGGTTCCTTTTGCGTCGAAGCGATGCTGGGTTCGTTCGTGCCCAGGGACGGCAAGGTTCTGGTTCTGGCCAACGGCGCCTATGGCCTGCGCGCCGCGCAGACCATGCAGTATCTCGGCCGAGCCTACACGCTGATCGACAAGGGCGACTACCTGCCACCGCGCGGCGACGAGGTGGCGGCGGCACTTGAGGCCGACCGCGCCATCACGCATGTGATCGCCATCCATTGCGAGACAAGTTCCGGCATCCTCAATCCCGTCGCCGAGATTGCTGAAGCCGTATACGCCAAGGGCCGCAAGCTGCTGGTTGATTCCATGAGCGCCTTCGGTGCCATCCCACTCGACGTTAACGAGATCCGTTACGAGGCGATGGTCTCGTCCGCCAACAAATGCATCGAGGGCGTGCCGGGCTTCGGCTTCATCATCGCCCGCAAGAGCGAGCTCGAGGCCGCCAAGGGCCGCAGCCACTCGCTGTCGCTCGACGTCCACGCGCAGTGGGCGCACATGAACAAGACAGGCCAGTGGCGCTACACGCCGCCGACGCATGTCGTCGCCGCCTTCCTTGAAGCGTTGCGCCAGCACGAGGGCGAGGGCGGCGTTGCCGGCCGTGGCGCCCGCTACACCAGGAACCGCGACGTCATGGTGGCCGGCATGCGTGAGCTCGGTTTTGAGACATTGCTGAAAGACCGCTGGCTGTCACCGATCATTGTCACCTTCTTCAACCCGGCCCACGCCAACTTCGCCTTCGATCGGTTCTACGACCTGATGAAGGACAAGGGCTTCATCATTTATCCAGGCAAGCTGACCGCCGTCGATAGCTTCCGCGTCGGCTGCATCGGCCAGATGGACGAACATGTCATGCGCCGCGTCGTCGAGGCGGCGGCTTTCTCGTTGAATGAAATGGGCGTCGACACCGCCGCTCCACCCGCCGCGGCAATCGCCGAGCGCGCCAAACTCGCCGCCTGAAGCGGCAGATTTCGAGGATTTCGATGAACCAGATGTCTCCCATCAATGTCGCTGTCAATGGCCGCACCTACGCCTGGCCGCGCGTGCCGGCCATCGCCATCTGCCTTGACGGCTGCGAGCCGGCCTATCTCGACGAGGCTATTCATGCCGGGCTAATGCAGGCCCTGGTCAGGATCAAGGAGAAGGGCACGGTGCGCTTTGCACACTCGGTCATCCCGAGCTTCACCAACCCCAACAATCTGTCGATCGCCACCGGCCGCCCGCCATCAGTGCACGGCATCTGCGGCAACTATCTTTACGAGCGCGAGACCGGCAAGGAAGTGATGATGAACGACCCGCGCTTCCTGCGTGCGCCGACCATTTTCCAGGCCTTCCACGATGCCGGCGCCAAGGTGGCGGTGGTCACCGCCAAAGACAAGCTGCGTGCGCTGCTCGGCAAGGGGCTTGCTTTCGATGAAGGCCGGGCGCTGTGTTTCTCGGCCGAAAAGTCGGACACCACCACCAAGGCCGAGCACGGCATCGACAATGCGTCGAAGCATTTCGGGCTGCCGGTGCCGGAGGTTTATTCGGCCGAACTGTCGGAATTCGTCTTCGCCGCTGGCGTCCAGCTGCTGAAGGAGTTCCGCCCCGACATCATGTACCTGACGACCACCGACTATGTGCAGCACAAATACGCGCCCGGCGTGCCGCAGGCCAACGCCTTCTACGAGATGTTCGACAAGTACCTGACCGAGCTTGATGCGCTGGGCGCTGCGATCGTCGTTACCGCCGACCACGGCATGAAGCCGAAGCACAAGACGGACGGTTCGCCCGACGTTGTTTATGTCCAGGACCTGCTCGATGAGTGGCTGGGCAAGGACGCCGCGCGCGTCATCCTGCCGATCACCGATCCCTATGTCGTGCATCACGGCGCGCTCGGCTCGTTTGCCACCGCCTATCTGCCTGATGGTGCCGATCAGGCCGGCATCATGGCGCGGCTGGCCAAGGTCGACGGTATCATGCTGGTCGTCGACAGCCCGACGGCCTGCGAGCGCTTCGAACTGCCGGCCGACCGGATCGGCGACATCGTGCTGATCTCGACCGAAAACAAGACGATCGGCACCAGTGAACACCGCCATGATCTGGCGGCGCTCAACGAACCGCTGCGCTCGCATGGCGGCCTGACTGAGCAGGAAGTGCCTTTCATCGTTAATCGCGTGCTGCCGAACCTGCCGAACGAACCGATCTTGCGCAACTTCGATGCCTTCTACTACGCCACCATGGCGGCGGCGCTGGCGGGCTGAGTGCCACCGCCGACCTCCACTCCGCCTCGCTTCGCTCGGCACCTCTCCCCCGTCGATCGGGGGAGTGGCCCGAAGCGCCGGAGTGGGGGTCGATCCTCCGCCGCGCCGCGTCCAAGAATCTGCTGGAGCAGAGCACATGACCAAGCTTGACCCTGCCATCAAAGTTCGCCACGAGCCGATGCGCATCGCCGGCAAGGAAGTCGATGCCGACGGCGTCGTCGAGGTGCGCTACCCCTGGAACGACACCGTAATCGGCACAGTGCCGGCTGGCCGCGCCGAGCATGCGCGCCAGGCGTTCGAGATCGCTGCCGGCTATAAGTCCAAACTGACCCGCTACGAGCGCCAGCAGATCCTGTTGCGTACAGCTGAAGCGCTGGCGTCGCGCCGGGAAGAAATATCCGATCTCATCACGCTGGAACTCGGCATCTCCAAGACCGACTCGCTCTATGAAGTCGGCCGCGCCTATGACGTCTTCACGCTGTCGGCACAAATGTGCATCCAGGATGACGGCCAGATCTTCTCCTGCGATCTCACCCCGCATGGCAAGGCGCGCAAGATCTTCACCACCCGTGAGCCGCTGAAGGCGATCTCGGCAATCACGCCCTTCAACCATCCGCTCAACATGGTCTCGCACAAGGTGGCGCCGGCGATTGCCACCAACAATTGCGTGGTGGTGAAGCCGACCGAGCTGACGCCGATGACGGCGCTGCTGTTGGCCGATATCCTCTACGAAGCCGGCCTGCCGCCGGAAATGCTGTCGGTGGTGACCGGCTGGCCGGCCGACATTGGCAACGAGATGATCACCAACCAGAATATCGACCTGATCACCTTCACCGGTGGTGTGCCGGTAGGCAAGATGATCGCCCGCACGGCCGGCTACAAGCGTCAGGTGCTCGAACTCGGCGGCAACGATCCGCTGATCATCCTCAACGACCTCTCCGACGAGGATCTGGCCAAGGCAGCCGATCTCGCCGTTGCGGGTGCCACGAAAAACTCCGGCCAGCGCTGCACCGCGGTCAAGCGCATCCTCGTCCAGGAAAGCGTCGCCGATCGCTTTGTGCCGCTGGTGCTTGAGCGGGCGAAGAAGATCCGTTTCGGCGACCCGATGGATCGTTCGACCGACCTCGGCACTGTCGTGCATGAGAAGGCGGCGGCGCTGTTCGAGGCACGTGTCCATATGGCCGCCGAGCAGGGCGCCGACATTCTCTACAATCCGGGCCGGCAAGGCGCGCTGCTACCGCCGATCGTCGTCGATCGCGTGCCGCACAAATCCGAACTGGTGATGGAAGAAACCTTCGGACCGATCATTCCGATCGTGCGCGCGCCGGACGATGACGAGGCGCTGATCGCACTCTCCAACTCGACCGCCTTCGGCCTGTCGTCGGGCGTCTGCACCAATTCCTTCCCCCGCATGCAGAAATACATCGCCGGTCTACAGGTCGGCACGGTCAACATCTGGGAAGTGCCGGGCTACCGCATCGAAATGTCGCCCTTCGGTGGCATCAAGGACAGCGGCAATGGCTACAAGGAAGGCGTCATCGAAGCGATGAAGAGCTACACCAATGTGAAGACGTTCTCGCTGCCCTGGTCCTGACCCGGACCATAGCAACCGGCAGACCAACCGAGGGGGCGTTTCACGCTCCCTCATTCGCGTTTCGGAGACCATGATGGCCACGATATCTGAGCTTGTGCATACCGAGGGCGATTCCAACACCACAGCAGCGCGCGGCCGCTGGGACGCAAGCCAGGACGATCCGCGGATCCGTGGCCTGCTCGATCGCGATGCTGCCGCCTTCATGCATCAGAGCCTGTCCAGCCCCTGCCTGTCGACGATCGCCAAGGCTGAAGGCATCTGGATCGAGGACACCGCCGGCCGCCGCTTCATGGATTTCCACGGCAACAGCGTGCATCACCTTGGTTACGGGCATCCAAGGTTGGTCGCCGCGATCAAGAAGCAGCTCGACGAGCTCTGCTTCGCGCCGCGCCGCTTCACCTGCGAGCCCGCTGTCGAACTGGCCGAAAAGCTGGCAGCACTTGCGCCCGGTGATCTCGGCAAGGTGCTGTTCACCACTGGTGGCTCGGACGCCATTGAGGTGGCGCTGAAGATCGCGCGCGCCGCGACTGGCCGCTTCAAGACAGTATCGTTCTGGGATGCCTTTCACGGCGCCGGCTTCGGGGCGGCGAGTGTCGGCGGCGAGGCGACCTTCCGCTCCCACATCGCCGGACCCATGATGACCGGCACCGAGCACGTCGCGCCCTGGGACGGCTATCGGTGCCCGTACGGCCACGATTCGCTGGAAGCATCCGGGCTCGCCTGCGCCAACATGCTCGCTTACGTGCTCGGCCGCGAACAGGACGTGGCGGCGGTCGTCGCCGAGCCGATGCGGGCGACACCCAACCCGCCGCCGCCCGGCTTCTGGAAGCGGGTACGCGAGGCCTGCGACCGGCACGGCACACTGCTGATCTTCGATGAAATCCCTACCGGCCTGGGCAAGACCGGAAAGTTCTTTGCCCACGAGCATGATGGCGTGACGCCCGACATCGTCGTTCTCGGCAAGTCTCTCGGCGGCGGCATCCTGCCGATCGCCGCCGTCATCGCGCGCCGCGACCTTGACGTCACCGGCGGCTTTGCCATCGGTCACTACACCCATGAAAAGAACCCGGTCACGACGCGCGAGGCGCTGACGACGATCGACATCATCCTGGAGGAAGGACTGGTCGATCGTTCGGCCGAGCTTGGCCAACATATGCTGGGACGCATGCAAGACCTGATGACACGCTCGCCCCATGTCGGTGACGTCAGGGGCAGGGGGCTCATGGTCGGTGTCGAACTGGTCGAGGACCGCGTTATGCGCCAGCCCGCGCGCGATCTCGCCGAGAGGGTCTTCTATACCTGCCTGGAGCGGGGCCTGAGCTTCAAGGTCAGCCAGGGCAATGTGCTGACGCTGTCGCCGCCGCTGGTCATTTCGAAGACTGATCTCGACCGCGCTCTCGATAGTGTCGAGCGCGCTGTGCTGGCCGCCTGATCGTGAAAGTCATCCGCACCGATCGGGAACTTGAGTGTCCAGGGATCGACGCCGGCCTGCGGGCAAGAGGTGTCGAGCTGGTGACGCTGCCCGACGGCATTCCCGAAGCTGACCTGATGCAAGCTGTCACCGACGCCGATCTTCTGCTGATGTGCTACACGCCGATTACCGCGCGGGTGATCGAGGCGGCTTCCAGATTGAAGGGCATCGTCAAATATGGTGTCGGCGTCGACGCCATCGACATCCCTGCCGCGATGCGGCGCGGCATCCCTGTCGTCAACGTACCGGAATATGCCGAGGAAACCGTCGCCGAAGGCGCCTTCGCCCTGATGATCGCGCTGGCCAAGCGGCTGCCGGCGATTACGTCCGCAATGTCGCGCGACGGCTGGATCTGGCCCGAGCAGCTCTGGCTGGGGCGAGACATTTCCGGCGCCACGCTGGGGCTCGTCGGCTGCGGCAAGATCGGCCGCAGCATGGCGCGCATGGCCGGGCAGGGATTTCGCGCCCGGGTTCTTGGTTTTGATCCCGGTGTCGATGCCGCAACCATGCATGCCGCCGGCGTCGAGAAGGCCGATGATCTCCGCGCCATGCTGCGGGCCTGCGACTTCATTTCCCTCCATTGTGTGCTGAATGACAAGACACGCGGACTGATCGGCAAAGCAGAGCTCGCCTGCCTGAAGCCTTCCGCCATCATCATCAACGTCTCGCGCGGCGCGCTTATCGATGAGCGGGCGCTTGTCGAGGCGGTCGTTGCCGGACGCATCGGTGGCGTGGGGCTCGACGTCTATTCGGCGGAGCCGCTCTCCAAGTCGGGCCATCCGATGCGCGCGCTTTTCGATCGCGACAACGTGATCCTCTTTCCGCATCTCACCTTCTTCACGCATGAGGCGATGCGCAGGCTCGAGGACGACACGCTGGCGCGCTGTTTCGAGATCCTCGAGGGCCGGCCAGTGATCATCCGCTCGCATGATCCGCGTTTGCGGGCACAGACATTGGGCGTCTTGTTCGGCTGATAACGGATATGTTTCCAATCAGATCGTCCACCCCGCGCAGCCGCGACCGCACCCACGACAATGATGCGACACTTCCAAGACAAATATCAGAGGAAGTTTGGCTCTCATAAAATAAATAGATTTTACTTATCGATCGCTAGTCCCCAGAGTTGACCCAACGACGACATCCACCGGCGCTACAAGACCGGAAGGTCCCGACGCGCGATCGTCCTAGTGCATCGCAGAATGTGCCATCAATCACAGGGGAACTGATCATGAAATCGCGCAATGCAACCATCGTTACGGCCTTCGCCGCGTCGCTATTGGCGTCCTCGGCTCTTGTTGGACCGGCATTCGCCGACGGCGTTGTCACCATCTATTCCGCCGACGGCCTGCATGACGGCAATGGCAGCTGGTACGAGACCGAATTCGCCGCCTTCACCAAGGCCACCGGCATCACCGTGCAGTATATCGAGGCAGGCTCGGGCGGTGTCGTCGAGCGTGTCGCCAAGGAGAAGTCGAACCCGCAGGCCGACGTGCTGGTGACCTTGCCGCCCTTCGTCCAGCGCGCGGCCGCCGATGGCTTGCTGCAGGACTACATGCCGCAAGCGGCCGACCAGATCGACGGCGGCACCGGCAAGTACCGGCCGCTGGTCAACAACTACATGAATTTCATCTACAACAGCGCCGTGCTTTCGGAAGCGCCGAAAAGCTACAACGATCTGCTCGATCCGAAGTTCAAGGGCAAGATCCAGTATTCCACGCCCGGCCAGGCCGGTGACGGCACCGCCGTCATGCTGCAGATCATCCATGCCTTCGGTGGCGAGGACAAAGGCTTCGAGTTCATGAAGAAGCTGCAGGACAACAATGTCGGCCCGTCCGCTTCGACCGGCAAGCTGACCGCGCTGGTCAACAAGGGCGAACTGCACGTCGCCAACGGCGATTTGCAGATGAACATGTCGCAGATGGCCGACAACCCGAATATCAAGGTGTTCTGGCCCGCCGGTCCTGACGGTGTGCGCTCCACTTTCGCATTGCCCTATGAAATCGGCCTGGTCACTGGCGCTCCCAATGCCGACAATGGGAGGAAGCTGATCGATTTCCTGCTCGCCAAGGAAGCCCAGTCCACCATAAGCTCGGTAGCGCTCGGTATGCCCGCCCGCAAGGACGTGAAGCCGGATGACGCCAACTTCGCCAAAGCGCAGGAGGCGATGAAGGGTGTGACCGTTTGGGCTCCGAACTGGGACGAAGCGCTGAGCAAGCTTCCCGACTATGTCAAGAAATGGAACGAGGCGACCGGAAGCTGACACCCGAGGGCAAAAATCCGGAGGACCAAGCCATGTCGGCCGTCGCCTTTACTGGTACCAGTGTCATGGACATCGACGCCGCGAAAGTTCGCGGCGCCGGTTCCAACGTCCACTTCGACAAGGTCAGCGTCGCCTATGGCGCACATGTCGTCCTGCATCCGCTGACCTTGGATATTGCGCCGGGTGAAATCCTGGCGATGATCGGGCCTTCGGGTTCCGGCAAGACCACCGCCCTGCGCGCCGTGGCCGGGTTCGTGCGCCCGGCAAGCGGCCGCATCCGCATCGGCGCGACCGATGTGACGGATCTGCCACCCTACGAGCGCGGTCTCGGCATGGTGGTGCAGAACTACGCGCTGTTTCCGCATATGCGGGTCGAGGACAACGTTGCCTTCGGCCTCAGGGCACAAGGCGCCGACAAGGCGTTGATTGGCGAACGGGTGAAAGAAGCGCTCGCCACCGTCGGCATGGCGACTTTTGCCCGGCGTTATCCCCGCGAGCTTTCGGGCGGCCAGCAGCAGCGCGTCGCGATTGCGCGTGCTTTGGCCGTGCGGCCACGCGTGCTGCTGCTCGATGAGCCGCTTTCGGCGCTCGACGCGCAGATCCGCCGCAACATGGTCGAGGAGATTGCCCGCCTGCACCGCAGCCTGCCTGGCCTGACGATCCTCTACGTCACCCATGACCAGACCGAAGCGCTGACGCTTGCCGACAAGATCGCCATTATGCGCGACGGCAGGGTCTGTTCGCATGGACCGACGACCGAACTCTACCGTCGCCCGCCAAACCGTTTCACCGCTGAGTTCCTCGGCCGCGCCAACCTGCTGCCGGTGACGGTCGCCGAGCCTGCCGGGTCGAAGGGCTTTGCCACGGCAAGGCATGGTGATGCGGTGCTGACAGGTGTCGGCCGCGATGAGAAGGCCGGCGACAGGAGCCTGCTCTGCATCAGGCCGCAGCATCTCAGCCTGACCGCCGACAGCGGGCATACCAACCGCATCGTCGGTACGTTGAGGGAAGTGCACTGGCAGGGCGAACTCACCCATCTCGTGCTCGATGTCGACGGCACGCCGGTGCGAGTCTCGGCAACGAAACTGCCTGTCGCCTTGCCTGAACCCGGCGCCAAGGTGCCATTGTTCTTCGCGCCCGCCGACACCTCGCTCCTTCCGGAAGACGCCGGTGGCTGAGGCGGTCGCACTTTGCGCGCCGGCGATCAGGAGAGAACCCGGCAAGTTCTGGATCGCGCCGCCAGCGGCCCTGCTGGCGCTGCTGTTCTTCTATCCCCTGGCGCTCATCGCCCGACAGGCCTTCCTCGACGACAGCGGCGTCGCCAATGCCGCCGAGATCATCCGCGTCCTGCATTCGCGCTTCTTCCTCAACGCGCTGATCAACACCGTGACGATCTCGGTCACGGCGACGGCCGGATGCCTGATTGTCGGCCTCGTGCTGGCGTTGATCCTTGCCTTCGTGCCATTCCCCGGCAGCGGCTTCATCGCCCGGCTGATCGATACCTTCATCGCTCTTCCGACCTTCCTGGTGACGCTTGCCTTCACCTTCCTCTACGGTTCCGCCGGCATGCTCAACACTGGGCTGATGGAGGCCTTCTCGCTGCCGCTGCCGCCGGTCGATTTCCTTTATTCGGCCTGGGGCGTGGTGCTCGCCGAAGTCACCGTCTATACGCCCTTCATCCTGCGGCCGCTGCTAGCCGCCTTTTCGCTGGTCGATCGCGGCCAGATCGAAGCGGCAAGCGTGCTTGGCGCGCGCCCGTTTCGCATCGTTCGCCAGGTCATCTTGCCGGCCGCGATTCCGGCGCTCATCGCCGGCGGAAGCCTCTGCCTGTTGTTGACCGTCAACGAATTTGGTATCGTGCTGTTCATCGGCGCCAAGGGCGTCATCACTCTGCCGCTGCTAATCTATGGCAAGGCAATCCAGGAATCGGCCTACCAGGTTGCCTGCATCATCGCCGTGGTCAACATCGCGCTGTCGCTCGGCTTGTTCGGCCTCTACCGTTTCGCCGCCGGTCGGTTGGGAGTCTAGCCATGCTGGTCTGGTCGCGCCCTGGTCGCATCGTGTTATGGCTGCTTTTCGCGCTGCTGTTCGGCGTGCTGTTCCTGGCGCCGCTCGCGGTGATCCTGCTGTCAAGCCTTGCCGACCAATGGAACGGCGTGCTGCCGAATGGCCTGACGACGGAGCACTACACCGATGTCATTTCCGGCTCCGCCGGTAGAGCGGTAAAGGCTAGTCTGGTCACCGGTTTCCTGGCCAGCGCACTGGCGCTGGTCAGCGGCACCTGGGCAGCATTGTCGCTGCGCCTCCAGGGTCATGCCTTGCGGCGATTGCTCGGCCTTTTGTTCTTCATCCCCAGCGCGGTGCCTTCGGTGTCCGTCGGTCTTGGCTTGCTGGTGGCGTTCAGCCATCCGCCGCTGCTGCTCAACGGCACGGTGGCAATCGTCATGATCGCGCATTTCGTGCTGATCTCGGCCTTTACCTTCGGCAATGTCTCGGCCGGCTTGGCACGGCTCTCGCTCGATTTCGAGCAGGTGGCGTCGAGCCTTGGAGCGCGGCCGGCATATCGGCTCTGGCATGTCACGCTGCCGTTGCTGGCGCCCTACCTGGTCGCGGCCTTCGGCTTGAGCTTCGCGCTGTCCATGGGCGAACTCGGCGCCACCGTCATGGTCTATCCGCCGGGCTGGGTGACGCTTCCGGTGTCGATCTTCAGTCTCACCGATCGCGGCGACATCTTCGCCGGTGCGGCACTCACCATGATCCTTGTGGCGGCAACGCTCGTCCTGCTGCTCGGGCTGGAGCGCATCACCGCGCGCGCGACCGGCGCGTGAGGCATGACCGCCAAAAAATCAATCGAGGTGCTTCGTAAAGTGGCGAAGCGCTTCAGTTAATCAGAGCGTCTCTTGCTCGGGTCGCCAGACCAGTACAAAAACAGGTATGGATTCGCTAATCATACATTAAGAAACTGTTTCCATGCGAAATCTACGCCATCCAAGCCCACCATGACCACTGGTTTTGCAACGAAGAAATGCACTATTTGAAGCAGTGACGGTACTTTTCGAGACAGTTTGGGCACTCGGTCGAACGCCGCAAAGTGCAAGAGATCGCCCGATTGGTCCCGATAGTTGGTGAAGCCGCAAAATATTTTTTGAGCGATTTTCGCTTTGAAATCAAAAGCATAACTTTTTGACGGACGATGCGGCGGCTTTCGGTGCCGCAAGCAAGAAAAAACTCATCTAGATCAATGGCCTAGCTGGATTAGAAACGATCGAGTGGGAATGAGGGAAACGGCAATAGCAAAGCTTCGGCGGCGATTTCGCTTGCCGGCCGTTCCACTCTTACTTCCGCTACGCTGGACATTTCTTTCTCTCTGTGCTTGCAGGTCCGATCTGCACCTAGGTCGCGGTTGATGTAAATCCGGGTTGTGTGCGTCAAGTTCTGCAAAATTGGGCGGCCATGGTGCTGGTCATGCGGCTTGGCGTAGAGCGAGTTTTTTGTGCTCGCGCAGATCGTCCATATTGATGTATCGGTTGGCCTCCATCCAGTT
>NZ_JAPYKQ010000027.1:0-49511 GCF_037179625.1 Mesorhizobium sp. Cs1299R1N3 | reverse complement strand
ATGCGCGCGCGCTGAATGGCGAGATCAAGAATTTCACCGGTGTCGATTCTCCATATGAAGCACCGGAGAAACCGGAGATCCATCTCAAGACGCTCGGCAAGTCGCCTGAAGAGATGGTAGATGCCCTCTTCCACTTCGTCTGACGTCGAGGGGTGCAGGCTCCAATATAATAGCGCCGTTTCACATCGGAGCTTCCGGTATCCAAGATGCGGGGGCTATCTCTCCCGGAAGGCGCGTTGGAACGAATCCACCAAGGGCTTGGTCAGATAAGCCAGAAACGTTCGTTCGCCCGTTGAGATGAATGTCTCGACCGGCATGCCTGGATAGATCTGCTCGGGCTTGACCTGCGGTGGCAGCTTGTTGGCCATTTTAAGCCGGACGGTGAAGTAAGGCAGTCCGGTATTGGGTGCCATCAGCCGGTCGGCCGAAATGTAAAAAACCTTTCCGGACACTTTCGGCGTCGTGCGCGCGTTGAGTGCCGTGAACATCATGTTTGCGTCCTGCCCGACTCTGATTGAGTCGATATCTTCAGGCTTTATCCTGGCCTCGATGATGAGCTCGTTCGTGGTCGGCAGAAGCTCCATCGCGATCTCCCCGGCGCGGATGACGCTGCCTTCGGAATTGTAAAGCGAGCGCACGATGATGCCGTCCACAGGCGCCCGGATCGTCGTACGGTCCAGGACTGATCGCGCAGCGTTGATCTGTTCCTCGAGATCCGCGACCTCTGCCCGTGCTTTGTTCAGTTCCGTGACGGCATCCTCGACCCGGCTGGTTGTAAGCCTTTCAATCTGCTGACGCGCTTCCACAGTCTGGGTCGCCGAGCTGGCGATCTGCGCCTCCAGAGATCCCGCCTGTCCTACCAACTCGGCGGTACTGCGCAGAAGATTGGTATATTCGGATCGATTTGTGAGTCCTTTTTGTAGCAGGTCTTTTTTTCTTTCCGTCTCCTCGTTGACGATCACAAGCTGATTTTCCGCTGCCTTCTTTTGAGCCTTTAGCCCCACAATGGCGTCCTGAAGTGCTGCCACCCTTTGCTTCAGTATCCCCTGTTCCGCGCCATAACGTGCTAGCCGCGCCTGAAATTCCTTGTTTTGCTCGCCGAAGACATCGCTATATTCGGAAGCGCCTGAATAGGCTCCGAGGTCACTGGACAAGACAATACTCTCAAGGCCGTCGCGCTCTGCTTCGAGCCGAGAAATCTCGGCTTTTTGTGCAACCCACTGCTTGAGAACCCGGTTGAGCTGGGACCGCGCCATCGTCGGATCGAGCACGATCAGGGCCTGGCCTCTTGAGACCCTGTCACCCTCGCGAACTCTAATGCTCCTGACAACGCCTCCTTCGAGGTGCTGGATCATGACATTCTGCCCTGCCGCGGCGACCACACCCGGCGCAATGGTTGCTCCAGCAATCGGCGCCGTGGCTGCCCAGAACCCAAAGCCGAGCACGAAAACGGCCACGCTTGCATATCCCGCCAGCATGATCCGATCTGTGCGTGTATCGATGTTGCGCTGCCAGCGATAAGCCTTGGCGCCAGTCTGGATGGTTTGGCTAGGGGCCGTCATTTGCGACTTTTACCTCTACGCGAGCCTGTGACGGGAAAGGCACCACTCCTTCATTGTCATGCGACTGAGCGGCCGCCGCTGCTGCCGCTCGGGCCCGTCGCTGAGCAAGTTCGTCGAGCACGTCCTTGGTCAAACCGTAAATCTCGACCTGACCGTTTAGCAGCATGAGGATGCGATCGCATTTGGAAGCGAGGGAGGGCCGGTGGGTAATGACGAGGACGGTCGTCTTTCGCGACCGCGCTTGGATGATCGCACGCTCGAGCGCGGCTTCGCCGTCGGAATCAAGATTCGCGTTGGGCTCGTCGAGAACCAGTATCTTGGGATCGCCGTAAAAAGCGCGTGCAAGGCCAATGCGCTGACGCTCGCCCCCTGAAAGGCGAACGCCAGCGGGGCCGATCACCGTCGAGTATCCGTTCCTCTGCCCCATGATTAGCTCATGTACCTGCGCCTTCCGGGCCGCTTGAACTAACTTCTCGTCGGATGCGTCCGGCTCAAAGCGCGCAATGTTCTGTGCGATGGTTCCAGGGAAGAGTTCCACATCCTGTGGAAGGTAACCTATGTGACGGCCGAGTTCCTCCGGATCCCAGTTTCGAATATCGCCGCCATCGAGACGGATCGCACCCGAACGGGGTTGGATCGCACCGACGATGAGCCGCGCCAGCGTCGATTTTCCTGCCTGGCTCGGGCCGACGATCGCGACGGTCTGGCCAGCGGGGACCTCGAAAGTCACCCGCTTGATGAGCGGCATCGCACCGTCGGCCGAACCTGGAAGATGATAGACGATCTGATCTGCGCTCAACACTCCATCGGGACTCGGCAATGCTGGGTTTTCCTGCTTGTCCGGCCCGGATTGGGATACCGAAAGCCGCTTCCATGCAAGATTGGCGTCGGTGATCTGCCGCCAGCTTCCAACGATCTGATCAAGAGGTTGCAAGGCCCGCGCCGATATCATCGATGAGGCAAAGATCATGCCTGCGGTCATTTCGTTGTGCAGAACCAGATATGCACCGACGCCCAATATCGCGATTTGCAGCACCGATCGCGTCGTGCGGGACACACCACCATAGAACGCGTTGATGCGAGCCAGTCCGTCGGAGGCGTGCAGTGAGTCTGAAAAACGGATCCCCCAGAACTCTATCGCGTTGGACACCATCCCGAGTGCGCGGACCGTTTCGAAGTTTCGCGCGAAGGCCTGCGCCGAATTCATTGAGGCGCTAAGATTGTCCGCCGCCTCCTTGCTGGGTCGCGAACTCGCGATCTGGTTCAGCACAGCGATGGCAACCATGAGAACCGCACCGATAACCGTTACCAGGAAGAGCAACGGATGGACGAAGTAAAGCAGGCCCACGAAGATCGGTCCAAAAGGGAGGTCGAATAGAAAAAAGATGGTTCGCGAGGCGATGAATCCCCGCAGGGTCGCCAAGTCGCGCAGGGCCTGGACGTCGCCGAGACCGGCACGCGGACCGCTCATTGCCGCAAGAAATGATGATGCACCCAAAGAGACATCCAGCCGAGCGGCGAGCTGGCTCGCATATACGCTGCGCACGACTTCGAGTACGCCGAACAGCAAGAGCGACGATAGGGCAAGCAAGCTCAAATAGGCGAGCGTGTCGAGGTTGGCCGCAGGCAAAACCCGGTCATATACCTGCAGCATGTAGAGAGGCAGGATCAACACCAGGGTGTTCATTGCCGCGGAGAAGAGGCCCATTTCGACCACACTCCTCGACAGCACCCTTCTGTTCGTAAAGCTGGGCATCTAAATCGCACCCGGGGCAAACGATCACATTAGACAATCTGTATATATCATACGGTGTTGCGATGCCACCGGTTGAGATTCTTTTGATAGCCATGATGATGAACGCAAACGGCTAGGCGCTGCGACAATTGCGGTTGTCCAAGGAGCATCGAGGCGAGAAGCCGCGCCCTCCTGCTATGACCAACCAATTTGCGCCGCAATACGCCCTGCTCCTCAGTGCGACTTGAGGTAAGTCTTGCACCCGAGGTCGTGGCGTTGTGGCCAATCCGGCAAACCGGACGTGCGATCCTGGAGCGTACGCATGGTCGCTTCGTAGACGCTTCCGATTTCTCGGTCGATCTCTTGGCGTGCGATGCCTTGAGCCTATGCCGCCCGCACGGCGTCGGCCGCCATGGTGGTCACGACGAGGGCTGCGTCGTCAATTCGCGGCGGTAGATGGTCGCAAATCCATTTGCGTAGGAAATCAGCGGCGCGCCTGCTCATATTCCATTACACCTCAACCCGAGGTAGCCTCGGCGAATTCCTCGTCGGCCTCCACGATGCCATGTGCAGCCGCTCGCTCGAGCCAGAGGTGGCTGGCCAACGGGTCGCGCTCTCCGGCGAGACCTTTGGCGAGATACCGGCCCAGCATGAGTTGGGCCTGGCCATGCCCACATTCGGCGGCGGCCGAGAACCACTTCTGCGCCGCCACTTGGTCGATCGGCAAACCCTGGCCGGAGCTGTGCAGCGCTCCGAGCGCAAACATTGCCCCGACATGACCGGCGGCGGCGGCTCGTTCGAACAACTGCACCGCGGCCTCTGGCGAACGATTGCCGCCACGGCCATTGAGCAGCATCTCCGCGAGTGCCACTTGCGCGTCGAGTATGCCGCCGTCGGCAGCCTGGGCAAACCAGGCGCGGGCCTGCTGCGCATCGGCCGCCACCCCGCGCCCATCCCTGAGGATGCGCGCATACATATATTGGGCCTCGGCCACGCCCTCAGCAGCGCGCCTTAGCCATTGCGCCGCCTGACCTTCGTCCTGGGGCACGCCGACGCCTTTGACGAAACAGAGGCCGAGATTGAATGCGGCGATCAGATCGCCTGACGATGCGGCGGCTTCGAACCATCCTGCTACATTTGTGGTGTCGTCCGCCTCGCCAATCCCTTGCAGAGCGAGGTTGGCCATATCGACTTGTGCTGCCTGATTCCCGCTGGTTGCGGCGGTGCGCAGCCAGCGTGTCCCCTCCTGCTCATCCCTGGCAACACCGTTTCCCGTAAGGTAAAGGGAGCCTAGGGCGCGAGCGGCAGCCTGATGACCCGCCTCGGCCGCCCGTCGATACCATGTTGCGGCTTCTGCATAATCCGGCGGTCGGTACTTCACGTTACGCTCCCCCAGGAGATACGCCGCCTCGACGTTGCCGGCCAATGCGGCACGTCGCATCCACGCCTCCCCGGCCACAGGATCGAGGTCACCGAGGCTCCCCTCGATCATCGCCAATCCCAATCGGAATTGGGCCGATGGCAGGCCTTGCTCCGCAGCCGCTTGATACAGCCGCGCTGCGGCAGCGAGGTCGCCCGCGACGCCCAGCCCGTGCTCGGTGAAGATCGCAAAGAGGTAGATTGCGGTCGGCAAGCCAGCGTCGGCGGCACGACGTACCTCGTCAGCAATTCTGTCCCGTTCCGCGAGACCGCCTTGCCGGGCCAGCGAAAGGGCAAGGCCGAGGCGTCCTTCGGCGCAGCCGGCCGCGGCCGAGCGCTCATACCAGCGGTGCGCTGCATCCGCATCGCGCATCGGTCCGGGACCCCTGGTGAGGATATAGCCGAGGACTGCTTGACCGGTTGCCGAGCCTGCCTCGGCCGCCTTCGTGGCAAGCTCGCGTGCTGCCACGAAGTCCGGCTCACCCAAGGTGTCTTGTTCGAACAGGCATTGCGATGTAGGGCCCTTAACAGCTTCAGATGTCGCCAGTCCGCTCACATAAAGTGCGGCGAGGAGCGCCTGTGCATCGGCGCTCCCGCGTTTTGCTGCCCGCCCGAGCCACCGCGTTCCCTCCACGCGGCTCGGCGGCACACCCGAGCCTTCAAGATAACAACGCCCAACCCGATATTCGGCGTCGGCGATGCCCGCGCGCGCGGCGATCGCCATGAGCGGAAAGGCTTCCGAAGGCCTGCCGCTGTCAAAAAGCTGCACCGCCCGCCGCAATGCTGCCGCAGGGTTGGCGAAACCAGTCAGCCGATCCAGAATTGTCATCGATCCGAGTCCCTGATGTCCTCCATCTGGCCGCTGGCGCGCCGCAGCCTATGGTTCACGCATGGCTTCCTGGCCGATCGGTAGCATCGCGCCGAGAATATATTTGAGCACCGTGCGTTGGCCGACCTTGACGTCAGCGGTCACAGGCATGCCGGGGCTGACGATGAAACCGGCGGGTACCCCGTGCAGCGCAACCTGGTCGATGGAAATGCGAGTCCTATAGAATGGCTCAGCGTCCGAGGGCAGCATGGCCAGGGAACTGTTGGGGTCGCGTGCTTGCTCCTGCGCAGAAAAGGAATCCGGGCTGAGCGTTCGCACGGTGCCGTGGGCGAGGCCGTATTGCGAATAGGGGAAGGTGTCGAACTTGATGACCACGGGGTCGCCGACGTGCACGAAGCCGCTGCTGCGGCCAACCACGTTTGTCTCAATCTCAAGCGGCGCGTCGGCCGGCACCAGCGTGATCAAGCGCTCACCCGACTGGAGGACCGAGCCGACCGAGACTTTCGCCACCGTCTGGACGATGGCGTCTGCTTCGCTTTTCAACTCTACCAACTGCTTACGGAGCCTTGCCTTGTTGAGGAGTTCGCGAGCGTCGGACATCCGAGAGGTCGCGTCGGACAGACCCTGCGAGACTTCCGCTCGCCAGCCTTGAATGTAGCCGTCGCGCTCGGCGGCCACCGCAGCCTGCTGGCGCTTGGCAGCCTCTGCTGTTTGCTCGGCATTGCCGAGCGCCCGCGACATCTCTGCCGAATTGTCTTCCGCGATAAGGGTATTGAGGCGGCTTCCGACCTGTCTTTCTTCCAGCTGTTTGCGCATCTGTTCTATCGATGCCGCGACCGAGAGCCGCTGCCGGTAGCCGAAGGCATCCGATTGAGAACGCGAGATCACCGAACTGAGTTCATCGCGTTGCCGGTCGAAATTCTCCAGCTTGGCCTCGTAGACTGCCTTGCGGCGCTCAAAGATAGACGCCTGCAGGGTCCAGCTCGGGTCGAGACCGTCATAGTTGAAAGCTTGGCCGTCGGCCTCCGCCTTCAACCGCGCCACTTCTGCCTCAAGCGTCGCGACCTGCATCGCCAGCGACTGGAGGTCCGCCGAGGCAAAGGTAGCATCGAGGCGGGCAAGCAATTGCCCGGCTTTTACGTGCTGACCTTCGCGCACGTCGATCGAGCGGACGATCGCCGTCTCCAAAGGTTGCACAATGATATTGGGCGATTTTGAAACCACCAGCCCTCTGGCCGTCACCACCTGGTCGACCGGTATCAGTCCCGCCACGGCGATCAAGGCAACCACCATGCTCGAAATGATCCAGACGACACCGCGCGCCGACCGAGGAATTGGCGCATTGGCGACCGCCGTCGACGGCCATTGGAATTCGAGAATGGCTGGTGTCGTCGGATCGCTCGTTTTTATCCGACGCAAGCGGGCGGGGTGGATGGTGAGAGAGGTGGTGGTCATGGCTTGCTGGACCTGGGGTGTAAGCACTCGAAGTGCAAACTGTCTCGAGTGAAACCGATCCCATCCATTCCATCTTCGGTCGAAGCGCGATGGCCAAAGGAACGGTTCGCCGTCTTGCGGGCGATCATTGTTGAAAGCTCGAATCGACCGCCGCGCGACATCGGTCAACCCGACCGCGGCGGCACGGCGACCGGACGGCCGTGGCGGCCATCGAGGTGCCGGTTCTGCTGCGCCCACAGCTGGCGGTAGAGCGCGCATCGTTCGAGCAGGATCGCGTGGGGGGCGACGTCGAGGACCTTGCCCTGCTCCATGACAAGGATCTGGTCGCACTCGGTGAGCGAAGAAAGCCGGTGCGAAACGATGATCATCGTACGCCCGCTGGCGATGCGCATAAGATTGGCGCTGACGACCGCTTCACTCTCGGGATCGAGTGCGCTGGTCGCTTCGTCGAGGATAAGGACGGTCGGATTGTGGATGAGGGCGCGCGCGATCGCCAGCCGCTGCTTTTGACCGCCCGACAGATTGGGCGACCCTTCCTCGATGTATGTGTCGTAGCCATTCGGCATTCGTTCGATAAATTCTTCGGCGCCTGCCAGATGCGCGGCTCGCATCGCGTCGGAAAGCGTCAGGCCCGCGCGCCCGGCGATGATGTTCTCGCGGATCGACCCGCGGAACAGGAAATTGTCCTGGAGCACCACGCCGAGCCCCTGGCGAAGGTGACGCAGGTTGAATTCCTTGAGGTCGACACCGTCCAGCTTGAGGAAGCCGCTATAGTCGCGGTTGATCCCCTGCAGAAGGCGCGCGATCGTCGACTTTCCCGACCCGCTGCGCCCGACAATACCGAACATGGTGCCTGCCGGAATGTTGAAGCTGACCCGGTCGAGCGCCGGCGTCCTGGTACCGATGTAGCTGAAGGTCAGATCGCTGAACGTGACCTCGCCGACGAGCCTCGGTCTTAAGCCCTGGGAATTCGAACTGCTCTCCAGCGGCCGGTTGAGGACCGACGCCGTCTCGCCGATCGCTGCGCCGACCTCCTCGTAGTCTTCGATCAGGCGCGCCAGCCCGACAAGCGGTTGGGCGACGCGCTGGGAGATCATCATGAAGGCGAACAGGCCGCCTACCATATAGCCGGAACTGTCGTTCATGGCGAGATAGGCCCCAATCAGCATTGTGCCGAGCACCATGGCACGTTCGATCGGCGTTACCAGGGTCTGCGGCCAACTGGCGAACTGCCCGAAAGCCAGACGCGCCCTTCCCGCCTCCGCCACCTGCTCGTCCCAAAGCGCCTTGCGTTGCGGCTCGAGACCTAGTGCCTTCACGGTCTTTATCCCGACGACAGTTTCGCCGAGTGCCGCCGACTTCCATGTCTCGGCTTCAATCACCCGCTGGTACCTCCGGCGCAGCGGCTTGAGAAAGGCAAGAATGATCAGTACGATCGCGCCTGCGCAGGCAATCACGATCCAGGCGAGCTTGGCGTTGATGTAGAACATCACCGGTACCAGCACGCAGAGTGTTATCAGATCAAGGAACGTGCTGAGGAGTTTGCCGGTCAGGAACTCGCGGATGCGATAGACCTGGGCGAGATGGTACAGCGTCTCGCCGGCCGGATGACGCTCAAAATAGTCAAGCGGCAGGCGCAGGAGCCTACTGAAAATGTGCAGTTGCAGCTTGGTGTCCAGGCGGGCGCCGACGACGTTGATGATCAGCCGCCGTGCGTGACCTAAGAGCGTTTCGTAGGCGAAGACGACGGCGATTATGGCCGACAAGAGCAACAGTGTCGAGACACTGTTGAACTGCAGCACCTTGTTGACCACCGTCATGACGATGAGCGGCGGCAGGATGGTAAGGACGCTGAGCGTGAACGAGGCGATGGCGACGTCACGCAGAGGCCGGCTTTCGAGCCGTACCAGTTCGGCGAGCCAGCCGAGAGTGAAAGGCGCGTCCGCCGCAACAGAGGATCGCGCATTTCGCAGCAGCACCGCCTCGCCCGTCCACACCTGCGACAGGCGCAACTCGTCGATGGCGGTGGATTCACCGTCATCAGGCGCGTCCGCGCCTTTGAGGAAAACCAGGTTGCGCTCGGCACTGGCCCCGGTGAGGATCCCCGCGCCGCCATCGCTGAACAGCAGGACGACTGGCCCGGTATCCTGGAAGCGCAAGAGGTGGGACCAGCGAACGCGGACGGCGCGAGACCACATACCGCCGTTGCGCGCCCACTCGGACAGGTCAGCGGAGGTTGGAAACGGGCTTGCGCTCGCCGCCCTGAATTCGTTCGGGTCGAGCTCTACCCCGTGATAGCGGGCGACCCGCAACATCGCCTTGAGACGCTGCCCGACCTCTTCAAACTCGGCGGGACCACCGGGAAGCCGCCCCAGTTCGGTCGTATCGGCTTCGATGCCGGCGCGGACCGCCACCGGCTGGATTTCGGCGCTCAGAGGGATATTCACCATGGGCTTCCCTCAGACACGCAAGCGCCGATACCCCAGGCGCCCGCCGATACCTCAAGCGGGGACTGATTGATGCCGAGCCGGCCGGTCGGACGGAACCGTCCCCGGTCGGAAATGGCGGGCGCGCGGACCCTGCTTTCCGCAGAGCGCGCGCGCCCGTTTCTCAGCCTTGGACTGGTTCCTATCGTGGTCTGTCCACTTACCATTCCTGCTCACTCATGCGGCTTCAGAATATCCTTCAGAGCCTTCTTCACCGTGTCGTCGCTGTTGGCGCTGCCCGCACCATGCTTGGGGTCCGAGGTCAGGTCGGTGCTCGCACCCAGCGGCTTGTTCTGGTTCTGGCCAAATCCCGTGATCGTGTTGAGCACGTTCAGGAGGTCCGTCGTCACCGAACCGGCCGCTAGTCCGATGAGCTGGCGGAACGACGCAGGGCTTACGGCATCACTGTCGGTCGAGCCGGATTGCAGGAACTGCGTCGAGTCCTTGAGCCCGAGGGTGCTGGCCGTGACCGTGGCGGTGTGACCGTCAGGGGAGCCATCGGCGTCAGTGCCATCATTGGGATGGCCTTTCCCCGGATTGCTGCTGTCGTTGTGGTCAGGATCGTTGCCGCCACCGTTGTTGCCATGGTGGTGGTCACCGGTCTCACCGCCAGGCCCTGTCGCTCCGGTCGGACCTGTCGGACCAGGCGCTCCGGTCGAGCCAGTTGCACCGGTCGAACCTGTCGCTCCGGTCGAGCCAGTTGCACCAGTCGAACCTGTCGCTCCAGTCGAGCCGGTAGCTCCGGTTGCCCCGGTCGAGCCAGTTGCCCCGGTCGAACCTGTCGCTCCGGTCGAGCCGGTAGCTCCGGTCGAGCCAGTTGCTCCGGTCGAGCCTGTCGCTCCGGTTGAACCAGTCGAGCCGGTATGCCCGGTGGCACCAGTAGAGCCAGTTGCTCCGGTTGCACCAGTCGAGCCTGTCGAGCCAGTTGCCCCGGTCGAACCTGTCGCTCCGGTCGAGCCGGTGGCTCCGGTCGAACCGGTCGCTCCAGTCGAGCCGGTCGAGCCGGTTGCACCAGTCGAGCCGGTATGCCCGGTGGCACCAGTAGAGCCAGTTGCTCCGGTTGCACCAGTCGAGCCTGTCGCACCAGTTGCTCCGGTCGAGCCGGTAGCTCCGGTCGAGCCAGTTGCACCAGTCGAACCTGTCGCTCCAGTCGAGCCGGTCGCTCCAGTCGAGCCGGTCGCTCCAGTCGAGCCGGTATGCCCGGTGGCACCAGTAGAGCCAGTTGCTCCGGTTGCACCAGTCGAGCCTGTCGAGCCAGTTGCCCCGGTCGAACCTGTCGCTCCAGTCGAGCCGGTGGCTCCGGTCGAGCCGGTCGAGCCGGTCGCTCCAGTCGAGCCGGTATGCCCGGTGGCACCAGTAGAGCCAGTTGCTCCGGTTGCACCAGTCGAGCCTGTCGCACCAGTTGCTCCGGTCGAGCCGGTCGCTCCGGTTGAACCAGTCGAGCCGGTATGCCCGGTGGCACCAGTAGAGCCAGTTGCTCCGGTTGCACCAGTCGAGCCGGTCGAGCCAGTTGCCCCGGTCGAGCCGGTCGCTCCAGTCGAGCCGGTTGCGCCAGTCGAACCGGTAGCTCCGGTCGAGCCGGTCGCTCCAGTCGAGCCGGTCGCACCAGTTGCTCCGGTCGAGCCGGTCGCTCCGGTTGAACCAGTCGAGCCGGTATGCCCGGTGGCACCAGTAGAGCCAGTTGCTCCGGTTGCACCAGTCGAGCCTGTCGAGCCAGTTGCCCCGGTCGAGCCGGTCGCTCCAGTCGAGCCGGTATGCCCGGTGGCACCAGTAGATCCAGTTGCTCCGGTTGCACCAGTCGAGCCTGTCGAGCCAGTTGCCCCGGTCGAGCCTGTCGCACCGGTCGCTCCAGTCGAGCCGGTCGAGCCAGTTGCCCCGGTCGAGCCTGTCGCACCGGTTGCTCCAGTCGAGCCGGTTGCACCAGTCGAGCCGGTCGAGCCGGTTGCACCAGTCGTACCTGTCGCTCCAGTTGAGCCGGTAGCTCCGGTCGAACCGGTCGCTCCAGTCGAGCCGGTTGCCCCGGTCGAACCTGTCGCTCCAGTCGAGCCGGTTGCCCCGGTCGAACCTGTCGCTCCAGTCGAGCCGGTAGCTCCGGTCGAGCCCGTCGCACCAGTCGAGCCGGTAGCTCCAGTCGAGCCGGTCGAACCTGTCGAACCAGTCGAGCCGGTAGCTCCAGTCGAGCCTGTCGATCCAGTCGCTCCAGTCGAGCCGGTCGAACCAGTAGAGCCAGTTGCTCCGGTAGAGCCCGTCGAGCCTGTCGCACCAGTCGAGCCGGTCGCACCGGTCGAGCCAGTCGAGCCCGTCGCACCGGTCGAACCAGTTGCTCCGGTCGAACCAGTAGAGCCAGTTGCTCCGGTAGAGCCCGTCGAGCCTGTCGCACCAGTCGAGCCGGTCGAACCTGTCGAACCAGTCGAGCCAGTTGCTCCGGTCGAACCAGTAGAGCCAGTTGCTCCGGTAGAGCCAGTCGAGCCCGTCGCACCGGTCGAGCCGGTCGAACCTGTCGAGCCGGTCGAGCCAGTTGCTCCGGTAGAGCCAGTCGAGCCCGTCGCACCGGTCGAGCCGGTCGAACCTGTCGAGCCGGTCGAACCAGTAGAGCCGGTCGAGCCAGTAGAGCCGGTCGAGCCGGTTGCTCCAGTCGAACCGGTCGAGCCGGTCGAACCAGTCGCTCCGGTGTCACCGGTTGCACCTGTGGCTCCCGTCGAGCCGGTCGAGCCGGTTGCTCCAGTCGATCCGGTCGAGCCGGTCGAACCAGTCGCTCCGGTATCACCGGTTGCACCTGTGGCTCCCGTCGAGCCGGTCGAGCCGGTTGCTCCCGTAGAGCCGGTCGAGCCGGTTGCTCCAGTCGATCCGGTAGAGCCGGTCGAGCCTGTCGCTCCGGTATCACCGGTTGCACCTGTGGCTCCCGTAGAACCGGTCGAGCCGGTTGCTCCAGTCGATCCGGTCGAGCCAGTCGCCCCGGTATCACCGGTTGCACCTGTGGCTCCCGTAGAGCCGGTCGAGCCGGTTGCTCCAGTCGATCCGGTCGAACCGGTCGGGCCTGTCGCTCCGGTATCACCGGTTGCACCTGTGGCTCCGGTAGAGCCGGTCGCGCCAGTTGCTCCTGTCGAGCCGGTCGCGCCAGCCGGACCCGTTGCGCCTACAGTACTGGTGCTGAAAGTGCCAATATCAAATTGATTGCCCCCGTTCCCATTGGCGGGGCCAAAGATCGGCCCATCCGCAAAATTATACGTATTTCCAGCTCCAGGTGTAAGCGTTCCGTATAAATTAAAACCGCTATCATATATTTTATAAGTATGAGTCGGATCTGGAATTGTTATCGTCACTGCAAATTCGCTGACAACTCCATTTCCAGACTGCGGAAGCGGAAAGCTACCTACCAACAGATCAGGATTGGCCGTGATGTCTACTAAATAGTACGTATTTATACTGGCACTTCCATTCTGGGTGGTTAAGTTGCCGGTGAGAGTCAGATCAACCGAAAGCACTCCTGTATAAATTAGTGCGCCAGCTGAAGTCAGCGGCGGCAGCGACCCGGGTGCGTTCACGCGCGCGGACAGCTCCCATGCGCCGCCCAGGGCCGCTGCGCCAACCAGCGATCTCGATGCGCAGACGTCCGCGCCGACGGCCTCTTCTAGCGCCGCCACGAAGGTCTCGCCCCCATTGCCCGATGCCGTCTCGCAGCTCCACAGCCGCAGTTCGCCATCAGCGGCAAGCGCCCGGCCGATTGCGGCAAGATCCTCAGCCTCTTCCTTCAATGTGGCGGTCGACCACTCTCCTGCAGTGAAGCTAACCTGGCCAGGCGCGCCATGCGCAATCACGTGCACTGCATCGAGCCCTGCATGCCCTGCGAGCGCGGCAGCGATCTGCTGCGCCGCCGGCCGGCGGCCGTCGAGCACAATCGCTTGAACCTCGGGGCGCAGGTTGCCGAGAACCGTCTGGAGGTCGGAGACTGAAGGATCGACAAAAAGAATTTCAGAGGCACGGGCCATGACTGGCTCCTGTTGGCTTCGAATTCAATTCACGGGGACACAGCCCACCGGCCTGGCCGGCGAGCGCTGGGGACAAGGGGCTTGAGACGCGTCACCTTCCGGACGACCCGACGGCGTCGTCGGGACGTTGTACGGCTGGGGTCTCGACGCGAAGGAAGCTGGCGGCCTGGAAATTCCCGCCATCATCAAACGTTCCAATGACAAGTGAGCCGGCGGTGCTTGGGACCTTGACGGTGAGAGCGACGGCGAGGCTTCGCTTGACGGCTTTGGGCAGAATGACCTGACCGACGATCGCGCTCTTGGCCGTGTCCAGAATGAAATAAGGTGCATTTTCGGTCGTGTCGCCGATCGGCAAAACGCCCCGAACAGTGACTTCCATGACCGCAAATCCTGCTGTGTAGCTCATCATGTCCTCCTCGTCGCTGCGGCCATGCCGCAGCTTCCTTTTGTTTCGTATCCTCAGATTTCAACTGCTGGGTTCAACCGCCGAGCGCACGCGACCCGCGCGCATCGGCGGATCGATAAAGTCTGGACCCACCTTGGCTGCAACTCCGCAAGCCAACCGGCGACGCGCAGGGTGACGAGACCGGAGCGCAAGACTTGACGGCGTCTTCGCGCCGCTCGATCGAACGTCTTCAATGAGGTGGGTGTGAAGTTCGCAGGCATGCTGCGACCCACGGGGCGCAGAGGAAAACCCGTCAATCTCGGGACAATCCTGGCTAGCGGCCCGGTGCGGATAATTGGGGGACTGATCGAAGCCGAACCCGCGTCGCGAGCGCATCGTTTCGTACTTGGTATCACGCCAACCACAGCCAACTCCCGTAACGCACGTGTCGATTTCTCGACGACGACTTGCGAGGGAACTGACTACTCGCGAAGGAATATCAGGTTAGGAAAACGCTGGCCTTGAGTTCAAGGCGGTACGACGTCTTCTCCAGCACGCCAACAAACGCCCCATGCGCCCTAACGCACGAAGTGACTTGGCCCTGCGCGCCCTCACGCACAAAGTAATTTGCTCCAGATACTCTCCTGCCCTTGCAGACTGCGCAGCCGACAGGCCCTCTGCCCGGTCCGCGGCTACCTTCCCATGCACAAGACATTAGTAGATTCTAAATTTAGCAACTTGTAAATAACCAAGTTAACGATTTATTAATTGTTGAGAACAAGCAACTAGTTTTCGGTCGAGATCGAAATGGCGCGCATGGCCCAAACGCCTTGAAAAAACCGAGGCTTAAAGACGTCCCCTTGGTTCGCGTCGAACCCTCGATGTCGCGGAGGAATTTGTGCGTCAGCGATTGAGCCGACGGGAACGTTTGTTCGCAAGCCCTCGGTCCAAGGTGAACACGAGCCACTTGCTGTGACGGAAACCGCTGGCTAACAATGGATAGGGTTGAGATGCTGAACAGGAAGGGGCAATCGATCTCTGCAACAAACGCCATGCAAATGGCCGAGGCCGCGCGGAATGTCTCTTGCGAACTGTTCCCCTTCAACAAATTTCGAGCAGCGTGTAACGAACGCCGCTCCGCCGAGGGATTAGCATGAGCACCATCGGCCTATGCATGATCGTCAAGAACGAGGCACAGGTCATTCTGCAATGCCTCGCCAGCGCGCTTCCTCTCGTTGACTATGTGCTCGTCGTCGACACAGGTTCCAGGGACGGCACGCAGGATCTCATCCGTACCTTCCTGACCACCCACAATATCAACGGCGCAGTCATCGACGAGCCCTGGCGGGACTTCGCATACAACCGAACCTTCGCCCTTGACCGGCTGCGTGAAGTCGAGACGGTCGACTACGCCATGATCATCGACGCGGATGATTTTGTGATCCAGGACCCCGGCTTCGATCCGATCGAGTTCAAGTCTCGGATGGAACACGATCTATACGACATCGAGGTGTCGCATGGTGGCATTTCGTTTTATCGCCCGCAGATCTGCCGCAACCGGCTGCCGTTCTCTTTCAAGGGCGTGCTGCACGAATATCTCGAGGCCCCTCCTGGCCATTTCACACGCGAGACCGCCAAGGGGTTTCGCGTGGCGACGGGGCGTGGCGGAGCACGCAGCCAAAACCCGCGAAAGTACCAAGACGACGCGGCTGTTCTTGAAAATGCGCTTGCGACGGAGACCGACCCCTTCCTCGTTTCGCGATACACTTTCTATTTGGCGCAGAGCTACAGGGATTGCGGTGAACGTGAAAAATCGCTGGGGAACTATCTGAAGCGTGCCGAATTGGGTTTTTGGGACGAGGAGGTCTATGTCAGCCTGCTCGAGGCGGGCAATCTCATGGCAGCGCTGGCACGGCCATTCGACGAGGTCGTTGCCGTCTTTGAGCGTGCGACGCAGATCGTTCCCATGCGCGCGGAGGCTCTTCACGCCGCGAGCCTATATTGCCGCAACCAGGGTCGGAATGCGGAAGGAATGGAATTTGCGCGTCGAGGGCTCGACCTTACCCAACCCGCCGGGCTTTTCGTACAGCCCTGGGTCTACGATTACGGAGTGCTCGACGAGTTTGCTGTCAATGCCTACTGGACAGGCGCCTACCGGGAATCGCTCGATGCCTGTCTGAAGTTGCTCGCCACTGAAAAATTGCCTGCGCAAATGGCGAAGCGTGTGCTGGCCAACGCGCGTTTCGCCACCGACAAACTTCCGTTCCACGAGGCGCCGAAACTTGGGGCGTTCGGGGCCGAGAGCTTGATCGATCAGCACAAGCTTGTGCGGCAGCGTTCGTTGCGGTCGCGCATGAAAGGCACGCCACGCATCCTTATAGCAATCTTGGCAAAGCAGAAGGAGCCGGCACTGCCGCTTTACCTTGAGTGCATCGAGGCGCTCGACTACCCGAAGGAGTCGATCGTCCTCTACATCAGGACGAACAACAACACCGACCGGACCGGCCATATATTGCGCGAATGGGTAGAGCGTGTTGGCCACCTCTATGCGGCGGTTGAGTTCGATGCCTCAGACGTGGCCGATCGTGTGGAGCAGTTTGGCGAGCACGAATGGAACGAGACGCGCTTCAGGGTGCTCGGCCGAATCCGCAACATAAGCTTGCGGAAAACGCTCCAGCACGGCTGCGATTTCTATTTCGTTGTCGACGTCGACAATTTCGTACGGCCGGCCACGCTGCGGGAACTTGTCGCGCTCGACTTGCCAATCGTCGCTCCCCTGCTTCGCTCCATCTCGCCCGGCCAATACTATTCGAACTATCACGCCGAGATCGATGCGAACGGCTATTATATGCAGTGCGATCAATATGGCTGGGTGCTTAACCGCCATGTGCGTGGCATTATCGAGATGCCGCTCGTGCACTGCACCTATCTCGTCCGCGCCGATGTGCTGATCGAACTGACATATGAGGACGCCACATCTCGGTACGAGTACGTCATCTTTGCCGACAGCGCCAGGAAGGCCGGCGTCGTCCAGTATATGGATAACCGACAAGTCTATGGCTACATCACCTTTGGCGATGGCCAATACCATGTGAGTGACGGGATCGAGCGGGCTCGAGCGCTGTTGCATGGTGCGGGCGATACCCCCGCATTCACCGCCGCCCCGCTCTCTGTCTCCGGGACGATGCCAGCCCGGCCTGTCGAGCCAACGGGTTCGCCGAAAATTCACCTGATAAACCTCGACCGCAGTGTCGAGCGCTGGAGCAGGTATCAAAGCAACAACTGGCATCTGATGCACAATACGGTTCGCGTATCGGCCGTTGACGGCACTTCTCTCGACAGGGGGGCGCTTGTCGAGGAAGGGCTGATTACCAGTGATTGTCCGTATCCCCCAGGCACGCTGGGATGCGCTCTATCGCATATCAACTTATGGAAGCTGTCGGCTTCAGAGAACAAGACAATCACGATTTTTGAAGACGATGTTCGATCATCGTTTCGATTCATGGAGGAATCCGCCGATATTTTATCTCAAGCACCAGCGGATTGGGATATGATACAGTGGGGCTGGATATTTGATCCATCTTTCATTTGGTTGGATTTTGGTTTCTCGAAGGCCAAGCTGGATTTCTACGATCGCCGATATACCAATAGAACTGCCTTGTTTCAGTCCGAGAAATTGGCCAGATCCCTCATCAAGGTTGAGCATTCATTTGGGCTTCAGGCCTACACAATCACACCAAGAGGTGCGCGGATACTTCTGGAAAAGTGTCTACCGCTACGAAGCAGAGTTATCCCATTTCCTGGAACTGCCGTCGTCCTCGACGACACGGGTATCGACTGCGCGATGTGTGCGGCATATGACTCGATGAAGGCTTTCGTCTGTATGCCGCCGCTCGTTATCCATGATGACGAGCAGGCGTCAGACCGGACGGACGCCGATCGCCGAGAGCTGAGGTAGCTAGTCATTTTGGAAGCACAACGGACCACCATAGCCCGACGCGCAAAGTTCCTGACAAAGCCGCCTGTGGGGTGCTGGGTCTCGATACAGTCGCACGCCAATGTCGACGCGACGAGTCATATTCGATCAGGTGCAAAGGCCGGCGAAAGCCGGAACCCCTCGCAGGCAAGCATCGGTGGCAGGTAAGATACCAACCCCCCGGGAGAACGGCGTGAATATAGCAGGTCACATCACACTTCTCGTTCACCCAGGGATGGTGAAGGTGCTCGCAAGCCTGGTTCAGATGCTCGCCGATGGGCTGCGTGAGATTTCCATCGAAACTGATATCGTTCATGAATTGCCGCAGGGGTTCAGCGGCCAGGCAATTGTACTTGGCGCTAACCTGTATGGAGAGGCTGGTCTAGCTAGCTTGCCAGCCAACTCCATTATATTTAACGTTGAAAACTATAAATCAAATTGGATGTCTAACGAATACACGAACATACTCCGCCGATTCCCAATTTGGGACTTCAACGAAAGTAATTCAAGATTTTTATCAAAATTAATATCTCGGCCAGTGCGCTATCTTGAGCTTTTCTACACCAGCAGTCTGTCAAGAATTGTTGATATAAATGAAGAGGATGTCGACGTCCTGTTCTATGGATCCTTTAACGAGAGGCGCTCCAAAATACTTGATGAAATGCGTTCGCGCGGGCTGCGTATTGAGGCGGTGTACAACGTATTCGGCGACCAACTTGACCAGTTAATCGCGCGATCGAAAGTGGTGCTCAATTTGCACTTTTATGATAGCGGACAGTTTGAAATCATTCGCATTTTCGATCTGTTGGCGAACAAGCGCGCTGTCGTAAGCGAAGTAAACCAGGGCGAACTGGTGGATGCCGACTTGGCTGGTGCTTTTGTCGCAGCCCCTTACGAGAACCTGGTCGATGCGACCGAAGCGCTAGTTAACGATCCAGATCGACGTCATAAAGTTGCAACAGCGGGCTTCCAGGCATTTCGTCAGCGTATCGCCAAGAAAATACTTCCTGAAGCCCTAGCCTGGAGTAATCTGCCCCGCCTTCCGGCCGATATGGCGATCGGCAGCGGCAAGATGTACGATCCACACTTGCTCAATGTCGACATCAGCAGCGAATGGAACCCTGACATTGTTGCGGACATATCAGACCCTGAACTGTTTGCCCACAAGTTTACGTCGACGCGTTTCGGCGATATTAGCTTAAAGCCAGAAATGTTTGTTAGCATAACTGCATCACACGTACTCGAACATATACCATCTCTTACGGTAGCAATGAGGAATTGCCTCGATTTGTTGACGAACGATGGTGTTCTAAAAGTATATGTTCCATATGATCTATCATACGGCGCATGGCAGGACCCTACCCATGTGCACGCCTTCAATGAGCGAAGTTGGCTCTACTATTGCGAATGGTACTGGTATCTCGGCTGGGCCGAAGCCAGATTCGATTTGATTGAGCAGACCTTCCACTACAGTCCCTTGGGCCACAACCTGGCAGCACAAGGCGTTTCACACGACGAGATTTTGCGTAGCCCGCGGGCGGTGGACGAGATGCATGTGGTGCTGCGCAAGCGGCAGCTAACTGAGGCTGAGCGTGCCCATGGACGCCAAATGCGGGGTGATATCCGCGCGTGAAACTCGATGCGAACTGCTTGCCCCTTGTTGAAGCGCATCATCCTAGGAGAAGGTTCCCGATCGCGCTCCTTCTACACCTCAATGTATGTTTGGACCAAGGAGCATCAGCTGACGAACAGGCGACAGTTTGGCATACTAGCTGCCGTCTCATTGGCTACCACCTTGGCTACGCTGTTGAGTCATTCGCGGAAAGGCTACGCAGCCATGTCTCCCAAATCTGCCAAGGTCGGCGCGCAGCGAACCCTCCTCACCGCTCCCATCGAGCTCGCCGGCGACTGGGGCCGTATGCTGGAGGGCGCTGCCGTTCAGGTCGTCGAGCGCATGCGGCACGCCTGCCTTGACAGCGTGCGCCTGCTGTCCGACCGCCAGCCGACGCGGCTGCGTATCGACGAGCACACTTCAGGTACGCCGGCCATCTGGCTGCATCCGGACGGCAGTAGCATGGCGTGGATCATTGTCGACATCGGTGAGCGCGACTGGTCGAAGCTTGCCTACCAGTTCGGGCACGAGCTCGGCCACGTCATGGCCAACAGCTGGCAGGCCGACGCCAAGCCGGCGCCGCCCTGCCAGTGGCTCGAGGAAGCGACAGTCGAGGCATTCTCTCTGCGCGGCCTGGGGCGCCTGGCGAAGAGTTGGAAAGAGAACCCGCCCTTCGCCGGCGACAACGCCTTCGGCGATGCCATCACCCGGTATCGCCAGGACATTATCGACCGCTATGCGGCCCTCGCTGAAAGCCAGGGGCTCACGCGCGACGCCGCTGCGTGGTTCGCCGACCATCGCGGCGAAATCGAAATGCCCGCCCTCAATCCATTCGCCCAGGCGATGTCCTTGACCATCCTCGCCGAATACGACCGCGCACCGGACTGCGTCGAGGCGCTGGGCGCACTCAACCGCTGGCCCGGCCGAAGCAGCATTCCGATCGCCGAATATCTCCGGCAATGGGAAAACAGCTGCAAGCAATTGCACGCCTCGCCGCAACTGCCGCGCCGCTTGCAGGACTTGTTGCGTACGCAACGGTTTAAGTAAAAGTGAGCGCCGAGCTCCATCGGTCCGGCCTCGGACCGTGTGTCCTGTACGCTAAAAGGACTGTTTCGCAGTCTTTCCCTACTCGATTGTTCTAAAGCATCATAACGCATTGATCCATAGAGGAAATCTTTCCCCTGACGACGGAGAACCGTATCCGGATCCGTCGGAAATTCTCGCTCTTGAATTCAGAGGAGAATTTCGGCGATCGTCGATCTGCTCGGTTTCAAAGACGGTCGGTCTATTTCCTCGGAGTTCTCCGCATTACGGCAAGCGTCGCCGGCGAGCGGCCGGGCGTCAGTCGCGCGATATGGACAGCCCCGCGAGAAGCGGAGCGTATGCGGCGAGCCTGCGGGATACGAACTCCCTGAAGAGCTGCACGCGCTTCGTCTTGCGTGTCTCCCCCTGTGTGAGAAGCCAGAGCGTTCCGTACATGTGCAGGTCGGTGCCCGGCACCCTCACCAGCAGGGGGTCGGCATCTCCGACGAAGCACGGCAGCGTCGTGATCCCGAGCCCTTGCCGTACAGCAACGATCTGCGCCTCGGCGTCCGTGGTCCTGAATGGAACCCCGGTGGTGCCAACCTCACCCTCGCTGGCCCAATCCGGAATTCCATGAATGCTTATGACGATCCACCGGATGGGATCAGGCGCGCCCGCACGCCATGCGGCCAGTCGTTCGCGGGACATGTAGACGTGGCCGAACAGCTCCGGCCCTTTCAGGCCGTGAAGATTGAGCGGCAGGGTCTTGCGGTCGTAGACGACGCGGATCGCCACGTCGGCCTCTCGGTTGGTCAGATTTGCCAGCTCGCCGGACGATGAGATTTCCATCTCGATGTCCGGATGCAGACGCGCGAACTCGGCGAAGTCCGGCATGAGCAGGTGTGTCGCGAGGGTCGGAGCCAACGTCACCCGCAGAAGCCCGCGCACGCTCTGGTCGCGCCCGAAGACGCGGGTCTCCAGCTGGTGCGACGACGCTTCCATCTGGTTCGCGAGCTCGAGGACCTCCTCGCCCGCAGTCGTCAGGCGATAGCCCGAAGGCAGCTTTTCGAACATTTGAGCCCCGAGGCGTTCCTCGAGCTGAGCGATGCGTCGCAGCACGGTCGAGTGATACACCCCGAGGCCCTCGGCGGCAGCCCGCACCGAGCCTCCGCGCGCCACGGCAAGAAAGTGGCGAATGTCATCCCAGTCGATCATGGTGCAATCCCGCACCGCGCGGTGCGCCTTCCAAAGCCCGTATCTACCGCATCGTACAGCAGTAAGGCGGTCATCATAGCTCATGTCAACGAGCGCTGCCCAGTTCCGAACGGCGGACACCGATCGTCGCGGCTGTCGTCAGTCGTCGAGCCGGATCGATTTTGCACCACCGATGTGCGCGCTTCCGCACTCAACAACTGACGCCAGCGGACCCATTTCGAGGTTCTCGGAGGCAGATGCTGTCTCGACACCACGAAAGGAGAAGTCATGGGAAAGCTTGAAGGTAAGGTTGCAGTCATCACGGGTGGATCGAGCGGCATGGCGCTGGCGAGCGCCAAGCGGTTCGTCGAAGAAGGCGCCTACGTTTTCATCACGGGCCGGAGGCAGGAGGCGCTGGACGAGGCCATCATGATGATTGGCCGGAACGTGACCGGCGTGCGCGGCGATGCGGCCAATCTCGACGACCTCGACCGCCTGTTCGATACAGTCAAGCGGGAAAAGGGCAAGATCGACGTCCTGTATGCGAGCGCCGGCACGGGCGAAGCCGTCCCACTGGGCGAGATTACCGAGCAGCATTTCGATGCGACCTTCGGCCTGAATACGCGCGGCACGCTGTTCACGGTTCAGAAGGCGTTGCCGCTGTTCAACGATGGCGGATCGATCTTCATGACCGGATCAGTTGCTTCGCTGAAAGGCTTTCCCGGCTACAGCGTGTATGCGGCGAGCAAGGCGGCGTTGCACGCATTCGCACGCGGGTGGCTCAACGAACTGAAGGGCAGGAATATCCGGGTGAACGTGCTGCACCCGGGGCCGATCGCCACACCGATGCAGGACCAAGTTCTCACCGAGGAGGCGAAGCAGATGTTCGAATCCCTGATCCCGCGGGGAAAGATGGGGCGTCCTGAGGAAATTGCGGCGGCCGCGCTGTTTCTTGCTTCGGACGATTCGAGCTTCGTGAATGGGCTGGAGTTGTCTGTCGACGGAGGCTTCTCGGCCATCTGAAATCGCGCCGGATCGCGGGAAGCGGCTGATCGGCGGAAACCAGCGTGTCCATGGTGGACGACTTCCGCACTGAACGGTCGGTCCGGCTGCGCCGGGGTGGTTCACGACAGGACGTCTACGCAAAGGTCGCCACACAGCAGAACGGATAACCCGGCGCCGTTGAAGGCCGGGGAAGCAATATCAATACGGATCGGAGAAGTATCATGAGCTATGCGATTGTAGGATTCGGTAAGATAGGCCAGGCCCTCGCCCACGCCTTCGCCCGTAAAAACATCGAAGTGGCCGTCGCGAGCCGCCGGCCGCCCGAGGCGCTGGCGCCGCAGGCTCGGGCGATTGGACCCACGGTCGTCGCCAAGTCGCTGCAGGATGCACTCGAGGCCGACACAATCATCTTGGCGGTCCCGTTCGGGGAGCATCGCGAGGTTGCGAAGGCCCTGCCGAGCTGGAAAGGCAAGACGGTCATCGACGCGATGAACGCGTTGGTTCCCGCTGAGGAGTTGGACGGTCTCCCGTCCTCCGCCTTCGTCGCGAAGGCGTTCACCGGCGCCAGGTTCGTGAAAGGTTTCAATCACCTGATTGCGGCCACCCTGGCTGCCGATCCGATCGTCGAGGGCGGACACCGGGTCGTCTTTCTGTCGAGCGACGACGAGGACACGATCGCTCCCGTGGCGGCCCTGGCCAAACAACTCGGGTTCGCACCCGTCAAGCTGGGAAAGCTCAACGAGGGTGGCGCGCTGGTGCACGCACGCGGCCGCGTTTGGGGCCAGCTCATCTTCCAGGATTTGTTCAAGAAGGAGCAATGACCGGTGTACGACCATGTAATTTGGCCCGAGCGGTATGATCCGGGAACGTCGACCCTCTACGCGCTTAACGACATCGACGTGAAGGCGCCGCCTGAAGTGGTCTGGAAGCTACTCGTCGACGCCGAAAATTGGTCGAGCTACTTTCCGGCCGAGGATCAGGTCAAGGTTCTGACCGACGATCCGGAACTTGCGCTCGGAACCAAGTATAGCCGGGTGACGGTTGGATTCCCGATGAGTCTGGTCGTGACGGAATGCGAGCCCTTCCGCAGGCTTGCGTGGGCGACGACCGTCGATGGCGACGAGACCGGCTCGAGCGCGTACCACGGCTGGGTCATCACTCCCACCAGCGATGGTTGTCATGTGCTGACCGAGGAGACACAGCAAGGCCCCTGGTTCCTCGAGGAACTCGGACGCAAGCATCCCGGTGCGCTCTACCGCTATCACCAGGAATGGGTCGAAAGCCTCGCCCGCGCGGCGGAGGCGGAAGTCGCGAAAAAGGCAGGTTAGCGCATTTGCCTTGAAGCCTGGCCCGCACGGGCCAGGCTTCAAGGCTCTCGATCGAAGGGGACGTGACGCTTCTGGTCTGGTTCTGCACATCGATCGCCTTAGCCGTTCACAACAGGAGATGAATGACATGAATATCGAACTCAAGGGCCGCACGGCGATCGTCACCGGGTCGACGGCTGGCATCGGGCGCGCCACCGCAGAGGGTTTAGCTCGCGCCGGGGCGTCGGTCGTCATTAATGGCCGTGGAAATGCCCGGGTCGACGAGGCGGTGCGGCAGATGCGCCAGTCTTTCCCGGACAGCGAGATCTCCGGCGTCGCCGCCGATCTGTCGACCGCGGAGGGCGCCGACACATTCTTCGCGCAAGCGCCCGACGCCGATATAGTCGTGAACAACGTCGGTACGGCTCACATCCGGGACTATACCAGCGTCGAGGACATCGCCAAGATTCCCGACGAGGACTGGCTTGGCCTGTTCCAGCTGAACGTGATGAGCGGCGTGCGGATGACGCGCCACTACCTGCCGCGCATGGTGAAGAAGGGCTGGGGCCGCGTCGTGTTCGTGAGCAGCGAGTCCGCGGTCAACATTCCCAAGGAGATGCTCGACTATGGCATGACCAAGACCGCGCAGTTGGCGGTCTCGCGTGGGCTTGCCGAGGCGGTCGCGGGCACGGGCGTCACCGTCAACGCCGTCCTGCCGGGACCTACCCGGTCCGAGATCCTGGGTGACTTCATGGCGAGCCAGGCTGAGGCAACCGGAATCACGCAAGAAGAAGCCGAGCAGGGCTTCCTGAAGGCGATGCGTCCGACCACCCTCATCCAGCGGTTCGCGACCACCGACGAGGTCGCCAACATGATCATCTATGTGTGCTCGGAGCAGGCCTCCGCAACCACTGGCGCGGCTCTGCGCGTGGATGGCGGCGTGGTCCGCTTCGTCGCCTAAGCGTCAGTACGAGATCGCGTGTAAACCGCTGAATCGATAGGGATTTTTCTTAGCAACACCCTCCCCTCACTCCCGCTCGATTGTTTTGAGACCAGCTATGTCATTGATCTAGATGGGCCCCCACGACTGTTTCCAGCCGCGGGGGCGTCGGGATAACTTCCCGGGAAACCGTGGTCAGATGTTGGCGAGCAATTCGTTGACTCGGCTTTCCATGTCCGCAAGCGCGGCGTCGACGTCTTTCTGGCCAGTGATTGCGGCGCTCATCTCTTCGCCGACAATGTCCTGGATCGCAAACTGACGCTGCACCGCTGACGGCAGCGGCCTGCCGAGATCGGAGATGGCGGCAATCGTGTTGCGATGCGGCAGAGCCTTGAAGGCGTCCGAGGTGATGATGGTCTTGTATGCCGGCAGGTGACCGGTGCGCGACCATTCGAAGTCGTTGTCGGCGAAGAACTTCAGGAACTTGCCGATGGCTGCGGTCTGTTCAGGCGTGCGGTCCTTCTGCGAGACTGCCCAGGTGTGGCCATCGGCATATTGCGCATGGGCGCCGCCAAACAGCTGCGGATACGGGTAGACCGCGTAGCCGCCCTTGTTGAGCGCCGTGCCCTTGGTTTCGGACTGGGCATTGTTGTCGCCGACAACCCACGTGCCGTTGAGCTGAACGCCACCGTCACCGGCAAGGAAGGCGTTGATAGCGCCGCCGTAGTCGAGGTCCTTGGTGGTGTAGCCCTTGTCGAAGATCGCCTTGTACATTTCGACGACCTTCTTGGCTTCCGGCGTATTCAGCTTCACATGCTTGGGATCGGCAAAAAAGTCGGAATCCTGCTGGAAGAGATAGGTGTAGAGATTGCGCGTGTAGAGTGCCGTCTCATTGGCCAGGTTTTGAACGAAGTAGGGCTTGCCGGTCTTCTGTTTGAACTGTTCGGCCTGGGCGAGCAGTTCCTCAGGCGATTTCGGAAGCATCGGAGTGCCGTCGGCATTGACGAGACCGGCCTGTTTGAAGAGATCCATATTGATGTGATAGAGCATCGTCCAGCTGTCGATCGGCAAGCCGTAGATCTTGCCGTCTTTGGTGGCGCCGGTGCGCGCTGCGTCCGTGAAGGCTTCAGGTGTGACGCCGACGGACTTCAAGAGATCATCGAGTGGCATCAACAGGCCCTTGGACTGATAGTCCGACAGCGCGGATTCGTGGATCGTGACGATGTCTGGAGCATCGCCCGAAGCGAACTGCGCAGTCAGCTGGTCATAGCCCGGCCATTCCACGGTGGTGACACTGACGTGCACATCGGGATTGTCGGCGTTGAACTTGTTGATCAGCGAGGTGATGATGCCGCATTCGCCAACGGCCTTGCCGACATCGGTGTTGGTGCCGAAATTGGCATCGCAGGCACCGAAGAAGCGCTGCACGGTCAGTTCCGTCGCTGCAAGGCTCGGGCTGGCGAGCATCATTACCCCCGCGGAGACCGCGGCCAACAGTATTTTCTGCATTTTCATTTCAGTTCCTCCTACTGAGTTTCCGCCGCTCCACCCTGGATTGGCTTCATGCTTTTCCATCGCCGCGGCGCACTCCCCGCCGCCTGCAGTCGGGCAATTTCGTTATCGGACCGCGGCACCAGAGACGGCCGTGACGATGTATTTCTGGAAAAAGAGGTAGACGATGAGGATCGGCGCGCCGGCGAACACCGCCTGCGCCATCAGGAAGCCGATGCCTTCAGACTGGGCGAAATTGGTCTGCGTCGAAGCCATACCGACGGTCAGCGTGTACATGTCCTTCTTGGTTGCCGAGATCAGCGGCCACAAATAGTCGTTCCACGCGCCGAGGAAGGTGAAGATGCCGAGGGTTGCCTGTGCAGGCACCGTGAGTGGCAAAAGCACCTTCCAGAAAATCCTGAACCGGCTGGCATTGTCCAGCATGGCGGCTTCGTCCAGCTCCTTCGGGATGGCCTTGAAATATTGGGTCATCAGGAAGACGCCGAACGAAGCCGACAGGCCGGGGAGAATGAGCCCGTGATAGGTGTTGTGGAACTTCAATATGCTGAAGATCTGGTGGCGGGCGACAAGCACGGCCTGTTCCGGAACCGCCAGACCGAAGAGCACGATCACGAACAGGACGTTTCGGCCGGGAAAGTTCAGCCGTGCAAAACCGTAGCCGGCGAGCGATGACAAAACCAGCGTGCCGAGTGTCAATCCGCCCGAGACGATGATGCTGTTGCCCACCCAGAGGAATACCGACGAGGTGCCGATGGTGTTGAGGTAGTTCTTGAGGGTGTAGGGCGCGTGAAACACCGAATTCGGATCGGCCATCAGCTCGGCATTCTCCTTGAGCGACAGGCCGATGACCCACAGAACCGGGGCGATCATGACGATCGAAAGCAGGATGACGAGGGCCAACAACACGCGGTCGCCGAATGCCCGCCCCTTGATGGAAGTGGCTGGAGCACTCATGCCCGGTCTGCCTTGTTGCGTGCGACGAGGTACTGGGCCATGGCCGCGATCAGGATGAGGATGAACAGGATTTCCGATGCCGCGGCACCCATGCCGAGATCCCAGCGGCGGAATGCGGTGTCATAGATATAGAGCACGATCGGCTTGGTCAGGTTGTTGGGACCGCCGCGCGTCATCAGCCAGGCCTGGCCGAACAGCTGGAATTGCAGCACGATCTGGATGATGATCACCAGGACGAAAGTGCGTTTGATCGACGGCAGCGTGATCGAGCGCAAGGTCTGCCAGCGATTGGCATTGTCGAGGGCCGCCGCTTCGTAGATATCCTGCGGGATCTGCTGCAGGGCCGAGAGAAAGAGCATCATCGGCAGGCCGATGCACCACCAGACAGTGGCGATGGCGATACCGATCATCGCAAGGCTTGGATCGGAAATGAAGGCTGGGGCAGTGGCACCAAACCATCCGTAGATCGTCGACAGCAGGCCGACATTCGGAATGAACACGATGCGCCAGATCAGTGTGACGATGGTAACCGATAGCACCGAGGAGGAAAAGAACAGGGTCCGCAGCACAGCGGCAGTGCGCGTGCGGCGGTTGAGGCAAAGCGCGAGGAAAAGGCCGATCAGAGCCAGCGTCGGCACCGTCAGGAGCACGAAGTAAAAGGTGTTCCAGACCGATTGCAGGAACACCTTGTCGTTAAACAGCCTGATATAGTTGCCGAGACCGACAAAATTTCCGGATGAGAAAGTGTCGGCCTTGTGGAAGCTCAGCCACATCCCCCAAAGGAGCGGGAAGATGAGCAGCGTCGTGAAGAAGAACAGGAATGGCGCGACGAAAATGAAATTTCGCCATTGCGGCGCGTAGATATCGACGCTTGGGGCCCTGACGCTGGCGGCCGGCGTCGAGGTCCGCGGGATCGTCAAACCGTCGGCCACCTCAGGCCTCTCTCGCGTGCCAGGCGCGGCCTGTCTCGTTGAACAGATGCGATTTCTGGCCATCGAAGGCTAGCCCGACCTTGTGGCCGACGGCGACGCGGCTGTTGCCGACATCGGAGCCGACGATCTGCTGGCCATCGCCCAGCCGTGCGTAGATCAAGGTGCGTTCGCCGAGCCGCTCGAGCACATCGACCACGCCGTCGGTATTGCCCTGCCCTGCAGGAACGATGCGGACATCTTCCGAACGGATGCCGAAGCTGTGCTTGCCACCGGTCAACTGGCTGGCGGCGATCTCGGTCCGAATCGCCATTCCGTCCGCAAACCTGACCGTGGCGTTCACAGCCGATCTGTCGACTGTCGCCTCGACAAAATTCATCGCCGGTGCGCCGACGAAGCCTGCGACGAATTTGGTCGCGGGGCGTTCGTAGATCTCCATGGGAGAGCCGATTTGCTCGATCCTGCGATTGTTCATGACGACGATGCGGTCGGCGAGCGTCATCGCCTCGACCTGGTCGTGGGTGACGAAGATCATTGTCGATTGCAAGCGCTGGTGAAGCTGGGCAAGTTCGATGCGTGTGCGGGTCCGCAAAGCCGCATCGAGATTGGAGAGCGGCTCGTCGAACAGGAACGCCTTCGGCTCCTTTACGATCGCACGGCCGATGGCGACGCGCTGGCGCTGGCCGCCCGAGAGCTGGCCCGGCTTGCGCTCGAGCAAGTGCGCCATTTCGAGGATGCGGGCGGCTTCGTTGATCCGCGCGTCAATGACTTCGCGCGACATGCCGATATTCTCAAGCCCGAAGGCCATGTTGTCGCGCACGCTCATATGCGGATAAAGCGCATAGGACTGAAACACCATGGCAATGCCGCGCTTACCCGGCGGCAGATGATCGATACGCTCGTTGTTGATGGCGATCTCGCCGCTATCAACAGTTTCGAGGCCTGCGATCATTCGCAGAAGCGTCGATTTCCCGCATCCGGACGGCCCAAGAAACACGATGAATTCGCGTGCCTTGATGGACAGCGACAGATCCTCCAGCACCGCCATGGCACCGAAATGCTTGCTCACATTCCTGATTTCGATATCGGCCGTCACGTCGACGCTCCTCCTCAGCGCATGCACTTTTCGATGGTCCGCCCGAGATCAGAGTTTCAGGCGGATCATCTGGTAGGAATAGGCCGGCAGCGATAGGCTCAGTCTGCCGCCAGCCACCGAGGCGCCCTCCCCCTTCTTTGGGCCGACATTGCCGGGGTTCCCGGCCGAATTGACGGCTTTCAAATCCGCGTGCGTTATCACCTGGTGATCAACGACGTCAGCCGCGCCGAAACCGCTGATGTCGATCACGGTTTCGATCGCCTCGCTCGAATGGCGGTTGACGGCGAAGAAGGTGACATGGCCGGTTCTGGTGTCATGCACGCCGGCCACGTCGACGCAGGAAACCTCACCCGCGACGGTGGACTTGTAGGTCGGGCTGTCCAGCTTGAGATCCAGTGCATTGCCACGGCCGTAGATCGAGGCATAGAGATAGGGATAGAATATCGTCTGGCGCCATGCCGGGCCATCCGGAACGGTCATGATCGGCGCGATGACGTTCACCAGCTGCGCCAGGCAGGCGATCTTGACCACATCGGATCGACGGATGAAGGTGTTGAGGATCAGGCCAACCTGCAGCACGTCCTCGAAATTGTAGATGTCTTCGAGCAATGGTGGGGCGAAGGGCCAGCCGTCATTGCCGCCAAGGATCTTCTTGTCCTGCTCTTTGGAATGATACCAGACGTTCCATTCGTCGAACGAGATGTAGACCTGCTTGCTGGAGCGCTTCTTGGCCTTGATATAGTCGATGACGCCGGCGACCGAGACGATGTAGCCGTCGAGCTTCTCGTTCATCGCGAGATAATTCGGCGCGTCATTGGCTTCATTGTCGAAATACATGTGCAGCGAGATATAGTCGACCTCGTTATAGGTATGGTCGAGAACGGTCGCCTCCCATTCAGGATAGGTTGGCATCTTGGCATTCGAAGAGCCGCAGACCACCAGTTCGAGCGACTTGGAAAAAGCGCGCATGGCCTTGGCGGTCTCATGGGCCAGGCGGCCATACTCGTCGGCGGTCTTGTGACCGATCTGCCAGGGGCCGTCCATTTCGTTGCCGAGG
Organism: Mesorhizobium sp. Cs1299R1N3; assembly: GCF_037179625.1. Taxonomy (NCBI): domain Bacteria; kingdom Pseudomonadati; phylum Pseudomonadota; class Alphaproteobacteria; order Hyphomicrobiales; family Phyllobacteriaceae; genus Mesorhizobium; species Mesorhizobium sp. Cs1299R1N3. Next base: position 19,046 of record NZ_JAPYKQ010000027.1, on the reverse strand, counting down.
CACCACAGCTTGACGTCGAAGGGCTCCTTGCGGCCGTTGGCGATACGCTTGTCGCTCCACTCACTTCCGCCTGGATGATTGGTGTATTCCAGAAAGTTGCGGGCTTCATCGAGACCACGCGAGCCGAGATTGACGGCAAGCATCATCTCGGTGTTGGCGGACGCGCACCAGTTGGCAAATTCATGCAGGCCGACTTCGTTGCTTTCCGACGTGTGCCAGGCGAGGTCGAGGCGCACCGGGCGTTCTTCCTTGGGGCCGACACCGTCCTCCCAATTGTAAGCTGACACGAAATTGCCGCCGGGATAGCGGACGATCGGAACGTTGAGTTCCCTGACGAGATCAATGACGTCTTGACGCATGCCGTTGGTATCTGCCGTCGGATGGCCGGGCTCATAGATGCCGGTGTAGACCGCCCGCCCAAGATGCTCGATAAAGGATCCGTAGAGCCTCGGATCGATTTCCGAGACGACATAGTGCGGATGCGCCGTTATGGCTGCCTTCATGCATTCCTCCCTAAATATCACAAATGATGATTTAAATCATCTTACTCGATATCAAAGGGAAGCAGAATCCATTCGTCAAGCGAAAAACCGCCAAAAGTCTGACAATTGACCGACGTCCTCGGTCGTAAATGAAATCAATATATTGAAATCGCTGCGTTATTTTTTAGACCCGATTTGATGATTATCAACCGGTTTTGATCCTGAGCAGGATGTCCTGATCGTAATTTCCAAATCCCTTGCCGAAAATATTGATGCCGCCGGGACGCTTGGCATCGTCCTTGACGCCAATACGGACCCGGATTGAATGATGGCCCTTGAGGTCGAGGGCGGCGAGGCTGGTTTCTGAAATCCTGACACCGTCGACATAGGTGCCGTCGGTGGAAATTCGCCAGTTCTTCAGCTTGCCATACTGCGAGCCCTTGAGCTTCCACCAGGAGGGCGTGAAGACGCCGCGCTTGTCGCCGAAATCGCCGGGTGACGTCCACGTTCCGACATCGACGCCATTGATCGTCAGCGTGATGTCGGAGGGCCAATCGGCGCTGGTGCCAGGCACTTCCGAGGACAGCTCGGTCACCAGTTCGAGTTCGGTAATCTCGGCATTGGCGAGCTTGGCATTGTTGGGGAACTGGTATTCGACAAAGCCGCGCGTGAACCACAACAGACCAGCCTTCATGCGGTCCGGATCGAGGAAGGTGTTGGGCACATCGAGGAGACCGATGATCCCGTCCGGCGAGCAGAGACCGCAGGGCGCGGTGACCTCGAATCCAGTGTAGAGCCCAATCGGCATCGACACTTCGATCGCGTCGTTCTTGAGCGAACGATATTCGCTCTTGAAGACCACGAGCACTTCCTCAGCGGTCGGATAACAGATCTTTTGGCTGCCCTTCTTCGCCTTCTGGTTCTCGGTGCGGATCAGGCCAGCATCCTCGAGCACCTGTATATTGGTCGAGACCGTCGACTGCGGCAGCGACAGCAGGGCGGCGATGTCATTGACATTCATCGGCCCTTTCTCATGCAGCAGTTTCAGCATCGAGATGCGCGCCGAAGAGGCCAGCCCCTTGAGGACGGCCATGCCTTCCTCAGGTTCGATCACCAGAAAATTGCGACTCATCGATTGGCCAGTCTATACGAAATCCATATCCGAAATTGCCCCTGTATATCTTGGAATCTGATTTAATCAATGCGCTGACCGCCTCCAAGTCACTTTTATTGATCGCAACCGTGCGGCGGGTTCCTTCCTCGGGGACTTTCGTACGCCTGCCGGCGCCCGAAACTCTTCACGCCCGAAACTCTTCACGAAAGCGGAATGACAGCGCAACAGCTTCGGGATGGCGATAGCGGCATGGAACGCTGGAAGTCTCGTCCTGACCCTCGGACTCGGGGGGTCCCTTACCGGACGACATCCCAATTCAACGCAATTGGCGGGCCTACCTCAGCAGCGGTCCGACCAGAGCAGCAAAAAGCTTGCCTACTTGGTATGCTGGTATAATATGTAGATGGTATGGTGTCTTTCGAAAAGAGCCATCGTCACGGAATGAACAGACGAGCCGATCAGGTCGGCCGGTGTTTTTGGGAGGAGATATCATGAAGTTTTCAATTGTGGCGGCGCTTGCCGGCGCCGCGCTAGCCAGTGTTTCGGTTTTGCCGGTGATGGCGTCGCCGGACGCACCGGTGATCGCACTCGCCAACGCCTATTACGGCAACACCTGGCGGCATCAGATGGTGGAGGCTTTCGAGGCCTCGGCCAAGGAAGCCAAGGCGGCCGGTCGGATCGCCGACTACGTCGTTATGAACGGTGACGGCTCGGTCGCGCAACAGAACAGCCAGATCGCCGAACTGATCCTCAAGAAGGTCGACGTGCTCGCCGTCGACGCCGCCTCGGAAACCGCGGTCAACGGCATCATCGAAAAGGCCTGCAAGGCCGGGATCATCGTGGTTTCCTTCGATTCGGTTGCTTCGGCGCCCTGCAACTACCAGCTCAACTTCGACTTCAAGGGCTACAAGGCGGCCCAGGCCGAAGCCGTCTTCAAGATGATCGGCGGCAAGGGCAACGTCATCCAAGTGCGCGGCGTGAAGGGGTCGGCGCCCGACAACGACATGTTCAACGCGCAGCAGTCGGTGCTGGCGAAATATCCCGACATCAAGGTTGTCGCCACCGTCTATGGTCAGGCGACCGCCTCGGTCGCGCAGGCGGCGATCGCCAACGTCCTGCCCTCGCTGCCACATGTCGACGCCGTGCTCGGCCAAGGCGGCAGCGACGATGTCGGCATTGCTCAGGCCTTCGTCCAATATGGCGGTGATTATGCCGGCAAGATGCCGATCATCGAAGGCGGCGGCGGCACCGACTTCGTCAAATGGTGGGCCGAGGAGAATGCCAAGAACAGCTACCAGACGGTCTCGATGAACACCACGCCGGGCATTGGCGGCGCCGCATTCTGGCTCGGCCTTTCACTGCTCAAGGGCGGCAAGGCACCGAAGCTGATGATCATGCCGGTGGCGACCGTCGATGCCAGCAATCTCAAGGAGTATGCGAAGCTGCCGGGGGGCCAGATCATCAGCCCCAGCTATTCGCTCGACTGGGTCAAGCAGAACCTGCTCAGCAAGTAAGGCTTGTCATTGCCAAGGACCGGGCGCCGCCAGACGGCCGTGCCCGGTCCTCGCCCGTAAAGAATGGAGGACGAATGTCCCATCTTGCCGTAGCCGATCCAGAAGGCGCAGCCGCTACGATACCCGACATCAGGCCTAACGTCGTCTCGCTGTCGCGGATCACCAAGAGTTTCGGGCCGACGCTGGCGAACGCGCAGATCGACCTCGCCGTCTCGGCCGGTGAAATCATCGGCCTGGTCGGCGGCAACGGCGCCGGCAAGTCGACACTGATGCGCATCCTGTGCGGGGCAACGTCGCCGACCCTCGGCTCGATTTCGTTCGCCGGACAGGGCGTGAGCTTCGGCGCCTACGACACGGCGGAGGCGCAAAGGCGCGGCATCCGCATGGTTCACCAGGAACTGTCGCTGTGCGCCAACCTTTCCGTCGCCGAGAACTTCTTCCTGGAGATACCCGGCGACGCGGCCAACCGGCCGGGCTGGCGCGCACTCTACAGGGGCCGCGCCCGCGCAGCGCTGGACGCCGTCTTTCACGCCAACGGCATCGATGTGAACGCCGAGGTCGGCCATCTATCCATCGCCGAGCGGCAGATGGTCGAGATCGCGCGCGCCGCCGCCACGCCCGGCGTCAAGCTGATCGTGCTCGACGAGCCGACCTCCTCGCTCGACCTCGACCGCTCCAGACAGTTGCGGGCCTTTATCCGTGAGCGTGCCAAATCCGGCTTCGCCTTCATCTTCATCAGCCACAAGCTGCAGGAAATCATCGACATCGCCACGCAGGTGATGGTGCTGCGCAACGGACGCACCGCCTGGCGCGGCGATGTCGCCGACACCTCGATCGGCCAACTGGTGCAGCTCATGGGCGGCGACGCCAATTCAATCCACCAGCACAGCGCCGTTGCCGCCGGCAGCGGCGAGGCGCTGGTCAAATTGTCCGGTTCCCTGACCGCCGGACTCGGCCGCGATATCGAGATCGGCCGCGGCGAGATCATCGGACTGGCGGGGCTCGAGGGCAGCGGCCAGAAGGAGTTGCTGCACGCCATCTTCGAGCCGGATTCCACCGGGGGAACCGCGATCACCAGGAGCGGCGATGCCGGTTTCATTGCCGGCGATCGCCAGAAGGAAGGCGTGTTCCCGCTGTGGAGCGTGCTTGGAAACGTCAGCATCGGCAGCCTTGCCCGCCGTCCGGCACTGGGCCTTGTTTCGGAACGCGCCTGCCGCGAGGCGGCGGGCGTTGCAGCCGGCCGGTTGCGGCTCGACGACAAACGCTTCGGCTCCAACATCCTCGAACTCAGCGGCGGCAACCAGCAGAAGGCGCTGGTTGCCCGCGCGCTCGTCGCCGACACGCCGATCCTGCTGCTCGACGATCCGACGCGCGGCGTCGACATTGCCACGAAACAAGACTTCTACAGGCTCTGCAACGAGATCGCGCGCAGTGGTCGCACGCTGGTCTGGCACACGACCGAAGACGCCGAGCTTTTGGCCTGCGACCGCGTGCTGGTGTTTTCAGACGGGCGCATCGTCAAGGAATTGAGCGGCGAATCGATCACGGAATCGGCCGTCGTCGGCGCATCCTTTGCCCAGCAGGCGGACACCCGTGCCGGCACGGGGCACAGCGCCGCCGGCGCCGGCTTTGCCCGCCGGCTGGTCAACGCGGCCCCCTTCATCGGCCTCGCCGCCGTGCTGGCGGTGATGATCTCGGCCAACCCGGCGGTGGCCTCATTCTTCGGGCTCGACCTGCTCTTGATGCCGGCGCTGTCCCTTGTGCTGGTGACGGCGGCGCAGATGTTCATCGTCGGCGGCAGCGAGATCGATCTCGGCGTCGGCGCCTTTGCTGGTCTGGTCAGCGTGCTCTCCGCCACGCTGCTCTACGATCAGCCATGGCTCGGTGCGCTGGCGCTGGCGGCGGCGGTCGCCGCCTATGCTGGGCTCGGCGGCCTGATCCAGGCGCGCAAGATCCCGGCCATCGTCGTCACGCTCGGCGCCTCCTTCATCTGGATGGGACTAGGCTACGCACTGCAGCCGACACCGGGCGGGACCAGCCCCGAATGGTTGTCGGCGATGTTCAGCTGGTCGCTGGGTTTCCTGCCCACCTCCATCATCCTCATCGCCGCCGTCGCGCTGGTGGTGCTGGTGATCGACCGGCTGCCGCTCGGCGTGGTGCTGCGCGGCTTCGGCAACAATCCGACCGCCATGATCCGCTCCGGCTGGTCGCCGACGCGCTATGCGCTGGTGCGTTACCTCGTCGCCGGATTGTTCGCCGCTGCCGCCGGCCTGTCGCTGACGGCGATCAACACGGCAAGCGACATCAATTCCGGCAATTCGTTCACGCTGCTCAGTGTCGCCGCCGTGGTGATGGGTGGCTGCTCGCTGCTGGGCGGTGTCATCTCGCCGGTCGGCACCATCGCCGGCGCGGTCACACTGGCCTTGATCGGCGCCCTGCTCGGCACGCTGAACGTGAGCAGCGACTTCAACGCGGCAACGCAAGGGCTGATCCTCATCGCCCTTTTGACGCTGCGCGGCCTGACCGCAGACCGCAGGAGCGAACAATGAACGGCCTCGCCGCCTTCGGCCTCTGGGCGCAGAAGAACCGCTGGGTCTGGTCGGCGATCGGCGTGCTTTTGCTTTGGCTGGTGCTGTCCGTGGTCACCAACCGCTTCAGCCTCTCCAGCCTGTCGGGCATCATGCTGTCGGCCTCGTTCCTGACCGTCGTCGGCATCGGCCAGATGTTCGTCGTCACCACCGGGCGCGGCAATATCGACCTTTCGGTGGCCTCGGTGATCACGCTCAGCGCCTTCGTGGCGCTGCTCACCATCAAGGGCCAGGACGCCAACCTTGCCATCGGCGTCAGCGCCACGATCCTGCTCGGCCTCGCGGTCGGCGGGTTGAATTCGCTGCTCGTCGTCGGGCTGAACATACCGGCCATCATCGCCACGCTGGCGACAGGTTATGTACTGGCGACCGCGACACTGCTATCGAATCGCGCCATAGCGGGCTTCGCCGTCAGTCCGCTCTTGAAGACGCTGGCGACGGGCCGCATTGCCGGCGTGCCGATCATGGCCGCCATCGCCATCGTTGGCGTGGCCGCGACCTCCTTCGTGCTGCGCTACACGGTTTTCGGACAGTTGCTGTCGGCGGTCGGCCAGAACCGCACCGCCGCGCGGCTGGCCGCGATCCGCAACAACCGGGTCATCGCTTCGGCTTTCATCATCTCGTCGGTGCTGGCTTCGCTCAATGGGCTGCTGCTCGGCGCCTATATAGGTGGCGCCTTCCTCGAAATGGGCCAGCCCTATCTCTTGCAGTCGATCGCCGCGGTGGTGCTGGGCGGCACGCTGATCTTTGGCGGCTCGGCGAGCGCCGTCGGCACGCTGTTCGCAAGTATCCTGCTGATCCTCATCGTCACCACCATGCAGATCGTCGGCCTGCCGCCAGGTGCGCAGGACATCGTGCAAGGCATCGTCGTCATCTTCGTTCTGGCGCTGGCCGGCCGGCAAGTGCTGTCGCGCCGAGCCGCCGACGACGACCGCACACTGGAATCCGAGCCAAATGCGGCGGCTGTCCGCCGGGAATGACAAGCGGATGATGATTTCTCTTGCCAATGTGGTAGAGTGATCATACCAGTAGATAAGATGACGATCGGTAACGCCATCGTCCACGACCAAGGAGCAAGGGCCAGATGACGACGATCGCGCTGTTCGGTGCCGGCGGCAAAATGGGCTACCGCCTTTCGACCAATTTCCGCGGCTCGCCCTATACGATCCGCCATGTCGAGGTCAGCGAGGCCGGGCGTGAGCGGCTGAAGACCGGACTGGGCTTCGACACGGTCAGCGCCGACGAGGCGCTGGAAGGCGCCGACGTGGTGATCCTGGCCGTGCCGGACACCCATATCGGCAAGGTCGCGACAAGCATCGAGAGCAAGCTTGCGCCGGGCACGATGGTCATCGTACTCGACGCAGCCGCGCCGTTCGCCGGCCATTTGCCCGATCGTCCCGACCTGACCTACTTCGTCACCCATCCTTGCCATCCGCCGATCTTCAACGACGAGACCGACATGGCGGCGAAGAAGGACTATTTCGGCGGTGTGAAGGCCAAGCAGCACATGGTCAGCGCCCTGATGCAGGGACCGGAAGCCGACTACGCCAAGGGCGAGGCCATCGCCAAGATCATCTGGGCGCCGGTGATGCGCTCGCACCGCGTTTCCGTCAAACAGATGGCGCTGCTCGAGCCAGGGCTTTCGGAAACCGTCTGCGCTTCGCTGCTGGTCGTCATGAAGGAGGCGGTCGACGAGGTCGTGGCGCGTGGCGTCGACCGGCAAGCGGCGCTCGATTTCCTGCTTGGCCACATGAACGTGCTCGGCGCCGTCATCTTCGGCGAAACCAAGGGCGTGTTCTCTGACGCCTGCAACAAGGCGATCGAATTCGGCAAGCCGGTGCTGATGCGCGACGACTGGAAGCGGGTCTTCGAGCCGGAAGAGATCGCAGCCAGCATTCAGCGGATCACCTGAGTCGACTTAGGTACAGATCACCTGAATTTGTGGTTGACTCATCATACCAGTTGGCTAAGCTAATCTTCGCTCGGATCAACCACGCTTCGCCGGGAGTTCGAAGCTGAGACGGGTGGAGGATGGCGGGGAACAGGAACTTGCTTGGGAGGCCGACTGACGGCTTGGGCCAGGCGTTCCGCAACCTTCACAGCCTGATGGATTCAAACGCAGACAGTGGCCTCGATCGATCGAGACACAGGCTTTTCAAACGGGAGGACTTCATGAAACTGACTCGCAGAATAACGCTCGCGGCGTTCGCCGGCGTGCTGGCACTCGGCACGGCGATGCCCGCCTACGCGGCGGACCTCATCGCCATCATCACGCCATCGCATGACAATCCGTTCTTCAAGGCGGAAGCGGTCGGCGCCGAGGCCAAGGCCAAGGAACTCGGCTACGAGGCGCTGGTGCTGGTGCATGACGACGATGCCAACAAGCAGTCCGAACTGATCGACACCGCGATCGGCCGCGGCGCCAAGGCGATCATCCTCGACAATGCCGGCGCCGACGCCACCGTCGCCGCCGTGCAGAAGGCCAAGGACGCGGGTATTCCCTCGTTCCTGATCGACCGCGAGATCAACGCCACCGGCGTCGCCGTGGCGCAGATCGTCTCCAACAACTACCAGGGCGCCCAGCTCGGCGCGCAGGAGTTCGTCAAGCTGATGGGCGAAAAGGGCAACTTCGTCGAGCTGGTCGGCAAGGAATCCGACACCAATGCCGGCATCCGCTCCAAGGGCTATCATGATGTCATCGACGACTATCCGGATCTGAAGATGGTCACGCAGCAGTCGGCCAACTGGAGCCAGACCGAGGCCTATTCCAAGATGGAATCGATCCTGCAGGCCAATCCCGACATCAAGGGCGTGATTTCCGGCAACGACACGATGGCGATGGGCGCCTATGCCGCGCTCGCCGCCGCGAACCGCAAGGATGTCATCGTCGTCGGCTTCGACGGCTCGAACGACGTGCGCGATTCCATCACCTCGGGCGGCATCAAGGCGACAGTGCTGCAGCCTGCCTTTGCCCAGGCGCAGATGGCGGTCGAACAGGCCAACGACTTCATCAAGAACAAGAAGTCGCCCGAGAAGGAAAAACAGCTGATGGACTGCGTGCTCGTCAATGGCGAAAATGCCGCCAAGCTGGAAACCTTCGCGCTGAAGAACTGAGCCGGCTCAACGCAACGGCGGGGGCGGACCTGTGTTCGCCCCTCGTCCAGTTTTGTTTTGATCCAATTTCGGACGGAAAACCGTTTCACACTTTTTCTGGAATTGCTCCAGTTTCACGTTCCGGGTGATTTTTTGACCGCCATGCCGAACAGATTGACCTGGCTGACCCGTTTCGCCGGGATGATGCTTGCGGTGCTCGTGGGCCTTGGCCTCAGCGCCTGCAAGATCCTGCCGACGCCCGTGGCGCAAAGCGAAAGCAATGCGCCTGCCTTCAAACCGGACAAGATGGTCGAGGACATCTGGGCCTCGAAGGTCATACCCTATCTCAAGCAGAAGGCCGGGCCGTTCGCCGAGGTCCATGCGTTGGCGAAGACCGATCCGGCGGCGGCCGGCGCCAAATACGGCAACCCCAGGAAGCAGGCGAATTCGCCATGGACCTTCGCGGTTCGTGTCGAGGGCAAGATCATCGCCGCCAACACGCAGTCGCGCGCGGCAACGATGGACATTGACGTGGATGGCGACGGCAAGGCCGATGCGCGCATCCAGATCGGGCCAGCGATGCGCGGCACGGCACTGCGCGACAGCCTCGATTTCGTCCAGTTCAACGACTTCACCAACCAGATCGACTTCGCCCAGTTCGGCAAGGCTTTCAACGCCTATGCGGACAAGGCCGTGCTGTCCAAACTGCCGCGCGAGGCACTTGAAGGCCGCGCCGCCAAGGTGGTCGGCGCTTATACGATCGAAGGTGGCCAGGACCTGCCGCTGGTGACTCCGGCGGAGGCCGAGATCGGGCCGAAGCCATGAGCCCCGGTCGCGAGGTCATCCTCAAGCTGGAGGACGTCTCGAAGGTCTATGCCGGCACGGTGGCGGTCAAGCAGGCGAACTTCGAGGTGCGCAAGGGTGCCGTCAACGTGCTGGTCGGTGAAAACGGCGCCGGCAAGTCGACGCTGATGAAGATCATCGCCGGCGTCGAGCAGCCGACCGCCGGCCGCATCCTGCTCGAAGGCGAAGAGGTTTCCTTCTCCTCATCGGGAGATGCGGTGGCGCGCGGCATCGGCATGGTGTTCCAGGAACTGAACCTGTTCGGCAACATGACCGTCGCCGAGAACATCTTCGCCACACGCGAAATCACCAACCGGCTGGGCAAGATCGACCGCAAGGAGCAGGAAAAGCGGGCGAGCGAATTCCTCGACCGGCTCGAAGCCGGCATCCGGCCGGACATGCTGGTCGAGGACCTGCGCATCGGCCAGCAACAGCTGGTCGAGATCGCCAAGGCGGTTTCGCTCGACGCCAAGATCCTGATCATGGACGAGCCTACCTCGGCGCTGAGCGCGGCGGAAGTCGAAATCCTTTTCAAGGTGATCGCCGACCTCAAGGCGCGCGGCGTCGCCATCGTCTACATCTCCCACCGGCTGGAAGAACTGATCCGCATTGGCGACACCGTCACCGTGCTGCGCGACGGCCGCATCACCGGCCAGGAGGAAATGAGACGAGTCGACACGCAGTGGATCGTGCGTCAGATGATCGGCTCGGATGCCAAGGATTTCGCCAAGGCCGACGGACATCAGCCCGGCGAGGAAATCTTCCGCGCCGAGGAGATCTGCCTGCCGCGCGTTACCGGCGGACTGGCGGTCGACCATGTCTCGCTGTCGCTGCGCGCCGGCGAAATCCTCGGCATATACGGGCTGATGGGCGCTGGGCGCAGCGAGCTGTTCGACTGCATCATGGGCCGTCATGGCCATGCCAGCGGCAAGATCTTCATCGCCGGCAAGCAGGTGAAGGAGCGCGACACGACACGCCGCATCCAGCGCGGGCTGGCATTGATCCCCGAGGACCGCCAGCGCGAAGGGCTGGTGTCGATCCTCTCGGTCGCCAGCAACCTGACGCTGGCGAGCTTGTCACGCTTCGTCAGCCTGTTCCATATCCGCGGCGGCGCCGAGCGGCAAGCCGTCGTCCAGATGGTTCGGGAACTGGCGATCAAGGTCGCCGATCCGGCGCAGGAAGTCTCGTCACTGTCGGGCGGCAACCAGCAGAAGGTGGTGATCGGCAAGGCGCTGCTCACCGAACCGAAAGTGCTTTTGATGGACGAACCCAGCCGCGGTATCGATGTCGGCGCCAAGGCCGACGTCTTCCGCACCATGCGCAAGCTTTCGCGCGACGGGCTCGGCATCCTGTTCGCCACCTCCGATCTCGACGAGGTGATGGCGCTGTCCGACCGCATCGCGGTGATGAGCAATGGCAGACTGACCGGCATGTTCGACCGCGCCGAGGCGACGGAAGCGGCGATCGTCGCTGCGTCGGCGCTGGGCCACGGACCGGCACATGGAGAGCAACGCTGATGACTGACATTCCGGCCAAGGCGGCCGCTCCTTCCGCCTCCAGCGGTTCCGCGCTGCTGACGCTGATGAAGCTCAGGACCTTCATCGCACTGATCGCGGTGCTGGTATTCTTCTCGATCGCCGCGCCGAACTTCCTCTCGGCCGCCAATTTGATCCTGATGGCCAAGCACGTGGCGCTCAACGCCTTCCTCGCCATGGGCATGACCTTCGTCATCATCACCGGCGGCATTGACCTTTCGGTCGGTTCGATCGTCGGCCTGTGCGGCATGGTGGCCGGCTATCTCGTGCTCAACGGTATCGACCTGCAGATCGGCTACACCGTCTATTTCAACGTCTTCGAGATCATCGTGATCACGCTTCTGGTCGGCATAGCGATCGGCGCCGTCAACGGGCTGCTGATCACCAGGCTCAACGTCGCGCCCTTCATCGCCACGCTCGGCGTGCTCTATGTCGCGCGCGGTTTCGCGCTGCTGTCCTCCGACGGCCGCACCTTTCCCAACCTCGTCGGCAAGCCGGAACTCGGCACCACCGGCTTCGGCTTCCTCGGCGCCGGCCGGCTGCTCGGCTTGCCGGTGTCGATCTGGATCCTGATCGTGGTGGCGCTGGGGGCTGCCTATCTCGCGCGCTACACCCCGCTCGGCCGCCACATCTTCGCCGTCGGCGGTAATGAGCGCGCGGCGCGGATCTCGGGCGTGCGCGTCAACATGGTCAAGATGTTCGTCTATATGTTCTCCGGCTTCTGCGCCGCGATCGTCGGCCTGATCATCTCCTCGGAACTGATGGCCTCACACCCGGCGACGGGCGAGAGCTTCGAATTGAACGCCATTGCCGCGGCGGTGCTCGGCGGCACTTCGATGTCGGGCGGACGCGGCACGATCGGCGGCACAATCGTCGGCGCCTTTGTCATCGGCATCCTGTCGGACGGGCTGGTGATGATGGGCGTGAGTTCCTTCTGGCAGATGGTGATCAAGGGCCTGGTCATCATCGTCGCCGTCGTCGTCGACCAGGCGCAGCGCCGGCTGCAGCAGCGCGTCACGCTGATGCAGATGGCAAAGGTGGGTTGAGCATGGAGAGCCTAAGTGGAGCGCTGATCGGCTGCGGCTTCTTCGCCGTCAACCAGATGCATGCCTGGCGCGACATCGAGGGCGCCTCGATCGTCGCGGTCTGCGACCGCGATGCCGAGCGACTGCGGATCGTCGGCGACCAGTTCGATGTCGCACGGCGCTACACGGACGCAGCGGCGATGTTTGCGGCGGAGAAACTCGACTTCGTCGACGTCGCCACCACGGTGGGCAGCCATCGTGAGCTGGTCGAGATGGCCGCCGCGCACGGCGTTCCCGTCATCTGCCAGAAGCCGTTCGCGCCGACGCTCAATGATGCCAGGGCGATGGTGGAGGCCTGCCAAACAGCCGGCGTGCCATTGATGGTGCATGAGAACTTTCGCTGGCAGTCGCCGATCCAGGCGGTGCGCGCCGTACTCGACAGCGGCGAGATCGGCACGCCCTTCTTCGGCCGCATCTCCTTTCGCTCCGGCTATGACGTGTTTTCCGGCCAGCCCTATCTGGCGACGGGCAAACGCTTCATCATCGAGGATCTCGGCATTCATATTCTCGACATCGCCCGCTTCCTGCTCGGCGATGTGTCGAGCCTGACCGCGCGGACCGCACGCATCAACCCGGCCATCGCCGGCGAGGATGTCGCCACGATGCTCATGGACCACGCCGGCGGCGCCACTTCGGTGGTCGATTGCAGCTATGCGACCAAGCTTGCCGTGGAGCCGTTCCCGGAAACACTCATCGAACTCGACGGCAGCGACGGCACGATCCGGCTGGCGCAAGGCTACCGGCTGACCGTCACAGGCAAAACTGGAACCAAGGTAAGCGACGTCTCGCCACCACTGCTGCCCTGGGCCTCGCGACCATGGCACAACATCCAGGAGAGCGTTGCCGCCATCCAGCAGCACTGGATCGACTGCCTTGCATCAGGCCAGGAACCGGCGACTTCAGGCGCCGACAATCTCAAGACATTTGCCCTGGTCGAGGCCGCCTATGCGGGTGCCGCCAGCCGCGGACCCGTGCAAATCGACGCCTTGCTCAGATGACGGCTGAGGCTTTCCAGCTCTACGGCACGCGCGCGGCCGAGCCCAAGCCGGTCACGTTGCGCGCGGGCGCGCTGAGTACGGAGCTGGTCAACGGCAATCTGCGCACCATCCGCCATGGCGGCACCGAAGTGCTGCGCGCCATTGCCTATATCGTGCGCGACCGCGACTGGGGCACTTACGAGCCTGATCTGACAGATCTGGCGATCGACCAGAAGGATGACCGTTTCTCAGTCAGCTACACGGCAAGCTGCCTCGGCCCGAACGGCAGCCGGCTCGGCTTCCGCGCCACGATCGAAGGCTCCGCCGACGGCAGGCTGGTGTTCGACGTGACCGCGTTGCCAGAGAGCGATTTCGAAACCAACCGCTGCGGCTTCTGCATCCTGCACCCGATCGCCAGCCTTGCCGGCAGCCCGGTGACGGTCGAGCATACCGACGGCGGGGTGGTCGAGACGGAACTGCCCGATCTGATCGACCCCTGGCAGCCGTTCAAGAATTTGCGCGCCATCACGCATCGGGTGCGGCCCGGCGTTGTCGCGCAATGCCGGATGGATGGCGACACATTCGAGATGGAGGACCAGCGCAACTGGTCTGACGCTTCCTACAAGACCTATGTGAGGCCGCTGGCGCTGCCATGGCCCTATGTGCTGCCGGCCAGACAACCCCTGCGCCAGACGGTCAGCCTGCAAATCACCGGCGACGCCAACGTGCCTGCCTCGGCAGCGGCGGCCGAACCGGTTCGCGTCGAACTCGGCAAGGCCGGCTCGAAGCTGCCTGACATCGGCGTGGTGATCTATCCCGAGGATGTCGAGGCGGCACTTGCCGACCTGCCGATGCTGGGGAGGCTCGGTCCGCGGCAGCTGCTTTTCCACTTTGATCCGACGCGAGGCCACGGCCTCAACGCGCTGCGCGCCCATGCCCGGCTCGCCGCCGCCTACCCTGTTTCGACGACGCTGGAATGCGTGGTCGCCTGCGCCGGCGATCTCGACACCGAACTTTCCGATGTCGCCGATAGGGTACGCCGGGCAGGCCTGCGGCTCGATGCCGTCGCGGTGTCTCCTGCGGTCGACCGCCAGTCGACGCCGCCGGGCAGTGCCTGGCCGGCATGCCCGCCGCTCGAGGACGTCTACACCGCAGCGCGCCGCGCCTTTCCCGATATCCGTCTCGGCGGCGGCATGTTCAGCTATTTCACCGAGCTCAACCGTAAGCGCGTTCCGGCCCACCAGCTCGATTTCATCACCCACTGCACCTGTCCGATCGTGCATGCCGCCGACGATCTCAGCGTCATGCAGTCGCTGGAGGCGCTGCCCTTCATCACCCGGTCCACCCGGGCGATCTTCGGGACAAAGCCGTACCGGATCGGGCCATCGACGATTGCCATGCGCCAGAACCCCTATGGCGGCGCGACCAAGAACAATCCGCAGGGGCAACGCATCGCCATGGCGAACCGCGATCCACGCCATGCCGCGCAGTTCGCCGCCGCATGGACAATCGGCTATGCCGCGCGCGTCGCGCCGGCGGGGCTGGAGATGCTGACACTGTCCAGCTTCGCCGGACCGTTCGGCGTGGTTGCGGGATCAGGCGAACCCGTCGCGCAAGGAACGCCGCGGCCGATCTTCCAGGCCATCGAAGGGCTTTGTGAGTTGGCTGGACTGACGCATGTTTCCGCCACGACGAGCGACGAGACGCGGGTCCTGGCGCTGGCCGGCCGCTCTGTCTCGGGCAAGATCATCGTCTGGCTGGCGAATCTGACATCGGACGACGTCCCGGTCGACGCTTCCGCGCTTGGCCAGGGCAATCTCGCAATGCCGCCCTATGCGATTACCAGGATCGGTTACTTCTCGGAATTCATCACATAGAGCGCACGCGAGCGCTCGAGGTGCTTGATCATCGCCTTCTCGGCGCCGTCGGCATCCCCGTGCTCGATGCGGTCGATGATCTCCTCGTGCTCGGTCAGCGTGTATTTTTCCTTGCCGGTCCAGATAAGCATTTCAGTGTGGTATTCCTTCAGCCAGCCCAGCGTGGCTTCGCTGACGGCGACATAGATCGGATTGCCTGAAATGGACGCGATCTGGGTATGAAACTTCATGTCGGCGGAGATGAAGGCTTCCGAATCGCCGCGCGCGGCGCGCTGCTCGGCCACGGTTGCCTTCAGCAGTTGCACATCCTCCGATGTGGCCTTTTCCGCTGCTTCCCTGACCATGCCGCGTTCGAAAAAGATCCGCGCGGTCTTCAGGTGCTCCAGCGTGTCCCTGGACGAAGATAGGATGATCTTGGCCGCGCCGTCGACCTGCTTGATGATCGACTTGGCGGTCAGTTGCAGCACCTTGGCGCGCTCGCCATGCGAGATGGCGACGAGCCCCATATTGCTCAGCGCCTGCATGGCTTCACGGATCGCCGGCCGGCCGACCTCGAAGCGCTCCATCAACTCGCGCTCGGACGGCATGTCATCGCCGGGCTGCAGTTCGCCGCTGGTGATCAGCCGCTTCAGTCTTGCAAAGACTTCGTCGGAAAGTTTGCGCCGGACGATCGGCTCCGAACGGTTCATCGTCGCGAATCACTCCCTTGACCCACCCTATCTAGCATTGCCGCTGCGATTCCTGGAATGCCCGTCCGCTGACCGGACTGTAGCCGCCAATTGGGATATTGCTTGCAATACTTATGTACTCATTATACCAGATTTCCTGCGCGACGAAACTTTTTTCGAACCCTTTTCGACCGGCCGACGTCCATGATCACCTTGACCTACCGCATCGAGACGCCAGGCAGCATCGAGTCGCTGGCGGCCAAGATCGCCAGCGACCAGTCGACCGGCACCTTCGTCGCGCTGCCGGGCGAGACGGAGGAACTGAAGGCTCGCGTGGCGGCGCGCGTGCTGGCAATCCGCCACCTGCCTGATGCCACGCAGCCGTCTCTCCCGGGATCCGGCAACGGACCGTTCAGGCGCGCTGATGTCGACATCGCCTTTCCGTTCGATGCCATCGGCACCGACCTTGCGGCGCTGATGACCATTGCCGTCGGCGGCACATATTCGATCAAGGGGCTCACCGGCATTCGTGTCATCGATATGAAGCTGCCGGAACAATACCGGGGCGCCCATCCCGGACCACAATTCGGCCTCGCTGGCAGCCGCAGGCTGACCGGCGTCGAGGACCGTCCGATCATCGGCACCATCGTCAAGCCGGCGCTGGGCCTCCGGCCGCATGAGACGGCCGCGATGGTGGGCGAATTGATCGAGGCCGGCGTAGATTTCATCAAGGACGACGAGAAGCTGATGAGTCCTGCCTATTCGCCGCTGGCGGAGCGGATAAAGGCGATCATGCCGCTCGTCCTCGACCATGAACAGAAGACCGGCAAGAAGGTGATGTATGCCTTCGGCATCTCGCATGCCGATCCCGACGAGATGATGCGCAACCACGACCTGGTGATCAAGGCCGGCGGCAATTGTGCCGTGGTCAATATCAACTCAATCGGCTTCGGCGGCATGGCGTTCTTGAGGAAGCGCTCCGGCCTGGTGCTGCACGCCCACCGCAATGGCTGGGACATCCTCACCCGCCATCCCGGCCTCGGCATGGATTTCAAGGTCTGGCAGCAGTTCTGGCGGCTGCTCGGCGTCGACCAGTTCCAGATTAACGGCATTGCCTCGAAATACTGGGAACCAGATGCATCCTTCGTCCGCTCCTTCAAAGCGGTGACCACGCCGATCTTCTCGCCTGACGATTGCGCGCTGCCGGTGGCCGGTTCCGGCCAGTGGGGTGGACAGGCACCCGAGACCTATGAACGCACCGGGCGAACGGTCGATCTCCTTTATCTCTGCGGCGGCGGCATCGTCAGCCATCCGGACGGACCGGGCGCCGGCGTGCGCGCCGTGCGTCAGGCCTGGCAGGCGGCTGTGGACGGCATTCCGCTGGCCGATTATGCCCGCAGCCATGCCGAACTAGCGCGGTCGATTGAAAAATTCGGCGATGGCAGGGCGGCCTGACACCCATGCAAGACCTGCTGCTCAGCTACTATGGCGACGACCTCACCGGCTCGACCGATGTGATGGAAGCACTCGAGCTTGGTGGCGTCCCGACCGTGTTGTTCATGCGCCAGCCGGACGCCGAGCAGCTTGCACGGTTTTCGCACTGTCGTGCGGTTGGCCTCGCTGGCACCAGCCGCAGCGAGACCCCGCAGTGGATGGACACGCATTTGCGTGACGCGTTCGCCTGGCTGAAGGCGCTGAGAGCCGATATCTGCCATTACAAGGTCTGCTCGACCTTCGATTCAAGTCCGGTAATCGGCAGCATCGGCCGGGCAATCGAGATCGGCCGCTCGGTCTTCGCACAGGAAAGCGTGCCTATGCTGGTCGGCGCACCGCAGCTCAGACGCTACACTGCCTTTGGCCACCTGTTCGCAGCCTATCGCGACCAGTATTTCCGCATCGACCGTCATCCGGTGATGAGCCGCCATCCGACGACGCCGATGAATGAGTCCGACCTGCTGATTCATGTGTCGCGACAGACCGGACTCTCCTTGGGATTGCTTGACCTGGCGACGCTGCAGTCCACATCGCGATCGCAGGCATTCGATCGCCTCGTGGAGAACGGTGCCGCCATCGTTCTTATCGACGTCGACAACCGGGAGACCCAAGCCCTTGCTGGCAAGGAAATATGGCGGGTTCGCAAACCGGGCGGTTCCATCGTCGTCGGCTCGTCCGGAATCGAATATGCGCTGTTGACCGAGTGGGCGTCGAGGGGCATCGCCAACGCTGGGCCACGCTTTGCGCCGCCGGGTGCCGTCGACCGGGTGGCCGTCGTGTCGGGCAGTTGCTCGCCGACCACCGAACGACAGATCCGGCATGCCCTGTCCGACGGTTTCGACGGCGTTGAGGTCGACCCTGTCGAATTGGTTTCGGAGGGGTCGGTGCAGGCGATTGCGCGTGCGGCGGCAAAGGGCCGCGCCGGTCTGCAAGCCGGGCGCAGCGTCATCCTCTATACGGCACTTGGCCCCACCGCCGACAGGGGCGCCGAAATCGACCGGGCGGATGGTGCCCGCCACAAGCTTGGCCGCGGCCTTGGTGCGCTGCTGCGCCAATTGACGGAGGAGCAGAGCTTGCGGCGCGTGATCATCGCGGGCGGTGACACGTCAAGCCATGCGCTGGGACAAATGGGCGTAGACGCGCTGACCGTCAGGATGCCCCTGCCCGCCTCGCCCGGTTCCCCGCTTTGCGTAGCCCATTCCAGCATCGATGCGATCGACGGGCTGGAGGTCGCGTTGAAGGGCGGGCAGGTAGGAACCGACCGCTATTTCTCGTCCATCCGTGACGGCCTTCAGAATTGATCAAGGCGTTGCGCTGGGACATTGCGAAACCTGGGGAGACATGCACAGTCGATTAGGGCTTGCGCCTGAGCACCAAGCGAGCACATGTCTGCTCGAAAGTCGACCGGCAGAGCCCCTCCGGAACAGGCCTTTAAGTATTGGTTGAGCGACGACCGCTTTCGAAAAAGGCTGCGCTTCGCCAGGAATGGCAGACATGCTGCGCAAGCGAGCCACCCCGCCTGACTGCTCAAAATGACCGCTTTCGGGACCTGGCTACGGCGGGCTCTACAGCTGATTGAGGCGCATTGCGGACCCGCCTTTGCGCACGCCATTCTACGCCAGAGCCCTCTCGCCCCTTAAAACGGATTTAGGTAGTGTGCTGAGAGTTCTGCAAATTCGCTGAGAGAGGGCGGTCATGGCAGGCTGGTGATGTTCAACGTCACCTGATTCCCGCGAAGGAACGCCACCATGACCAAGATTGAGAGTAAGACCGCCA
>NZ_JAPYKQ010000026.1:0-49792 GCF_037179625.1 Mesorhizobium sp. Cs1299R1N3 | reverse complement strand
CCTCTGCCAGCCTGTTCGCCGTCTTCACCTACATCAAACCCTACCTCACCGACGTGTCGGGCCTGTCGACCGCGGCGGTCACCTGGGTGCTTCTGCTGTTCGGCGCCGGCATGACCATCGGCAACATCATAGGCGGCAGGCTGGCCGACTGGAAACTGATGCCGACGGTGATCGCCACCTTGCTGTTGATGGCCCTGCTGTTCGTCGGCTTCATGCAGTTCGGCGCGATCGCCAGTGTTGCCGTCGGCATCGTCTTCCTGTGGGGCCTGCTCATCTTCGTCGTCGTGCCGCCGCTGCAGATCCGCGTCGTCGAGGCAGCGTCGGAAGGCCCGAACCTTGCCGCCACGTTGAACCAGGGCGCCTTCAACGTCGGCAATGCCGGCGGCGCGTGGATCGGCGGCGTGGCGCTGTCCGCGGGCGTTTCCTACGCCAATCTGCCGCTGGTCGGGGCGGTGCTCGCCCTGCTGGCGGTCGCCGTCGCGGTACTGTCGCAGACGCTTGACCGGCGCGCGCCGGCCGTCGCCCTTCAGCCTGCCGCGGAGTAACTGCCTGTCGCCCAAAAATGCGAAGCGGTTTTGGGACAACGACATGCAGCAAGGCAAAAGACTAGCTTGCGCCCATGGCGCGGCGGGCTGGACCAATCGACATCGGCACCTTCAAATGGGCATGTCTTTTCGCGCTTGATGGAGGATGTCATGCAGAAATCGATCGAACGCATCGCCGGGGACAGCGAAGGCGTTTCCTACGAATTCCCGGTGTTCCGCTTCGCCGGTGCCGACAAGGCAGCACCTTCGGCCTATCTGCAGGCGGCGCTCCATGCCGGCGAATTGCCTGGCGTCGTCGCCATCGACGCATTGATGCCGATGCTGAACAAAGCCGAGGCCGAAGATCGCATCAAGGGCAACATCACCATCGTGCCCTGGGCCAACCCGATCGGCCGCGCGCAATATCATTTCGGCGAGCACCAGGGCCGCTTTCATCTGGGCACCCGCACCAATTTCAACCGCGGCTTTCCGCTGCTTGCCGCGCCCGACACCAGGCTTTTGCCGGACGCCTCTTTTGGCGGCGCCGACCAGCGGCTGAAGTCGCGGCTGGTGCAGCTTTCGCTGGGCCACGACATCGTGCTCGACCTGCATTGCGACGATGAGGGCCTTGCCTATCTCTACGTCCACGCCAGCCTGTGGCCTGAAATGGCCGATTGCGCCGCCGCCATGAGCGTCGATGCGGTGGTGCTGTGGAGCGAGGACGCCGACGGCACCTTCGAGGGCGCCTCGATCATGCCCTACCAGAACGCATCAGCCGACGTGGCGAAGTTCGACAGGCGCGTCGCCACCACGGTCGAATATCGCGGCATCCTCGATGTCGATGGCGCGCTTGCCTCGGCCGACGCGGCAGGCCTCTACCGGCTGCTGGCGGCGCGCGGCGTGATATCCGACAGCGCGCTGCCGGCACCCGGCCCGTTCAAGGGTGTCGCGGCACTACTGGAAAACATCGACATGATGCCGGCACCCCGGGGCGGCGCCGTCCTCTACGACGTGAAGCCTGGCGACCGCGTCACCAGGGGGGCGCGCCTCGCCACCATCGTCCACGCGCCGGGGGAAGCCGACGGCCGCACCGAAGTGTTCGCGCCGCAGGACGGCATCATCCTGACCCGCCGCTCGCGTCGCATCATCCGCGCCGGCGAAGACCTGTTGAAACTGGTCGGCGACAGGAAGAGCACCGACGCGCGGTCGGGCACGCTGGAGGATTAGCCTCCGTCGAATCCAGTTGCGCGGCCGCCCAATCGCCGGTAAGGGAATCGCCATGAACATGCGTTCGATCAAGACCATTTGGTGGTGGGCCTGCTGACAGCGGCCTGTTCGAACGCGTGCGCGTGAAAATAGAGGGTGGCCGCAACGGAATGTCCGGGCGGCCATTTGTTTTTCAAAGCCATTCCCGGGTCCGTTGCCCAAGTAGCTGATGGAGACGGCAATGACGTTGAAGGTTCTGGAAACCGGCGCTGAAAGCTTCGTGACGGGGGGTGGCATCACCATCACCCGCGAGCGCCATGGCCGGCCCTATGAAGGTGCGATCGACGCTTATGTCGACGGGCTGAATTCGCGCCGAGGGGCGGTATTTTCCTCGAACTACGAATATCCCGGCCGCTATACGCGCTGGGACACCGCCATCATCGATCCGCCGCTGGTCATCTCCGCACGCGGTCGCGCCATGCGCATCGAGGCGCTGAACGGCCGCGGCGAGGCGCTGCTGCCGGTCATCGGCAAGGCGCTCGGCGGTCTCGCCGAGGTCACAATCGCCGAGACCACCAAAAAGCTGATCCGCCTCAACGTCGCCAAGCCCGGCCGTGTCTTCACCGAGGAGGAACGCAGCCGCGTTCCCTCCGTCTTCACCGTCCTGCGCGCCATCACCGCTCTGTTCAGGACTGCCGAAGACGCCAATCTCGGCCTCTACGGCGCCTTCGGCTACGACCTCGCCTTCCAGTTCGACCCGGTCGAGCACACGCTCGTTCGCAAGGAAAGCCAGCGCGACCTGGTGCTGTTCCTGCCCGATGAGATCCTGGTCGTCGACCATTATTCGGCCAAGGCCTGGACCGACCGCTACGACTATGCGGGCGAGGGTTTTTCGACCGAAGGCCTGCCGCGCGATCAAATCGCCGAGCCGTTCAAGACCGCCGACCGCATCCCGCCGCGCGGCGACCATGAGCCGGGCGAATACGCCAATCTGGTGCGCCGGGCGATGGACAGCTTCAAGCGCGGCGACCTGTTCGAGGTCGTCCCCGGCCAGATGTTCTACGAACGCTGCGAGACGCAGCCATCCGAGATTTCACGCAAGCTGAAGTCGATCAACCCGTCGCCCTATTCCTTCTTCATCAATCTGGGCGAGAACGAATACCTGATCGGCGCGTCGCCCGAGATGTTCGTGCGCGTCAACGGCCGCCGCGTCGAGACCTGCCCGATCTCCGGCACCATCAAGCGCGGCGACGATGCCATTTCGGACTCTGAGCAGATCATCAAGCTGCTCAACTCCAAGAAGGATGAATCCGAGCTCACAATGTGCTCGGACGTGGACCGCAACGACAAGTCGCGGGTCTGCGATCCAGGTTCGGTGCGCGTCATCGGCCGCCGCCAGATCGAGATGTATTCGCGCCTGATCCATACGGTCGATCACATAGAGGGCCGGCTGCGCGAAGGCATGGACGCTTTCGACGCGTTTCTGTCGCATGCCTGGGCGGTCACCGTCACCGGCGCGCCGAAACTATGGGCCATGCGCTTCATCGAGCAGAACGAGAAGAGCCCGCGCGCCTGGTATGGCGGCGCCATCGGCATGGTCAACTTCAACGGCGACATGAACACCGGGCTGACCTTGCGCACCATCCGCATCAAGGACGGCATCGCCGAGGTGCGCGCCGGCGCTACATTACTCTTCGACAGCGTTCCCGAGGAAGAAGAAGCTGAAACCGAACTGAAGGCATCCGCCATGCTCTCCGCCATCCGCGACGCCAAGTTGGGCAATTCGACCAGCACCGAGCGCACCACGGCGCGCGTCGGCGATGGCGTCAACATCCTGCTGGTCGACCATGAGGACAGCTTCGTCCACACGCTGGCCAACTACTTCCGCCAGACCGGCGCCAATGTCTCGACCGTGCGCACGCCGGTGCCGGAAGAAGTCTTCGAGCGGCTGAAGCCCGACCTCGTCGTGCTGTCGCCCGGACCCGGCACGCCGAAGGATTTCGACTGCGCGGCGACCATCAGACGAGCGCGCGCCCGCGACCTGCCGATCTTCGGCGTCTGCCTTGGCCTGCAGGCATTGGCCGAAGCCTATGGCGGCGAACTCAGGCAATTGCACATTCCCATGCACGGCAAGCCGTCGCGTATCCGCGTCTCGAAGCCGGGCATCATCTTCTCGGGCCTGCCCAAGGAAGTCACCGTCGGCCGTTACCACTCGATCTTCGCCGATCCGGTGCGCCTGCCTGACGATTTCGTGGTCACGGCCGAGACCGAGGACGGCGTCATCATGGCCTTCGAGCACCGCAAGGAGCCGATTGCCGCGGTGCAGTTCCACCCGGAATCGATCATGACGCTCGGTCACAATGCCGGCATGCGCATCATCGAGAACATCGTCGCCCACCTGCCGCGCAAGGCCAAGGAAAAGGCAGCCTGACGGTAATGGCCGAAGCCGAGAACACCATGGCGATCGCGGCGAAAGCCGCCGCGAAGCGCAAGGTCGCCAATCTCGCCTTCTGGTCGATCGTGGTCGCCTTTGTCGTGCTCGCGCTCAAGGCCGCCGCCTGGTACGTAACCGGATCCGTCGCGCTCTATTCGGACGCGCTGGAATCGATCGTCAATGTCATTGCCTCGATGGCCGCCTTCTGGGCGATCCAGGTCAGCTACAAGCCGGCCGACCAGGATCACCCTTTCGGCCATCACAAGGCCGAGTATTTCTCGGCCGTGCTCGAAGGCGTGCTGATCGTGGTCGCCGCGCTTTTGATCCTGAGCGAGGTCTGGCGCTCCTGGCAGACCCCGGCCCCACTCGAACAGCCTTGGGAAGGCCTTGCCGTCAACGGCGTCGCCACCGCCATCAATGCTTTCTGGGCCTGGACGCTGATCCGCACGGGCCGAGCCGAAAAGTCACCGGCGCTGGTCGCCGACGGCAATCACATCATGACCGATGTGGTGACCTCGGTTGGCGTCTTCGGCGGCCTGGTCGGAGCGATCCTGACCGGCTGGCAGATTCTCGACCCGGCATTGGCCGTCATCGTCGCGCTCAACATCCTGTGGCAGGGCTGGCATGTCATCGGCTCGTCGATGAACGGCCTGATGGATCGGGCCGTCGATACGGCGGAGCACATGCGCATCCGCGACATCATCTCGGCCAATTGCAAGGGCGCTCTGGAGGTGCATGATCTCAAGACCCGCATCGCCGGCCGCGCCACCTTCATCGAGTTCCATCTGGTCGTCGATGCAGACATGTCGGTTGGCGCCAGCCATATCATCTGCGACCGCATCGAGGACGCGCTGAAGGCCGACATTCCCTCGGTGCGGGTGACCATCCATGTCGAGCCCGACGACGAGGCGAAACTTCCGAAGGGCACGACGGCCGTGCCGTTTGCTTGAGGCGGTTAGAGCGGTTGGAAGATTGGCCGAAGCCCTTCCTCCTTCGTCATCCCAAGGCGAAGCAGGAGCGAAGCGACGCGGCGCAGACCCTAGGATGGCCAAGCGCCAGATCTCAAGGCGCGCAGGCCGATTGCGGCATCGCCTCGAGCCGATAGACCTTGTCGTCGGACGCGGTCTTGCCGACGGCCGCTTTCGAACAGAGGTCGACAACCGCCAAGCTACTATTGGGATTGGCCAGCATGATGGTGCCGTTGGCGCCGCGCTTGAGGAAGATTTCCTTTTGCGCGATGTCGCAGGAAAAATTGCTCGTCTTCGAACTCGCGGCACAACGCCACTGGTCGGCTTCGCCCTGGCACGAATAGGTCTGCGTGACCTTGGCCCCCTTCTGCCGCGTGGTGACGGAGACGACTATGTCAGCGCCGTCGGGCCAGTTCGCGACATCGTTCCCGGAGGCGAAGGAGGCCAGTTCCACCGGCCCGCGGAACACCCGGATCGACTGGGTCAGTTGGTCGGGATGCGAACTCATATGCGCCGCGTCATAGTCGCGCCCGTAGCAGAAGGCCTGGTCGGGTTTGAACCGCTCGCGCAGCGGCGGCCCGAGCGCCGGATCGATCGGATCGATCCGCGCGAACTCCGCCTTGCAGGTTGCGGGGGGCATCGGGTCGAGGCGGAAATTGTCGTCTTCCTTGCCCAGCGCCTGCCTGTCGTATTCAGCCGTGCCGAGTTCTTCTTCCGAACCGGCGTCGAGATAGATATCGGACGACAGGTTCGACAGGATCAGCCTGCCCTTGTCGTCGACCTTCAGCGACGCAAGCGTGCGGTCGCATTCCATGCCGCAACGGATCGGGCCCGATTTGCCGTCCTCGGCCTCGTGATTGCACCAGCCGCCGGCCCATTCCGGCGCCTTGGCGCCGCGCACCGTGGTGATGAGGAAACCATTGTAGGATGTATCGGAATTGGCGCTCGGTTCCTCATTGGGACGGCTGACCGGATCATGGCCGTAGTAGAAGAAAATCCGCGCCACCTTCTGTTTCGGATGCGCCTTGAGATGCGCCGGGTCATAGACCCGGCCGAAACAGGCGTCCGCCCCGTTAGGGCTGAGTTCGGTGAGCTTGAGCGCATCGCCAGCAAAAGCAGAACCCGTAAGTCCGCCAAGCAGTGCGGCGCCGAACCCGGCGCCAGCGAGCATCTTCCATTCCCTGGACGCCATGTGACCCCCCTCCTCCGCATCGACAGGACGTGACGTCAATTTATGCTAGTATTGCGGCTTGAGCCACGCAAATCGCGGTGAAATCTGGGGGGACACCATGCGCCGACGTGACATGTTCCACGCGGTTCTCGCCGGAGCCGGAACGCTTCTCGGCCTGCGGGCGGTGCAGGCGGCAACCACCGAGCCTGCCAGGCTAAAGGTCGCCTATCACCTCAGCGATCTCGACAAGGTCAATTTCGTGCTCGGCAACATCAAGAACCACTATGAGGGCACCGGCGGCAATGTCGAGATCGCGCTGGTCGTGCATGGTCCGGCGCTTGCCGCCTTCAAGTCGAAGGGCATATCGGCGGCGATTTCGGGGCGCTTTACCGGTCTTGTCCAGCAAGGGCTCGACCCGCATGCTTGCGGCAACACCATGCACGGCATGGACATCACGCTCGCCGACCTGCTCGACGGCTTCCATGCCGCCGACAAGGGCGGCGTCGTCAAGCTCGCCGAATTGCAAAGCCAGGGCTATGTCTATCTCAGGCCTTGAAGCGGCACTGACTTGAATGCAAGGGTGGCAAGACCCACCACCAAGGTGTCGGAAATCCCCGGAGGAACAGCAATGCCAGAGACGGCCCTTGGTCTTGTCATCCCCGATCTCGCCGGTAAGGCGGTGCTGGTCACCGGTGCCTCGACCGGCATCGGCGCGGCGCTCGCGCTCGCCTATGCCGAGCAGAAATGCAAGGTGGCGCTGCACTATAATTCCAGCCGCGACGCCGCCGAGAAACTCGGCCAGACCATTCGCGACGGCGGCGGCGAGGTCTTCCTTGTCCAGGGCGACTTTTCTCTCCCCGCCGATGTCGAACGCGTCGTCGAGGACACCGCGCGACATTTCGGCCGCCTCGACGGGCTGGTCAACAATGCCGGCGGCATGCTTGGCCGCATCCCCTATGCCGAGCAGACCGAGGCGCATTACGACGCGGTGATGGACCTCAACGCCCGCTCGGTGCTGACCGCCTCGCGCAAGGCGATGCCATGGCTGAAGAAACAGGGCGGCTTCATCGTCAACACCTCATCGATCGCGGCGCGAAACGGTGCAGGTGGCGGCGCGGGTCTTTACGGCTCGGCCAAGGCCTTCGTCTCCAACGTCACGCGCGGCATGGCCAAGGAACTGATCGGCTTCGGCATTCGCGTCAACGCCGTGGCGCCGGGCACGATCCTCACCCCCTTCCACGAACGCTATTCGACCGATGAGCAGGTGAAGGGCATGGTCGCAACCATTCCGCAGGGCCGCGCCGGCACGGCGCAAGATTGCGTCGGCGCCTATCTGTTCCTCTCATCGGACCTGTTGAGCGGCTACATCACCGGCCAGGTGATCGAGGTCAATGGCGGCCAGTTGATGCCTTGACCGGCGACCGGCATACTGGACACACTCCTTTCGCGCCAACCCAGGGGGAAGACGAGGACATGTATGGACTGATCGGCAAGATGCGGGCGGCGCGCGGCCAACGCGACGCGGTCATGACTGTGCTGCGTGAAAGCACCGGCGCCCTGCCCGGCTGCCTGAGCTATATCGTCGCCACCGACCCTGCCGACGCCGACGCGATCTGGGTGACCGAAGTGTGGACCGATCAGGCAAGCCACAAGGCATCCCTGCAGCTTCCCGAGGTGCAGGCGGCGATCGCCAAGGCACGGCCCTTCATCGCCGGCTTCGAGTTCCAGGTGGAAACCCATCCCGTCGGAGGCTTCGGCCTGCCAGAGAGCAAAACCAGCTAAGGCGCGCGCGCTGCAAGGCGCTCGGGCAGGAAATCGACGAAGACGCGCACCTTTGGCGACAGGTGGCGATTGGAGGGCCATAGCATCCGGAACTGGCCACGACCGTCGACATGATCGTCGAGCACGGTGCGCAGCCTGTCCTCGCGCAGCGCCTCCCGCACCAGGAAATCGGGCATGCAGGCGATGCCGAGTCCGGCGATCGTGGCGCCTTTCAACGCTTCCATGTTGTTGCAGGTCAGCATCGAACGGATCAGCGGCTGGGCGCTCCCGGTAATGAATGGCCAGTCCAGCAGCCTGCCGCTGTTGAGATAGCGGAAGTTTATGCCGAAATGCCCGATGAGATCCGCCGGCACGCCGGGTATGCCATGGCGATCGAGGTAGGAGGGTGCCGCGCACAGCAACATGCGGAAGGGCGCAATGGGTTTCGACACCAATCGTGAATCGGGCAGCTCGCCGCTGCGGATCGCGACGTCGATGCCTTCTTCGATGACGTCGACGATCCGGTCGTTGAAATCGATATCGAGCTCGATCTCGGGATAGCGCACCATGAACTCCGACAGCACCGGCAGCAAAAGATGGTAGGTGACGATCGGGGTCGAGACGCGCAGCCGCCCACGCGGCGTCTCTCGTGTCCGCGACAGCATCGCCTCGGCATCGTCGATGTCGTCGAGAATGCGTCGCACGCGCTCGTTGAACAGCTTGCCCTCCTCCGTCAGGCCGATCCGCCGCGTGGAGCGCTGCAGCAGCCGCACGCCGAGCTCCTGCTCGAGCCGCGCCACACTTTTGCCGACCGCGGAAGCGGAGATGCCGAGCGCCCGCCCGGCGGCGACGAAGCTGCCGAACTCGGCGGTGCGGGCGAAGGCCAGAAGGCCGCTGAGGCGATCCATCATATTGCTCCATTCGAGCGTTTCGTTCCGTTATGTCGAGATATTTGATACCATTCTTCCTGATCTGTCTCTGACCTATCTTGGTCGTCATGACCGGGCGCCGCGATTGAGCGGCATGCCGGCGCAGACTACTCAGATAGGAAAATCCATGACCTTGAAGATCACCGCCGGCCCGGCCGAGAGATGGCTCGTGCTCTTGTCCGTATGCCTTGCCGCCATGACGATGCCCCTGACCTTCACCGGCCCGGCCGTCGCGCTCTCCCGTATCGCGGCCGATCTCGGCGGCAGCCCGATCGCGCTCAATTGGGTGACCAACGCCTTCATGCTGACCTTCGCCGCCAGCCTGATGGCGGCGGGCGCTCTGGCCGACAATCATGGCCGCAAGCGGATCTTCCTCGTCGGTCTCGCCCTCTACATCCTCGCTTCGCTCGGCGCGATGCTGGCTCCCGACATCGCCTGGTTCGATATCTTCCGGGCCGCGCAAGGGCTCGGCAGTGCCCTGGCCTTTGCCGGCGGCGCCTCGGCACTTGCCCAGGAATTCGAGGGACCATTGCGGCTGCGCGCCTTCTCCTTTCTCGGCACCAGTTTCGGCATCGGGCTGGCCTTCGGCCCGATTGCCTCGGGCCTGCTCATCTCCATGTTTGGCTGGCGGTCGATCTTTGTTCTGGTCATGGCACTCGCGGTTGCCTCGGCAATCCTCGGCCTGCGCACCATCAGGGAATCGCGTGACCCGGATGCGACCGGCCTCGACTGGGCGGGCGCCGGCACGTTCACCGTCGCGCTGGCCGCGCTGACCTACGGCGTGTTGCAGGCGCCGCAGAGCGGCTGGGCCGATCCTCTTGTGGTAACGCTTCTCGGCGTGGCCGTCCTTTGCTTTGTGCTGTTCGTCGTCGTCGAGCGACGCGTGCGCCGGCCGATGCTCGATCTCACCCTGTTTCGCTATCCGCGCTTCGTCGGTGTCCAGTTCCTGGCTGCGGCGCCCGCCTACGGCTTCGTCGTCCTGCTCGTGCTTTTGCCGATCCGCTTCATCGGCATCGAGGGGATGGGCGAGATCAAGGCCGGGCAATTGATGATCTGCCTTTCCGGGCCGTTGCTGGTCCTGCCCTTGCTTGCCGGCCAGCTGGCGCGCTGGATCGCTCCGGCAACGATCTGCGGCGTCGGCCTGCTCGTCGCGGCGGCTGGTTTGGTCTGGCTGAGCCTTGCGCCATCGATCGGCGTCGCGCTGATCGCGCCGCTAATCCTGATCGGCCTCGGCATCGCCTTGCCCTGGGGATTGATGGACGGGCTCGCCGTCAGCGTCGTGCCGACCGAGCGGGCCGGCATGGCGGTCGGCATCTTCAACACCACGCGCGTCGCTTGCGAGGGTGTGGCACTGGCCATCGTCATGGCGACGCTGTCAGGCTTCACCGCCGCGCAACTCGCCGCTCGAGGCGCTGCGTCTTCCAGCGATGCGGCCGCCGCGGCGCAGTTGCTGGTGACAGGCAATGTCGGCGGAACCGCGCAACATTTGCCGATGGCCGGCGCCGCCGTTCTGGCCGAGGCCTATGAAACGGCGTTCGACAGGCTGCTGATCGTGCTGGCGGCAATCACCATCGTCACCGCCCTCGTCGTCTTTCTAGGCCTGCGTCGCGGATCGGCGCCCGAACACGAGACCGTGCCGCTGCCGGCATGCCAGGAAGGATAGGCATCAGCCATTTGCAGGCCACCTGGATATCGATGCGCCTTAGTCCAGCCTGTGCATCAAATCGTCATCAAGCCAGCGGCCGAAGAAATACGCCAGCTGCTTGTGCCACCACGGCCAGTCATGGCTGACGTCGCCACCCCAATAATCGACCCAGGCGGGAATGGATTTGTCGCGCAGGATCTGTTCCAGCTGGCGCGTCTCGACCAGCATGCGTTCCTCCCAGGCGCCCTGCCCGCAGCAGAAGATCAGCCTGAGCGCCTTCAGCCGCGCCAGCAGCTTCGGGTCGACGATCCCTGGCAGATAATCGAGCGGCGAGTTGTAGAAGATGTCCCCGTCGAGCGCCGTGCCGAAGAAATCGCGCGCCGAATAGACCCCCGACAGCGAGATGACGCCGCTGGCGAGTTCGGGAAAACGGAAGACGAAGTTCGAGGAATGATAGCCACCCATCGAACAGCCTGAAAACAGCGGCTTCAGCCGCCGTCCGCCATTGGCTTGCGCCGAGGTTTCCAGAAATTCCGGCAGTGCTTCCTCTCGCACATAGCGGAAATAGGCCTCGTGGCGGGCGATACGGTGCGCGGCATCGACGTGCCTGGCGAAGAAGGATTCCGAATCGATGCCGTCGACGGTGAACAGCTGGATGCGGCCGGTGTCGATGAACTCGGCGAGCGCGCCCACCCCGCCGGAATCCTCGAACTGGTAGAACCGGCCTTGCGAAGTCGGGAACACCACAACCGGCCGGCCGGCATGACCGTAGCGCTTGTATTCCATGTCGCGGCCGAGATTGCGGGCGAAAGCCTTGTGATAGGAGACGTCCATGGGCCCTCAAGCCTTTTCCGCGTGGATATAGGCCACCGCCTCGCGCAGCTCCGCCTGATCCTTCGAGCGCATCTGATAGGCGTAATTCCCCATGGCGCGGCTGAAAACCTCTTCTATTGGCTGATGGTGGACGATCTTGTCGCCGTGCGCGGCTAGCACGTCCGCATGGCTGTGCAAATAGTCGAGGTGGCGCTTGCGGCTGGCATAGGCGGTGAAATACTTGCCCTCATAAGGGCCGCCGGCGGCGTCCTTGACCACCATGTCCGCCCAAGCCGCGTAGACATCGATGTCGAACGTGTAGTTGATCGCGTCGGTCATCCAGGCGCCGGGCGGGCGCATGTTGACCTCCAGCGCGATGATGCGGTCATCCCTAGTCTCGAACAGCTCGATGTGGAAAAAGCGTTCGCGCACGTCGAATGCTTTCAGGATCTTGCGGCCGGCCTCCTCGACGACAGGCCTGATCCGGGGAAAGCAGGTGTAACTCATGTGGCGGTCCTTGTTGACCACATCCATGACACTCTGGTCGTAGCGATGGCTGGCCGCCAGCACCACCTCGCCGTCGCGGTTGACCAATCCGTCATAAGTCACCACCAGCCCCTCGATGAACTGCTCCATGACGAAGGTCACGTCCTCCGGCTTGTCCCGGAAGAACTGGTCGAGCTCTTTCGCATTGGAGATCTTGAACGTGTTCGAAGCACCGGAGCCTGAATCCGGTTTGACCACCACGGGATAGCCGACGCGGCGGATGAAGGTCATGGCGCCGGCCCGGTCGGAACATTTGCGCTGCGCGATGGTCTCGACGCCGCTCTTGCGGAAGAAGGCGCGCATGCGGCTCTTGCGCTTCAGATTCTTCACGAAATCGAGTTTGGTGCCGTAGATGTTGAAGTCTGTGCGGATGTTGGCTTCCAGTTCCAGCCAGTGCTCGTTGAGCGATTCGAACCGGTCGATGCGGCCCCATTTGTGGATGAAATGCCCGATCGCCCGGAACACCGGCTCATAGTCCTCCATGTCGGCTACGCGGTAGTATTCGGAAAGTGCTGCCTTCAGCTTGCCGTCCAGCGCATCATAGGGTGCGTCGCCAATGCCGAGGACCGTCGCGCCGGCCTTCTTCAGCCGATCGCAGAAATCGGCGCCATTGGCGGGAAAATGCGGCGAGAAGAACACGAAATTCATGGACGACCCCCTGCCGGCGGCACCCCGCCACCGGTCAAGTCTGGCGCATTTGCAGCGCGCGGGGAAGAGCATCCGCATCAGGCATATATCGGACGCGTTCCGGCCCCGCTTGCCTCCAACAGGTCGCTCCTGTATGAGAGCGACCATGAACAGGCGCGCCACCACCGCTTCCCGTCAGACCGGCTTTGCCGGCGAGACCGTGCGCGCGCTTGCCTCGACCCTGCTTCTTCTCGGCCTTATCGGCGATCGCCGGGTTCGCTGAAGGAGCGCCCGGCGGTCGAACCGCCGCGCAAGCGCATGCTCCTTGGCAAATCATATCAAGCGAACGAAATTCTGGTAAAGGCGCCGCTTGGCACCACATCCGCCTGACAGGTGGACCCGCCAGCCGCCGGGAGAAACGACGATGAACGCACGAGAAGACATCCGCGCCAGCGAGGCCGCGACCGGCAAGCAAGGTGGCCGGGGCATGCCGGACGCGGCTCGAAAATATCAGCCCTACCCTACCGTCGGCCTCACGGACCGGACCTGGCCCTCGAAGATCATCGACAAGGCGCCTATCTGGTGCTCGGTCGACTTGCGCGACGGCAACCAGGCGCTGATCGATCCGATGGGCCACGAGCGCAAGGCGCGCATGTTCGGCCTGCTGCTCGACATGGGCTTCAAGGAGATCGAGATCGGCTTCCCGTCGGCTTCGCAGACCGATTTCGATTTCGCCCGCTGGTGCATCGAGGAAGGCAATGTGCCGGCCGATGTGTCGTTGCAGGTGCTGGTACAGTGCCGGCCCGAACTGATCAGCCGCACCTTCGAGGCGCTGAAGGGCGCCACCAACCCGATCGTGCATTTCTACAACTCGACCAGCGAGTTGCAGCGCCGTGTCGTCTTCGAGAAAGATGTCGGCGGCATCAAGCGCATCGCCACCGACGCCGCCAAGATGATCACCGAGATGGCGGCCAAGGCCGGCGGCGGCTATCGCTTCGAATATTCGCCGGAGAGCTTCACCGGCACCGAACTCGAGGTCGCGCTGGAGATTTGCAACGCCGTCACCGAGATCGTCAGGCCAACGCCTGACAACAAGCTGATCATCAACCTGCCATCGACGGTCGAGATGTCGACGCCCAACATCTATGCCGATCGCATCGAGTGGATGTGCCGCAACCTCGACAACCGCGAAAACCTGATCATCTCGCTGCATCCGCACAATGACCGCGGCACCGGCATCGCCACGACCGAACTCGGCCTGATGGCCGGCGCCGACCGCGTCGAAGGCACGCTCTTCGGCAATGGCGAGCGCACCGGCAATGTCGACATCGTCACGCTGGCGCTCAACATGTACACGCAAGGCGTCGATCCCGGCATCGACTGCTCCGACATCAACCGGATGAAGGACGTCTACGAATATTCGAACCAGCTGAAGATTCCCGAGCGCCATCCCTATGTCGGCGAGCTCGTCTACACCGCCTTTTCCGGCTCGCACCAGGACGCCATCAACAAGGGCATGAAGGCCTTGAAGAAGGCCAACACGCCGCATTGGGAAGTACCTTACCTGCCGATCGATCCCGCCGATGTCGGCCGCAGCTACGAGGCCATCATCCGCATCAACTCGCAGTCGGGCAAGGGGGGCATCGCCTATGTGCTGCAGGCCGATTACGGCCTCAATTTGCCGCGCAACCTGCAGATCGAGTTCAGCCAGGCGATCCAGGCGATCACCGACGCCGAAGGCAAGGAAGTGCCGGCAAAGCGTATTCATGACCGCTTCCTCGAAACCTATGTCGACCAGCCGGGCGCCCGGCTGAAATTCCTCGACCACCACACCTATCCGGATACCGAGGTGAAGGGCCGGCGCGTGGTCGAGGCGGTCATCCTCGACAATGGCAAGGAAACGACGATATCGGGCACCGGCACCGGCCCGATCGACGCTT
Source organism: Mesorhizobium sp. Cs1299R1N3 (assembly GCF_037179625.1). Lineage (NCBI taxonomy): Bacteria > Pseudomonadati > Pseudomonadota > Alphaproteobacteria > Hyphomicrobiales > Phyllobacteriaceae > Mesorhizobium > Mesorhizobium sp. Cs1299R1N3. Next base: position 35,228 of record NZ_JAPYKQ010000026.1, on the reverse strand, counting down.
TCGTCGATGCGCTGTCGCGCCATGTCGGCGTCGAGATGTCGGTGCTCGATTATTCCGAGCATTCGATGCAGCGCGGCTCGAATGCATCGGCCATCTCCTATGTCGAGATGGAATATCCCGGCGGTAAGCTGTTCGGCGCCGGCATCAACACCAACATCGTCGCCGCTTCGCTGGAAGCGGTGACGTCGGCGGCCAACCGTATCGTCGGTCGCAGAGCGCGATAGCATCGGTCGTCGGCGGCGCGGGAGCAGCTCCCTCGCGCCGCCATTTTTTCAAGCTCGCACAAGGCTTTGGCCTCGACTGGCTCCCACGATCATCCCGTGACCGACACCGGCCGGGCCGTTAACCACCGGAAAAATATCCGGTGAGGTACGCGATCACATAATGCGTGTATACTTGTACGGCGGTGCGGGCATTATATGATCCGTGCCTTAACCTGTGCCGACTTCGAGAGGATCGACACTTGCAGCATGCCACGCCTGCCGCCCCCGCAGTGCGCGAAACATTGGAGCGACTGCTTGCCAGCGAAACGTTCGGAAGATCCGAACGGGCACGCAAGCTGCTGCGTTATCTTGTCGAGCGCGAACAGGCCGGCGAAGCCGACAGGCTCAAGGGCTTTTCCATCGCCATGGATGTCTTCGGCAAGGATGGCGATTTCGATCCTTCGACCGACGCGGTGGTGCGGGTTCAGGCCGGCCGGCTGCGCGATTTGCTGCAGCAGTATTTTGCCAATGAAGGTGTTGCCGAGCCTGTCCGCATAGCCATTCCGCGCGGCGGCTATGTCCCGGCCTATGAGCTCAACGCAATCCGCTTGCCGGAGACGTCCCAACCCGCCGTCCAGAACGGAGCGGCGGCGGCTCCATCGGCGCAACGCGACACTGCCGAAAGTGCCATTCCGGCCGCTGCCTTGCCGGCACCGATGGTCGCGTCGGCGCCGTCGGTGGCACGTCACCTCAGATTTTTCTGGATGGCGATCGCCGTCGTCATCGCCATGCTCGGCGTTTTGATCCTGCGTCAGGGCAGCGGTGCGCTGCTGGCAGGCGGCGACCTTGCGGCCACGCTCGAGACCGCGGGCCTGACCGGCAGCGTCGCGTCGTCCAGCGAGGACTTGCCGCTCGTCTACATCGCCGTCAAGGCCAGCGGCACGGATGCCAGCCGTGTCGCCGCAACGCTGCGCGCCGGCCTGAGCGGCTTCGATACGATCGACTTCATCGGTCGCGACACGGTCGACACGACCGATCCGGTCACCAATGCCACGAGCTTCATCTTCGACATTCTGCCTGGACCGGATACGGGTGACATCACGATCGAACTGCAGAGCGTGGCGACCGGGCGGGTGCTTTTGTCGCGCAACCTGACCGCCGCCGACAGCGCACCCACCACCGTCGAGAGCCGTATAGCCGGCATCTTGACGTCCGCTCTTCCCGATTCCGGCACGATCTACAGCTATCTCGAACAGAGCGGCATACAAGCCGGCCTGACGCGGTGCCTGTTGTTCAACGGCAAATACTATCTCGACCAGAACGCCAGGACCCACGAGGCCGCCTATCGCTGCCTCGAAAACCTCGCCGAAAACGGCGCCAAATCGTCGCTGGTTTATTCCGAGCTCGCTTCGTTGCAGCTCGAGGCCGTGAACGACCACTACGCCTACCCGCCGGATGCGACGATCGACAAGGCGCTTACATTCGCCCACCGCGCCGTGCAGATGGGACCGACCAGCCCCAACGCGCATCGCGCCTATGGCTACATCTATTCGCGACTTGGCAATGCCGACGAGGCGCTGCGCTGGATGCGCAAGGCCTATGACCTTAACCACTACGATATAGCCATGGCTGCCGCCTACGGTTACGGGCTGATTTTCGCCGGCCGGTATGCCGAGGGGACGCCGATCCTGGCCCAGGCAGTGGACGCCTCCAGCGGTCATCCGACATGGTGGGATTTTGGACTTTTCGCTGGCGAACTCATGCTTGGCGACACGAACAAGGCGGCGATCGCCAGTTCCTCTCTGAGAACAACCGCAACGAAATCGCACTATCTTGCCGCCCGGCTGATCGGCGCCAAGATCGCCGGTCAGGACAATCTGGCGCGCAAGCTGCTCGACGAGCTGAACGCCAAATTTCCGAAATTCGCCGCCAATCCGCGCGCGACCTTCATTGACCGAAAATATCCGGCCGATCTGACCGAGCGCTTGGTCGGCGCGTTACGCGCCGCCGGACTCGGCAGCGCTGGCTAACGCCAAGCGATCGACGGCGCTGAGCATTGTCGATTTCGTACGCACCGATCACCGAATATCGGTTAGCCGGTGACTTCTGTCATCAACCGTACAAATCGCGAAAATTTTACTGGCCATCGCGCAGAACGAGGCGCAATCCAGCCACAATTGACCGTGGTCTCGCGTTTCCCATTGCCCTGCAACAAGTCCCCAGCTTCATGATTTCATCGCTTCATGCCGCCGAACAAGGTGCCGGTTCGAAGACCATCGTCCTACTGCATGGTTTCGGCGGCTGCCACGATATTTGGCACGAAGTGGTCCCGTCGCTGTCGCCTGCCGCTCGCACACTCGCTTATGACTTGCCCGGGCACGGGCTGTCGCTCGATTTCCCCGGCGCCGGCCCGGCCAAGGTGGCGGCAAGGGCCGTCCTGGCCGATCTCACCGCGCGATCTCTGAAGCGCGTTCATCTGGTGGGCCACTCGATGGGCGGCGCGGTGGCGGCGCTGATGGCGTTGGCCGAGCCCGAGAAGGTGGCGTCGCTGACACTTTTGGCGCCTGGCGGCTTCGGCGCCGAGATCAACGGCCCGCTGTTGCGCCGCTTTGCCGCCGCGAGGGACCCATCCGACATCCGGGCGTGCCTCGTTGCCATGTCGGGACCACTGACGCGGCCCATCGATCACACCGTGGACGCCCTTGCGGACATGCGCGAGCGACCTGGCCAGGTGGAGAAACTCATTGAGATTGCTGCCGCCATGACCAGCGACGACCGGCAGGGCGTCATCCCGCGTGACCGGTTGGACACTCTGACCATGCCGGTGATGGTGGTATGGGGCAGCGACGATCCTGTGCTGCCCTTTACCCACACGGATAATCTGCCTGCGCAATTTCATGTCCACCACGTGCTGGGGGCTGGCCATATGCTGATCGAGGAGGCGCCTGGGCTGGTTGCCACGATCATCCGGCGCAACATGAACCGCCGCGCCAGGCCCTTGCGCCCGAAACTCGCCGCGACCGGTTGACACGTCCCGCGCGACCTCGCCCGGACGCCTCCCCGCCTTGATCTCGCCAGTGCATTTTGCCGGCGGCTGTGTTAACTGCATGTTAACCAAACCCGCGAGGCCGACGCCGATGAAGGACGCAGGCGAGAAGATCGATCCATCAAGCAAACTGTCCGACGCCATCCGTGACGTGAAGAACGCCTTCGCTGACCGCGACGATGTGGTCGTCGACATGCGCGAGGCGCACCGCATGCGCCTCGACCTCCTGGCCGCGGACCTCGCACCCGTCTTTGCCGACGTTCCAGCCGACATGGACAATTTCGACTTTGTCGTCTCCTCGGGGCTACAGCCGCGCCTGTGGATCGACGCCGTCAGCCATGTCGCGATGGGGCGCGACCGCCGCACGTACCGCTTCCTCAAGGACACACGCGTTGGCCGGGTCGTGCTTGCCGAATCGACCGAGATGAAACCTGTCGCCGATTCCGTGACGCGTTATGTCGCCGAGCGCATCGTCGAGCGCCGGAGGATGATGGAGGGTGGCGTCGAGCCGGCGGTCGCCGGCATGAGACGCGCCAAGGTCGCGGAAGCCGAGCCGCCGCTGCGAGCGTCGATGCAAGGCAGGGGCTGGTCGGCCTTCCTGTCCGGCCTTGGGCTGATCGCCGCCGGCGGACTGGTTGGTCTCGCGGTGTCGGCTGCGCTGTTCTGGGACCGCCTCGCGGCCATGGTTCTCAACTGGCGGCCATAGCCGCGTCGGCCTCGACACCGAGCTCCAGGGTCTGCAGATCGGCAGGCGGTAGGGACGGCCCGGTCAAGCCGCGCCGCGTCAGGTGGATGCGCCAGTTTCCCTTTTCACCGTCGATCTCGAACAGATTGTACTGCGCGGCGGGATGTTTGCCGCCCGGCGCCTGGCCGGCGGCGGCGACGCCGACGAACGGGACCTTCGCGCCGCGGAGCCCGATCTGGAACAGCGATGGCAGATGCGAATGGCCGTGCAGCACAAGCTCCGCGCCGTGGCGGCGGACGATCTTGTGGAAGCGGGCGATGCCGAACAGCCGCTTGTGTTGGGAGACGGCGCCCCGAACCGGCGGGTGATGGATCATGATCGCGCGGAACAGCCCCTGCTTCGCCGTGCTCTCGAGGATCTTGCCGAGCCGAGCCGCCTGCTCCTCCATGAAGAAACCATTAGCCATGAAGGGTGCCGTGGCGCGCGCCGTCGAGACGCCGATCAGCGCGACATTGCCGCGCACGCGCAGATAGGGGAAGGCATTGCGATCGACCGGCGTGTTGACACCGTCGCCGCTCATCCAAGCCGCCCATGACCTGCAGATCTTGTCGAAGGCACCGGGCACATAGGCATCATGGTTTCCCGGCACGACCGAAACGTCATGCGGCGCCCCAAGCGTCTCGAGCCAGTGTTTGGCCATCTCGATCTCGCCGTCGAGCGCCAGGTTGACGAGGTCGCCGGTGACGGCGAGATGGTCCGGGTTTTGCGCCTTGATGTCCGCGACGATGGCATCGATGACGGCATCGTGCATGTGGCGGCGGCGATTGCGCTGCCAGTTGACATAGCCGAGCACGCGCTTGGACGCGAGATCGCGATAGGATACATCGGGGAGCGGCCCCAGATGGACATCGGAAATATGCGCGAGCCTGAACATTCCTCCTTCATAGGCGACGCGCACGCGGCTTTCCACCCACGGTTTCGCTACTGATGGCGACCGATGAGGAGGCTCCGTTCCGCCAGGCCGGCTGGCCGGGTTTCAGGGCCCGGCTGTTCCATCTCTATTTCGTGCTGCGGCGGCCGATGACGCTCGGTGTGCGCGGCCTGATCCACGATGCCACCAACAATTCCGTCTTCCTCATTCGCCACACCTATGTGCCGGGCTGGCAGCTTCCCGGCGGCGGCGTCGAGATCGGCGAGACGATGACCGAGGCGCTGGCCCGCGAACTCGCCGAGGAAGGCAACATCGCGCTGGCCGCGCCACCGGTTTTCAGATCGATGCATTTCAACCGCCGCGCCAGCCCCCGCGACCATGTCGGCTTCTACCTGGTCGAGCATTTCAGCCAAACCGCGCCGAAACTGCCCGACCATGAAATCGCCGAGGCCGGCTTTTTCCCGCTCGATCGCTTGCCGGAAAGCACGACGCCGGCAACGCTGCGGCGGATCGCTGAGGTTTTTAGGGGCGAGCCGGCATCGGCTTACTGGTAGGTCAGGCTGCAGCCTTCCTGAACCGCCCCCGATCATGCCGCGCACCATAGTCGAGCGCCGGCCCGACCGGTATGATCCGGGTCGGATTGATGGTCTCGTGGCTGGCGTAATAATGCGCCTTGATGTGGTGCAGGTTCACCGTCTCGGCGACACCAGGCACCTGATAGAGGTCGCGCAGATAGTTCGACAGGTTCGGATAGTCGGCGATGCGGCGCAGGTTGCACTTGAAGTGGGCGACATAGACCGGGTCGAAGCGCACCAGAGTGGTGAACAGCCGCCAGTCGGCCTCGGTAATGCGGTCACCAACCAGATAGCGTTGCCTGGAAAGGCGATCTTCCAGCGCATCGAGCGTCGAAAACAGCTCGCCGAACGCCTCCTCATAGGCCGTTTGCGTGGTGGCGAAACCGGCGCGATAGACGCCATTGTTGACGGCGGGATAAACCAGCGCGTTAACAGCGTCGATCTCGCCACGCAAGGCTTCCGGGTAGAAGTCGAGGCTGGCATCACCCCATTCGTCGAAGGCCGAATTGAGCATCCTAATGATCTCGGAGGATTCGTTGGAGACGATAGTCTGTTCCTTTTTGTCCCATAGCACCGGCACCGTCACCCGGCCCGAATAGCCCGGATCGGCCTTGGTGTAGATCTGGTGCAGGAAGTCGAGGCCGTAGAGCGTGTCCCCTGTCGCACCGTCCTCGGCCAGGAACGTCCAGCCATCAGCACCCATGAAATGATGCACCACCGATACCGAAATAATGGCGTTCAGCTTCTTCAGCGCGCGAAAGATCAGCGTCCGGTGCGCCCAAGGACAGGCGAGCGAGACATAGAGGTGATAGTGGCCGGGCTCCGCCTTGAAGCCGCGGCTGCGGCCTCCGCCCGGTGTGCCGTCGCGCGTGATCCAGTCGCGCCACTGCGACTGCGCCCGCACGAACTTGCCGCCACTGTTTTTCGTGTCGTACCAGCGGTCCTGCCATTTGCCATCGACGAGCAATCCCATGAATTGTCCTTTCGCGTTTCCCGTCATGTAGGGCGCGATGCGGCAAGGCGGAAATCATCCAGGGCTGAACAGATCGTCAATCAGTAGGGCCAGCGAAGGCGTCGATTGCGGCGGGCGAAAATTGATGCTAGCGGACACTCCGCATGTTCGACTTTGCTTTGATCCGGTTTGACCGACGACGAAAGGGCGCCCGCGCTTGATGAAGCGCTGACTGGCGAATGCTGCCGTTTGCAGCAACCTTTCCTCCTCTACCGGAACGCAACGACCATGAGCCTTGCCGACGTGAAGTACCTGCCGGAAACTCCGGCGCACGATCCTGAAATCGAAGCCATCAACGACGAGGCCTTCGGCCCCGGCCGTTTCGTGCTGGCCGCCTACAAGATCCGCGAGGCCGGTGGCCACGAGCGCGCGCTGTCCTTTGTTGCGGTCGACGGCGACCTCGTCGTCGCCTCGGTGCGTATGACGCGCATTGCTGCCGGTGCCGGCCGGGCGCTGATGCTTGGGCCGCTCGCGGTGCGGCCCGCCTTCAAGAATCTCGGCATCGGCCGCCGGCTGGTGGCAATCGCGCTGGAAGCGGCCGCCAAGGCCGGTGCGCCCGCCGTGATGCTGGTCGGCGACGAGCCCTATTACGGGCCGCTCGGCTTCAAGCGCATTCCGCGCGGCCAGATCTCGATGCCGAGGCCTGTCGACCTCGACCGCCTTTTGTCGCACGAGATCACGCCGGGCGCGGTTGCCAGGCTCATGGGCGAGGTCGGTCACGCCAGCCAGGCCAGGGTCGCCGAGCACGCCTAGGGCAGCTTCAGGAAGGTATGAACGGGTTCCGCAGTTCACCGTTTCTGCAAGACGGCGAACTGCTCCATCTTGACCTTGTCGGTCGATCCGGGCCTGATCCGTCCCTGTTTTCATGGAAAAGCCCATACTCACAGGAAGGATGACGCCATGACCCCCAACGGCCAGATCGCGATCGTGACCGGCGGCGGCTCCGGCCTCGGCGAGGCGACCGCTCGCGCGCTTGCCGCCAAAGGGGCCCGCGTCGCCATCCTCGATGTCGGCATCGAGCGCGCGGCCAAGGTTGCTGCCGAGGTCGGCGGCATCGCCGTCCAGTGCGATGTTGCAAGTGCCGACAATGGCGCCGCTGCCCTCGCCGATGTCGCCGCCAGGCTGGGCGAGCCGCGCATTCTGGTCAATTGCGCCGGCATCGCCATCGGGGTGAAGACGATCGGCAAGGATGGACCCCATCCGCTCGACCAGTACCGCAAGGTGATCGAGGTCAATCTGATCGGCACCTTCAATATGATCCGCCTGGTTGCCGACCGCGCCGCGAAACTCGAGCCGCTGCAGGGCGGCGAGCGCGGCGTCATCGTCAACACCGCCTCGGTCGCCGCCTATGACGGGCAGATCGGCCAGGCGGCCTATTCCGCCTCCAAGGGCGGCGTGGTCGGCATGACGCTGCCGGTGGCGCGTGATCTCGCCCGTTCCGGCATCCGGGTCTGCACCATCGCGCCCGGCATTTTCAAGACGCCGATGATGGCCGGCATGCCGCAGGAAGTGCAGGATTCACTTGGCGCCGCCGTGCCCTTCCCGTCCCGCCTCGGCGAACCATCCGAATATGCCGCGCTTGCCCTGCACATTGTCGAAAACCAGATGCTGAACGGCGAGACCATCCGCCTCGACGGCGCCATCCGCATGGCGCCGAAATAGGGCGTGTCGCCCAAAGGGTGCGAAATGCGGCGGGTGCCTCCCCTTGCCAAGTTCGGCACGCCGGCTGATAAGTGGAATAGGAAAATCAACTTAGCAGGACGAGAACCTTGGGCGACCGGAAGAAGGATGTGATCCGCGAGACCGACGCCGAGGCGATCCGGTTGGCGAAAACGCTTCTGCGCAGCGCCCGCTTCGGCGCCCTGGCGGTGCTGGAACCAAGGACCGGATCGCCACTGGCGAGCCGGGTCGGCATCGCCACCGACATCGACGGCGCACCGCTTGTCCTGGTGTCGATGCTCGCGGCGCACACGTCGGCCCTGCTTGCCGATCCGCGCTGTTCCCTGCTGCTCGGCGAGCCCGGCAAAGGCGATCCGCTGGCGCATCCGCGGCTGACGCTGGCATGCCAGGCATCGCGGCTGGAGCGCGGCTCGCAGGCGCATGCCCGTGCCGAGCGCCGCTATCTCAACCGCAATCCCAAGGCGAGCCTCTATGCCGGGCTCGGCGACTTTTCGATCCTTCGCCTTGAGCCGCAACGCGCCAGCCTCAACGGCGGCTTCGGCAAGGCCTATCAGCTCGAACGGCTCGACCTTCTCACCATTGGGCCCATCATCGAGGAACTCGCCGGAAGCGAACAATCGGCCATCGAGCACATGAATGCGGACCATCTCGATGCGATCGCCGTCTACGCCCGTCATCTCGCCAAGGCACCCGGCGACGGCTGGACCATTGCCGGTTTGGACGCCGAAGGCATCGATCTGGCGTCGGGAGACAATATTTGCCGGGTATTTTTTCCACAACCATTGGTAATGGTGTCGGAACTGCGTCCCGCTCTGATTGCCATGGCCAGGGCCGGCAGGGCCGCATCGGAGATATAAGGTGCGACTAAATTGCATTTGATCAAAAGCAACGCTTGAGATTTGAAAGAAATGTTCTAGGCTTAGATGTGGTGCTGACTCGTCGGCACCTTCACAAGTGAATTTATGGATTCAGGCACCATTGCCCCCATGGCGCCTCGATGAGCAAACAGCATGGGGCATCAATGGTCTCGACAAAGCTAATCGCCAACGCCGAATCGGCTGCCGAATTTCTGATGCTGATGGGCAACGAAAAACGGCTGTTGATCATGAGCTATCTGATCGACGGTGAAATGTCGGTCGGCGCCATCGCCGAAAAGGTGATGCTCAGCCAATCCGCTCTCTCGCAGCACCTGGCCAAGTTGCGGGCGCTCGACATCGTGGACACCCGGCGCGATCGTCAGATGATCTACTATTCCTGCAAATCCGATGCGGTGCGCGAACTGCTCACCATGCTGGATGGCATTTTTGGCAGCGGCAAGGAAGATCTGTCCCAGATGGCGCAGAGGTTGCGCCGCGCCGGGACTTGACCGCACGCTGCCGAGGCCGTTTACCTCGCTGACGATTTCCGGAGCGTGGCTCGTGTGTCTTTCCCGGCACACGAGCCACGCTCTTTATTGTTGAGCGGGACATGATTGTTGAGCGAGACATGGACCCAATTCGCATCGACGATCCACGCGACCCGCGTGTCGCTGCCTATCTCGATATCCGCGAGCGCGATCTGGCGGGCCGGCAAGGCCGCTTCGTCGCCGAAGGCAAGGTGGTGCTCGACCTGCTTTTGTCGTCGCGCCGCTTCAGCGCCGAATCCATCCTGATCCTGGAAAACAGGCTTGGCGGCCTGGAGGACATGCTGCGCAAGGCACAAGCGGACCTGCCGATCTACGTCGTCGCCGGTGCGGTGATGGACGCGATTGCCGGATTCCACATGCATCGCGGCATCCTGGCCATCGGCCGCAAGGAGACGCCGCACCCGGCCTGGTCATTGCTGGATGCCTTGCCCGCCCAAGCTCTGGTCGTCGTGCTTGTCGGCATCGCCAACCATGACAATATGGGTTCGATCTTCCGCAATGCCGCCGCTTTCGGCGCCGACGCGGTGCTGATGGACACGACATGCTGCGACCCGCTGTACCGCAAGGCGATCCGGGTTTCGGTCGGCGCCGCGCTCAAGATCCCTTTCGCGTCCTTCACCGACACGGCGGAATTCACGGCGGGTCTCGATCGGCGGGGCTATGACCAGTTCGCACTGTCACCGCGCGGCCGGATCGACATACGCCATGCACCGCGCGGCGAGCGGCTGGCGCTCTACCTCGGGACCGAGGGCGAAGGCCTGCCCGAAAGCCTGCTTTCCCGCTTGCAAACGGTGCGGATCACCATGTCGAAAGGCTTCGACAGCTTGAACGTCGCAGCCGCCTCGGCCATTGCCCTGCATCATTTCTCGCACTGACGATGATTTGAGTGCGACGAAGGCGGCCAGCCCGCACCGCGTCAGTCGGCTTCTGCTTTCTGCAAGGCGCGCACGCGGTCGGCGAGGCTGCGGTCATGGCCGGCGGAGCGGTTTTCCTGCGGTGCCGCCAGCGCCTTGGCGATCGGCGAATCGGGGCCCTCGAGCTTGGCGGTCAGATGGACGACCTCCGCAGCCAGTTCGTTCATCTGCTCACGCAGCGCGGCGCCATTGCCATTCGTCAAACCCGACGATGCCGCGGCGCCGAGGTCCGCCTTCAGGCGCTTGTTCTCACGCGCCAGCGCCGTAAGCCTGGCCTCCAGCCGCTCGCGCTCGCCGTCGAGCCTGGCAATCGCACGGTCCACATCGTCGCGCTTGCCGGCCTCGTCATGCCCCCCCGCTTCATCGGGCTTGCCGACCAGCCGCAAGGCCGATGCGCCGTCCTCGGCTTTCGCTTTTTCCCGCAACCGCGCCAACTCCTTTTCGCGCCGATCAAGCTTGTCCTCACGATCGGCGAGCGTTGCCAGCAGCCGCTCGACCTTCTTGTCGAGTTCGGCGGCCCTTCTCTTCTCGGCCTTCAGGGCATCGCGCGCGACTTTGCTTTCGGCCGCGATCTCCTGGCTGCGCCGGTCCGCTTCCTTGCGCTGGCCGCGCAGCAGCGAGATGTCGCTGGAGAGCTTCTGCAATTCGGATTCGCGAGCCACGAGCTCGATCTGGCGGCTGCTGGAGGCAAAACTGGCATCGTCATACATGTGCTCCAGCTTCTCGAGATCGAGCGCCCGCCTTTCCAGTTTTCGTTCGGTTTCCTTGAGCCGCTCCGAAAGCTGATGCAGTTCTTCTTCGCGCTGCCGCAACGCTTCGCTCTTGGCGCCGAGTTCGGCGAGCGCATGGTTCTTGTCCGTGCGCTCGACCGCCAGCCCCTTCAGCGCCTCGTGGCCGCGATTGATCTCGACGAGTTGTTCGGCCACTTTCTCGCGCAACGTCTTGACGTTGATTTCAAGTCGGCGCGTCGACATGGCGTACTCGGCCCGGATCCGGTCCTTGTCGGCTTGGATTTCAGCTCGCGTCAGCGGGATGGAGGCTTCGATGCGCCTGCGGGTCAGGGCGACGGCACGCCGCCAGACGGCCGGAGCCACCATCAGCGCCAGAAAGCCGGCACAGAGAAAGCCGAGGGCAAAGAACAGGACCGACTGAACCAAAGGACTACCCGTTATCGACGACAACTTGGAAGGCTGGACCGTGCCATCTTGGCATGGCGGAAATCCGGCACCGCGGCAAGGGCTTGCCGCGGCTCATTCGGGTCGTGGCTCGGGAATCCGGTCGAACGGTCCGCGTCTTCATCATATCGGTCAGATCAGAACGGGTTCCAGGTCGCCCGCTCGGTCAGTTTCAGGTAGCCGAGATTGACGCCGAGCCGGGCGCCGACGCCGGTACGGATCGGCACCAGCAGCACATTGTTGTTCTTCAGCACGTTGAAGCCGACACCCGCCACCACATAGGCCGAACCGGCGACGCCGCCATAGCGATTGTAGAGGTTGCCGACATCGTCGAGATTGTAGACCAGCATCATCACGCGTGACCCCTCGCCGCCGAAATCCCAGCCCAGCGACGGGCCTTGCCAGAACACTTTGTGATCGCCGGCATTCTTGGTGTAGAGCGTGCCTTCGCCATAGGTCAGGCCGCCGATCAGCGCACCGGATCCCTCCTCGCCGAGCAGATAGCCGTTAGGCAAACCGTAGGAGGCGAAAATCTTCTCCACGACCGTGGCCAACCCGCCCGACGTCGCGCCGAAGAACTTGTGGCCGGAATCGACAATCTCCTGAGCGGTGTACTCCTGGGCCCGCAAGGGCGATGTCGTGAAGACGAGAACGCCCATGAGCGTGAACGCCATTGAGAGGGCACGGAGAAAACTCCGGTCATACAATCGGGAAAACATGCTTCCAATCTCCGTCATGAAGCACTTTCGCCGACGCCTCGCATCCGTACGGCTCTTTAGGCGGCCGTTAAGGATGACTGTTAGGGGCAAACTATGCCGTAATCCTTTTTCAACCATTAAACTCCCACATGAAGATGGCGGTTCGAAGGCTGTTTGGCCGCTCAAGGGGACACGCAGCCTGCGTGAATGCGCCATATGCCATGACGACAATTTGGATTTGTTGCTGCACGCGCGGGCGCTGTGTATTCAGAAAGCCTTGGGTTGAAGCGTGATTCGCGTGGGCAGGCGCGAAGATCGATCGCTCGGCCACGAACTGGAAGATTTTGCAGGGATTTCGCCGATGGCCGAACTGTTCACCCTTTCCGCTCCCGACCTGGCGGCGCTTTTGTGCAGCCGCGTCTGCCACGACATCATCTCGCCGGTCGGCGCGATCAATAACGGGCTTGAACTGCTCGACGAAGGCGGCGCCGACGAAGACGCCATGCGGCTCATCCGCCAGAGTGCAAAGAACGCCTCGGCCCGCTTGCAGTTCGCCCGGATCGCCTTCGGCGCCGCCGGCTCGGCGGGCATGATGATCGACACCGGAGATGCCGAGGCCGTCGCCATCGCCTTCCTCAAGAACGAAAAGCCGGAATTGGTCTGGAATGGAATCCGCGCGCTGCTGCCCAAGAACAAGGTCAAGCTGCTGCTCAACCTGCTCCTGGTCGCCAATGCCGCCATTCCGCGCGGCGGCAAGCTGGTGGTGACGCTCGAAAATCTCGAAACCGAGCCGCGTTTTTCGCTTTCGGCAAGCGGGCCGATGCTGCGTGTGCCGCCGAAATTCCTCGAACTGCATTCCGGTCACAAGCCGGAGGAGCCGATCGACGCTCATTCGGTGCAGCCCTATTACACGCTGCTGTTGGCCCGCGAGGCCAACATGACAATTTCGATCCATGCAACGGCTGAAGAAATCGTCCTTTCGGTGGTCTGAAATCGGCGCGGCAGCGCGACCGAACAAAGTATTTCAATCTGAAATATTTTATTGACACGGCAATCGGGCGCGATGACCTTTGACACGCCGGCAACGTCGAAGCATCCGCAAGGAAAATTTAGCCTAACGGCATCTTTGCAAAAATTTTACCTAACGGCTTTTCGGCTTCTTTACCAGATCGGTCTAGGCTACGCCGCAGATGCCCCGCACGACCGGATTGTCCAAGGGCAAAGAGGACCCGGAAATGAAACGCTGCATGTTCGTCGACGATTCAAGCGTCATCAGGAAGGTTGCAAAACGCATCCTGGGCGGTTCCGACATGATGGTCATCGAGGCAGCCAGCGGGCTTGACGCACTGGAGATGTGCGCCGCCGACATGCCGGACATCATCGTCATCGATGGCGCCCTGCCGGACGTGCAGGCGATCGACCTCATCCGGCGCCTGCGCGCGATGGAAAGCCCGATCAGGCCGCAGATCCTGATCTCACTGGTCGAGCTCGATATCGCGGCGATCATGCGGGCCAAGCGCGCCGGCGCCCAGGGTTATCTCTTGAAGCCCTTTAATCGCCCGCAACTGCTCGAACGCTTTCGCGCCTTGAAGATCGCTGCCTGAACGGAAGCTATTTCAGGCAAACCGCGTGGCGGTCCGCCGTCTCGCGGTGCAAAAACAAATAATTATCAGTCCACAATGCAAAACCCCCGAAGGTTGCGTCCAACTTTCGGGGGTCAGTTCACATGGCCAGGTTTTTTAAGAAAAGCTCTGCCGACCGCGCTCAGGCGCTGACGCGGATGTCTTCCGGTTCGCGCAGCACGTAGCCGCGGCCCCAGACGGTCTCGATGTAGTTCTGGCCACCGGACGCGGCGTCGAGCTTCTTGCGCAGCTTGCAAATGAAGACGTCGATGATCTTCAGTTCCGGCTCGTCCATGCCGCCATAGAGGTGATTGAGGAACATTTCCTTGGTGAGGGTGGTGCCCTTGCGCAGCGAGAGCAACTCCAGCATCTGGTATTCCTTGCCGGTGAGGTGCACGCGCTGGCCACCGACCTCGACGGTCTTGGCGTCGAGATTGACGACCAGATCGCCCGTGGTGATGACCGATTGGGCGTGGCCCTTGGAGCGGCGCACGATGGCATGAATGCGCGCCACCAGTTCGTCCTTGTGGAACGGCTTGGTCATATAGTCGTCAGCGCCGAAACCGAGGCCGCGTACCTTGTCCTCGATGCCGGCCATGCCGGAGAGGATCAGGATGGGCGTCTTCACCTTGGAGAGGCGAAGCGTTCTCAAGACCTCGTAGCCGGACATGTCTGGCAGGTTGAGGTCGAGAAGGATGATGTCGTAGTCGTAGAGCTTGCCCAGATCGACACCCTCTTCGCCGAGGTCTGTCGTATAGACGTTGAAACTTTCCGATTTCAGCATCAACTCGATGCTTTGTGCGGTTGCACTGTCATCTTCTATCAGCAGAACACGCATTTCATTCCCCTTTTCTGCCGCCGGACCATTTCACGACCCGTCCTGCCCCGGAGCAGTGGTTGCCTGGTATAGAGGCTGCCATCGAATGGTTAACAAAACCTAATTTCCCGTCCAATACGGTATCAGATTTTTTAACCCCTTTCTACACCCTCTTGAATCTAATAACGAATCACAGACCAAAATTCCTAATGCGACACATTAATAACCTGGACTAAGTGACTCCAGGGACTCATCGACGCGGCTTCGCTTCGGCGGCCGGAATTTTTACCCGGCCTTAAGCCCTGACACGTATGATTAACAATGCCCGTAAACGAATGGTTACCGTCGGCAAAAAACTTTAGGGTTTTGTTTCCTATAGTGCGGGGAAAGCCGGTGGATACGGGCAGCGCTTGGGCCTTTCCAAGTGGTTTGGACGATATGTGCGGGTGTGCGTTTCCGGGAGTACCGAATCATGAAGTCACGTGAAAACCTCGTTCGGCTGAAACAGTTTCAGGTGAATGAGAAGCGTCGCCAGATGCTGCAACTCGACATGATGATCGCCGAGTTCGAGCGCATGGCCGTCGAACTGGAGCTTCAGATCACCGCCGAGGAAAAGAAAGCCGGCATCACAGATATCAATCATTTCGCCTATCCGACCTTCGCCAAGGCCGCGCGCCTGCGCCGCGACAATCTCAGGAACTCGCAAGGCGACCTCGCCCAGCAGCGAAGCGCCGCCGAATCATTACTCGGCGAAGCTGAAGCGGAGCTTTCCAAGGCTGAGATGCTGGAATCGCGCGATACCAAGATTCGCGAGGCCGAAACCGGTGGCCGCAGCGCCATGATCGGCTGAACCGGCCGACATCGGCGCTATTTGGCGCGCACAAGCGCGCACCCTGTTGGGCGACAGCCTGAATTCCGGCGCCGGCGGCCGCCGCGAGAGCGCGGGTGGCACGCAAGACCTAGGCCGCCCAGTCCACCTCGTTTCCGGCGATCGCCCTTGCGCGGGCATCCTTGATATCGGGCGCATGCTGCTCCGCCCATGATCTGATCTGGGTAAGCAGTCCCGCCAGGTTCAGGCCGAGCTCGGTCAGTTCATATTCGACGCGCGGCGGAATGACCGGATAGACCTCTCGCCGCACCAGGCCATCACGCTCCAGCACACGCAAGGTCTGGGTCAGCATCTTGGGCGTGATGCCTTCGAGCTTGCGGGCAAGCGCGCCATTGCGCTGCCGGCCGTTGCGCAGCGCGCAGACCACCAGGTAGACCCATTTGCTGGCCAGCATCTCCAAAACGGTATGCGACGGACATGTCCGCCGGAACGCGTCGTAGCCGAGGGGGGAGTCGCAATCACTATCCATGAGGTGCCTATATATCAAAAAGGTGCATACTGGACAATAGGCCCTTACTCTCCAAATGATAGTGGCGCTAATCAAGCAGGAGAGATTTCATGCGTGCCGTAACCCAGAATTCCGTTGGCGGGCCCGACGTTCTTGTCACCGCCGAATTGCCCAATCCCACGCCGAAGGCCGGCGAGGTGCTGGTCCGCGTCAAGGCGGCCGGCATCAATCCGGTCGATGGCGCGGTGCGCGCGGGCAACTATCCGCTGCTCGGCGAGCCACCCTTCATCCTTGGCTGGGATATTTCGGGGACGGTCGAGGCACTGGGCGCCGGCGTTACCAGCTTCAAGGTCGGCGACGAAGTGTTCGGCATGCCGCGCTTCCCCAAGCAGGCGGCGGCCTATGCCGAACTGGCGGCCGTGCCGGCCGATGAGATCGCGCTGAAGCCGACGCGGGCGGACCACATCCAGGCCGGCGCATTGCCGCTGGCCGGTCTCACCGCCTGGCAAGGCCTTGTCCGTCATGGCGGACTGAAATCAGGCCAGCGCGTGCTGGTGCACGCCGGAGCTGGCGGCGTTGGCCATCTGGCCGTGCAGATCGCCAAGGCGCGTGGTGCTTACGTCGTCGCCACGGCCAGCCCGGGCAAGCTCGACTTCGTACGCAAGCTCGGCGCCGATGAGGTGATCGACTACACCAAGGGTGATTTCACCAGCCAGATCAGCGACATCGACCTGGTGCTGGAGCCGGTGGGCGGCGACCATGCCGATCGCTCGCTGAAGGTGCTGAAGCCCGGCGGCGTGCTGGTATCATTGCTCAACGTCAACGACGCCACGCGCGCCGACGCCAGTTCGCGCGATATCAGGGTCGAGCGCATGTCGGTGGTGCCCGACCGAGAGGGCCTGGTTGAGCTCGCCGGGTTGATCGACGCGCAAAAGCTTGCGGTCCACGTGGCCAGGACTTTTCCGCTCGACCAGGCGGGAGCCGCCCACGCCTTTCTCGCCACCAGGCCAATCGGCAAGGTAGCGCTGACGGTCTGAGCGGCGGCACCGAAAGCAAAAGGGCGCGGCAAGCCGCGCCCTTCGATCGTGGTGAGACCGGCCTAGTGCCGGTATTGCTGGATGCGCGTGGTGCGCAGCCCGGCAAGGCCGTATTCGTCGATCGACGCTTGCCAGGACAGGAATTCCTCCGTGGTCAGCTTGTAGCGCTGGCATGCCTCTTCAAGGCTCAAAAGTCCGCCGCGCACCGCTGCAACCACTTCCGCCTTGCGCCGGATAACCCAGCGACGCGTGTTCGTCGGCGGCAGATCGGCAATCGTAAGAGGGCTGCCGTCAGGCCCGATAACGTATTTGACTCTAGGTCTAACCAGATCGGTCATCGTACTCTCTACAAAAAACTCAAAGACCCAATCCCCGCCACGTTACCGCCACAGCTTTAAAAATTGCCTAAGCAGACCCTAATGACTAGGTAAGGATCGTGAACGCCGCGTTAGTCTTTTAGCGGGCATTTGAAATATCCGGCTGGAAACCCTGTTTTAGCCGGGAGGAATGTACCCACTCACAGCGTCCGCCACGCGCCGCGGGTCGTCCTGCAAGCTGGCGCCGCATGAAAGCTTGACCTATATTCTCGACATTGGCATTTGAGCTGCCGCAGAATGAAAGCACCATGAACAGTCTCGACCTTCCCAGACGTCCCGAAGAGACCCGCATTGTCGTCGCCATGTCGGGCGGCGTCGATTCATCCGTGGTCGCCGGCCTGTTGAAGCGCGAGGGCTACGATGTCGTCGGCGTCACCTTGCAGCTCTATGATCATGGCGCGGCAACGCATCGGGCCGGATCATGCTGCGCCGGCCAGGACATCGACGATGCCCGCCGCGTCTCCGAGACGCTGGGTATTCCGCATTATGTGCTCGATTATGAGGAGCGGTTCCGCAAGGCGGTCATCGACCCCTTCGCCGAAAGCTATGTCGCCGGCGAGACGCCCATTCCTTGCGTTTCCTGCAACCAGACGGTCAAGTTCGCCGATCTCCTGGCCACGGCCAAGGATCTCGGCGCCGACGCGCTGGCCACCGGCCACTACATCCGCTCCGGGGCCAATGGCGCCCACCGCGCCCTCTACCGGCCGGTCGACGCCGACCGCGACCAGAGCTATTTCCTGTTCGCCACCACGCAGGAGCAGATCGACTACCTGCGCTTTCCGCTCGGCGGCCTGTCGAAGCCGCAGGTTCGCGCCATCGCCGAGGAGATGGGGCTGACGGTCGCCGCCAAGCAGGACAGCCAGGACATCTGCTTCGTGCCGCAGGGCAAATATTCCGACATCATAGCCAAGCTGAAGCCGGCTGCCGCCAACCCGGGCGACATCGTCCATATCGACGGCCGCGTGCTCGGCCGCCACGAGGGCATTCTGCGCTACACGATCGGCCAGCGCCGTGGCATCGGCATCGCGTCCGGCGAGCCGCTCTATGTCGTCCATCTGGACGCCGAGCGCGCCCGTGTCGTGGTCGGCCCGCGCGAGGCGCTGGAAACGCACAAGATCTATCTGCGCGACATGAACTGGCTGGGAGACGGCGCGCTCGCCGATGTTCCCGCCGGCGGCATCGAGCTGTTCGCCAAGGTGCGCTCGACCAGGCCGCCACGGCCGGCCGTGCTGCGCCACGAGGCAGGCGTGACCTCGGTCGAGCTGGCCGATGGCGAGTCGGGCATCGCGCCCGGGCAGGCCTGCGTGCTCTATTCCGACGACGGCAACGAGGCCCGCGTCTTCGGCGGCGGCTTCATCGTGCGCTCCGAGCGCGGCGCCGAAGCCGAAGCGATGCTGAGCCGGCTCGCCGCGAAGCCGGCGCAGGTTCCCGCCGAGTAGCTCTCCCTGCCCGTCGCATCAGAGGTACGACGCGGCCCTCCCTCAGGATGTGGATTTGGTGTGGGTGACGGTGCCGGCCGTCAGGATGCGCAGCACCCTGATCGCTTCCTCGCCGCTGGTGCGTGGTTCGGCGCGCGTCTCGATGCACTGGATGAAATGCTCCAGCTCGCGCGTCAGCGGCATGCCCTGGGCAACCGCGACATAGGACGGCTCATTGGTGGTGAACGCCCACTGGCCGCTGTCCTGCCACACCGCGTGGCGGTAGACGGCGAGCTTGCGCTCCCATGGCTCGACATCGTCGAACACCGCCATCGCCTTGGTGCCGACCACGGTCAGCCGCCGCTCGCGATAGGGGTTGAGCCGCGACGTGAAAAGATGGCTGCGCAGGCCATTGGGAAAGCGCATGTGCAGATGCGCGAAATCGCTGAGATTGTCGAGGAGTGCCGCCCCCTCGCCGCGCACCTCGATCGGCTCGGTGCCGGTGATGGCCAGGATCATCGACAGATCGTGCGGCGCGAGGTCCCACAGCGCATCGTTCTCGGTATGGAACTTGCCGAGCCCCAGCCGGTGCGAATGGATGTAGCGGACCTCGCCGAGCTCGCCCTTGTCGATCAAGCCTTTCAGCGTCTCGAAGGCGGGATGGAAGCGCAGGACATGGCCAACCATGTAGACGCGGCCATTGTCCTTGGCCGCCCGCACCGCGCGCTCGGCATCCGGCACCGTCAGCGCGATCGGCTTTTCCACCAGCACGTCCTTGCCGTTCTCGACGGCGCGCACGGCAAGATCGGCATGGAACTGCGGCGGCAAGGCCATGATGATGGCGTCGATGTCATCGCGGACGAACAGCTGGTCCGGCGCGATCGCCAGGCAGTCCTGTTCGCTGGCGAAACCTTCGGCGCGGGCACGATTGGTGTCGGAGACCGCGTGCAACGCGCCGAGCGCCTTGAGGGTGCGGATATGGTTGGAGCCCCAGTATCCGCAACCGAGGACTGCAATGCGCGGCTTCATATGTTTCAAACTCTAAAAACTCGTGGCCGAGACATAGCGACGTGCCCCGTCGAACTCAACCCCGGCGGCTGCAACCAGCTGTTCGCGCGGCAAAGCTTTTCTCCATCGAGAATATGCGCCGATATCGAATGCATCGAAGCTTGACAGGCTCGCCCTCCCAACCTTATATCCGCGCGACCTTGGCGAACGCCTCGAAATGCCTTTCGATTTAAGGCGGATTTCGGGCCTGTCGCCGCCCTGGCGGGGTAGCTCAGTTGGTTAGAGCACGGGAATCATAATCCTGGGGTCGGGGGTTCAAGTCCCTCTCCCGCTACCATCAATGCAGCGTTAGGCGCTGTTCCTGGTTTACGATTTGGCAGGTTGAGAAGCTCCGCGAGCGCACCGCGGACTTTCAGCTCAACCTGTCCCCTACCCTCCGTCGGAATGATATCGATCCCCGTGACCAGCGAGCGGATGATCCTCGCCGCGTCGTGGCGCTCGCGCTCATCGGATTGCAAGGCGTCCTGGAGCTCGCATACCTGCCGACGGTAAACCGTCACCGCTGCCGGATGAAACTCCACAACGCTTTCACCGGCCGCCATCGCCCGAAGCTCTCGGGCTAGATTCTCCTTTTCGCGTTCGAGGTCCAGCAGCTTCGACTTCATGCTGGTCGTCGCGACACCGTCAGCGATGGCATCGACGATGTTAGTGATCTGCCGGTCGATGCCGGCATGCCGCCTTTCGGCTTCCCTGTGCCGTTCGCGGTTCATGGCGTTCAGTCGCTTATGCTCCGCACGATATTCAGCAAGGAAACCCGCAATGGCATCTGGGGCCAGCAAGCGCCGCTGGATGCCAGCAAGCGCCGCTGGATGCCAGCGAGCACACGCTTCTCAAGCTCGCCAACACGGATCGTCCTGTTGTTGGTACAAGTGCCTTTCTCACGGTGCGCGGCACAAGCAAGCTGGTCTCCGTTCTTCACCGTATAAGAAGCGCCACAGTGGCCGCACCGGACAAGCCCAGAGAACATGTGCTTCGGCCGTCGACGGTGATGGAGCTTCATGCCTCCATAAAGCTTCTTGCGTGCTTGCACCGCGTCCCACAGCTCATCGTCAATTATACGCAGATGCGGCACTTCAACGACCTGCCAGGTTTCCGGCGGATTCGGCCGCGAGATGCGCTTGCCAGTCTCGGGATCCTTGCGCATTTGGATACGATTGAAGACGAGCAGCCCGATATAGGCTTCGTTGTACAGAAAGCCGCTTCTCCGTTTGAGATTGCCATTGATGGTCGAGGCGCCCCACGCACCACCAAAGGGTGACGGGATACCTTCCTTGTTGAGGCCTGCAGCTATCGTGCGTGCCGATTGCCCAGCCGCGAACTCCCGAAAAATCCTACGCACGACGTCGGCTTGCATCTCATCGGTCTCACGCAGGCCGCGGATCGGTTCGCCGCGTTCATCGAGCTTTTTGACCACGCGATAGCCGTAGGAGAGGCCGCCGGCGTTGTAGCCGTTCAATATGCGGCCGCTTTGGCCCCGCCTGATTTTGGCGGCAAGATCGCGCAGGAACAACGCGTTCATCGTTCCTTTGAGGCCCACGTGCAGCTCGTCTACGGCGCCCTCGGAGAGAGTGACGATTCGGACACCAGCAAAGCGTAGCCGCTTGAAGAGGCCGGCTACGTCCTCCTGGTCGCGTGATAGGCGATCGAGTGCCTCAGTTAGAACGATCTCGAATTGCCCGCTTTGAGCATTGGCGAGAAGCCGCTGGATGTCTGGTCGACGGATGATGCTTGAGCCGGATATGGCGGCGTCGGCATAGGTCCCAACGACAGTCCACTTCTCCCTGGCCGCGAGTTCTCGGCAAAGCCGCAGCTGATCCTCGATAGAGGCTTCGCGCTGGTTGTCGGATGAGTAACGAGCGTACAGCGCGACACGGGTCATGGACCGCTCCTCTGCCTCTGTTTGCTAATCTCCGCCGCCGTCACCATCCTCCCCTTCTGACGATGCTTTCTCAAGAGGGTGAGCTTTGTTGTCGTTGGCCGGCGGCAATTCCCCGAAATGCTCCCGAGCAATCCGCCGACCCAACAAACGGGCGATCGACAGGACGGCTCGTTCAGCCATGTCTCGTGCCGACATGTCGGCCGTGTAATCATAGCCTGCGCTGTCGTTCCCAGGTCTGGCCTCATCCACCATGTTATGCCCGCTCTTCCGCGAAGATCGCGGGCATTGAGCGGCGTGATGATCATCAAGACAAGTAAGTTTTCCGCGCTGTCGTAGTGTGGCGTGCAAATACTTGAGCACTGCGATTTGGAATTCCGAAGCCAGGCCAGATTACCAAAAGCTCGATCGTCTTGCAATATCGCGCGCGATATCCAATATGGCTGCATGAGACTGCTTCTCGATACGGCGATCATGGTGGCGGCGATCCGAAGTGACGCTGGCGCCTCACGCCAACTGTTGGTGGCAGCTTTGGAGCGCCGGCTGACGCTCATCGCTTCGGTGCCGTTGATGATCGAATACGAGGCGGTCATGACAAGGCCCGAGCACCTTGAGGCTTCCGCCTTGTCGGCTGAGGACGTGAACGTGTTGCTGGATGCCGTGGCGGCCGTCGCCGAGCCGGTTCGCCTTGTCTTCCTTTGGCGACCCGCCGTTCGCGACCCGGACGACGACATGGTGCTGGAAGCTGCGGTAAACGGACGGGCGGAGGCTATAGTGACGTTCAACCTGCGCGACTTCGGCAAGGTGGCCGAGCGCTTCGGTATCATAGTCCTGTCGCCGGGTGAGGCGCTAAGACGATTGGAGAGAAAGACATGAGGAGAAGCAATTTCGCGCTGCGGCTTCAGCTCTCGCTTCTCGATGAGGCCCGCAAGGTGGCGGAGAGCGAAGGCGTGCCGCTTAACCAGTTTATTAACGTGGCAGTCGCTGAGAAGCTTTCGGCGCTGCGCACGGAAAGCTACTTTCAGGAACGCGCTGCCCGTGCCGACATACCCAAGGCGCTGGACATCCTGAAGCGGGCCGGCAAAGGGAAGGCGTCGATCAAGGGCGACGAATTGCCGGAGTAGCACACCGCCGGATCGCTCGTGCCGGAGCCTTGCCTGCGTCCGAAGCGTGCGCCGGGCCGAAAACTGCCCGCAGGCAGTTGCCTTGGCGGACATAGTCTCCCTTATTGGGACGGGCATGGACGAGCTTTCCCTGACGCTGCTTGCGATTCGGAATCGGGCGAACTCGCCTGAAGATCGGTGAATACCCGAAATCAGAATCGAAACTCCTCTGTCTGCCCGTCGCAATGCGCCGAGAAAGCGCGCCACGCGATTGTAGTCGCGGTGTCTTTCCCCACAGGGCTTGCGCTGCCGCTGGGGCTTCAGCAGGGTCCCTTTTTCAAGGCGGTGTCACAGTTGGAGGCGTCCGGTGCTGGCAACTCCCTACCGGTCGAAGGGCGACGGGAGGCAGATGCTTCGCTGCGAGTCGAGGGGCTCGGCTGAAGCCGGAATTTGGGTTGGAAGCATCTTGATAGCTCGCCTCCATCTTCGTCCTTCAGGCGCGGAAACAGCAGCCAGCCCGCCGCTTGCGGAGCTTGGGACGCCGCTCGCCGGGAAAGAACTGTTCCGGCATCCTCTGCTCGGCAATGCGCACCATATCGCTGAGCGCCGAGCGGATTTGCGGCCAGGGGAATTCGGAGCAATCCTCCCAGGCCTCGCCCTCGCGCAACACGGCATCGAGCTTGCCCGCCACGCCCGGCGAGGGTCGTGGCG
Source organism: Mesorhizobium sp. Cs1299R1N3 (assembly GCF_037179625.1). Lineage (NCBI taxonomy): Bacteria > Pseudomonadati > Pseudomonadota > Alphaproteobacteria > Hyphomicrobiales > Phyllobacteriaceae > Mesorhizobium > Mesorhizobium sp. Cs1299R1N3. The sequence continues at coordinate 11,538 of NZ_JAPYKQ010000026.1, read as the reverse complement.
GGGGTAGTTGAGAGCGCTTCCAAAAGTTCTCCCGCCCGCTCGCCAGCCTCGCGCTCGGCTCTGAGCGCGGCGGTGTAACCGGTCTCCTCGGCAGCAGCATCCCAGCGTGTCTGATGCGCCGTGAAATCAGCCTCGGCTGTCTCGCGCAGAGCCGTCATATCCGGTCCTTTGCCAAGCACTTCATTGAGCGCCCTGATGGAGTGAACCATCACGTCCTCACCCTCGGGCAGGCGGACGGTCGCACAAGGAAAACCGACGATCTCGACGAGCTTCGTCTCCAGGCGCTGCTGCCTGCGGCAAAGCCGCTCCGTCAGCTTGCAGGCTGTCTGCCATTCCCGCCAAAGTGTTAGCGCTGGGTCGGGCGGCGCACTCGTGGCAACAGCGTTGCCGGCGAGCGCACTTTTCTCAAGCACCAATGCGGTGGATGTGATCATCCCTCCCGCAAGCAGTCGCCTGCGGGTGACGAAAGGCAAAGTCATGGTATTGTCGGAATCAGCCATGATCCGAGCTCCAATCAGCTTGGTTGTAGTCAGGCTGGCTGGAGTGTTGACGCATTCTAGCCAGCCGCTGCACGTTCAATGCATGTTCATTGCACGTGCATATCAATGTGCCCTTTGAAATCAAATATCGAGCCGTAGAGCGAAAATGACAAAAAAGCCGTTCACCACTCGCCTTGATCCGCCGGTGTTGGCGTTGGCTCAACAGCTTGCTGAAACAGAACGGCGCTCGATCACCTCGGTCATAGAACTCGCATTGATCGAGTACGCCGAGCGGCGCGGAATCAAGGTAAGCGCGACGGAAGGCGAATAGACAGACGAATTGACGGACGCCGCGAAGGGATGTGGCCTACCGCAGTCGATTTTGAGCGAGGCGCCCGCTCCAAGATTAGAATAATACGCAACGCAGCGGTTCCCAATGCATCAGATCCTGTCGGTATTGAGTTCATCCCAGAGAATGGGGCGGGCATGGCGTGCGTCTGGAACGCAAATGACCTAGCAACAAACAGGCAAATTTGACCCGCTTGGTCATCGGAGAGTTCACGACCGAATGGCAGCAATGCGCCTGGTTCCGGCCGTTGAGGTGATCCGCTGGCGCTGGCTGAAAGCAGACATGTTGGCGACATACTGGAGGTTGCGGTTGCGCCAACATCAGGCGTTGCCTACGCTGTTTGCTTTCGAAGCGGACCACCCTCCGGCGTACAAAAACACGAGTGACAAGCGAGCAAATTCTGGAGCCAAACGCGCCGAGCTGTGACTCAGACAGGGGAGCTTCGGCCGGCCCAGAACGTCGTGATCGTCTCTCCCAGATGCCGATCGGTAAACTGTCGAGGACGGCTGTGGGCTACCGTGGGATGGTTCCGATAATGGAGCAGTCGAACACCGGGCTGCCTGCCAAATAGGAGGCGAGCCTGGGTCGCGAGGCAAGGCCAGCGATCTCCCGAACCAGTTTTTGCCGAATTGCGACTTCGAACAGATTGAGGTCGTCAATCCCGATCACGAAAGCGTCTGGGCCACCGATGACGCAATGCTCGTAATAAAGATTGAGATAGCGCGCGCCATAGGATTGAAAGGCATTGGAACCACCGCGCCGCAGCGACACGGGCAGGCCGTTGATAGTGATGCCGGAGCCGGTCAGTCTGTCCCGTATCGGTGCGACCGGCAGGCCGGCATTGTTGGGACCATCACCCGAAATATCGATCACCCGGCGCGCGGCTACGGTACGGATCTGTGAAAACAGGTCGCCCGCCGACAGAATAGCGCCCGAAATGGAGGTCCCTGGTTGCGCGCTAATAGGCTCGATCGCCAAGGCGTCGGCGAACTGTCTTGCGTCTGCGTAGCTACCGATAATCGTCCAGGGCAGGAGAACGCGATGATAGTTCGGCCCAGCCCATTCGAGATACGAAACCGCGATCATACCACGAGCGCCCAATCCTATGGCTCTCGCGAGGTCCGCGTGCCGAAATGCATTGACGTAACCGTCGCGCTGAACCCGTTGCTCCGACAGGCTCATCGAGGATGAGACGTCCACGGCAAGGACCAGCTCAAGGTCAACGCCGAGTGTTCCGGGTTCGGCCCCCGCCGATGGTGAGCAGGGATAGCTGGCAATCAGCGCCAGTGCCATGAGGTACGATCTTGCTGGCCGCCGCATCTTGGGCGGGACGGGTCGAATTTTCCGGCCAAACGATTTTGCCAACCGCACTACCCCCGGCGCCACAGGCGCGATCTCGCGATCCGATGGGGAAGTATGCGTTGGCTAGCGTCTGCGCGCTTCACCCGATGGGGTGAGGAACGCCATTCAGGGTCGTGAAGGCGTTCGCAAGCGCGAAAGTAGCGCCGTGAGCTCGGCCTGGCGATGCGTTCCCGTTTTGGCGAGGATCGCCCGGAGTTGAGTTCGCGCCGTTTCGCGGCCAATCGCCAATCGGGCGCTCGCCGCATCGATACCATCGCCCGAACTCAGGCTTGAGGCCAGTCGCGCTTCGGCCGCCGTGAGTTGAAATGTTTGACCGAGCAACCGTTCCGATGGCGCCCGTTCCCTCACAAGGTCGGTGAAGCAAAGCAGAAAGTCGCCGCCATTGAAAAGGTCGCGCACGAATGAAGTCATCGGCACGAGCTCGGCTAGAAGCCAGAACGATCCGTCGCGGGCGATGACTTCAGGATCAGCCAGTAACGGCCCGTCCAGTGCGCTTGAGACGGCAGCCCCGATCATCCGCTGCAGACGGGTATCGCTCTCCCGATCGGCTGCGTGGATGCGGCCATGGCGGATCACAAGGCCGGAACCGAACAAAGCATCCGCATGCTCGTTGCAACGCACCAGGCAGCCACGGTGATCAAGCAGCGCAGCGCCAAAATTGAATTGGTCGAGGACGGCCAGAGTCGGGCCTAGCGAAATCTCCCAGATCTTCTCGGCCAGGCTGATGATCCGCCTCAGGTCCGGCGCCACGCGCAAGAAATGGTCGGACTCCGACAAATCAAAGGCCCCGCTGCGGGCATCGCGGAACATCGACAGGAACCACCTGTGTTTCTTCACCACAAAGTAGACGGCTGCCCACCACTCACGGTGCCCAGGGAGAGCTATTTCCTGATAGTAGGGGAGAAACCTTCTCTCCTCGGGGGTGGTGAGTTCGTCCTCGACGGTGAAGCAGGTTGCGGGTTTCGCCAGCAGGCTCAACCTCTCGCAACGGGGATCGGGAGCACCTTCGATGTTGTTGAGCCAGAGCGCCGAAAATTCAGCATGTTCCGTCGAATCCGGCGTCTGTGTGGTCCGCTTGCGCTGGTCGCTCCGGAAAGGATGGGTGTCGTCACAGGCGCGGATAACACAACTCGTCGCACCCAGGGCATCGGCAAGCTTTTGAAGCGCGTCCGGCCACCGCCCGAATTCGAAAGCGGCGTCGTAGCAATTCTCGATCGCGAACGCGATTGCCCGATTGGCAGCCATATACGGATCTACCCAGGTGATGCATGGGCTAGGACACGCTTTCAAAGTACCACGGATCCGGCAAACCATGAACCCCGGTCGGATCTTCAGGGTCGTAATGGCCAGCTATTTCGGGACGCGCCGTCTAATCAGCACAATGTTAAGACCGATTGTCGCCTGCAAAGCTTGGCTCTTGACGCGAACCGGTCAATCTTGGGCGCGGAAAATCGGCGGGTTTGCGCTCATCTAAGCCACTCGCGAGCGCCTGCGGTCTCCCTGAAACCAGCCATTCGTTCATCCAACCCAGCGCAACAATGCCTAGCCAGATGGAATTGCCTGCGCGGTGGCACAAGAGGCACAGCGCGACGCTGGGTTTCGTAGTTGAGTGCAAGAAACACCTCCCAACCTCGCGGGATGACTCTATGGCATGCTCAACCCAGGCGACCGTGATGGCCGGTGCGCAAAGCGCTTCCCGTTCCATTGCGTCTTCGGCACGCATCTGTGACGGCGGTGATGACCAGGTTCACCGCCTCAATTGATTGCCAGTATCATTGTGCGACGCCAAGCCGTTGTGTGAGGGATGCGGGCAACGTTAGCAAGGTGGAACAATCCGACAGCCGGCGAGTTTCTAAGTTGAAGGGCGCCTGTTTCGGAGGAAGTTATGAAACGCGTCCTTGCCCAAAATGCGGTCCGACTGATGCTGGGCGGCGTAACCGCCTGTCTGCTCACGGTCGTCGAGATTCCCAACCCGATTATGCCATTGTCGCTTGTGTCCGAGGCGATGGCTGCCACCCAGGTTTCGATCAGCACATTCTACGAAGACCTGTCTTCCCATGGTGATTGGGTTTCGTACCACGGCGCGTCCGTTTTCGTGCCGGTTGATGTACCTGACGATTGGCGTCCGTATACCGTTGGACACTGGGCCTATACCGATCAGTATGGCTGGCTGTGGGTATCCGACGAGCCATTCGGCTGGGCGACGTACCATTACGGCCGGTGGGGCTATGCCGACGATATCGGCTGGTACTGGGTTCCGGGCACTCGTTGGGCGCCAGCATGGGTGAGTTGGCGTCGTGACAGGGAGCACATGATTTGGGCTCCGCTGCCGCCGCGCCGCGATCCGGATTTGATCTCAATCGAGGTGACCTTCGACACGACGCCTGATTATTACTGGGTTGTGGTCCCCACCCGCGAATTCCTTGCTGCCGACATTTCTACCGTCGTTATCCGTGATGAGCCGGAGTTTGTGCGCATCGTCGAGGCGGCCGAGCCGGCCGGCGACGTGACGATCCAGAACAATGTGGTGATCAACAAAATCATTAATGTCGATGTGATCGAAAAAGAGACGAACCAGAAGGTGACTACCGTCAAGGTTAGCAAGACCGACGCGCTCGAGCAGTCCGGCAAACTGGAAAACAATACGGTCGCTGTCTTTGAAGGTGAGGTGAAAGCCGACCCTAAGGCCAAACCAGCCAAGCTCAAAGACACTGACGAGGTAAAGCAGGTTCAGGCTAGCCGGAAATCGAAGCCGACCGAAGGCGCTGCAACGACCGAGCAGGCTAAGCCCGAAGGCACCACCAAGCCTGAGAAGCCAAAGGTCGGCGAGCAGCCGGCCACCGAGCAACAGCAGGCCGAGCCCGGCAAAACGGCCAAGCCTGAGAAGCCGAAGGCCAAGGAGCAGCCGGCCACCGAGCAGCAGCAGGCCGAGCCGGAGCAAGCGGCCAAGCCTGAGAAGCCGAAGGGCAAGAAGCAGCCCGCCGCCGAGCCGCAGCAGGCCGAGCCGGAACAGGCGGCCAAGCCTGAGAAGCCGAAGGCCAAGAAGCAGCCCGCCGCCGAGCCGCAGCAGGCCGAGCCCGAGCAGGCGGCCAAGCCTGAGAAGCCGAAGGCCAAGAAGCAGCCCGCCGCCGAGCCGCAGCAGGCCGAGCCCGAGCAGGCGGCCAAGCCCAAGCCACAGAAGCAAAAAAACAAGGCGTGCGATCCGCAGACTGACGCGAACTGCTAGCTGTGCGCGGCACCGCGATTATTCCATCGCGGTGCCGCTGAACGGCAATGCGCGAAAAACTGCGAACCCTCGCCACTTTCCTTCGCTGCTGCCTGCTCTCTCTATACCGGCTGGAAGCGCGGAACGCCCGTCAACGAACACAGGGTAGACATGCAACCCCAAGAGGGTGAAACGTCACCTCGCCCGAGGCTATTTCGAAAGGCCTGACATCTGCCGAGACAAACCTAGGATGGGTAACAGACAGAGGTCGTTATCCAGAAACTGCCATGAGCACCCGCGGTGCCGACTTTCTATACAAATGGATTTCCGAACATATGCCGGAAGGGCCAACCGACGAGCCGGGCCGGCTTGTGACCGATATGGCAGACCAGGCCCTGCGGGCCGCCGCCGTCGAAGGCATCCCAATTCAGGAGATCGATGAAGAGATCGGTAGCGTTTATGAAGCGATCATTCATGCCGTTGAACATCGCGACGGCGGTCTCGCGGGTTAAAGATCTTGTGGTTGCCTCAGGCGGTTCGGCAATATCTAAATTTCCTAAATTAGCTATGCCTTATGGAACTTTGGTGCGGCCCTTTCATTTTCATCCGCATGCGAGCCTCTGTGATCCAAAGCGTCGGGACGGGAGTGAACGCGTCGCCGCGCTACTCGCTGGTCCTGCCGATATATAATGAAGAACAAGTGCTGCCGCGACTGATCGAACGGATCAGGTCACTGATCAGTCGGCTGGACGGAGAGACCGAGGCGATTTTTGTCGATGACGGTAGTCATGACGGCAGCGTCAAATACCTTCGGCGGGTGGTCACCGCCGAACCTCGCTTCCGGCTTATCGAGCTTTCCCGCAATTTCGGACACCAGATTGCGATCACGGCTGGCATGGATGCTGCTGCGGGGGATGCCGTCATCGTCATGGATGCAGACCTGCAAGATCCACCGGAGGTCGTTCTTGATCTCGTAGCAAAGTGGAAGGAAGGTTTCGAGATCGTCTATGCCCGCCGTGTCAAGCGAGAGGGCGAATCCAGGTTCAAGCGGCTTAGCGCCGATCTTTTCTACCGTTTCCTGGAAAAGATGACGCCGGTCAACATCCCGCGCAACGTCGGGGACTTCCGCCTGGTCGGCCGCCATGCGCTGGATGTTTTCAGACACATGCCTGAACATGATCGCTTCGTCAGGGGCATGTTCGGCTGGATGGGATTCAAGCAAGCGGCGGTGCAATTCGAACGCCCCCCGAGGACCATCGGCCAGACCAAATACCCTTTCTGGAAGATGATGCACCTTGCCGTCCACGCCGTTGTCGGCTTCTCGGAAAAGCCGCTCCACTTTGCGCTTTGGGGCGGATCGGCCATTTCCGCACTTGCGCTGACCTTTGGCGCTTATGCCGTGTTCGCCTGGATTTTTGGAACCGGCGTCATTGCCGGCTGGACGTCCACCGTGGTGATCGTATCGTTCCTGTGTGGCATCAATCTTTTCATGACCGGCGTGGTCGGCCTCTATGTCGGTAGCATCCACGCCGAGGTGAAACGCCGCCCTCTTTACGTGATCAATCGGCTTACCGGCTTCGACGAGCCGGTGCGTGCCATCGCTGATGGGCGCCGGAGATCATTTCGCAAGCCCAAGAACGGAGTCGCTCCCAGTGTCCGAACTCTTCGACAGCTATAGATCCAGTTATGCAGAGACGATCGATGGGTCGATCCGCTTTTCGGGACTCAAGCATGATTTCTTTTTGGTCGCAAAGGCCGACCTGCTGCGGCGCCTAGTCGCCGAGCGAGGACTTCGTCGCCGGGGAGCCATGGTGCGGGCGCTTGATGTCGGCTGCGGTGTCGGTTCGCTCCATCCTTATCTAGAGGGCGCTTTCGAGCGCCTGGATGGCTGCGACGTCTCGCAAGGGTCGATCCAGCGCGCCAGCGAGGACAATCCGGGCGTCGTCTATAGAACATGCACCACGACAAGCCTGCCTTATGACGACTGCGTGTTCGACTTGGCTTTTGCCAGTTGTGTTGTTCATCATGTTTCGCCCGCATCCTGGCTCGATTTTTTTCGCGAGATGCGACGCGTCGTGCGGCAAGGCGGCGTCGCCTGCATCATCGAGCACAATCCCTATAATCCGCTGACGCGTCTGGCGGTGGTCCGGTGTCCGTTCGACCAAGACGCGGTCCTGCTCAACGCGGTCACAGCAGCGGCCCTCTTTCGCCAAGCAGGCTTTAGGGAGGTTCGATCCGAGCACTTCCTGCTGCTCCCGTCGGCCGGCGGGTTCGCCAGAAAGGTTGAACGTGCCCTGGCGCTGCTGCCGCTTGGAGCCCAGTATGCGTGTAGCGGGCTTGTCTGAGCATCGGTCTGCCGGCGCCGCCGCCCTAAAGCTTCTGGCGCGCTTCGGCCTGGTCGGCATCGTCGCCACAATCCTGTATGCCGCCTTGGCAGCCGCCTTTGTCAAATCGGAACAGTTCGGCTTCAGCCCCGTCCGAGCGTCCCTTGCAGCTTACGCAGCCGCGGCGTTGTTTTCCTATCTCGCGCACAGGTCAGTAACCTTCATATCGCGCGGGTCGCATAGATCAGAGGCTCCGCGTTTTCTCTTGCTGGCGGCGATCGGCTTGGCTATCGCCTATGGCGCGCCGGCGCTTTTGACGGCGAAGCTGGGCCTGCCGCTCATCTTTCCCATCATGATTACCTGCTTGCTCGTGCCCGCGATCAATTTCGTCGTGCTCGACCGATGGGTCTTTGCAGAACACATTCCCGATCAGTCCGGCGATGGCTGATGGGTGATCCGCCAGAAAGATTTGTACTAAAGCAGTTCACCGTTTCGCGGAAACGATGAACTGCTCCAAAGCCGCTTGCTGAATCACGGCTTCCAACGCAAGGAACGATCCGTGATGTGCCACCTACGCCGGTGGTGATCATCGAGCATCGCGGGGACCGGTGACGCTCGAAGACACCTTCAAGCGGTTCAGGGCCTGGCGCAAAGCGAATGGTTTGTCGCCGCAGACAAGCCCTACTTTCATTGATCTTCCGTTCCGAAAGGGAGCCCTGCGTCCCGGACCGATCAGCCGATCGAGGCGAACGACGCGCAAATGAAAGCTGGCGTGACCCCGGCGGACGCTGCGCAGTGCTGCAATGATCTCGAGCCGCCGCGCTCTACCTTGTCGCGATTGGCTGCCGGCCAGCGGCGAGGAGGCACGCGACTTCCCGAACTATTGCCAACGCTGGCTGTCCTCCATCCGGGAGGTACAGGCACATGAGATAATCACGGAACTGTTGTGCTGCTGAAATAGGGCAACTCCAGAAAATTGTGAAGGGGCGTTTCCGTCCGGAATTGCGTCAAATCAAAGAGTTAGAGCACTTCATCGCTTCCGCAAAACGGCGAAGTGCTCTAGCCGGCGTCCAGCCGAAACGATACCAATTTAATGGCGCGTTTGTAGATCTTGCTGGCGGCCGGGCTTGGCGGAATCCCGTCGCGATAATCGAAAGTCACTTCGAGTACCTTTGCGCTGGCAAACGCTGCGTGCGGGATTGCGAACGAGATCGTCGTCGGGTCTTTGCTCGACAGTGTTACCTCGTGTACCCGAACTCCGTTCACCGAGATCATTACCCTTTGAGTGGTCTGTGGTGGACGAATGACGGCGGACATTTGTAGCGTTGCCGTTAGCCCGTCGCGAAGCGAAGGTATTTTCAGTCTTAACCGAGAGGTCTCGCCCAGCGAATGGGTTCCGTCGGCTACCGGGCCCGACCAACCGCAGACCATCATGCCGACTGCTTGTTTGGCGCCGTCGGACCGAAACGATACCGTCTGGCTAGGAGTGTAGCTGCCAACCGCATCGCGATTGAGGCAGGTCGTCGTGCGATCGATGTAATAGGCCCGATAATCGGCGTTGACATCTGGATTGAGAGCGAGTGCGAGGATGATGATCTCGGACACGGCCAGAACCAACGCCAGCGCGTAGCCGCCAGTCGAGGCAGCACGGCCATAGGGTGACAGGCTGTCAGACCAGGGCAAGATAGCCTCCAATCCACGCCAAAGTCATGAAATAACATGCGCTCAGGAAAAGAGCCAAAATCACGAGATAAGTCAGCTTCGATACCGACAGCAGCTCGGCAATCAACATCATCAGCGGCGCAAGCCCAATGACGTATCTAACCATGGAAGCCAGGTTGGTGATCAACGGCAGGATGATGCTGCTCGCACAGAAGAGCGCAGCGCCATATCGCCTGCGAGCCGCCAGAACGACCGATAGGGTCAGCCCTATGATCGCTGCGAGCGCGCTCCATTGCGGCGCCGTGGGCAGCCATCCTTTTGTCGGCACAGCAGCGAGACCGTCCCATAGAAAAAGGAGCGGATCGCCAGCAACCCGCCCAAACGCGCGCTGGACGTGCATGAACGCAAACCCGTCCCCGACAGTGAGATACAAAAAGAGCATGTAAGCAAACAAGCCGGCGGGCGAGATGAAGATAGCTACGAGCATATCCGGACGACCAAGCACCCATCGCGGGAAAGACACCGCCGACCCGCCCTGCTGGCGGTGCTGCTCGAACATTTGGATGACGATTGCAAACACAGCAAGGACCCCGACCAGCCTCGTTGCCGACAGCAAAGCGCATGAAACGCCAGCGGCCAGGTAGTTGGATCGCTTGAGTGCCAAAAAGACGCACGACGTCAGGAGCACGAATAGAGGTTCGGTAAGGAACGTGGTGAAGTGGAAGGAGAACGGGCCGCTAAGCAGGAATGCGCAATACAGTATATAAGCGCGCATGTTCTTCTCCAGAAGTGGCCATGCCACAATGCAGGCGGCGTAGCTGCATGCAATCGAGGTGATCGTCGCGATCAGAATCGTGGAAAAAGGGAAAGCAAACCTAAGAGTCGTCACGAGCATGGGATACAATGGAAAGAAGCCCCAGCGTCCGACGTTGCTTTGGCCTGGAATGGGAAAACGCTCGTAGCCGTGTTCGGAAATGTCCACATACCACGCGCAGTCCCACCTGCAGAGCGCACGCGCATAAGCTTCGAAGCCTGGTATGGCCGAGACTGATTGGAATGCAGCATACCGAATGACAAGCCCGCTGATCATGAACAGGAGCGGAACCGCAGCGGCGATGACCCAAAGACGACCGCCAGCGTTGGCGCGGGCCATGTCTCCAAGCGCCAGTTGTGTCTCCACAGGTGATGGCGCCACACTCTGCGATGGCGAGCCTGGGTCGATGGCGCTGCCAGCCATAAAATCGGTCCATCGAAAGCGTCAAGTTCGTCAGCCAGACTTGAAGCCCCCGTCTGCGACTTGATGTTAAGGATCAACGATGCCGCGCCGCTTCGGTTCCTTCTGCAGCAGGAAGTCGTTGGGTCAGGTCGACCGATCACACCAGCCGAACAAGGGAGCGAGATTTCACGCTTCAACGGCATCTTTTCCTCACAACGGGCGGCCTTCTTCATCGACATGCATGGCTCAGTGGGCCGGCCGCTGGGTACCCCCTCCGATGACGGCCGCCTTGAAAGCGATCTCCATCCGCCAAGCCTTTTGGCGCTAAAGCGGATGCTCTCTGGTGGCTAGTTGCGCTATAGCAACTGACGGAGGCATCGTGGCGCGTCCGGAACGAAAGCTTGTGGCGGTTTTGGCAGCGGACGTAGCTGGCTACTCGCGTTTGATGCGGGCCGAGGAGGCCGGGACTCTCTTCCATCTATAAGCACTGCGCGCCGAAGTAATCGATCCAAAGATCGCGCAATTCAAGGGTCGGCTGGTCGGCACCGCGGGCGACAGTCTGTTGATCGAGTTTCCCAGCGCCGTCGATGCGTTGCAGTTCGCGGTTGAGACGCAAGGAAGACCGGCGCACAATCGCGTTCAATCCTAACTACGCGGATGCCGATCGCCCCTGGCCCCCAAACAAGAGTAAGGGTGCCCCGAGGGGCGTGAGAAGCAAGCCTTGGTCGCGCAAGAGCGATTCCTTGCACTCGGAAGGTCCCAGTCCTGACTGGACACCGCCGCCAATTGACCGGTATCGTCAATATGCTCATCAAGCTAGAGCGGTTCACGAGTTGATGGAATCGAAGGGATTCCGGATCAGTCGGTTTTGTGATTCAAGATGCTGGCTGGAATGGAGGCCAGCATCTGATGACTCGACCTCTTTCCAATGATCTTCGCGA
>NZ_JAPYKQ010000025.1:0-51549 GCF_037179625.1 Mesorhizobium sp. Cs1299R1N3 | reverse complement strand
GGCGGTCTTACTCTCAATCTTGGTCATGGTGGCGTTCCTTCGCGGGAATCAGGTGACGTTGAACATCACCAGCCTGCCATGACCGCCCTCTCTCAGCGAATTTGCAGAACTCTCAGCACACTACCCAATGGCGCCGACCTTGTGATTGCCACCCTCAGCATAAGAAGCGTGATGAGCGCCGATTGGCGTCTCACCCAGCTCCCGCCCGTGTTCCGTGCCCGGTTGTTTCGAGGAGACCGAGAGAGGCTATCGCTATGTCAGGCCACATCCGCTGCCCTGGCTGGTCGAGGCCCTCAACGGCGTCGAGCGCGCTAACTTCTTCGAGCAGCGCGACCGAATATTTGAAGGCCACCAAGTCGCGAAAATTGGAGTGGGCCTGACGGCGCATGGGCGCCGTTCGAAGAGCGGGGAGACGCCCGACAGAGCGGCATATCTGCGGGTCGCCTAGAATCCATCGACTGCTATCGATGGCCCAGGATTCGCCGAATGTCCTCTGCTATCCGATACTACTCCACGGTACTCCCCTCACTCCCACTCGATTGCTCTAAATCTAGTTAAGCCATTGACATATCCAGGTTTTTTATTCGTTGCCGCGCAAAAAGCCGACCCATGGGCCGTCATAACGTTACAGTTTTGATTTCAAAGGGAAAAATAGCACGAAAATTTTTGTGCGGTTTCGGCATCTATCGAAGTCGATCGCCTTTCCGGACCCACTGATCGGCCAAAGACGCCCCTCAGCGAGAGGAGGCCCCGCAGGCAGCAGCTGCGGAATAGTCAGAGCCAGCGGCGAACCTCGGCCTTGTGGCGGCGGTAATCGTCGCCGAACTTCGCTCCGAGATAGTGCTCCTCGCGGGCGATCACCTGCGTCTGGATCGCTATCAGCACCGACGGGAGCAAGGCGAAGGCGATCGGCCCGTCGAAGCCGATCGCAAGGCCGGCATAGATAAGTGCCATGCCGAGATACATGGGATTGCGGGTCCACCGATAGGGACCGGTCGTTGCTATGAGGGTCGTTGGCAGCGACGGCGGAACGTTGGTGCCCAGCCGCCGGAACAGCCCCGCCGCCGCAAGCATTATCGCCGCGCCGGCAACGAACAGCAGCGCGCCCGTCGCGACCAGCAACCGCCAGTCGATGCCGAAAGAGCGCAGAGGACGAACCGCTCCACCGCCAGCCCTAACAGCAGCGCTCCCAGATAGATGAGGGCGGAGGGAAGCGCACACCCGCGCTGTCCGGTTCGACGGCCATGTTCATCCTCCAATCAGTGCTATCTATGCGCGGCAACCGGAGACGAGAATCTCTGATGTCAAACCAGCATCGACTGCTGGGCGAAGATACCCGCCATCGCGCCGTGCGATGATGCCAGGGTGACCGATGGCGGCGTAACGGGGTTGGCGAGGTCGCCGGCGGCGTAGATGCCGGGCGTGCTGGTCTCGCGGCGCTCATCGACCTTGAGGATGATGCCGAGGGGCGTATCGACCGTGGCGAGGCCCAGTGATTCATGCAGGCTTGCGGACGGCTTGTTGCGCGGATGCGCGAACAGGATGTCGACCGCGACATTTGGGCCGGAATCGAGCTTGACGGTGGCGTTATGGCCCCCGTGATGAGCGATCTCGATGATCCGGCCATCGACGACAGGCGTGTTGCGGCGCGTCAGATCGGCCCGGATATCGGGCGGAATGTCATGACCATCGGCGAAGACCGTCAACCTGTCGGTCCAATCGTGGAACAGCCTGACCTGATTGTGCGACTGCCGGCCGGACCAGACGAGGCCCCAATGCTGGCCGGCGACTTCAAAGCCGTCGCAATAGGGGCAGGGCACGATGGACTTGCCCCAGCCTTCGGCAAAGCCCGCAACATCAGGCATCTGGTCGGTGACGCCATAGCTCAGGATCAGGCGACGCGCCGCAAGGCTTTCGTCATCACCCGTGAGGACGGAGAAATCGTCGATGGCGCCGGAGATGCTGTCGGCCCGGGCATTGACCAGCTTGACGGTGGGATAGCGGGCCAGCTGCTGCCGCGCCTCGGCCAGGATGTCCAGCGGTGGCTTGTGATCGTGGCCGAGCAGACCATGCGAGTGGCCGGCGAAGCGGTTGCGCGGCAGGCCGGTATCGAGAACGGTGACCTTGCGGCGGGCACGGCCGAGTTGCAGTGCGCCAGCGAGACCGGCAAAGCTGCCGCCGATGATGATGACGTCATCCATGGTGATGAGCTCCGTGTTGTGGCCAGGCTGGGGTTGGCTTGCACATTTTAGAAACTGCGTGGTATCATAATTCAAGAATTAAGATACTGTCAAGGACTGGAATTGTCGTGACTGAAAATAGCCGGGGCCGGCGCGGCCGGCCCGCCAACGAGGCGCTTGGCCAAACCATAGTCGACGCCGCGGGCGAACTCTTTGTTGAATTGGGTTTTCAAGCGACGACATTGGACATAGTCGCTCAGCGGGCGAAGATATCCAAGCTCAGCATCTACAGGCACTTCGAGAACAAGGAGGCCCTGTTCAGCGCGGCCTTTGCGGCCCGCTGCCATCAGTTAATACCACAGGCCCTTTTTGAAGACGTCGACGGTTCGGCCGAAGATCAGCTCATGGCGGTGGGATCATCCCTGCTTCGCACGCTGTTGCGCCCGGGCGTCCGCAGCGTCGAAGCCATGGTCATGACCGACAGGACGAATCAACCGTCGTTGAGCAAGCTCCATTACGAAGCCGGCCCCGCCCACATCATCGCTCAAATCGAGGCCTTGCTGCGTCAGTTGCACGCGAAGTCGCTTCTGAACGTGCCCGATCCTCTCCGGTCCGCCCGCTTGTTTGCCGCGCTTTTCAAAGGATGCGATCTCCTGATGATCGCACGCTTCGATCAGGCGAGAGCAGAGGACGACAACGAAATCGAATCCTATTGCCGATCGGCCGTCGCCATGTTCATCGCCGCGCACGGTGGCAACGACCACGCGGGCGGATAAGCATTTGATTGCTCCTGGCTTGGCCGGGACCGTGGTCCAGGCGCTTCGTCATATTGGGCCGGCGCGCCGCCGAGCTGCACAGATCGCGGCACCTCATCTTTCTCCCAACGATAAAAAGACGCTCGCATTTACCGCGGTCCAAGCGCCCGCCTGGATACGGTCAACGCTTCTCTCCATCGCAGACCCGGCAGCAGTCGGGACAACATTCGATAGGTGATGCGACGGTGCCATCCGACGATATGCGATCGTGTCCGGAACATCGTCGGTACCGCAGCCCAGAGCTGAAACTATGTATGTCGATAACTAAAGTACCGTCAGCGCAGAAATGTCATGCTACAGGGCATTTTCGTTATATATTCAAAGCGTTGATACGCAGAAAAGTACCGTCAAATTCTAAAAACGAATGACGGTACTTTTTAGAATGCTCTGTCGGATACGAAAAACACCGTCAAAAGTACCGTCAGTGTGATTTGCTACAAGCTGCGAGCCGCGCCAGGCGCTCCGATAAACTAAACGATTTCAATGACTTGATAGGTTTGTTCGATTCCGTTGATAATGTGCTCTGGCCAGCAGTCTGCCCTGCCCGCAAATCATTGTATTTTCTGCGAAATACTACGTTAGAGCCGCTTATCATCGCCGTTTCCCTCACTCCCACTCCATTGTTTACGATCATCCTTTGTTATTGATTTTACATAAGATCTTGTGCGGCAATTCGCAATTTACCGTCAATTTTACCGTTAAAAAGGAGCGCTTTTGAAATCGCTGCATAAATGTGCTGCGGTGCGCTGAATGCATCTGTGCGGCTCGATTGTCTCCAAGACCGTACGTCATCGCACTCGGGGCGATCCCTTTTGTGGATGTGCCATCCCGCAAAAGGAGCCGATAAGGCCTGTTGCCGCGGGTATGAGCTCGGCTGGTTTGAGGCCGAAGAACGAACCCGCTGCGCGGGAGGGCGCCTGCGGTTGACGTAGCGGTTACGGGCCGGGCGTCGCGCTCGCATTGAGCGTCGTCCGGCAGCGGCAGAGCATGACGGGCTTCTTCAACAAGGAGCCTGACCATGACCCACCCCGCTCTCGATGCACCGATCAGCCCACTGCGCCAGCGGCTGATCGACGACATGAACATGCGGCGTTTCTCCCGGGAGACGCAGCGCAACTATCTCCGCGACATCGGACGCCTGGCGACATTCCTCGGGCGTTCGCCGGACACGGCGACCGCCGACGACCTGCGCCGGTTCCAGATCGAGCAGCAGGAGGATGGCGTCCCCGTGCCGACGATGAACAGCATCGTGTCGGCGCTGCGCTTCTTCTTCGCCCAGACGCTCGACCGCCCGGACCTGGCGCGCAGGCTCGTCCGGCTGGCGCATCCGCGTAACCTGCCCGTGGTGCTGAGCCGCGATGAGGTTGCCCGGTTGCTCAACGCCACCACCTGCCTCAAGCACCAGGCAGCGCTCTCGGTCGCCTATGGCGCCGGCCTGCGTGTCGCGGAGGTGTCGATGCTGAAGGTCGCCGATGTCGACAGCGAACGCATGCTGCTGCGCGTCGAGCGCGGCAAGGGCGGGCGGTATCGCAACGCCATGCTCTCGGAGGATCTTCTCACGCTTCTGCGTGAGTGGTGGAAGGTCGGACGTCAGCAGGGCGTGATGCACCGCGACGGCTGGCTGTTCCCGGGGCAACATGCGATGAAGCCGATCAGCACGCGTCAGCTCTATCGCATCGTCGTCGAGGCGGCACATGCCGCCGACATCGCCAAGCGGGTCGGGCCGCACACACTGCGCCACAGCTTCGCCACCCATCTTCTGGAGGACGGCACCGACATCCGGATCATCCAGGTTCTGCTCGGGCACGCCAAGCTCAACAACACCGCCCTCTACGCCAAGGTCGCGACCCGGACGGTGAGAACGGTCACGAGCCCGCTCGACAAGCTCGGGCTGTTCAAGCCGGGAGAGATCTCGCCCGACGGCTGAGCGTGCGCGCCTCGATCGAGGTCGCCGACATCTTCCGCGCAGCAGGGCCCGCCTACCGGGTCGCTCATGCCGGGCACCTGAGCCTTGGCCAGCTCAAGGTCATGTCGGCGATCGAGCACTGCCGCACCGCGGCGCTCGGCGGTCACGTCGAAGCCTGCGAGGACTGTGGCCAGTGGCGCATCGCCTACAACTCCTGCCGCAACCGGCACTGCCCCAGATGCCAGGGCGCGGCGGCACGGACATGGCTGGCCGAGCGCGAGGCCGACCTGCTGCCGGTCGGCTACTTCCACGTCGTGTTCACGCTGCCGGCCGAGGTCACCGACATCGCCTTCCACAACAAGGCGACGATTTATGACCTGCTGTTCAAGGCGGCATCGGAGACGATGCTGACCATTGCGGCCGATCCGAAGCACCTCGGAGCCAGGATCGGCATCACCGCCGTCCTCCACACCTGGGGCTCCGCGCTGACTCACCATCCGCATGTCCACATGATCGTGCCCGGCGGCGGCATCGCGCCGGAAGGCAGTCGGTGGGTATCGTCACGGCCGGCCTTCCTGCTCCCGGTGCGCGTGCTCGGCAAACTGTTCCGCCGGCTGTTCCTGACCCGTCTGGTCGCGCTGCACGACGCCGGGCGGCTCGCCTTCTTCGGATCGATGGTGCGCCTCGCCGAGCGACGGGCATTCCTGCGCCACCTTGCTCCCGTCCGGGGGAAGCGCTGGGTGGTTTACGCCAAGGCGCCGTTCGCGGGACCGGAAGCGGTGCTCGCCTATCTGTCGCGCTACACGCACCGGGTCGCCATCTCGAACCGGCGCCTGGTCGCCTTCGACGAGAGCGTCGTCACCTTCCGCTACAAGGACTATCGCCGCAACGGCGCCGACCGGCAGCAGATCATGACGCTTGCCACTCACGAGTTCATTCGTCGGTTCCTGCTCCATGTCCTGCCGCGCGGCTTCCATCGCATCCGTCACTACGGCTTGCTCGCAGGCGGCTCTCGCAAGGACTGCCTCGCGCTCGCTCGCCAACTCCTGGACGTCGCCGCGCCGCCCGATGACGATAACCTCGACGATCCGGACAACTTCCGCCCGCCGTGCCCTTGCTGCGGCGGACGCATGATCGTCATCGAGGTGTTCGAACGGTGGAGGCAACCGCGCGGACCGCCGGACGCAACGGCGACGAACCGGGAGAACGTCCCATGACCCGGCATGGCATGGTCGAACCTTCAGCTGCAGGCGCTCAGCCGCCGGCGACGGATCCACGCGTCCATGGTGACTACCGTCGCCGAAAGGCGCGCGTCCGGACCTGCGCCGAGCCGGCAACATCGTGCGGAAGCGCAACAATGCGGCATGTCCGTATCAATCGCGACGCTTCCCGGAGACGGTCGCGCCACCGCTGACATCAGCCGGAATCCGAAATCCCCATAGAAATCGACCTGTGGCCCGCGGGTTCCTTCCTCGGGGACTTTCGTACGCCTGCCAGCGCCCGAAACTCTTCACGTATCCGGACGGTCGGCTTTTGAGCAGCGCTAGGCGGTAAGCTGCCGTTCGAGTTGACGGTCATCGGCCAAAGCTTGCCTCGTCAGCTATCGACCCCTTTCTCGGCCGTTCCATAGTCGCTAACGGCGCCCCACAAGCCGCCGGCGCGCGATGCTACATCGGAATCACGTCCACATTAGATAATTGACAGCTGATCGGTTGGGTCGACAAAAGTTGTCTCAGTGAACGTCATCCCCTTGATGCCGCCTATGTCGCGGACCACCTGCGTAATGTGGTGGGTCGTGTTGATCTCGCGCCACGTCGAGCCATTACCTGGTCCGTCCCACCCCTTAGCGGTCTTGAAAATATAGTCGTCGGCCGAGCTGAAGCCCCGCCCGGCGAACTTGCCGCTCCTGAGGATGCGCTCGCAGACGCCGCGCATGACGGCCTCGGCTTGGCCCGCAGCCGAGCCGCGGACGACAAGCCAGCTGTCGGAGGTAGTGTACCGGTAGTGCCGGATCGGGATCCCACCGGAGTTCTTTCTGAACTCGAACTTCGCGCAGTCGGCTCCGTAGTCGCCAAACATCAAATGCTCGGGCGAGGTCCCGTCTAGCTTGATCGCCTCCTTCCAGGCCAGCCACTCGTTGCGGGGAATGATTGCGTTGCCATCCGCCTCTGCCGGATTCGACTCAGGATAGTTCGTCCCTTGGAAGATCACATGCCGCCAGCGGCCAATGCCTTGTAGATCTTCAAGGGCGGCTTGCGCGATGTTGGCCACCGCGAGGGCGTCGGAGAAGTCAGCGTCCGAGAAGTCCGCTAGGATGGCACACTTCTCCGGAGTCACGCCAAGCCGGGACATGGCCGAGGCCAAGCGACCGGCGAGCTCGCTGTCGATCTCGCCGGATTCGACCCGTATCGCGACCCTCGTTGCACCGTCGGTCGCCAGGGCCAGCCGAAAGGCCGCCATCCGAGGCCCGATGGCGTCTTCCAGACTCAGGATGGGGATCGGCTGGGCATGGGCCTTACGCGCCACGTCGAACATCCTGGGCAGCCACTCGGCGCACTCCGCCTCTCCGAACTCCGGGAACAGGAAGCGCACGTCGAGGAAGGCGTCACGCATCTTCCAGTGATCGGCGATGCGGCGCCCGGTCTCGTGGACGATTTCGTCCTTGGTAAGGAGACGGTGCTTCTCCGGGTCGCGCTCCTTGGGAGGAGGAACAACGAGACGCGGGACGATCTTATCTGCCACGTCGGGGGCGAGGCGCTGCAAGCCGCGATACTCGCCCTGCTTGAGGCGAAGTGCCGGGACGTAGATGGGGCGAGTGCGAGCCATGGGTCTAGCTTCCTTTCGAGGGCCCGATCAAATGCTTCCTGACCGCGCCTCTCCCGATCGAGTTCGAGAAGACCGCGTAGTTTCCCCTCTCTTTTTGTATCCTGCCAAAGACGATGGCAGGATTTATCCCCAGCTCCTTCGCGAACTTCTCGACTACTGCGGGGGACTTCGTGATTCGAGCCGGTGATCGCTTCCAGCGCTCTTCGGGGATAAGCACGTTGGAGGCGAACGAGTTCGCCTCCTCCTCGATCTCGTCGACGTCGGTTGTGTCCGTGTCGTCGAAGAAACCTGTGCGGAGGCCGGTTCGGTAGTGGAGGATGACGTGCCCGACCTCGTGTAGCAACGTGAACCAGAAGTTGTCCACCGTGTCTCGCCGCAGCGTCAAGCCGATGACCGGCACGCTTTCCAACAGGAATGCGGCACCATCCACCTTCATCCCGGGTATCTGAGGCTCGGCCACCAGTACGATCCCCTTGCTCAGCAGAAGGTCGCGCGCACGCGCCGGTCCATCTCCGTGCTGGCTGAGTCTAGCCAGTTCCATGAGCCAAGTTATGTCGAGCGGGCGATAGGCTACGGCGTGGGCGCTGATGATCTGCTCGGCGCGGCGGGTCACCCGCGCCTTCCAAGCCAGCACCAGGAGGTCCTCAGAGTGGTCTTGCACATTCATGCCAGTTCGCAGCAGAGAAGGGCTGCCGTACTTTAGGATGTGGTCCGACACGTAGCGCTGAAGATAGTTGAAGCTTTCCTCTTCGGCCACAATCTCTGGATCATCATCCCCGAACCAGCCGTTGGTGCGAGCGTGCTTCAGTACCTTCCTAACCTCGGCAGCAGAGACATCGCGTGCTATGTTCCAGCCGCCGCCAAACCAGTTGGATAGGCCCATCTTCCAATCGACGCCCAAGAACCTCGCTACGCGTCGAAAGTTGGCGAGGCTTATGGATCTGTATCTGTCGGCTTCGTATCTTTGAATTTGCTGCTCTTTTAGGCCCAGCTTTCTTGCCAACTCCTTTTGCGTCAGCCCACGCGCAATACGAGCGACTATTAGCGTGAGGCCGGGGTCGTTCTCGGCCCGACGCTCAAGGTCTTCAAAGTCCCCGGCCTTCGCCGCCTCATACGCCTTGACCAGAGCTTCGAGCTCTCCTCTTTCGGCTTTGATGGCGTTTCGGAAGCCGTCAACCACCTGAGGGGGCAGGCCGGCGACGATCGGTTCGAACGTCCGTGCCGATGATAATAACTCATCGAGCTCGGAAGTCATTTCTCGAGCGTTGCGTGCTTCCCGTTCATTAAGAATCACCGAAAATTCCGTCATGCCCTCAACTACACAACAAAATCGTTGTGTTCAAGATGGAGGGCAGCAGAGAGGTCATCGGCTTGTGAAGAACGGTGTTGAACCCTCATAGCAATCGCATGAGGGTCAATCGGACCCAGCATGAAGCCAAGGCCATTGAGCAAGGGCTTGTCGCGGTGAGCATGGCGCCGATGCGCCCCGTTTGGGATGGTGGCGCCGCAGTAGGACAGGGCGATGATGGAGCGCGCCGAACGGCTACAACTGGGTCGGAAACCGCCATCGAGATCGGCCCTCCGCTTAACGGCAGCTATAATCCTCGACGCTCAGAAGCGGAAAGTCTTGTATCAGCCTCAAACCAGCCGAGCTCGTCCCTTTTTTGGGATAGTGTAGAGACACACCTTGCATTGAAAATCTAGTCCTCTTCCTGTTCCGAGGTTCGCCAGACCAATGAGGACATGATGGAACATCACGGCGTATTCTCCTGATTGGTGGCTCGGGTGATCAGACTTCCGAACCCATGGCTCCAGCGACGATTTCCCCAGCCGCACGACTGACCGGGCCGGCGAGAAAAGGCCTGACGTGGACCAGCGCATCCACG
This sequence comes from Mesorhizobium sp. Cs1299R1N3, assembly GCF_037179625.1. Taxonomy (NCBI): domain Bacteria; kingdom Pseudomonadati; phylum Pseudomonadota; class Alphaproteobacteria; order Hyphomicrobiales; family Phyllobacteriaceae; genus Mesorhizobium; species Mesorhizobium sp. Cs1299R1N3. The sequence goes on along the minus strand of NZ_JAPYKQ010000025.1, from coordinate 41,936 downwards.
CGTTCCTCGAGACACAAATCCACTATGGAAACGAAGGCTTGGCGGCTGGCATCACCCACGAGCTCCGCGAGCTCGAGATTTCGCAGCGCAAGCGAACGCAGCGGTGAATCCAGATGGATGTCGGCGGTGTGAACAAATCGAAACGCCATTCAGCCTCCAACCAAGGACAGACCTCGTCCCAGGTTCGTCAGATCTAGCGAGGGCAGCCGCCCCCGCATTGACGGTGATGTCTCACTGACCGTATGCGCCGTCGATCAGCAATCCGTCTTGGTTTCGCAACAATCCGTTCGCGACGGCACCGGCAACCGCCGTCGAAATCAATTGCCTCAATTGAGCGCTTGTGGCTTTGAAGCCCAACATCCTCGAAACGCTCGTTGCGATTTCGTCCTCCGTCGCGCCGAGATTGGATCTCACCACCTCGATTGCTCCTTCAGCAACTTCCTCCGACGAGATCATTTCAGGCTTGCGCAATCCAGAGGACATCACACCACTACGGTCTCGCAGCCGGATAGAGGCGCCGGGCTTGAAGCAAAAGTCTCCTCGCCGTGCCACTGCTCCCCGAGATTCGGCGACAACAAGGCCGCGCTCGATTGCGTCCTGGATTCTGCCGCCGGCCCGCTGCAGGCCCCACGCATCCCGGATTCGTGAGACCACCTCGTCGAGATGGATCGGAGTCTCCGCAGCCACGACTTGCTCGACCATCCCCGCCAGCAGACCGGTGGGCGTCTCGTGTAGTTCAAACTGTCCGTGCGGTCTCTGTACCCTGGCTTCCGCGTAGGCTCGGTCTGGCGCCGCGGCTCCGTTCGTGGTTTCCAAGCCGATTTCTGTGATGTTACCTCTGTCTACCGTCACGACCTGTACTGCAGCGGCACGGCTTCTCTGATTTCCCAACTCCGCACGTTCGGCGAGTTCTCTCGTTGCGGCCTCGATCGCTGACACCGTCCGCTCAAGCTGTTCACGCGGACGCTGGAACCAATCAGCACTCCAAATGCGATGAATGATCCAGCCATGGTCTTCGAGCACAGCCTGGCGCAGCCGATCCCGATCCCTGGCGGAGCGTGAAGAATGATATTCAGCACCGTCGCATTCGATGCCCAGCAGATACCGCCCTGGCCGCTCCGGATCAGCGACGGCCAGATCGATGAAGAAGCCTGCGATGCCTACCTGTGCATGGACCTGAAAGCCTCGCTCAATCAATGCATTGGCTACCTGTTCTTCAAAGATTGAATCCATCTCCCGGGTCGTCGTCTGCGCGAGCGAGATGCGTCCAGTCCTCGCGTAGTGCAAAAAGAGCTTGAAGGCGAAGACCCCCTTCCCCTTTCCGCGCTCAAGGTCGATGTCCTCATCTGTTATCGACGCGTACACCTCACAGGCACGCTTAGCCCGGCTTATGAGGACGTTGAGGCGACGCTCGCCGCCTTCCGAACCAAGTGGGCCGAAGCGCATGGCCATGTAGCCCTGGGCGTTCTTGGCATATCCCACCGAGATCATGATCACGTCCCGCTCGTCGCCTTGAACGTTCTCCAGGTTCTTGACGAAAAACGGCTCACTCGGATGGGCGTGGAAGAAGTCTTCCGTATCGGGATTCAGCCGTCGTAAGGCTTCGAGCTCATCTTGGATGGCACGACGCTGGCTAACAGAAAAAGTCGCAACGCCCAGAGTCTCTTGCGGATTCGACTTCGCGTGACGGATGATCGCTTCCGCTACGGCCCGCGCCTCGATCGGGTTCGTTCCGGTACCACCTGAATCGAACACCCCCTCAGGCACATGATGGAACCGCAGCCCCATGCCGGCCTCCTGGGTATAAGGGCTCGGCACGATGAACAGCCGGTTCTCGTAAAACTGGCTGTTCGACACGGCGATTAGCGATTGATGTCGGCTGCGGTAGTGCCAGCGAAGCATGCGCTGCGGCAAGCCACGGGCCGTGAAAAGCCCGAGGATACTCTCGATGTCAGCGACCTGCGCACCTTCTCCCTCGTCATCTTCAGATTGCGAGCCTGTCATCTTCGCAAAGAACGTCGTCGGCGGCAGTTGGCGTTCATCGCCCACGACGACCACCTGGTTCGCCCTGGCAATTGCGCCGAGTGCGTCGACCGGCTGAATCTGAGACGCTTCGTCCATAACCAGGAGGTCGAACGACATACGACCGGGCGACAAGAACTGCGCCACCGAAAGTGGGCTCATCATGAACACTGGCTTCAGCGCTTGGACAGCAGGCCCTGCCCTCAGCATCAACTGCCGGATAGGCATATGGCCTCGTCTGCGCGCCATCTCAGATCGAAGCAAACCGACTGGCCCCGCTCCGCCATCCCTTGAAGGGATCTTGCGATGATGCGCGGTCACGACCTCGATGGCGCTAGCCTTGATCCTTTGTCGGTCCAAATCTGCAAAGTCGCGAACAGCTCTGGAATGGAGCTCGCCGTCAAACCTCCCGAGCTCTGGCTCCATATTCACCATCGCCGCCAGCATTCTCTCGTAATAGGCCATGTCGAAGACCGATCGCGCCGATGCGGTCGGAACTTGGCCATTGGCCAGGCCGTCTATCAACTGCCCTAGTCCGGCCTTTCGAGCATTGTCCGATCGTTCTTCGTAGGCGACCCATTTCGAGAGCTGTTCCTGATGCCCGACCCAGCCCTCCAATCGAGCAATCAACTCGGCAATCACGATATCCGAGAAATCGCCTACTCCGAAAAGAGACGAAGCATCTGCTTTCAAATCCTCCGCAAGCGCCTTCAATTGCAGCGCTGCTGCCTGCGTCGCCTCTCGAGTAGAACGAGCTGAGTTCGCGATCTCGGCTCTCTCAGGCAAACGGGCGACTAGATGTCGGAGTGTGCTATTGCTTTTCAACCAGAGCTCGGCCTGCGTAAGCGCGGCCCAGTTGGATCCTCGCCCGAGCCATGACGAACCGAATGCGGAAATGCCAAGACCTTGAGCGGCATCGATCTCTTGAGCGAGCTTTTGTAACGCGCCCAGTCGCCGGACGAGCTCCACCCGGTCGGATAACTGATCAGGCACGCTGGCCAGAACGTCTCGAGACGCTTCGTCCGCTTGTGCCACGGAACGCGCCTTCACTTCCATCAGCTTCAGTGAAGCCCTTTCGGCGGAAGCCACATCACCCAGCATGGACGGCGCAAGGTGGCCGAGATCGTTCCAGAAACCCTCGATCAGCGGTCGGCCGATATCGATCACCTTGCGAACTCGTAGCGCCCGCGCCCCCGCTTCGGAGCGTTCTGCCATCCGTCCGGCAATAATTCGAGGTTCCGACCCAAGCCCTCTTAGCGTGCGCATCCATTCCACTAACGCTAAGAGCGGTGCCGAAGATGATCTCTCACCCCGCCAATCTGCTCCGAAGGCGGAACGACCAAAGGCGTCGCCATCACGAACCCTTGCGGCCGCGGCCTGCCCCTTCATCAGCAGGTCTAGGAGACGCACTATCTCTGTCGACGGCGCGTTAGGATCGACCAGAAGGGATCGCACAAGTGCTTTGGCGCGACGGTAGTCGCCGCTCAATGCCTTCAACAGTCCGGTATGAGTGGCGAGGGCCTGCCTTGTCGGCGCTGCGTCCATCTTCCAGGCAGCATCGACAACCCTCCCTTTCAGTTCTGCTTGGATCGCTTCAAGGATCGCGACGCTCTCGGCAAGCTCAGCCGCTTGTTCAAGTCCGGAGTCCCAGACGGTCGCAGCAAACGCTTCGGGGCTTGCGTCGGGTGCAGCCGCAACTCTCTCCCCCGTCACAATTAATCTAACGAGCCCTGCCAGCGTGTCCGGCACAGCCGTCGACCCCAGCTCTTGGTTCAACCTCTCCGCTTCATCCCGCAATCGTGGGAGCAGAACGGTCAGGTGGTGCGCGCGAACAAAGCCGTCTTTCGCAAATTCCGATGGCAGGTTTGCAAGGTCGGTCTCAAGATCTTCAATTGGGGTGTCGATCGCCGTCGCGGCCAAATGCTGCGAAACGTCTTCGAACTTGCGGGCGAAATCCGATCCTGTCCAAAGAAGCGACGAGATCTCTTTAGGCTGGGCATCCCACACCGGCGAGACCAACGCGTCGGCGGGAAGCTCTGGTGCGGACGCGAGAAGTTCTGCGCGATCTTCTATGTCGCCGCTGTCGCTGAGAATTTGCGGGGGCCCGGCTTCTATCCGCGCGGCGATGTCGATCAATTTGGCCTGCACGGCCTTCGCTTGATCTAGCAAAGACCCGATGCGCGGGACGAGCCGCTCGACGGTGGTTGGCAGAACGACATCCAAGCCAACACCTCTCCAGGGATGGTGGATCGGCAATCCAATTTCGTTGATGCGTTGAGAAACCTCGTCAAGCAGCTTCCGGCGTGCCGAAACGCCATCACTCGTCCAATCGGTCGCACCTTCAAGTTCGATATCTACGGGTTTTTGCCCGTTCTGCCTGAGGCGGGTCATCTGGCCGAAAACTTGGTAGGGCGTCAGGGCGGATGCGCCCAACGGGACATGCATCCGGTCGGCATGAGCATTGAGCTTATTGCGCGCCTGCAACAGTTGATCGGGGAGCGCAGACGGGAATTGTCCTTGAGGCGATCCGAGCTGCCAAGTACGACGCAGCTCCTCCAGCATCATGCGCTTGTTCGCCTTGTTGCTATGGAGCTCCAGGCAGGCATCCCCTACCCCGGCATTGTCGAGGCGACGCTTCACGACCTCCAGCGCGGCCATTTTTTCGGCCACGAAAAGCACGGTCTTACCGTCCGCAACGGCTGACGCGATAACGTTTGCAATCGTCTGCGATTTTCCTGTCCCGGGCGGACCTTGGATCACAAGGTCGCGACCCTTCCTGACATCATGGATCGCGAGCGTCTGGGAACTGTCGCTGTCGACGATATGCAACATCTCCGCAGGCGCAATGTGCGGATCAATCGCGATATCGTCAGACATCAGCGGTTCGCGTGCTTCAAAACCATCCGAAAGGAGCGAGCGGACCTTCGCTTGTTCGATGATCTTGGAACCCTCGGGCCAGATCTCGGGATCAAGATCTCGGTACATCAAGAACTTCGCGAACGAGAAGAAGCCTAGCACCATATCGTCCCGGAGCACCTCCCAACCCTCTTTTGTTGAGACTGCCTCGGCCACGGCATCGAGATACTTTGCGGCGTTGAAGTCATCTCCCGCATCGAAGCTCGGCATCGCGAGCTTGTGCATGCGATCAAGATAGAGCTCGAGGGAGAGGTTTGCGCTCTGATCCTCCGGTCTGCCGCGTAGCCGGAACTTTTCCCCAGCCGTACCTCGCTCGAGACGGACCGGCACCAAAATGAGCGGAGCTTGACGGATGTTTTCCTTGTTATTCGGGTCAATCCACCTCAGCATCCCAAGAGCCAGAAAGAGGATGTTGACGCCCTGCTCCTCTTCTAGCGTTCGCGCATCGTGGTACAGATCGAGCAGCCTGCGTTGCAAACCGGTTGGGGTCATGCGAGTCTGAAGCTTGGTGTCCGAATGTCGCGAGGACACACCCCTATCGTCCACCTCGTCGTCTTCGGGCTGAGCAAGGGAAATCGGCGAGTAGTCGATCTCGTTATCCGCAGTGGCACTCTCTTGACCGGCCTTTGGCCTATCCGGCTTACCGGCGAGGAAGGTAAAGGCCTTACCTTCATTTACCAGCAACCGATAAATCTCGGATGACCGCTCATCGACGACGTCGATGGTTTTAGCGCTTTTAGAAAAACGCGGAACGTTCAAGAGTCGGTTGCGCGCGGAAAGGTCGAGCAGCTCCATCCTGGCGCGCTCGAGCTTCTCCCTTAGCGGTATATCGCTTTGGAAGACTGACTTTTCGGATTCTGACAATTATGCCCCCTCGCCCAAAGCCGACCTTAGATCCTGCGCAACGGCAGCCGCAACAAAAAAAGCTATCCGCATTTCGATAATACTGTTGGCGCGGACGGGTCCGCAGCATTGTGAAATGGGATACGTCGGTTACTTGATTTGAGCCATGCCTCAACTCTGTGGCGAGAAGGCCGCGCCGCCCTGAGGCGGCGTCGTGCCGCTGAAGCCAGGCAGATCTTGTCACAGCGATCGCGATCTCACCCGCCAATTTCGGAATGCCTCCAGTCGAGCAGGGCCTGGTACAGCGGCTTGAATTTGATAGGCTAGGGTGCCGGGGTAGCCTTCTTCTCAATCATCCTACTGATTACGTTCCCATTTATCGTCGCGGCTGTATTTGCGTTTCCGGGGCTGTTCAATCGCAACCCAAGCGTAGCTCTCATCGTCGTGCTGTTGGCGATGTTTGGTGTGCCACTACTGTCGCAGATGTTCTTCCCAGCAATCGTCTATCATTTTGGAGTTGGTGAGCGCCGTTTCACTCGTTGGAAGGCGCTTTACGGGTTACTCTCGGAGCCATTATTCTGGGCATAGTCATAAATGTGGCGTCCGGCTACATCGCCAGCCATTTCATCTTCAGTAGGCCAGTATCGGTCAGCGTCCGTCCGCTCCGGCGCCTCGTTACCGGGCCTGGACGCCGTGTGGCGCGGGTTGAGCAACGGGTGATCGGCGGAGCTGGTCGGGGTTGAACAGCCGATCGCGCGTTGCAATGAGATTAGCGGCATAAGCCGCGGGCGCGATCTAGCCGAGCGCCGAATGTGGGCGCGGTCAGCTCAGTCTGCGGCCCGGGCGGCATGCTTTGCCGAATGACGCTACCTCCATTCAGGCCAACCTGCTCTCCACGATGGCGTTTGCGCTTCGAGCTCGCTAGTTTCGCGCAAATACCGTGAGAGGGAAGAATGTCACTTAGCCACAATCGCCACAAGAAGCTCATCGAAATGATCCAAACGGATGGCGAAGTCCGTATCCGAGATGTGATAGCGCAATTCAACATTTCTGAGGAGACCGCGCGGCGGGATATCAAACAGCTCGAGCAGGACGGCTTGGTCGTGCGCGTCCATGGTGGGGCCGTCGCCACGCAGCAGCCTAAGTTATTGGGCGTCTCGTCGCGCGCGATTTCTCAGCGTGCGGAAAAGAACGCTATTGCCGAGATAGCGCTCGGTCTTCTCAAGCCCGGGCAGAACCTCTTCTTGGGGGGCGGCAGCACGGTGCTGGCATTGGCTCGTCGCATCTCGGCTTTGCCGGAGATGCGCATCGTCACCAACATGGTCGATATAGCGATCGCAGCTGCCGACGGCCGTCGGCATCGCGTGGTCATGCTAGGCGGTGAATTCAATCCCGACTTCCGGACCGTGACAGGATTTCTTGGTCTGCGCACGCTTCGCGAACAGCAGATCGATGTTGCTTTCATCGGGGTCAACGCTGTGCATCCCACTCTAGGCGTCTTCGATCATCAACAGGTCGGGCAGGATCTCGCCGCGACACTTTGCGAACAGACGCGGAAAATCATCGTTCTCGCCGATCACACCAAATTCGGCTGGTCGGTGCGTTACCGCATCCTGCCCCATTCAGCGATTTCCTCGATCATCACCGACCGGAAGCCGGCACTGGACGTGCTGAAGCAGATCGAAGCCGCTGGTGCCCAAGTCCTATATCCGCAGCAAAAGCCGTCGTAACCCGGCATAAATGACCTTGACCCTGCTGCGGCATGCTCGCAGGAATGCGGTCGTTTCACGACAGTTTGTGAAATGCCTTTGCGCCTCCATTACAAACCCACCACAATCCGTCTTAAAGCCACACAAAACCTTCACATAACTGCGCTATGTCTCTGCCCGTCTCGGGAAGAAGCGGAGTTCGGCCGGCTTGCCGTCCCGACAACAGGAGAAGGTTTTTGATATGCAAACGACACGTCGCACATTTCTAGGCATGACGGCCCTTGCGGCTGGCGCGATGGCGTTGCCGCGCATGGCCGCAGGCGGCCAGCGACCGAGCCTCAAGATCGCCGTCCAGGATCTGCGCACCATTCTGGAACCTGTGGATAGCGCTTCCATCGCCAACGTTTCCTGGCGAGTGCAGTACAGCATTTTCGACCAGCTTCTGCGGACAGATTACAACGACAACTTCCGTCTGAATTTCGCACTCGCAAAATCCTTGAAGCAGATCGACGTGAAAACGTATGAGATCGGTTTGCGCGATAATGTGAAGTTTCATGACGGCTCCACAATGAGCGCGGATGATGTTGTCTTGTCGCTCGGGCCGGATCGGCTGCGCGGCGAAAAGGCACCAGGTGCGGCCGTGCTTGCCAATTTCCTTTCCTCACTTGCCGATGTGCAGAAGGTCGATGACCGCACTGTCCGTCTGTTGACCACGACAGAGGACCCGGTTTTCACCAACCGGCTTGGAGCATGGGGCACTCAAATCATCAGTGCCAAGGCATGGCATGCTGCAAAGAATTACGATGCATGGGCTGCAAAGCCGATCGGCACTGGTCCCTACAAGATTGGCGACGTGCGTAGCGGCGACGAGATCACGCTGGTCGCGCATGATGAGTATTGGGGCGGCCAACCGCCGTTTGCGTCGATCCGTTTCAAGCGGGTGCCGGAGATCGCCGCACGTATCGCTGGGCTGCAGGCGGGCGATTACGATATCGTCACCGACATCACCCCGGACCACATTGCGGAGATCGAAGGCGTCAAGGGCCTTTCGGTCACCGGCGTCGAAACCACATGGTTCCGCTTCCTCACATTCTCGCCACTCAAGACGCCCATTTTGAAGGACGTCAACCTGCGTCGCGCGCTTGCCTGCGCGATTGATCGAGATGCACTGGCCGACGGCCTTTGGAATGGCCGGGCGAAGGCGCTCAATGGCTGGCAATTGCCGATTTTCGGCGCCATCAATTATCCCGGGCGCAAGGGCGTGTCTTACGATCCGGCGCTGGTGAAGGAACTCCTCGCCAAGTCGTCGTACAAAGGCGAGGAAATCCCCTACCCTTCCGTCGGCACATACTATCCGATGCAGCTTGCCGATAATCAGGCACTGGTCGAAATGTGGAAAGCCGCTGGGCTCAACGTCAAGCTGATCATGTGCGAGAACTGGACGCAGGTCGACAATCTCGGCGGCATCGCGGATACGTCGGGGGGTGCCTTCTACGCCGATCCCGTCTCCATGCTTTGGCAGATTATCGGCCCGACCAATGACCTGCAGGCGGGCGGCGGCTGGACCAATGCCGAATTCAACACGCTCGGCCATGAGCTTGAAACGACGACCGATCTCGCCAAGCGCAAGGCGGCCTTCAAACGGATGCAGGACATTGTCGAGATTGAGGACCCCTGCATCACACCACTGCACTCCATGCCCTTTATCTATGGGCAGAAGTCGAATGTCAGTTGGCAGCCGAACCCATTGCCGCAAATGTATCTTGGCCCGAAGATATCGCCTGAGCCGGTGGCCTGAGCTCTATGCTGAACAAGTCTTACAAGAACAGCGCGAGCCTCGCGCTGTTGCCGGCTCATGGCGTTCCGCCCTCCTGTGCCAACCCTGCAATTAAGATTGTTGACCTGACGGTCGCTTTCGGGGGTGTGCCTGTCCTACACGGTGTCGATCTCATTGTAGGCAAAGGCGAGGCCGTTGGTATCGTCGGCGAATCCGGCTGCGGCAAGTCCGTGACCTGGCGGGCGGTGCTGGATCTATTGCCACGATCCGCCGATGTTTCGGGCGAAGCGTGGCTTGGCGACCTCGATTTGGTTGGCGCCCGGTCATCAGTTTTGGATCGCGTGCGTGGCGGGCGTATTGCCATGATCTTCCAGGATCCGGCCGGCGCCCTGAATCCGGTGCATCGCATAGGCGCGCAAATTGCTGAAGCACTTCGCCTGCATCGCGGCTTGACCGGTCCCGCCGCTCGGGCTGAGACTCGTCGACTGCTCGACCAAGTCGGCATCGCGGATGCTGCAAATAGGGTCAATGCCTATCCGCACGAGTTGTCGGGCGGCCAAAACCAACGCGTAATGATCGCCATTGCGCTTGCCGGCCGGCCCGAACTGCTGGTTGCCGACGAGCCGACGACTGCGCTCGATGCCACTGTGCAGGCGCAGATCCTGTTGCTGCTCAAGAAGATCCAGCAAGACACCGGCATGGCCTTGGTGATGATAAGCCACGATCTAGCGGCAGTAGCGGCCATCTGTGATCGGGTTTGCGTCATGTATGCCGGACGGATCGTCGAAGCCGGATCGACACTCACGCTTTTGACAGCGCCGGAGCACCCCTACACGCGCGACCTGATCGGAGCCATTCCGCCATCGTGTGGACCGCGCATACGGTTGACCGCAATAGCGGGCGCGCCACCGCAGCGACACCTGCCGCCTGGATGTGCCTACTCACCGCGATGTAGGGACGCCGTCGCTGCATGCGCCGTAGCCCGACCGCAAGCGCGGCAGGTTTCTGCCGGGCATTCCGTGCACTGCCTGAAGGCTGCAGCCGAGCGATGACCTTGCTGCGTCTCGAAAGCGTTTCCCGCCGCTTCCCGGTCGGCTCGTCGATTCTCGGACCGCGGAAATATCTCGCTGCGGTCGATGGCGTGTCGCTGAACGTCGAGGCGGGGCAAACGACCGGCATTGTTGGCGAATCTGGTTGCGGCAAATCCACCACCGGCCGGATCGCGCTCGGCTTGGATTCGCCGGACAGCGGCCGGGTGCTGTTTCAAGATTCTTTGCTGCCGCGGATCGGCAGCAAAGAGTGGCGCTCACAGCGGCGGCAGATGCAACTGGTCTTTCAGGACACGCTGGGGGCGCTCGACCGCCGCATGACGGTTGATGCCCTCATCGCCGAGCCGCTGGAGATTCACGGAGTTGGCGATGCCGCAAGCCGGCGGCAGCGGGTAAGAGAGCTGCTCCAAGCAGTGGGACTTGGCGAAGACCACCACATGCTCTACCCGCATCAGCTTTCCGGCGGCCAGCGCCAGCGCGTCGTGCTGGCGCGTGCGCTAGCACCAAAACCGTCGCTTCTGGTTTGCGACGAACCGGTCTCGGCGCTCGACGTCTCTGTACAGGCACAAATCGTCAACCTGCTGGTGGATCGTCAGCAGGAGCTTGGGCTCGGCATATTGTTTATCAGCCATGACTTGCGGATCGTGCGTCACGTCAGCGATCGCATTGCGGTGATGTATCTGGGCCGCGTCGTCGAGCAGGGGCGCGCCGACGTCATCATCGACCACCCCGCACATCCCTATACGCAGGCGCTCGTGTCGGCCATGCCAAGGCTGCCGGGCGGCTTCGACCAATATGTGCCGCTCTCGGGCGAGCCGCCGAGCGCCACCGATCGGCCTTCCGGGTGTCCGTTCAATTCACGCTGCCCACTAGCGCACGACATATGCCGACAAAGCCTGCCCGAACTCCTGCCACTGGATTCAAAACGGGAGGTCGCCTGCCATCGTGTGAGGGATCGATGACCGCGACAATCATTCGTTTTGTTGGCCCGAAAGTCTTGCGTGCCGCACTTTCGATCCTTGTTGTGGTGACCCTTACCTTCGTGGTGTTACGCGCGTCTGGAGATCCAGCCTTGCAAATTCTCGGTCCCAGCGCTCGTGCCGCCGACCTCGAAGCCTTTCGCCGGCATTGGGATCTCGATCAACCGCTTTCGGTGCAATATTGGCGCTACATCCAGGCGGCGTTTCATGGCGACTTCGGCAATTCCATGCTGGGCGGAAAGCCAGCCCTGGATATTGTGCTCGAGCGCGTGCCGTTGACATTGGCGCTGATGATCCCGTCGCTGATACTCACAATGCTGATCGGGATTCCCGTCGGCGCCTATGCCGCCATGCATCGCGACAGCTGGGTCGATCGATCGGTTATGATGCTGACCGTTCTCGGCTTCACTGTACCGAGCTTCGTGCTTGGGCTGCTCCTGATCCTGATCTTTTCGGTCACACTCGGCCTGTTCCCGTCAGGCGGCGCAGACCGGGCTGCCGGTTTTGTCCTGCCGGTTCTGACGCTCGGCATTGGCGGGGCGGCCCTTATCGCGCGTTTCACGCGCAGTGCCATGATCGAGGTTCTGTCACAGCTATACGTCGTCGCGGCCAGCGCCAAGGGCGTGACCTGGCGGCAGGTGGTTCGCCATCATGCTCTCCCGAACGCGATCATTCCTGTGCTGACGCTGTTCGGCCTGATGCTAGGGGGACAAGTTGCAGGCGCGGTCCTGGTGGAGAATGTATTCGGCTGGCCCGGCATCGGCCAGTTGCTGGTGGTCTCGGTTGCCAACCGAGACCTCGCCGTGGTTCAGGTCATCCTTCTGCTTGTGACACTAACCATGACATCGGCCAACCTCCTGATGGACCTGCTCTATGGCGTAGTTGATCCGCGCTTGCGGGCATCGTCCGCTGGATCGCATTGAGATGCCGGTCATGATGCCTAGGCTTCAGACGACTTCCTGGATGGACTTGCCGACACGCGTCGCAGCGGGCTGGGTTCTGCTCATGGTCGTGGCCGCACTCGTAGCAGCGCACATTGCCCCCTACGACATTACTGCGATCGACCTGCGCCATCGTCTGGCGCCGCCTGTGGGGTTCGGCGGGACGATGCTGCATATCCTTGGAACTGACGATCTCGGCCGTGACGTTGGCTCGCGTCTTATCTACTCGATCCGCACCAGCTTGCTGGTCACCTTCGGCGCGACCGCGATCAGCGTGTTCGTCGGCACGGCGATCGGCTTCACCGCCGCTTATTTTCGCCGGCTGGTCGAGCACGTTCTGCTCCTGATGATCGACGTCCAGGCTTCGTTACCATTTCTCATCGTGGCGCTGGCCATGCTCGCCTTTTTGGGCAATTCGCTGACGCTGTTTGTCGCCCTGATGGGGCTGTACGGCTGGGAGCGGAATGCGCGGCTTGCCCGGGGACTCGCGATGGCCGCCGGTGCGCAGGGCTATGCGAGTGCAACCCGCCAGCTCGGCGCCCACCCATTGCGCGTCTATGTTCGGCACATCCTGCCCAACAGTGCGGCAACGCTTCTGGTCGCGGCAACAGTGACATTTCCTGAAATCGTTCTCGTCGAAAGCGGGTTGTCCTTTCTCGGCCTTGGCGTCCAGCCGCCAATGAGCAGCCTGGGCGTCATGGTCGCCGCCGGCCGCGAGTATATCACCCGCGCCCCCTGGATGCTGCTCGCTCCCAGTCTCGTCATCGTGTTGACCGCCGTGGCAGTAAGCGTCCTCGGCGACTGGTTGCGCGATCAACTCGACCCGACCCTAAAATGACGGACCTTCATGCAAAGAAAGCTGATCTCCATACTCGTCGACGGCGTCAGCGCCGACACTTTCGAAGCCCATGCGCACCGCCTCCCGAACATGAGCCGTCTCGCGGCTTCTGGCCTGCGCGTTCGCCGGCTTAAATCGGCCGTGCCGGCCACCTCTGTCCCCGGCCGCGCAACCATGTTGACAGGCGTTGGACCCGAAGTGCACGGCGTCTATGGCAATCATATCTTCCGCGGTGACATCTTCATGGCGCCGCTAGCTGAGGATTTGCGGGCGCCGACTCTTGCCACCCATGCCAAGGCCGCCGGCCTGGATGTCGCGGCGATCGGCCATGCGTTGATCGCTTTGGACGATACTTCCATCTATGTCCCGCCCTGGTGGTTGCGTAGTTTCGTGACCGGTCATCGCTTCGGAAAGATGACCACTCCCGAAGCATTGGCGGCCTCGCGCGCAATCCACGATCCCGAAGATCGGCTCGCGCGCGCCGGCCTGACCGAAATGGATTGGTTCCGAGAGTCAGTTGATGACGGCGCGCCGCACCTGCTGGCCGGCCTCGCACTCGATCAGTTTCTCAATCGCGCCGTCGTGGCTCTGCTCGGCTCCGACCGGCCGCCGGATCTCGTGCTGACGGAGATCGAGATGCCGGATGCATTCCAGCATTCTCTCGGGTACGACACGCCTACTGCGATCTGGTCGATGCAGTTCGCGGATATGCTGCTGGGTAACGTCTTGGCAGTTCTCGAGCGGAACGGACGGCTCGGCGACTATGTGATCGCGATCGCCAGCGACCACGGTCACGGTCCGGTCGATACGGCGATTTTTCCAGAGGCCATTATCCCTGACATGCACTGGATGACCGAAGGCGCCAGCCTCTACGTCTCCCTCAAAACGCCCGGCGATGTTGACAGAGCCACTGAGCGACTGTCGCCCTACGGCGTCGAACTCTGGAACGATCTGCATCTACCGGAGCCACTCCGCGGGGCTGTGGCGATGTTCGTCGCGCCGCCTCGGCATTCCTTCGAGGAGCGAGCGAGGCATGCGTCCGCCCCGCTCTCTGCGACGGGCAGGCCGCGCGCCATCTCAACCCACGGTTTTCGGCCGGGCAGCCGTGAGGACGACCGAATGTTCATCCTGTCCGGCATCGGCGTTGCCCAGCGGACCGTCGACGAGGCAAATGCGGACCAGTTTGCGCCGACGCTTGCGCGCGTTCTCGGCTTGCCCCAGGCGCCGTATGCCGGGCGCTCGCTGATAGAGGATTAGAGCTCTCTATGATTTCAGAAACTATGGTCAGCCCTATCGCTACCTTCTCTTTACTGGCACACCGACCTCTACGAGGGAATGTGGGCGAGATATCCCCTGCCCTCACTTGGGCCTGTGTCGGGCGTGGAGGGCAGACCAGTCGAGCGCGCCCTTGTAGGTTGGCGCGTACATAGCTGCCACCCTGCACAGTAGAGATCAGGATAATCCTGGACCTTCGAGGGCTTAGTCGTCCTCATCCTTGGCGGGGGACAGGTCGAGCGAACTCATCAGCGGGGCGCTGTTGGCAATCGCGTTCCGGGTGGTTTGCTCGGCGGCCTCGAACATCTTGAAGAGCGCGTCGTCAGAGGTCGGCGCGTAGTCCTCCTGAATGGAATTCCTGAGTCCTGTCTCTTCCCGGAAGGCGGCAATTGCCGCTTGCAGCCGCCTAAGTTCGCTCTCCTTGTTGACGCGGCCAGCGGTTGAAAAGACCTCCCCGATAGCCCACTCGACGTTTTCCAGCGCCAACTCCAGATTTACGATGCGTCGCCGAAGCTTCCTCCGCGCACTCGCCCTCGGATTCTTTGGGTGGGCCGTGAACGTAGACGGAGGTAGGTCGGCTTCGTCGAGTTCTCGCTCCGCTTTGAACTCGGCGAGCAGCGCTTCCAAATCCAAATCGTCAGTCGCCATGGTCTCTCCTTGGTGCTTCAGGGTTCCGAATTTGGCGGCACAATTAGCCCAACTCGTTTGATTTGTAACGATCCATGTCGCGGTCCCCCGCATAGGCGATCTGGATTTTTTTTCGCGCGTCCCTATGCGGACGCCCCACGAAATCCTCGGCGGCCAGCGTGCGGAATTTTGGTCACGCGCCTATCTGCGGGCCAGTCGAGTAAAATGAGCTCCGTGGTCCCCATAGTTGCAGCGCGAACACTCGGGCTGAAGGTTCTCGATGCTATTCGTCCCACCCCGCGCCAACGGTATGATGTGGCCCTTTGTAAATGGTAGGCGCTGGGCGTTTGGACGCTCCACCTGATCCCACGTGCGGCTGCATTTCGGGCAAGCACCATAGGTTGCTGCCTTGGCAAGCCACTCCGCTTCCGTGTGAGTACCCTGTGCGCTCTTCACTCTAGCGCGATATCGAGCGGCTGCCTCGCGGTGACAATGAGCACAGTTTCCACGAGGTCGCCGCTCGAAGGAACCGCATTTTGGGCAGGCGTCAATGTCTTTGGACGTCAAGCTATTCCTCGCAAGTCGGGTGGCTGTTAAGGGCGTTATTTGTAACGCTTAGGTCTTGTTCAAAGGCCGCTGAAGAGCGGTGTGCCCTTTTTCGTGCCGTAGGTCACAACGCCTATCTCGAGGCTTTCCAAGATTTCTTTCAAAGCGGGAGGAAGGTCCTTCGGGACGACCATCATTTTCCTGAACCCCCTCTTCAGCAACCTTTCGTATACGATCAGTTGGCCGATTGCCTTGAGGTAATCAGATGAGCCCGCTGCCGTTTTAATCTCAAAAAGCCTCGGTACAGGCTCGTCGTAGGTGAACAAGTCCGGCCCCAAGGAACTTACCCGTTCGTTAGCGACCTTTACACCTTTGGCCTCCAAGGCCTGTTTTAACGCATGCCAAATTCGGGCATGAGTGCGGTCCTTCCATTTCGCGCCTTGGGGGCCAACGAGATATGGGCCAAGCGCTTCCTCAAATATCTTGGCTTGAGATGCAATCTCGACAGCCGACTGAGACTGAGCGCCGGTACTGATGCGGACCAATCGGCATGCGTCCGCAAATATTTTGGTAGAACCGACAATCGATTGCTCATTCGCATCAAGGCATGCCACTTTGTAATACTGTCGAACTTTCCCATTTGAGAAATGAACATCGACCGATGGCAAACCGTGCACTTGGACATGATCGCCTAGGTGGACGGGCATCCCTTCGATGTTTATTTCACCTGCGTGCAGAACCCACAATCGCCTCGCGCCATCATGTGCCACAAGGCCCTGGAAACGGCCCGGAAATTCTCCATCCGGCGGGTTTATTTCGACGAGAAGGTTTCTGCCCTTCCCGCTCCCGAGCCGATCACCGATCCCGTTCCAGTACCTAAAGCCTTTAGCTCTTTCCCGTCCTCCAACGCGTAGCCAGATTCCGGAGGACTCAACCCAAATCAGCCCGGAGAACCCGTGATTCAGACTGCCCAGCATAACAAAGGCCTTCTGCCACCTCTTCATCGCTGACCTGATGGTCGTTCGCGATTTAACAGCCTTGAATTCCGCCATTTTCACCCCCCAGTACGGCAATACCAGTTGTAGACATGTCTTGGCTGAGCGTCCACTGTGCCCATTCAATGCCTAGACTTCAAACGCGCCATGAGGTTCCCGGAGACGCCCATCTCGTCTACGATCCTGAACATAGAGCTAACTCATTTTTTACTGGAGGCATTATGCCGAGAGCTACCGCGGGCGAAGGGCTTGGCTTCGTCCGATTTGTTTTAGTTTGGTCGAGCTTAAGTCCGGTTTTTCTCCTGTGGGCGGTGCGGGGAGTGACTCCAATCTCTGACAGGCTGTGGATCCCCACATGCGTCTTCCTTTTCATACTGCCGACTGCAATTCTCTGTCTGGTTTTTCGAAGAGCGCGTGCAAACCAGAATGAGAAAACAATTGTTGTGGAGTCAGCGCGTGATCAGCGGGAGCACCTCCTGACGTATCTTTTTGCGATGCTCATCCCGCTATTCCAAGCCACTCTCACTGCTGTGCGTGATATTGCTGCCATATCAATTGCGTTCCTCTTTGTCATGTTTTTGTTTTGGCATATGCGCCTTCACTACATGAATCTGATTTTTGCACTCTGTGGATATCGCATATTTACTGTTGAAGCTCGGGGCGGTACTACATCCAAGGACCGAGAGGGTGAGCGACTCGTCACGTATGCAGTGATCTCTCGAAGGCATTATTTGGTGAACGGGGAGCCGCTAACCGGATACCGACTCGGGGGCAACGTACTTGTTGATAGGGCAGACGATGATTGAAGCCGAATTTAACCCCATGGCGATAGTTGCGGTAAACTTTGGAGTTACGTTGCGCAGCAATGGCAACATGCACTTTGTTCCGACCGACGCAGCAACGAAAGACACGCTGCGGACGATTTTACGAGATACGATTGATTCGTTCGAGGCAGTTCAGACGGGCTGGGAAGCTTACGATATTTCGGAAGATTATGGAGCGAAAAGGCGAATTTACGCTGAGCGAAAAAACGAGTTCATGGGTGATTTGTCAGCGATATTTGATGCTGGGGCTCTCGACGATCTTGCTAACGTCCAAGACCATATTCAGGACATGGACTACTACTTCGCTGAGTTCACAGATGATCAGGGCCGCCGTGCGATAGGGATAAAGAAGGCTACGCGCTTGAAGGGTACCATAAAGGCACGTAACCGCTTGGTACGCCTTGTAGACGACACACTCACTATGATCCAGGAGAACGTTCTTCGCCTCGACCAGGAGTTCGACGTCATCGTCACGGATGCGCACGTCTATATTTTGAACGTCGGCCCAATGGAGCAGGTGGCGAAGATTGTAGCAAACGTTGCTGCAACTGCCGCCGCAAAGGTCCAGGCTATCCACGACGCGATCACCTTTCTCGATTTATCGAGGATTGTGGAGCAAATTGGGAGCCATCCAAGAGTGGCACGTCATGCGGCCTCAGTGGCTGGGAATGCTAATCTGGCGGCATTCCAGCGTGCACCAATTGAAGCGCTCGCAGCTCAGCATGGTATTAAGTTCAAAGAGCTTGAAAATGGTCGTCTTCAATGCAGGGTACAAGACCATGCCAAACTGATTGAGCTTCTCGACGCTCGTCGATACCACCTTGATCTCACTGGCGATGGTGGCGATCCCTATCGTGCATCCGGCCGTCAGAAGGTTTCCGCGGCAGAATAGAAGCGCGAACACATAGAAGCGCGAACACGATGCGTGAAGGCTCGGCCAGATGGACCGTCCTCGCCGATTTTGCCAATTTGCCATGCGAGCGGTCAGACGCGGTTCTCTGGTACGTAAGACAGACCAGATGTTGACAATCGGCAAGACGGTTGAGCTTCTCGGTTGCCGGCCAATAGACCTGCGAGATCAAAAGCAAGAGTCCACAGGCTCGCAGTCGTGTGCGAAATTCTGGATTTCGAGCCTCGGTGAATCATAGCGCTCGCGCGGCGAATCGCGAAGCTGATTTTCGCAGGATAGAACCGCAGCTCGGGGGGCAGTGGGGGAACATGACGAACGAAGCCGACACGTGCCGAAAGTTTGTCGTGCCCAAGCTGCAATCCGCCGGTTGGGATCACGAGCCTCATTCCATCGCCGAGCAGCGGACCGTCACAGATGGCCGCGTCATCCCCGTAGGCGAAGGCTTTGTACGCAATCCGCCGAAGCGCGTTGACTACCTGCTTCGCTTTACGAGGGATTTCCCGCTTGCTGTGGTCGAGGCGAAGGCCGGTTACAAATCTGCGAGCACCGCGGTTCAGCAGGCCCGCGACTATGCGGACATCCTCGGCCTCAAATACGCCTACGCCACTAACGGCAGCGATACGCCATGGTGAGAAGCAGGCGCTTCTTTCCGGCAAGGATGGCTTCAACCGTCCGGTTGATGGCGATCTGCTGGTAGTATTATTGAGATCGATGTATTTCAAGGGGACGGAAACGCGCATCGCCGATTTCCCCACGCCTGATGATCTTTGGCGGCGCTATCAGGCGGCAGCGGGATCGAAACAGTCGAGCGCGTGAACCACCTCATCGCCCCTTACAACACGGTGGGTGGTAAGCTGCCGAGATACTGTCTATCAGGCTCTTGCCGAGGACGAGCGTCGTGCCGGGCTTTTCCGTGACTTCCGCCGGACTTTTTCGATCTCATCATCGTCGATGAATGCCCACCGAGGAAGCGCACGAGACGACAGCTCATGGCGCGTCATCCTTGAACATTTCGAGCCCAGCTATCAGCGGGGCATGACGGCCATGCCGCTACGCGAAGAAAATCGCGACACCTATCTCTATTTCGGCAATCCGATCTACGAGTACGACTGGGTACACTCCCACCCGCAAGTCAGAAGCCCGTCAACAGGTGACGGGCTTTTTGCTCTGTTTCGACAAGGCAGATGCGCTACGGCACAAGATGCACTTCACCGCCCCAGAGGTAGTTTGGAAACCGCCGCCAGTTCTTCCTCGTCTCTGATTCCGGCCTGATAGTTTGCGATTACGCGGGAGGCGAGCGCTTCATATCCCTCTGGCGATTGGCCCTCAGCTTTCAACTTCTCGAACACGCGACCTAGCAGAGCGACGTCGGAGGAATCGAAGACGCCAGCTTCTTTGGCTCTTTGATAAATTGGCATGTGCCCTCCCTCAATCGAATGCCTGAGAAATTAGTCTGACTTTGAGATTCGACGCAAAGCAAAAACGGATCGGTGCCCTACACCCCTGACTGATGGCGTAGGAGACGCTTGACAGCAGCCGCCAAGCGGAATTTGCCGGTGCCGCCCAAAAGCATTTCGGAACCAAAACAACCTCCTCATTGCAGATGCTGGCGCTTGGAAGGGAGGTATGTAATGGAAACTCCAAGGAATTTACGCGGCGATCGCGCCGGCAAGCATGGACTGTGCGGAGAAGTTCTAAACCCAACTGTTCGCACGGGAGTCTGATGATCGCCCCATGATCGCTCGAAGGACGCGCAGCCGAGCTTGCGATCAAGGTACAGCTGCGTCGAACTCAATCGCAAATCCGGCATCAATCGCGCTTCGCGCAGCGAAGTTGCCGAGCTCCCAATCCGTCAGTTCGCAAAGTGGAAAAGCTCGTCTGGTTGCCTGAATCACCTCTGCTATCGAGATGCACGGCCTGCCGATGTCCTCAATCAGCTGGCGGATGATCGCTTGGCGAACGTCCGAAGAAGCAGCCTTCTGGGCGAACGCAAGCATCCGGCCACCTAAGAATGGAGCTGGGGTGCTACGCTGTCGGCCGTCGTTTTATCGAAAGCCACAGCCACGCCGTGAACGATGGATGCTGCCGCCAACATTTCCTCTAATTGGCGGTCAGAGGTCTTACAGGTCGGCATGAGTGTTCGGATGGCGCGGATTGCTTGTGCAATCGAGAGGAAGCGAGCTTTGCCTCTGGAAAGAACATAGGCCTCGGCGGCTCTTTCAACCGTGATGGAATGAAAAGAGTTGGTCATCAAGAACACCTCCCTGAACCCAGACCAATATGATTTAGCGCCAAGATCTGACAGCCTTCAAGGGCATGTCCGATTCCGACAGTCGGCTGTTGGTGATGTCGAAGTGACGCTGCTCCTCGTCGCCATACGCGCCGTGGGTGAGTGTTATCATTCCGGTGCGGTCGACAATCGTGATCTCGCCGCGCTTGGCGTGGACCAGCCCTCGATATTCAAGCATCTGGAGAGCCGTGGTGACGCCGGGGCGTCGGGAACCAAGCATAGTGGCCATGAATTCGTGCGTCAGGTTGATTTTGTCTCCTTCGATGAGGTCGTCGACCATGAGCAACCAGCGGGCCAGCCGTTCCTCAATTGTCGATTGGCTGTTGACCAGCGCCGTTCGCGACGACTGGATCAGGAATTCGTGAGCGTAGCGAAGCAGTGACGGCTGAAGGGTCTGGCTCCCGGCAATCGCAATGCGAAGCGGTTCAACCGGCAGGGACCAGCCTTTGCTGGCGACCTGGATATAGGTTTCATTGGGAGACCTGTCCTGGCCGAGGACGACCGCAATGCCCGTCATGCCGTCATAGCCGATCAGGCCGACTTCGCTTTGCCGCCCTCCGGTCATGGCGGCGACCACCGATGCGATACCGGTCTCGGGGAAATAGACGTGCTCGATCGGCTGATATGCGATCTCTAGCCGGGCTTTGATGGCCAGTTCGACGTGATGCATCGATGGCCGTAAAAGCGCGAAATCCTCAGGCGTGAGGGTATTCAAAACATGGTTGCGAAAAGTGGATTGAGCCATGGCTCCTCTCCCTATCGGGCAAGAGCACGTATCTCTCACTGTCGGCAGCATCCGGATAAATCGGCGGCCGATGTCTGAGCCTACGCCCCCTATGCGGGTTTAGCAAATGGCCGCGCACGGCCGGTTAAGCATGGATTAACCACGACACACAGGCTAACGGATCGTGAATGAACGAACCGGATTGGCGGCGGTTAAGCTCGTGCTTTCCAAAGAGGGCCACGTTTTGTTCGCGACCGCCTTTGCTTTGCTGATCTCATTCTCGGTCAGCGTTGCCCTCATTCATGGGCCGCGCCGAACACCGCGCAAGCCATATCCACCGACCTGCAGAAGTCCATCGACGGATGGGAATTGCGTCAAACAAAATCCGACGCGCTCCCGCAACGCGACAGATGATTGCCTCGCGTTCATCCGCTTCGGACGATCCGAGCGATTGTGACCGAGGCACTTTCGGCGTTGTAGCTGGACTTCGCGGTTTTATTCGCCGATCGGGCGGCCGTCGATTCCGCCGGAGAAATTGCTCAGGGCTATGCTGCTACAGGCGTTCTATTCGATCCGCTCGGAACGGCTCCTGATGGAGCGGCTGGAATACGATCTTCTGTTCTGCTGGTTCGTCGGCATCGGCGTTGACGACGCGGCCTGGGATCACTCAGTCTTCTCGAAGAAGCAATAGCTCACATGCTGGTTCTTCCATTGTCATGAGAATGTCTCCCTGAAGAAAAGCGCAAGGTTGGCCAGAAGCCAAAACTTACGACCGAATGAATCAGAAGGTCTTTCTCGTCCGACCTCAAACCAACGCCTCAAGGCAGGCGGATCGAATAAATTCCCTAGGGGAGAGTCCTCGTGAAACAGCAGCCTTCGATATTGCGCTGCTCCCTCGCCCACCGCCCATTGGCCCAGCGGAAGCGGAAATCCCATCTTTTTCCGAGATAAAACGGACTTGGGCAAGACGCTCCGGTATTCGCTTCGTAAGGGATATTTTGAGACGTCAAGACGTTCGCTGAAGGAAGCGACCGGCTGCCAAAGTGCCTGGACGGAAGCGATTGGTGACCTCCACCTTAACCGCTGGGAGCCGGGTATTGCCATTGCGGCGGTTACAAGCTGGTGATCGGTGAAAGGAACGCGAGCTTCAATCCCAGCTACCATCGTGGTGTTGTCGACCATCTCCAGCAGCGCTGGCAGATGCGTAGAGACGAAGACACGTGATATTTTGCTAAAGAAGTCTCCTTCGGCCTCCGCAAATTGAGCCGCAAAATGATCGACGAGTTCCATCTCGTACTCCGTTCCCATCTGGCCATCGATAGCAAGCGAGCGGATCTCATCAGCCGGAAAGTACGTATAACGGTCCAAGAAAAACTGCAGCTGATTGCCATGGGCCCCAAGGCCAAGGCGCCGGCGTGCGATCTGGGCCAAGGAAGAGGGCAATGCGGCGATGAATTTGCTTCGATTGTAATCATACGGCGTCCGAAACAAGCGGCTATAGCCCGCGAAAATTTCGTCAGCACCCTCGCCGGTGAGTACGACCTTGTGCTCCTTCGAAATTGCCTTTGCGAGCGTATACATGGCGGTTTCGTTATGCATTCCAAGTGGATGTCCACGCAAACGGACCAGCTCTGCCACAGCCTCAATATCGGACGGTTCTGGAATTGGGACGACACGGTGAGTGAGCCCGAACTCAGCGGCAACCTCCATGGCATAGCCCGTCTCGTCATATTCGGAGGGCTCGACCCTGCCGGTATAGCAGATGGGATGGATTCGTGAGCGAGCGCCGGCCTCATAGGCAAGGATGCTGGAATCAAGCCCGCCGGACAACAATACGGCCACCGGGACATCAGCTACCAGCTGGCGTTGAACGGCGCTTCCGAGCAATTCCTTAATGTCGGAGTCCGGCTTCGAGCGTGAGATGCCCTCAGACAAATCCCACCAACGTTCGGACCTGTAGCGCCCGCTTCTTATCTCGAGGAGATAGCCGGGCTCTAATTTGGAAATGCCAGCGTACAGCGTGCGGGATCCTACAACTGCGCGATAGGATAGAAAGCTGAGCGCGCCGATCATATCCGGTCCGCGCATGACCCCTGGCCAGCGAATAAGAGCATTCGGCTGCGATCCAAATACGAGTCCAGTATCGCAAATCGTGTAGTAAAGTGGCTTTACGCCTAACCGGTCCCGGGCGATGAGAACAAGGCAATTTCGAGGATCGAACAGCGCAAAGGAAAATATCCCGTCTAAGCGATCCAAGAATGCTTGTCCCCACGCGATATAACCGACAATCAAGACTTCTGTATCTGACGTCGTCAAAAAACGGTAACCCAATTGCTGCAATTCTTTTTTCAACTCACGATAGTTGTATATTTCTCCATTGTACGTAATTACCACTCCGGTCTCGTTATCGCGAAGAGGTTGATTGGCTCGAGAATTAAGATCGATAACGGATAGCCGTCGATGTGCGAACGCAACCGAACGATCAATGTATAGACCTCTGGCATCTGGTCCGCGATGAGCAAGAGCGTCCGCGCAATGCTCTACCGCCTCCGCGGAGACCGGCATACCTTCCTCCTTAAGGACTATCCCGAAGATTCCGCACATTAATGTCGCTCTCATATACAAGTGATGCCGACTGCGTGCATGGCTTGTGGCCGATCATCTGGATGCAGCCATCGCCGAACCAGAACCGAGCAAGCGGATGGTCGTAATGACGGTACATGGGCGCGAGAAAGCGCCGAAGGTTGTGGAAATTTCTCGTATACCTTGAGATCCTACGAATGTTGTCGAAGCCGCACTCGACAAACCAGTCTCGGATTTGCTCCTCTGTAAATGAGAACTCGTGGTAGGTTGGCGCCTGGAAACGATCCCGAATCGTCACAAACAAATCATCGTCGAAAAGACTTCGGAAGAATTTGTTTTCGCCAGGGATATGTTCTCTTTCTTCATTCTCTTTTACGTTTAACAGCCAGTCGATGGCTTGCCGTGCGGTGGATCCATTCAGATTGGCGATCGCGCTGCGAAATTGTTCATCATTTTGGTAGAGTTCTCGCAAATGGTTGATGCATCGATAGATGACGCCGTTTGCGGTGCCCATGATGGTCAGAAAGAAGCTGCCCCCGGGACGAGTTACGCGGGCAAGTTCCTCGAAGCCTTTTTTCGGATCGCTGGTGTGCGGCAGAACCCCGGCGCAATGAACAAAATCGAACCTCCTTTCGTCGAACGGGAGATCGAGTACACTGCCGGCGACCAATTGAGAGCGTGGCCCGAAGCGGCTAAGCCGTTTGCGCGCGCAATCCATCCAATCGTCGCCCAGTTCAAGTGAGACGACGCTATGCGCTCCCTTTTCAAGAAACGCATAAGACGCGTTCGCATTCGAGCCGCAGCCCGCGTCTAAGACGTCAAGGCCGCGGAAGCTACCGGCTGCCAGGCCGAAATATTCCTCCTCAATGAGGGAGACCAGCCTGTCAAATATGTGAGGATCATTCTCCTGGTCGCGCTGATAGTGATCGAAGACAGTGCGTGTGCGGATTTCGAAAGAGCTTTCCATGCTATTTTCCTACACTTTACGATGCAGGTGGATTTGCGAGCAGGGCGAAAGACCCCGCAGCAACGAGTGTAAGGTTGGCCAGGCGCAACCAGTTGCCGGTACCAGGAAATCTGAAATTTGAGAGATGTAGCAGGGACAGAAGCAACGCCGCGCCTATCATGAGACTGCCAAGGTGAGGGATTGCCACATAACTGTTTGCGGCAAAGAGGGCGGCCAACACGAAGAGGTCGTTGTTCAACGGCAATCCTCTGCCGAATCCGTCATCGTCCAGCCCGAACGCAGAAAAATAGCTGAGGCGGAGGGCCCCTGACAGGACAAGGCAAACCGCAGCGAACAGCGACGGAATAGAGAACGCGTTGAAAGACAAGAGGAGAACTGCCGGAAAGACAGCCGCATAGACCAAATCCGCTAGCCCATCGAATGCGGCTCCCACCTGGGCCGTCAAAGCCGAACGGCTCGGGGAATGCTGCGCGACCATGCCATCGGCATCATCCGCCAGAAGCGCCCATAAGGCGAAACAAATGCCAAGCTCGAAGCGTCCGACCAAGGCAAAATAGATCGCGGTCGTGGCGAAGATCAGCCCAAGCGCGGTGATGGCATTTGCAGCATCGAAGAGATAGCGGATCATCTTGCTACTCTCCGGCGGCGGCTGCGATGTGGCCGGAGCCGCATCTCGCAGATCGCTCGACTTTGAAAATCCTCTCGGCTGCGCGTAGGTCTTCTTCGCTGTCGATCTCATACCATCTCAGATCATCGCATCGCGCCGCCGCAAGCTGCAGTCCGTTGCGCTCGATAAGGATACCGAGCAGCTCCTCGGTATAAGCTTTGGTCGCACCCGAGCCGATGATGTCGCCAAGGACGGGGACGATCTTTGTTCGGAGATCGGCGCCAGAGAACCGGATAAGGTTCATCATTTTGAAGAGTGGCGGACCGCCTGAGGCCAGGCTTGCTGCCGTCTGCTTTAACCGGACCTCGGATATGAAGCCGTCGCTGGAAAGAATGGCTGCGGAGCCTTCCATAGATGGATCGAACGGCGCAACGGCAGCGGTATTTGCCGCGTCGCTCATCATCAGATAGCGCAGAGCATCTTCTTCGAAGAAGACGTCACCTTCGAGGAGGTAGCAGTCTCCGGAAAGGAGCGCATCGCGCGCCAACCAGAGCGAGTAGGCACTGCCGGTCCGGTCGAAAACCACCGACTCGACATAATTGATCTTCAGGCCACCGAAGAGACTGCCGCATGCATATTGGATCGCGTCCTTGCGATAGCCTATGACGATAGTCGCCTCTTCAACGCCGACCGCTTCCAGGTTTCGAAGCGCGTTGTGTAGTATGGGCGTGCCATTGACCTCCACCAGGGGCTTCGGCCGCAGATCGGTCAGTGGACGCAGACGAGAGCCGAAACCCGCGGCTAGAATGACGGCCTTTTTAGGGGCCGCATGTGTTCCCCTTCTGTGTTCCGCGATCTTGCGGGGTCTTTCCCAAGCGTTGAGCACCTCGACGATGCGGCTCAACCCGGCTTCGAGCTTTGCTGGCGGAGTTCCATAGGAGAAGCGTATGGCAGCGGGATCGCCGAAGGCGGTGCCGGGCACCGTTGCAACGCCGGCTTTGGTCAGCGAATGCACTATCTTGTCCGCGTCGTCAGTGATCACATTCCACGGCTCGCGCGTTAGCAGGTTCGTTAAATCGAGATAGAAGTAGAAGCCGCCCTGCGCCTTCGGCACCGGTACCCGCGTTAGCGATGAGAGCACGTTGAGACCGATTTCCCTGGCGCTGGTCAACTGCGATCGCAGTTGGCGCTCATAGCTGCCGTCTCCTCGCTGTAGATGCGCCAACACGGCATGCTGGGCGATGACATTCGGATTTGATGTGGTGTGCGATTGCAGCGCCTTCACGGCGTTGATGATCTCCTTTGGACCGGCGAGGTAGCCAATTCGCCATCCGGTCAGTGCCAAAGCCTTGCTGAAGCTGTTGACGATGAGCGTCCGAGGCCTAACCTCCGGAACAACGGAGACGATCGCGTGATGGGTATGATGCCCGTGGACGAACTCGCCATAGCACTCATCGAAAATGATCCACAAGTCGCGAAAGATCGCGAGCTGGGCCATCGCCATCAGCGTCTGTGCGTCATAAACAGCACCCGTGGGATTACCAGGCGTGTTGATGATGATTGCCCGGGTCCGGGTGGTGACTGCAGCCTCGATGTCTTCGACCCGCGCGACATAGCCATTGGAGCGGGTTTCGACGAAGACCGGTTTGCCGCCGGCGATCAGCACTTGCGCCGGGAAAGTCGACCAGTAGGGCGTCGGGATGATGACTTCGTCGCCTGGGTTGAGCACCACCATAGCCGCACTGAAGAGCGCCTGTTTGGCCCCTGTCGTGGTGATGAGCTCTTCGGCATTCCACATCTGTCCGGTATCGAGAGACACCTTTTTCGCCAGCGCCTCGCGCAGTTCCATCATGCCAGCGGTATCGGTATAGCGATTGACACCTTTGCGGATGGCCTCGAACGCACCGTCGCGAATTGTTGGAGCAAGGTCACTCCAGATTTCACCGGCCGTTAGATCAATGATGTCATCGCCAGCATCGGCAGATGCCCTTGCCGCCGCCCGCGCGGCGGCGGTCCCCGATGAACGGAACAAGCTTGTCCGTTTCGCAAGCATGTTGCGCCTCCTCGTCTCGTTTCCTTTTCAGAAAAGGGCGGTTTAAACCGGCTGACGGACGCCGCTCGCCTTCTGGGGTAGATATCTCTCTTCGGCCGCAGCCAGTTCCTGGTATTTGAGCAAATCGAACACTTCGTCCAGCGTTGCCACCTCACTCTCAATACCGGCGATTGTTTCTTCCCGAACGATCCGACCGCAAATATGGCGCATGGCAGCAGTGGCGGCGCGCAAGTTGTGGTTGGCCCAGATCACCATGGAGATCCCTGCGGCGCGATACGCGGAGACCGGCGTGCGGTAATATTTCGTTGGTACGATGACGACTGGAAGCAGGTTCTGCCAGGCGCGGGTGAAGGCGAAGATCTCGTCGGCGTCGGACCTGCGGGAATGGATGAGGATGGCATCAGCCCCCGCCTCGGCGTAGGCATAGGCGCGCGCCAGCGCCTCATCCATTCCGCGGCCGGCGATCAGCGCCTCAATACGCGCGACCAGCACGAATTCCGGATCCGGAATTCGGTCCTTGATCGCCTTGAGCCGCCCACAAAACTCCGCGGTTTCGGCGAGGGGGTGTCGGTCCCCCACGAACGAATTGATCTTTGGAAACACCTTGTCTTCGAGGCAAACGCCGCTTGCGCCACATCGGCGTAGTTTGCTGGCCATGAGGCGCGCATTATTGAAATTTCCAAATCCGCTGTCGCCGTCGACCAGGATCGGAATCCGCACAGCATCTGCCATACGCTCTACAACATTGACAACCTCGGACCAGGAAGCTTCGTTCGCATCGCGATAGCCGAGACTTGATGAGATCGACAGGCCTGACGCCCAAAGCACCTTGAAGCCCGCGCGCTCCACGATCGCGGCTGAGAGACCGTCGTGCCCTTCCATAGCAAAAGTGAGCTCGCCGGCTGTGATCAGTTGAAGCAAGCTTTCGGCCGTCCGACCGGCGGAAGCCATATTTTGTGTAGGCTGTTTTGGTACACCGCTGTGCATCATCATACCTTCCCCTTCCAAACAGCCATAATGGCCGTCGATCATTATTATTCAAGTTAAAATAAGATTATTGTCAGTAACGCTTATGCGCTATCGATTTCATGAACATGTACATTATGCTTCATTTTTGTTCATACATTTCACATCTGGCGCCGGAAACAGGCAAAGGAAACTGCGCGTCTGCAGTTCGTCTTGATCGTCTGGGTTCCTTAGGATCGATGGCGGCGATGCATTCGCGGCCGAGCTAGCGGATTGGCGAAAAACTCCACAGCCGTTCGGGATTGTCGCCGCATATGGCAGCATTGACCGATCCTGGACGAGCCGTCAGCGCCGCGATCGCGCTTTACGGGCAAGAAGCTGCGACTGCCGCAGCGTATTGCGCGTTGGAAGCGAATTTTGCCGGCCGGGCTCAGGATTTCCGCTTTTTGTGCTTAGTGTTCCGGCAACTGGCCGCCGAAGAGGCCATTCAATAATGAACGAGTCGCCAAGCGAGTGAGCAAAGTCGTGCGCCACCGGTGCCATAGCGGCACCGACCTACATCCGCAACGGGTCGAGACAGCGCAACTATGGACTCTCTGCTCTGACCGACGCATTCTTCCCCGAGGGAGAATGGGCTTGGACAGATCACGGCACGACTATCGGTCTGACCAGTGGCGAAAGCGCACTGGTGCCAAGCGGTCACGCGCACGGCGTTGGGGACCCATCCCGCTGCGGCTGATCTTTGTGACTCTGGCTGCTGCTGGCGCGTTGATGGTTCAGTTGGCCATGCAGCACGGCGGCCGCATGCCCGAGATCAGTCTGTCGAATCTGACCCGGCCGAGCCCTCCACCGGTCGCCGGCATCGCCTCCGTCGTCGACGGCGACACGATTGAGATCCACGGTCAGCGCATTCGCCTTAACGGAGTCGATGCGCCGGAGAGCAAGCAGTATTGCGATGACGCGAAAGGCTTCGAATATCCCTGCGGACGCCGTGCGGCTGAAGCGTTGAACGCCTTCTTGGCGACCTCCAGGCCAGTTCACTGCTCGTTCGTCTCCTGGGATCGCTATGACCGGTTTGTCGGAGACTGCCTGCGCTCCGATGGTGCCGGCTTGTCCGCTTGGATGGTTGAGCACGGCCAAGCCTTGGATTGGCCCCGCTACAGCCACGGTGCGTACGCACCGCAACAGTTGAAGGCGGAAGCGGCGAAGGTCGGTATTTGGGCCGGCAAGTTTCAAGCGCCTTGGGAGTGGCGAGCGGAGCATGCAGATGGGGCGACCCCGTCGGGCCCACCACGAGGCATCGTCAGCCGCAGGCTGCTCGCGCAGACGGGCTATTCGTGTGAGCCGCGGCGGATATGTTCTCAAATCAGCTCATGTGATGAAGCCAACTGGTATCTCGCAAACTGCTCATGGGGAGGCAAGTTGGACCGAGACAAGGACGGTATCCCCTGCGAATCGGTTTGCTAGGGAAAGCTCGTTCGTCGCCTGAGACTTGGTGACCGGCCCGGCTGCCGCGCTTTTTTAAACACACATGGCTACACCAGTCCACACGATCTTGTCCGCGACGTGCCTCAATGACCACGCCCGCAAACATCAGTTGACGCTTCCGATCGGGCGGCCCCGCGAAGAGCTTCCCGCCCGGAAAGCCGGGCACGTTAGCCGGTTAGGCAGACAACATAGTCGCGCGTCCCGGTCAACCTTACTTGAGTGAAGCACACACGCTGAGTGGTTGACGAAGCACCGATGAGCTCCAAAGGAAGGGCGCCCGCCTTAGGGGCGCGTCCTCAGCTCCTCGACATCGACGGCGCTCTCGAAAACATACCCGGCGCCGCGCTCGGTGCGGATATACTGCAGGTTCGAGCGGTGTGCCAGCTTACGGCGAAGGCGCAGGATCAGCACGTCGATGCTGCGGTCATAGACCTCTTGATCATAGACTCTGGTCGCCTTCAGAAGCTGCTCGCGCGAAAGCACTCGGCCCGGGTTCTTGAGGAACGCCATGAGCAGGTTGAACTCACCCGCAGTCAGCTTCACTTCAAGACCCGTGCCTCGACGCAAGCGGCGGCGTTTCGTGCTGACTTGCCAGTCATCGAAATTAAAGATCGCGTTTCGCTCACGCCCCGGTCGCTGGCGCACGGCAGCGCGCACGCGGGCCAGGAACTCCGGATGGCCAAAGGGCTTAGTGATGTAATCGCGGGCGCCGGTTTCGAGACCGACCACCTTGTCGGACTCATCCAGGTAATCGGCGCTGATGATGATGATCGGCAGGTCCCTGTTGGCGCCAAAATCCCGAACGAATTGCAAGCCGTCCTGTCGACCGAGGCTCAGATCAACAATTGCCAGATCAAGTGCTTCAGAAACCATCTTGCTGGCGGCCTGTTGGCCGTTTTCGACCGCCCTGATCCTAAACTCATGCTTGGACAGGAGATCCACCAGCAGTTCTCTCGTTGAAGCGTCCTGACTCAAAACGAGAATGTTCTTCATGGTTACTCCTGTTGGATGTCGCTTTGGCTTCTGCGACGATCAGGCAAATTAGGCAGGGTCCGCAGGTCGGACAATCTTCGTTGGGCGCATGACACAATAGCGCAGGCACATAGGTCCTAGGCGGGACTGCCGCTGTGAACCAGGAACCGAGTTCGCCAAGCTTCGCGTGTTCGGCCGTTTCTCCGATTTAGCTCAGGGCGTTTGTCCTGCCCGCCTGTGCGACATGCCGGTCGTTGGCCCAGCCGATCCCCTCCCCTGCGGCCCTGAGGCTAGCGTGATGAGGCCTTCTGCGCCTGCAGCGCGCATCTCCCAATCGATTCAGCCGCATTTCATCTGAAACCCCCAAAAGATTGACATTCCAGACGTAAAGGTGGATCTATTCGGCAGTTACAGTGTGTAGAAATATCCACATAACCGACAATATACTTAATCAACGCTGTCTCTATTCCGTATCTTGTGGAACTTATATTCGGTGATCGCGAAAATAATGCACGGCGACTTAAAAACAACTGGAGCGAAGAGGCTCTCGTTGCGTATGCAAACGCAGGAGGTAGAAATGAGTAGACTGATCGTTGTATCCAACAGGGTTC
Source organism: Mesorhizobium sp. Cs1299R1N3 (assembly GCF_037179625.1). NCBI lineage: Bacteria > Pseudomonadati > Pseudomonadota > Alphaproteobacteria > Hyphomicrobiales > Phyllobacteriaceae > Mesorhizobium > Mesorhizobium sp. Cs1299R1N3. Next base: position 10,423 of record NZ_JAPYKQ010000025.1, on the reverse strand, counting down.
CGCTGCCCGATAAAAAAGGGGTGCCGCCCGCGGGCGGAATGGCCATCGCGCTGAAAGCGGTGCTCAAGAAAGAGCACGGCTTCTGGATGGGCTGCTCGAAGCAGGTGGTAGCCGAGGACGCCACGCGGGAGCTGACACCACTGCAAGATGACGGCATCAATTACCAGCTTGTTAATCTCTCGCAGAAGGATGTGGACGAATATTATGAGGGCTTCGCGAACAGGGTTCTTTGGCCGATCTTCCACGGCCGTCCTGACCTGGCCGAATATTCCGAGGCACGAAGCGCCGGATATCATCGTGTCAACACGCGGTTCGCAGAGCTGCTGAAACCTCTCCTGCGCGATGAGGATGTCATTTGGGTGAACGACTATCACTTGATTCCGCTTGCCGAAGAGCTGCGTAAGCTCGGCTGCAGCAACAGGATCGGCTTTTTTCTGCACATTCCATGGCCGCCGGCGGACATCTTCTCTACTGTTCCGAAGTGCAATACTTTGCTGCGCGCGCTTTCGTTCTGTAACCTCGTCGGCTTCCACACGGATTTCGATCTCAGCAACTTCCTCGAATGTCTGGATCGCGAGGAGCAAGGGAAACGCGTCGAAGAAGGTTTCTACCAAGCCTATCAGAACGAGTTTCGCTGCGGCGTCTTTCCAATCAGCATAGACACGGCGGAGTTCGAAAGCCTCGCAGAGAATGCAGCCCTCAATGCGCGTGTGCAGGAGACCTATCCGAGGATTGCCGGCTATGACATCGCGATCGGCGTCGATCGCCTCGATTATTCGAAGGGTATCGAGAAACGCATCGTCGCCTTTCGTGATTTTCTGCGAAACTACAGTGACCGTGTCGACAAGACGTTGCTGCTGCAGATCACCCCGGAATCCCGGGCAAGTATACCGGCATATAGGGCGGTCCAGAAGGACGTCGCCGAACTGGTCGGGCGCGTTAATGGAGAATTCGGAACCATCGATTCGGTGCCCGTGCACTACATTAACAAGTCAGTCGGTCAGTCGGAGCTGGCCGGCCTCTACAGGAAGGCGCGCATCGGTTTGGTGACTCCGCTTCGCGACGGGATGAATCTGGTGGCGAAGGAGTATGTCGCTTCGCAGGATCCATTGGACCCGGGCGTTCTCATCCTTTCGCGTTTTTCCGGTGCCGCCAGGAAGTTGGACGCAGCGATGCTTGTCAATCCCTATGACACGGAGGAGATGGCGCGCACCATGGAAAAGGCCCTCGTTCTGCGGGTAGAGGATCGGATTGACCGCTGGAGAGCGATCATGACGATTCTTCGCGAGCATGACGTCCATAAGTGGTGCAGCGATTTTCTCTCGTCACTGAATCGACACTAAGCCCTTGGTGGGCCCAGCCTAGCTCCAGTGTGAGGCTGGGCCCAGATATATCAATGAGGCAGCTTTCCTGCCTCGCTGAGGGCGAACGATATGGCCGACCGCTGTAGCCGCGAGAAGGATTAACCCCTAGTCAGCGCGATCGCCTCCCCATTGCCGAGTGCTTCCCCCTATATCGCGCGTAGCCCAGGAGGTGCTCGTTCACCCGCACCGACTGTGTCGTTTCACTGATCGAGACCGGTCACCTTCAACCACGCCGAACCAAGTGGCGACATCGCTACTGTCATCAGCAGGCCGCCCGCAACGCCCACACCATCGAGACGATAGCGTGAGCAGACCGCTAGAAAAATAAGGAGAGGCGAATGGACCTCGTTTATAGCAGGGATCGTTCAAGCAGGAGCGAGCGGCCGCCACGCATTGTCAATGGCGCGCGCGCCACACGGCAACAGCGGATGCTGGCGTCGATTGACCTGAAATTGCTGTTGTCTTTTGAGGCGCTGCTGGAGCACCGCAACGTCACGCATGCGGCTCGGCATATGAGTGTCAGCCAACCGTCCATGAGCAGATCGCTGACAAGGCTGCGTGGAATTTTCAATGACGATCTTCTGGTGCGTGGGTCGAGCAGTCTGGTTCCGACGCCACAGGCCGAGCGCCTGGCCAAGCTCCTGCCGCCGGTCCTGAATGCTGTCCGCACGATGATCGATCGCGATTGCGACCAAGGTGCATGCCGATCGAAAGCGACAATGGCAATGCCCGATCACCAAGCGCTGATTTTGCTGCCGCCTCTCTTACCAATTCTGCGCGAGCACGCGCCTTATCTCCATATCGTCACCGATTCGCTTCTAGGCGGCGCCCTCAGCCGGCTTGAACGAGGCGAAATCCATTTGGCCGTCGGCCAAATCGATGCTGCGCCACTGGGCTACTTGCGCCGTACGCTCTACGCCGATCGCTTTGCCTGCCTGCTACGCCAGAACCATCCAGCCCTGGCGCGGGAGTGGACGATCGAGACCTTCGCGACATTGCACCACGCTGCCCTTGCCTCGGACTCCAAGGATGGGTTTGGCCGGGTGCATGACGAATTGGTCAAATTAGATCTCCTGGATCGCGACCCCGTGCTGGTTTCCAACATATTGACGGCAGCCACGGCAGTCGCGGCGAGTGATCTGGTGCTGATTGTGCCTAGGCGCGTGGCTACGCGGATCGCTGCCCTGCTCCCTCTGCAGATTGTCGATCCGCCCGTGGAACTGACCCCCTACGAGGTCGCCCTGATTTGGCATGAACGGTGCCATCGCGACCCGGAGCACCGCTGGCTGCGGCACGAGATCACCGCAGCGGCTTCACAAACAGAACTGACGCAAACAGCACCAGTGGCAGCACAATAACGGAAGCGCACTCCAAAGGCCCTCGCTTCTTTGACGCCATTCGATCGAGAAGAGGCACGCAATCATCTGACAGTCAGGCTTCTGGCTCTCCAGAGGCTCACACCTTAACAACCACTCCAACCCTCACATAGGAGAATAAGATGTCCAATGTATTTTCACTTGATGTCAAGGAACGCGAAAAACGATATTCTGATGACATCTACAAGTCTTCTCAAGCGTATTTCCACGCGAGTCCTCTGCTTCTTTCAATGCCAAATGCCGCACCTCCGACCGACGACATGATCGCTAACGATCAAGGGGCTGTACAATTTCATCTCTTCGGCCACAAAACACGTGATCGGATGTATAGCGAAATCTTAAATGAAAACCAGGACAATCTTTTATCGATTGGCGGCCTCATTTACGACTACATGCATTCCAACTATCCGAACATCGACGCGAAAAAGCTAGATATCAGCGTCTGGGCAGACGTCCTCAACAACATTCCAAATCTTTCGATCGGAGCGCGAAACCAGAAAGGTTATTCGAAAGAAGTTTTCGGCACTTCCGTTTCAGCCACGTTCCTTTCCTTGGTTGCCCAGGCGATCATCACTGATGGGGCATCGCTGCTGAGCGATTTCGAGTGTTTCCTGACCGCGATGGGAGACATCATTTTCAGCGCCAGCGCCAAGGCGCAACAATACAAGGCGCTGACATGCACCTACCAGAGCTACCTTCTCGATAATGGTGCAGGCGGATATTACGACTATGGAGCGATCGTTCTTCGCCAGATCGAATTCAAACAGAACTTCCTTGGGCTGAAATCCTGCTGCTCGTCGACGCAACGCGTCAATGTCGACATCGACTATGTCGAGGTCGTGAGCATCGTACAGGCACGCCGGATCCGAAAAGGCGGGCCCGACTATGAAAACTTCCAGCAGCTCGTGAATGCGAACTCGACCATTCAATTCAAGAGGGCGAAGAATTTCTTCAACGGCGGCTCGACCCCGCAAAATGATATCAGGCCGCAGGTCTGAGGTCGGTTCCAGCCAAACGATCCCGACGATCGGCGGTAACCCGCCGATCGTTCGTTGTCGAACACGAGAACCGCACCACGTCGAAATCCGAGAAAACGAATTTCCCAAGGGCTCGAAATACGCAATATGCTTCCTCTATAGAATTTGTATAATTGGCTAGCCTTGACCCTGTCTTCGCGAGTGAAGTTGCACTCCAAAGGAAAAGGGCCGGCCATGACCACCCCTGCAATCGTCGGACTTTCCGGCAGCTACACCTCTCCCTCGCGCACCCGCATACTGGTCGAAGAGATCGTCAGGCGAACGGCGCTCCGATATGACAAGACCTCCGAAATTGTCGACATCGGCCAGTTTGCCCCCCATCTGGGCGCCGCAGTGCGTCTTTCCGATCTCAATGCGGCCGCAAGGAGGCTTGTTGACCGCCTCCTTCACGCCGAGGCCTTGGTCGTCGCAAGTCCTGTTTACAAAGGCAGCTACACCGGCCTTTTCAAACACCTGATTGATCTGATGGACCCCACTGCATTCAACGGCAAACCGGTCCTTCTCGCTGCAACCGGCGGTGGGGATCGCCATGCATTGGTAATCGAGCATCAGTTACGGCCGCTCTTCGGCTTCTTTGAAGCACGCACACTTGCGACCGGAATCTATGCCTCGGAACGGGATTTTGCCGATCCGACATCCATATCCCCTGCCCTGGCCGAGCGGCTCGAACGCGCGATCGGCCAGTTCGCGCCTTATCTGGAGTCGCGAACTCCAAACCTGTTGTCCACGCACTCCAATGTGCCCGAAGCAACCAGTGCGGTAAGCCGAACGCGAGGGCGCTCGTTCACCCGAGTTCCTCTCGCAAATTTGGGGTGATTGACTTCCGCGCACCTCTTCGGACAGGGGTCCAATCCCGAATTATCCGGTCCAGCAGCTCACTTCCCCACGGAGTATACAATGACCAGGCCAATTCTCGTCGATGCTTCCATTCCTGAATCCGACGTCGCTCCCCTCACTGTGCGTGTTGGCGCGGAAATTCACAACATCCGCCTCTCCGGCGATCTGCCGCATGCGGTGGTGGCGGCGATCAACGACCTTCTGCTGCGCCATAAGGTGGTTCTCTTCCGCGACCAAGGGCATCTGGACGATGCCGAGCAGGAGCGCTTTGCTCAACGGCTGGGCCAGTTGGTGCCACATCCAACTCAAGGTCCTGTTGCGGGAACCGCCTCGATCCTTGAGCTTGATTCAAGCCGTGGCGGCGGGCGCGCCGACCAGTGGCACACCGACGTCACCTTCGTCGAAGCCTACCCAAAGTTCTCGGTTCTGCGTGGCGTCGTCATTCCGCCGGCGGGTGGCGACACGATTTGGGCGAACACCACCGCTGCCTATGAGAGCCTGCCGACTGCACTGAAGCTGCTGGCCGACAATCTTTGGGCGGTACACTCCAACGCATTTGACTACGCAGCCGTTCGACCGCGGGCGACTGAGGCGGAGCACAGGCACTTCGAAGAGGTGTTCACCTCGACGGTCTACGAGACCGAACACCCGGTCGTACGGGTTCATCCCGACACGGGCGAGCGCACGCTGCTTCTCGGCAATTTCGTGCAGCGCTTTGTGGGGCTTTCCAAGAACGATTCCCAAAAACTTTACGAGCTTTTCCAAGCCCATATTACCTTACCGGAAAACACCGTCCGCTGGCGTTGGCGGGCAGGCGATGTCGCGATCTGGGATAACCGCGCCACCCAGCACTACGCGGTCAATGACTATGGCGACCAACGCCGCGTTGTGCGCCGCGCGACCATCAATGGCGACGTGCCCGTTGGCATTGATGGCCGGCGTAGCGCCACCAAGGCAGTCAAACCGGCGACCGCGAAAGCGGCCTGAGCCCACGCAATCCCTCCAGTCCGCAATGAGAGAACCGAGATGTCCAGAAAGATCAGACTTGGCGCATTCCTGCCCGGCGGTGGACAGCACATCGCGGCATGGCGTCATCCCGATGCGCCAGCAGATGGCGCCACGAATTTCGAGTTCCACAAGCAGCTGGCGCTGACCGCCGAGCGCGGCCTGTTCGACGCCTATTTCCTCGCCGACAACCTCACCGTTGGCCTCGGCGCCCGCGAAGGCGGCAATGCCAAGATCGCCGGCTTCGAGCCGGTGACGCTGTTTGCGGCCCTGGCACCACTGACCACGCATCTCGGCTTCATCGCCACGGCATCCACCACCTATGAGGAGCCCTATACGCTCGCCCGCAAGTTCGCCTCGCTCGACCTGTTGTCAAACGGTCGCGCGGGTTGGAATGTCGTCACCTCGGCCGGTGACGAGACCGCCCAGAATTTCAACCGCGACGTCCAGCCCAATCACGCCGAGCGCTATGAAAGGGCGCATGAGCATGTCGAGACAGTGAAGGCGCTGTGGGACAGCTGGGAGGACGACGCTTTCATCCGCGACAAGCAGTCGGGCCGCTTCTACGACGAGGACAAACTGCATGACATCGATCACAAGGGCGCGCATTTCAGCGTCAAGGGCCCGCTCAACGTGCCACGCCCGGTGCAGGGCCACCCCGTGGTGGTGCAGGCCGGACAATCCGAGGACGGGCGCGGGCTCGCCGCGCACTCGGCCGAGATGATCTTCACCGCCCATCAGAAGCTCGAGACGGCGCAGGAATTCTACCGTGACATCAAGGCGCGCGTCGCTGCCGCCGGCCGCGATCCCGGCCAGGTGCTGATCATGCCTGGCGTCGCCCCCTTCGTGGGTCGTACCCAGGAAGAGGCACAGGCCAAGTACCAGCAGCTCAACGATTTGATCCTGCCGGAGGATGGCGTGGCTTTGCTCAATGGGCTCGCCGGGCAGACGCTCGACATCAGGGGCTATCCGCTCGACGGGCCGCTGCCGCCGAGTAAGGAAACTGAGGGCATGAAGAGCCGTCAGGCGCTGATCCGCCAGATCGCCGACGAGCACAACTTCAGCATTCGCCAGCTCTATCAATGGGTGGCCACGGCGCGTGGCCACTACACCATCGTCGGCAGCGCCACTGATGTCGCCGACCAGCTGGAAGAATGGTTCACCAGCGAGGCCGCCGACGGCTTCAACATCCTGCCGCCCTGGCTGCCCGGCGGGCTCGACGATTTCGTCGACCTCGTCATCCCCGAACTGCAGCGGCGCGGCTTGTTCCGCACTGCCTATGAAGGCCGGACGCTGCGCGAAAACCTCGGGCTCAAGCGGCCGGTGAACCCGTGGACCGCAGCGCGCTCGACCGTGCTGGCCGCGGAATAGAAAGGAAAGGCAAGCGATGACTTTGCAACACATCGAACGGCCGGTCACCATCGCCATGCAGGGCAGCGGAACCAAAGCGGATTTGTTGCTCGCGGGCCGCCTGGCGGGCGGCCGCTTCCTGTCCCGCTATGGCGTGCTCGCGGCATTCCTGGCCCTCTGGCAGATGTCGAGCAGCATGGGCTGGGTCAATGCAGCTGTGCTGCCACCCATCGACACGATCGCCGCGGCTTTGTGGAAGGGCCTGGCGGGCGGCAGCTTGCTCGGCGACATCGCCATCAGCCTGCAACGCGCCGGCTTCGCTTTCATGGCGGCCGTCGCGGTTGCCATTCCGCTTGGGCTTTTGATGGGACAGGTGCGCGCGGTCGAGACGGCGCTCGATCCGATCGTGCAGCTGTTCCGTCAAACCTCGGCACTGGCGCTTTACCCCGTCTTCATCCTGCTGCTCGGCTTGGGCGAAGCTTCCAAGATCTTCGTCATCTTCTGGGCGACACTGTTTCCGCTATTGCTCAACACAATCAGCGGCGTCAAGGAAGTCGATCCGAAACTGCTCGAAATGGCGCGCGTCTATGGCGCCACGCGGCTGACTGTCTTTGGCCGCGTGGTGCTTCCGGGAGCCCTGCCTTCGATCTTCGTCGGACTGAGGCTGAGCGCCACAACGGCCCTGCTGCTGCTGATCGCGTCCGAAATGATCGGCGCCAACAAGGGCATCGGCTTCCAGGTGATGAACGCGCAATACAATTTCCAGATCCCGCTGATGTTCGCGGCAATCGTCACCCTTGCTGGTCTCGGCCTGGTCGCCAACCAGGGGCTGGTCATGATGCAGCGGCGGCTGTGCCGCTGGAGCGATCGTTGAGATCGAGGTTCGAAACAGTCTCCAAGACTCTGCAAACCGAATTTCACTGCAAACAGGAAACCAGATCATGAAACTCACCCGCCGTACCCTGCTTGCCGGCGCCCCGTTCGGGGCAGGCCTGCTTGCCGCCGGCCTGCCCGGCTTCGCCTTCGCTGAAGCCGCGCCGGTCAAATTTCGCTACCTCGGCAGCCGTGGCGGCATCTCGCCGCATGAACTCGCCGACGAACTCGGCTACTTCAAGGGCCTCGGCATCGAGCTCGAAAATGTCGGCTACACCGGCGGCGGTCCGGAATCGCTGTTCGCGCTGGCCTCGGGCAGCGTCGATCTGGGGTCCGCCGCCACGCCGGCGGTGATCAACTCGATCGCCGGCGGCAACGACTTCGTTGCCGCCTATCCGAGCAACGGCATCAACCAGCAAGTCAAGAGCGTCTTCTACGTCCTGGAGGACAGCCCGATCAAATCGATCGCCGATCTCCCCGGCAAGACGATCGCGGTCAATACACTGGGTGCCCATCTCGACTTTACGGTTCGCGAGGCGCTGCACAGCGTCGGTCTGTCACCGGATGCCGCCAAGCTCGTCGTGGTGCCGGGGCCACAACTTGAGCAGACCTTGCGCTCACGCCAGGTTGACGTCGCTGCCCTCGGCTACTGGCAGGCCACCTTTGCCGGTGCGCTGGTCACCAACGGCGGGGTGCGCGGTGTGTTCAACGACATCGGCGTTCTGGGAGAACTCGCCGGGGGGTTCGTCATTCTTCGCCGCGACTTCATCGCGGCACATCCGGAGGCCGCCCGCAACTTCGTCCAACAGTCCGCACGTGCGGCCGACTGGTCACGCCAGAACCCGGGCGAAGCGCGCAAGGCGCTGGCCACCATCCTCGACAGGCGCGGTGAAAATGGCGATCTGGCCCGCTACTGGACCGGCTTTGGCCTGCGCGAAGGCGCGCAAGCCACCGACCGCGATATCGACTTCTGGATCAGCGTACTGGAGCGCGACGGGCGTCTCGCCAAGGGCAAATTGAAGGCGGCCGACATCCTGTACCGGCCAGGCGAAATCAAGACCAACTGAGCACAGAGATGACCAGCACGAACCGCAGCGGAGAGGTCAGCATCCGCGACCTTTGCAAATCCTTCGTCATCGGCGGGCGTCCGCTCGCCGTGCTGAGAACACTGAACGTCGACATCAGCTCCGGCGAATGCCTGGTCATCGTCGGCGCGAGCGGATCGGGCAAGACCACGCTTTTGCGCATCCTTGCCGGGCTTGAAAGCGCCGACAGCGGCGATGTGGCCATCGACGGTCGGCCGGTCAGCGGCGTCGGTGCGGAGCGCGCGGTGATTTTCCAGGAGCCGCGCCTGCTGCCCTGGCTGACCGTTCTCGGCAACGTCGCTTTCGGGCTGGAAATACGCGGCGTGCCGAAGCGAGAAGCCGAGGAGCGGGCACGCTTCTATGTAGCACTGGTCGGCCTCGCCGAATTCAGCGATGCCTGGCCGAGCCAGCTTTCCGGCGGCATGGCGCAGCGTGTCGGCATCGCCCGGGCGCTTACTGTCCAACCCGAAATCCTGCTTCTCGATGAGCCGCTCGGCGCGCTCGACGCCATGACCAAGATCGGCATGCAGGAGGAACTGGCGCGCGTCTGGAGCGAGGAGAACGTCACCATGGTGATGGTCACCCATGATCTTGAAGAGGCGATCTACCTTGCCGACAGGGTGCTGATCCTGCCCAAGGAGAAAGATGGCAAGGCCCGCCTGATCGACATAGACCTGCCCCGCCCACGCGGCCGCAGCGAAAGCCGCTTCGTGCGCTACCGCGAGGAACTGCTGCACGAGTTCGGCCTACACTGATCGAGGGAGGTCGAACGTCGAGACCACGCGCTTAGCTTTAAACGCTCGCAGTTCACGGTCGGCCCAAGAAGGTTTCCGAGCAAGGCCGCAGCAAAGCCTCGCCGACCAGTGCCTGTCGGACGATCCGACTGACGCGGCGGACCGTGCAAGGCACAGTATCGGCGGCGCGTTTTGATCGCATTGATGCCCATTTCAATGACGGTCGCCGCCTTTGTGGGGGGCGGTCTAAGATGCAAGAAATGGGCCTATACTCCTGCTCCTTCTGAAGAAGGCTATAGCCCTCAGCGAACATCACTTCGTCTGGGTTTGCGCCGTCCGTCGCGCCTTGACTTGCGACCGTCGACGGCCTATCCAGCCATTGTTAGCACTCTGCCTAGGTGAGTGCTAATCGCGCTCCCGGCAACGGGGAATCGTCCACATCCGCACCAGGGAAATCCAAAATGGCAAACTCCAAGTTCCGCCCGCTTCATGACCGCGTGGTCGTTCGCCGGGTCGAATCCGAATCCAAGACCGCCGGCGGGATCATCATCCCCGATACGGCAAAGGAAAAGCCGCAGGAAGGCGAGATCATCGCCGTCGGCTCCGGCGCTCGTGATGAAGCTGGCAAGCTGGTTCCGCTGGACGTCAAGGCCGGCGACCGCATCCTGTTCGGCAAGTGGTCGGGCACCGAAGTCAAGCTCAATGGCGAAGACCTTCTGATCATGAAGGAATCCGACATCATGGGCATCATCGGCTGATCAT
>NZ_JAPYKQ010000024.1:0-55224 GCF_037179625.1 Mesorhizobium sp. Cs1299R1N3 | reverse complement strand
CCATCAAAGCTGCGGCGGTGGCCACCACAAACTCGGTTTCCCATAGCGATGGGACCCAGGATTTCGGTTCGGTTCCTCGAGCACTTTGCGCTCCACGTTGGCAGCTAGGCCGGCGCTGATGCACTAGCTTGATGAGCATATTGACGATACCGGTCATTTGGCGGCGGTGTCCAGTCAGGACCGGGACCTTCCGAGTGCGAGGAATCGCTCTTGCGCGACCAAGGCTTGCTTCTCACGCCCCTCGGGGCACTCTTACTCTAGGCCGGCAAGGAACAAGACTGCGATTGGCCAATCATCGCCTATCCAGCCGACGTTCCGTTCGCGAGCGCGGAGATCGTCGTCATGCCGCCGGGAGAAGCCTCCCTTTGGCACCTGCACAAGGTGCCGAGCTTTGTATACGCGCTGGAGAGTGAAGTCAGCGTCGACTACGGCCCGAAGGGCGCTCACGCCTACTCCGCCGGCCAGACGATGCTTAAGGCTACGGACTGCCCCACAAGGCCAACAATCGCGGTCATGTGCCGGCCCGACTCCTAGTCGTCTTCATCGGCGCCGAAGGAATTGAAACCTGGACGGTCGTAACGCTCCTGTTGCCAACGCCAAAGTCCACCATGCTGCGCAATGACTTTCTAACCGCGACCTGCAGCGTGCTCGCCAGCAACGTCTGCTTTAAATTGGTGGCGATGGCGCCCGGGATGTCCGGCATAGGGCGGTGCATACCAGACATTTAGCAGCAGACTGGCCGCGTGCGGTCGTATCATCACTTGCACATCGTCGACCGAAGAACAGCCTGCATATGCTCTGCGAGGTCGAGTTCGCCGCGCGCCTCGACCTCTAGAAGATACCGGGCCTTGGCCAGGCGATCCCCTTCCCCAATCGCAGCATAGCTGCAGATGGCGAGCAGCGCCCTCTCCTCCTCCCGGCTGGCTCTGGCGGAGTCGCTGCTGTCACCGCCTATTTTATTCAAGGCTTCACCGAAGGACGAGTATGCTGCCTTGTGCACCTCAATCAGCATTCGCAATTGATTGGACGGTTCTGGGTCTTCGCCCGGCGGCTCTCGGCCGAGTGCCTCCGCCGCAACCGTCGAGCCTACGACTGCGCTGGCCGAGTGAAAGAGGAAGGCGCGGCGGTTGATGCTGGACATGGCGAACTCCATCTGCTTCGAGGGCATTCGAACGGAGACGTAACACCATCAGACCGTAACACGCCGGGTTGCGCATTCGTGTCAGGATGGAAGGTCTCATCTGAGCCGACAGCCACTGCGGCTGGGCGATGCCCAGGGCCCGCATCTCGGGCAGGATGCCGCGCCCTACAAGCCGCGATAAAGCTTGGATGGGGGCAGGCGTGTCGCGGCCGGGCGCTTCCATTAAAGGCCTTCAATGCTGCGCATCCGCAGTGCGGAGGGACCGCCAGCCGACAAGCGTGCGATCGGTCCCCATCCTACGGCGCTGGCGAGGTCGGCTCTCGCCGAGCCGTCACGACGAGCGTCCAGACGCCGTGCCCACCACCAACCGCGAGTCACCGCAATTCAGGTGGACAAGATTCTAACATTGAGGATCCAGCAGCTCAGATGCCCGCCGACCAGAGGTCACCGACGGGACCTCGCTTTCCCTTCCGAGAGCTCGGTTTTCTGTTGAGCGTCTCGCTGCCGTCTCTGACCACCCCCTTCCCGGCGCCCAAGCCTCCTCAACTGTCGGCCGGCCCCCGCACATTGCATTAACGCATGGAAATCGCTGAGAAACTTCGATTTTTGCAATGTGCAGTAAACATGCACACATTGCAAAATCACGTTCTAAATCATTGAAAAACAACCGCCAGACCGACGCGCAATGTGCGGGCTTTTATCTTGCCATCTTAATCGGTCGTATTTCGCGATACTTACTATACATTCGTCGCTCTTCCTCTAACGTACGATAATACACCATTCTATGCTCTACGCTACGATTGCGTACTCTTGCGTTTAGTCCGATGCACCGCGCAGTCTTCCGCGCTCTGCGACGGCGTAGTTGCGCTGCTTATTTGCAGCACTGGAACCGTCGCGGCGCACTTTTCCATCGGACTGACGGAGCATCATCACAGGCAATCGGGCGCGGTCCGGCCCTGTCGCAATCAGCGGGGCCGCATGCAAGATAAGGTGCGTTTCGTCGTTCCTAGTCTGCATCGGTCCTCATCCGCCGGAGCGGATCTCTTGTGTCAGGTGACGCTCGTGAGCGTGCCGGCGCCATGCGTTTCAACTTCCATTGCGCTGCTCATCGGTGCGCTCCCAGCAGCCGGCGATGCTTGTCATGGGCATGCCGCGCGGCGTCCGCTTGGCTTGCTGCCGGATCGCCGACATAGAACGTTCCGTCGGTCCAGATCGCGTGCATGATCACCGCCGGCTTGCGCGCCACGGCGACACAGGCCTTGCGGTGGCAGGAGCGTTTGGCGATCGCCTGGCCCCCAGTTCTTGACCTTGTCCCTGCCCTTGAAGCGCGTCATCCGCCCCGAAGCCGCCTCGCAGAGTGAGCGTCGAACATCGGCATCGCCGGCCTTCGATATACTACCCTGAAGGTCGATCGAGGTGCCCGACTGCCATCGCCGCGAGGTCAGCCCGAAGTAGGCCGCGACGTCGCGCGAGCGACGGGAGCGCGACGGATCGTCGATCGCCGTCATGAATGATAGCGCTGTGACGGGGCCGACGACTGGGATTGCCATGAAGCGCCCGCACGGTTCGCTGCCGGCCACCATTTTGACGACGAGATCGTGCCAGCCGGCAATACTGCCTCGAAAGCGTTGCGCGTGCCGACAGCAAGGCGTCCATCACTCGCACGACAGCGGATCCTGCGCGACGGCGGTGCGCACGGCCTTCTCGAAAGCCCCTCGCCCGACCTTGCTCAGGCGGATGCCGAACGCCTTCAGCGAGTGGCGGAGGCGTTCTACAGGTCGAGGGACTCGGCCTTCAAATTGCGCCGGAGCGTCGGCAGAAGCCGTGTCCAGTAGCAGCTCTGCAACTTGATGTGGGCCTGGCGATACCAGACCGTGCGCATCAGATGGGCGATGCCCCGGCGCGTCGGCCCTGTCGGTCTTGTTGCGCTGCGCCGACATCGCGGCGCGCACATGCACCGTCTCCAGGCAGATCGCCGGCAAGCCGAGCTTTTGAACTCCGGATGATGCCAGGGCGATGGCGATCCCGCCTCGCGGCGAGCTACAGCGCGGTAGCGCCAAGAGCAAGGATCGTTACTCGAAGGGGCTGAGGTGCCGACGGCTCTATCCGGCGTCGCCCTTGGCCGAGCCGGATAGCCTGGTGGGTGAAGTAGGATGCTTCCATTTTGTGAGCACCTCGCGATTTCCGCAATATCCCGGATGAGAGCGCAGATTTCATCTTGCCGAACGAGAGGCTTAGCGCTGTGGTGCGCCCACCCATCGAGCAGGAAGTGCGCTTTCATGAAGTTGGATAATCTGTTGGACATTCCCGATCTGGACGCGCCGCTTTACCGCGTCTTCTCCAAAGGCCGGTTCCTCGAGCTGGTTCGCACCGGCAAAAATGCTCTGGTAAAGCCCAGGTTGTGGGATGATCCTTTCGAGAACTTTTTCTTACAGTCGGAGGTGGAGGATTCCAGCGGCCAAAAAATCTCGACCGAGGGGCTCGCCGAGGACTGGTACGGCCAGTGCTGGACGCTGAACGAAGACACAGACGCCATGTGGCGGATCTACAGCCACGACAAGGATGGCATCAAAGTCAGAACGACGATCCGCAAATTGTTTGACAGTTTTTACGATGACACAGACACCTTCGCTTCACTGAAGTACCTGATCGGCAACGTGCAGTACCCCACGGAAGCAGAAATTGCCGACTTTATGGCCTCGGCCACTTTTACGGATATCGCCTTCGGCGGCCAGGCGACGGGCTTTGCGAGGCTCCTATGCGTGAAGCGCGAAGCCTTCGACCACGAGCGGGAGGTTCGCCTGTTGTTTCAGGACACCAATCCCAAGCGAAGCGCGGGAAAAGCGGTTCTGTTTGATTTTGATGTGAACGCCATTTGCGATGAGGTCATGGTCGATCCACGACTGGACGATGCCGGCGTCTCTTCGCTAACGGCGGAGATAAAGGCGGCCGGATGCACCGTGCCGGTGCTGCAATCACCGCTTTGCCGGGTGCCAAAATTCACGCTGCGGCTTTAGCGCAAGCGAAGCCGGATAGAGCCCGGTCCGGCAGAGCAGGATGAACCAATTCTTCACGGACACTTGCTTAATCGAGATTGCTTGCGTTCTATTGACGTAGTTTTCAGCACCAACTTAATTGCAGGCGGCCGTGACTCCCAAGTATCTGTCGTATTTCCCTAAACCGTTGCTGGACGACCTTGTGAGCGGTCGCTGGTTGCCTGTGGTCGGTGCAGGTATGTCGCTTAATGCCGTGCTCCCACCGCCAGCCAAAATGCCGCTTTGGGGGGATCTCAGCAAATATTTTGCTGATGAGCTGACGGACTATTCACCGTCCGGCGTTCTGGACGCGATTTCCGCCTACGAACATGAGTTCGGACGAACACGCCTTATCGAACGGCTCGCCGAGTTGCTACATCTCGACAAGGTGCAGCCGGGTCCCGCGCACAAGGAGTTTTGCAGCCTTCCGTTCGATATCGTTTGCACTACGAATTTTGATTTCCTGCTGGAGAAACAATACGACCTTGCGCGGCAGGACAACCGCTCGGTTCATCCGGTGGTGGATGAAGACCAGCTCTCAATCAACATCGGAGCGGCTGGTATTCTGCTGCTCAAACTGCATGGCGATATCAGGCACCCTAAGCGGCTTGTGGTGACCGAGGCCGACTACGACGGTTTCCTTACCAACTATCCGCTGATCGCAACTTATCTGGCAAACCAGCTCATCACCAAGACGGCGGTGTTCATCGGCTACAGCCTGGACGACCCTGACTTCCGGCAAATCTGGCATGTGGTGGCAAGCCGGCTGGGTAAAACCCGGCGCATGACCTATGCCGTCGTTGTCAATGCCCGGCCAGGCGACATTGCCCGTCTTGAGCGGCGAGGCGTCAAAGTGATCAACCTTCCGGGAACGCGGGACCGATACGGCCAGGTATTAGCAGAAGCTTTTGCTGAACTCCGCGAATACCGGCGCGAGAATGCGGGCCCAACGCTAAAGCCGACCGAGGAAAAGCCGCTCGAACAGCTTCTGTTGCCACGTGACGCGCTGTCGCGGCTCTGCTTGTTCGCAACGCCGCTCGACGTGCTTCCCTTCTACAGGCAGTACATTTTTCCACTCGCTGAAGCTGCCGGGTTCGTGCCGGTCACCCCTGCCGATGTGGTCAATCTGGGTGAAAGCATAAGCGCCAAGATCGACACCCTTATCGACCGTGCTGCGGTGATGGTGGTGGATGCAACGACACGCAGCACAGAGGCTGAGTTAGGCTTGGCGCTCGGACGCGCCCGGGAAGTCTCCACGCGTCCTAATCGGCGGTCATTGCGCGTCATTTCGGTGCTGACAGATGGCGCCCGGATTCCGACTGATATCAGCGGGATCATTTATATCAGGCGACCAGTCGTCTTGTCGGAAGACGGCGAATTTGTGCGCGCGCTTGGTCTGGAGTTCGCTCGCTTGGCGCAAGAGATGGGCAATGTGCAGAACCTTGAGCCGAGGCGGCTTTTCGACGCGAAAGAGTACCGCGCTGCAGTAATCGCGGCAATGTCTCTACTAGAGGCAAAGCTGCGTCAACGGCTGGATAAAGAGCCGTGGGAAAAGGTCGAAAAACCCGCATCGATGAGGCAACTCGTGGGCCGAGCCACACAAGCAGATCTTATCCAAAACGTTGCGGATCAAGAGATTTCAAACTGGATCAAACTGCGCAACGCGGCCGTTCACTCCGCATTGCCACTTGGCCGCAATGAAGCAAAAGCGGTTGTCGAAGGTGTCGAACGTATTCTAGGTCTCCAGCCTGCGTAGCCAGCCTGCAGCTCATTCCGCCTGACCGCCAGCGATCCGATAGCCATGAAGGTCGCGTCCATTCACTGCGCGGAATGGAAAATTGCTTTCGAGGACCTTCTGGCCTTCAATAGCAATCCCGCAGAGATCGTCCCTTGCGCGCAAAAGGCCGAGCGCCCGGCGCGCTAGCCACGCTTCGTGAAACTGATGCGCGTCTCGGGAAGCGCGCACGGTGTCAACGCCACTCCGATTCCCCGGGATCCTCCGTTCCCCTACAAGTTTCTTTGTCGAAGTTTTCGTCAAGACACTCTCAGCTGATCGTCTGTCCCGTCAACTAGGAAGTTCACCGATTCTAATGTACGGCGATAGCCTGGCACAGAGGTTTCACGCAGACAATTTCGTTGAAGTGTCCCTGCTGGTGGACGAACTTTGCCTCGGTGATTTCTTCAATCGGCAGTCATACGATTCCCCAGACGTCAGCCTAGTGACCAGATTTAGCGAACGGCTGGGTCCTAATCGCCCGGTTCCTCATCCAGGAGATGACAGAAAATGGTACCTAGCGTACCGCAATTCACACGCGAGCGGATGTTCGCACTGTTGAAACAGCAGGAAGAGCGCGAAGCGCAGCAACGCGAGCTTATTCGGCAAGCCGTGGCAGCAAGCAAAGTGCCGCTGCCGGATGACCTTGCGCAAACCGTCATTGAGCTCAATAACCGGTATGCACGTGCGATCTTGCGCGACCATGCTGGTTATCCGATTGCGGAGCGGCGAGATTCTTACCTGACCAGCCTCGCTATCATGGAGCAGTGTCTTCAGGATTTACTCGTCGCTATCTGCGTTTTTGAGCGCTCGGCACTGTCCAAAGAGTCAAACTACTTCGCACCTGGTGGGGAAGATGAATCCGGCAGGACGGAGCGCCGGATCCAAAAGGAACTATTTGCCACAGCGAACGCGGCGGCTTCGCTGGTCGATCATGGGCGACGGGTACACAAGCTCCAACCCCTCCCCGGTTACAATGCCAAGCGTGCGGAGTGTTTCGGGTCTGACGGCTTGCATGAGTTCGTCATTGGCCTTCGGGTTATTCTTCACCACTTGCAGGCCGTAGAACCAGGGTGGCTCATTGAGGGTTCGAGCAGTGCGACATTCGTGATAGATAAGGATGTTCTCCAGCGCATCGTAGGCGCCCACGCGAATGGCTTAGGCGCCAACCTTACCGCTATCAGGGCGTATGTCGAGGCGTCGCCCGAACACGTCGATCTGCGAACGGTATTTCTCGACTACCGTGCCCGCGTGGCCGCATTCAACGGGTGGATGAAGAAGGAACTTGAGGCCGAGAGCTTGGTCGCTCTGCTCGACTATGATGCCCTCCACAAGCGGAAAGCGGCTGCGGACCAGCGTATGTTCTGGAAAGCGATGACGGGCAATTGGCTACGCAACTGGAAAGTGCCGCCGGATCCCCATGCTCACTTGCCGAAATACCTCAGCCAACCCCAGCTCGATGAAGTTTATAAGCTGCCAAGAAACTCGAAAGAGCAGGTCGATCTCGTCATCCGGTACATGGACAAGAATGACATTGTGGATGATGTTTTGCGGGCGGACGCGTATGAACTGTTCGCGCGGTCGCCACCACCCCAATCGGAGCCTTTGCCAGCTTCGGAGTTAAGTTGAACAGCGACAGTGTTTGGTTGCCTCCACATCTGATGCACAATGGCCAGTGCTTTAGGCGTTACCAGCTTTCCGGATATCCGCCATCCGGTCTCACGATGTCACGGTCATGAGGTTATGGTTTGATGACGCTATCGATCGCCTGGGTTCGGCAGTGCGGCAATGCCCACGAGTTGATATTCGCTTCCGATAGCCGCCTGAGCGGGGGTGGCAATGTGGATCACTGTCAGAAGGTTTTTTCCCTCCCCCGAGAAGACTGCTGCATAGCTTTTGCGGGTCATACCACAATCGCCTATCCCTTCATCTTGCAGCTTCAGAATGCGATCATCGACTACAAGAAGGCATTCGATCGTGAGGTTGACATTACCAAACTAAAAACCCGCGTGCTTTCCCTTTTGAATTTTTTTGTGAGGGTCCACGAAGGTACAATCCCGGCAGAGTTCGAGAAGGACCTTCTTGAAACAAGCTTCATTTTCGGGGGGTGGTCGTGGATCAAATCAAGGTTCTTCATCTGGAAGATATTCTACAACAAAGCCATAAAGCGCTACGTAGCTTCAGGCACCGGAGCCTGGCGTGGTTTTGGAATTCCTCGGACCAGCGAAGCACCGATCCGCTTCGTCGGTGACTACATAACCGAATTTCAAGCCGCCCTGAGGGACAAAATGGGCGCTGAGATCAACATCGCCAAGGAGAGTGGCGGACGTATTAAGCTAAACTATGAGCCACTAACTATCCTGGCAGAGATGCTTAGCGATCCAAAGTTCACGGATCGCAAGAAAGAGCTGAGGGGAAAGATAGGAGGAGCACCGCAGGTAACGAAGATTTACCCCTTCCTCCGCGCAGTGAACTTCGCTGTGGAATGGAACGAAGGGCCAAAGTTCGTCTACTCAATCAAGGGCCGGGTGATCGCAGACTTTGAAATCTTCGCAGTCCCCGGGCTAGACCCCTTCACGGGAGCGATCAGACAGCCCGTCCGAGGCAGGGAAGGTGACGAATCGCCTTCTAGCTCCGGCAATCTATCGAGTATGCTCTGTCCCTAATCATTGTTGGCTACGTTCCAATCGAGTCTATCGAAGCGCAACCTCAAAAAGGGGCTCGTGACCACTAACTGTCGGCATGAGTTTGCATCGCCCGCAGCGATTTGGAACATCTCAATCTGTTCATGATATTCGGCCGTCGGCACCATTGGCTGACCGGGCGCACTGAATGTGGCTTTGATCAAATTGTTATCTGGCCGCTCGCGGCCCTACCGTCCCGGCTTCTTTGCACGGCTTTTTCCGGCGGGAAAATGGAAGCTGACCCTAAACCCGAAAATCTCGGGATATTTCCGGCTGGCTCAAGGTAGCGAGGTAGAGCTTAGCTGCCTCGATATCGTGTCGATTTCCGTCAGCAAGGCCCTCTTGTGGCACACAGTGGAGATCCGCGCTCGTGGCAGAACAGATTCGCTATCGGCGCTGTCGGGCGACGCGGCCACACAACTGGCCGCAGACCTTCATGCCTTCATCAACACTCACCTCTTCGGGCTGATCGCCACCGAGAAGGATCGCCTGCTCGATGTCGACGAAAGGCTTCGCGAAATCACCGAAGGCAACAGACAGTATCTTGCACAGGCCGATCTGGGCAGGGCCGTTGCCGGCGTCCCTGGGGCCGCAGCGGCCGCCCTCTCTCACCCGCTTCTAAACCCGGACCTGATGCCGGCAGGACTTAGGGCCTCCCTCCCGGCCTCGTTCGCCATGATAACGGACCCGGGCGTCCGCCACGCCTACAATGAGGCTTTCGTCAGCTCGGAACTGATACAATTCCAAACGTTCTTTGACGATCTCGACAGGCGTTCGTTTTCCGATCAGCAGCGCGAGGCCTGCATCCGCTTGGAGGACAGCAACCTGCTGGTGGCCTCGGCAGGGTCTGGCAAGTCGGCGACCATGGTGGGCAAAGTCGCCTACGTTCTTCAGAAGCAGCTCTATCGGCCCGAGGAAATCCTGCTCCTGGCCTTCAACAGAAACGCAGCCGATGAACTCAGGGCGAGAATCGCCACCCAGCTACAGGTCGCAGAGGACGCCCTAGAATGTCGTGTTACGACCTTTCATGCGCTCGGGCGCGGAATCATCGAGGAGGTCGAGGGGCGCCCACCCCAGCTCGCCAATTGGGTTGATCATCCCGCCGGCGAAAACAGGGTCATCGAGGCGATAATACAGAACCTTGTCGAGAGCGATCCGGAATTTGCCCGGATGTGGGCCGAACTCCTCGTCGTGCACCCCAAGGCCGACATCCCGATAGAGGTATTTGACGGGGAGGCCGACTACCGGCGCTACGCATCGGACACCCTTAGAAAGGGTAGCGCCACGATCGGTTCGCTGTCCGACGTGATCGTAAAGTCTTTGCAGGAGAAGAAGATCGCCAACTGGCTTTGGCTGCATTCAGTCGCCTTCGAATACGAACCGCAAATTGCGGTGGAGGAAGACGGTGGCAGCGTCCGCCATCTGCATCCAGATTTCTACTATCCGCAGACCGAAACGGTGCATGAGCATTTCGCCCTCGATGCGGACGGAAGCTCACCCTTTGCGGACTACGCCGAGCACGCCGAGAACAAGCGGCAGGCATATCGCCGCAATGAGATCGATTTCTTCGAGACGACTTCCGCTCAGGCCAGCAACGAGACGTTGCTCAGCACACTCGAATCCGAACTGGCGCGCCGATCCATACCTTTCGAGCGCAAGAGCTACGCCGAAATCACCAAGGCGCTCGATCCGGTAGTGACCAAGCACTATCACCAGCTGATATCCACCTGCTTGAAACACATACGTGCCAGCCACTTGACGCTCGACATGCTGCTCGAACGTGCCAAGACCTTGCATGACAAGCAGCGTGCGAAACTTTTCGCTCGCGTGGTCTGGGCGATCACCCAGGGATATTCCCGAAAGCTCGAGGAAACGAAACGCATCGACTTCGATTCGATGATCGCGGATGCGGTCCGGCTGGTCGAGACCGACCGATATCGAAGTCCCTATTCCCTTATTCTAGTAGATGAGTTTCAGGATATTTCCGAGCCACGCGCTAACCTCATCAAGGCGCTCAAACAGCAGAAAGCGTTCAGCAAGGTGTTCGCAGTCGGAGACGACTGGCAGTCGATCTATCGCTTTGCCGGATCGGACATCACGATTTTTACACGGTTCGAAGCGAACTTCGGGACCAGTTGGCAGGGGCGCCTGGAGCAGACGTATCGCTGTAACCAACTCATTGCCGAGACGGCCGCAAAGTTCGTCCAGCGCAATCCCGAACAGATCAAGAAGTCCGTCCGCTCGACGCGCCCGGCCGTCTCGCGATCAATCCGTGTCATTCCCATCGATGATAAACGCGACAAGCCAGACTTCGCGGTGGCATGTCAGCGGCTGCTCGAACGGCTGGATGCCGCTCTGGGCGGCATCGCCAACCGGTGGCGCGACGAAAAGCGCGACAAGCTCAAGGTTTTGGTGTTGTGGCGCTACAACGCCCTCGATCCATTCGAAGGGCGGCCGCCGTCCTTTGCCAACACTGAGGTGACCGGGCTGTCATTTCACAGGGCCAAAGGTCTTGAAGCGGACTATACCGTCCTGCTCGATGTCAGCGAGGGGAATTACGGCGTACCAAGCCGCATCGAAGACGATGAGCTGCTGAACTTGGTCATTCCCCGCCCCGAGACCTTCGCTTATGCCGAAGAACGACGCTTGTTCTACGTAGCGCTCACGCGTGCCAGCCGAGGCGTCTACATGCTTACCAATCGCCGTCAGCCATCCCGCTATATTCAGGAGCTTTGCGAGATCGCCGGCGGGGAAGTCCGCTTCGAGACGGTTGATGGAGCCGAATTGAGCCAATGTCCAACCTGCCTCGTCGGTCAATTGGTCGAGCGACGCGGCAAAGACGGATCGATGTTTCGTGGATGCAATCAGTTTCCCGTTTGCAAACACGCTGGACCGGTAAGCGGAGTGCGAAGACGGTAACCGCCTGCACTCATTGTGACGGTAAACTGGGCCCTTTACGAACTCGGGCTCTAGGGCGTAGTGACGATTTAACTACCTGAGCCAGATAGCGATAGCGGCAAGTTTAACAAGGCCCATAAAGTTGGCGAGCAGCTTGTCATATCGAGTTGCGACGCGGCGGAACTGTTTGAGTTTGTTGAAGAAACGCTCGATGATGTTGCGCTTCTTGTAGAGATCAGCGTCGTAGGGACGCTGATGCTTTCGATTGCGCTTGGGTGGGATGACGACGTCGGCGCCTATTTCTGCGATCTTTTCAAGCAAATGGTCGGCGTCATAGCCCTTGTCGGCGATCGCTGCGCCGGTCTCGAAGCCGTCGACGAGATCATGCGCGAAGGCGATGTCATTACGCTGCCCTGGGCTTGCGATCAGGCGAACCGGCAACCCAAGAGCATCGCCTACAGCATGGATTTTGGTGCTCAGGCCGCCGCGGCCCAGACCTTGGGCATCTGCCCCCCTTTTGCCTTGCGCGCCCCGGCGGCGTGCTGATGTGCTCGCACGATGGTCGAGTCGATCATCAGCCATTCCAGATCAGCTTTGCGCGCAAGAACCATAAGCATCTCGTCGAGAACGCCCATTTCGATCCAGCGATAGTAGCGCCGCTTCACGGATCGGTAGTCGCCGAGCCGCTCGGGTAGATCACGCCAGCGCCCACCCGAGCGGGCCATCCACAGCAGGGCATCGAGGAACTTCCGGTTGTCGGTGCGCGGGCCGCGCTTGCCCTTCGTACCGCCAGCCACAAAGCCCTTGATCCGTTCCCACTGATCTTGCGCCGGCGAGATCTGCCAACCGACATCGCCGGGAGATCACCAGTTTCGCCTCGGCCGTCGTTTTGCAATCGTCCGCTGAGGGGTATATCGTTAAGTATCGGTCGCCATTTTCCTCGGATGCGTCCGACAGTGAGAGAGAGGACCATGCTCTTGCCCGAAATGGGAGAAGAGCTATGCCCCAATCCACTTTCCGCAATCATATCCTGAAGGCGCTAGCGCCTGCAGACTTCGCGCTGGTGCGGCCTTTATTGCACAGTGTCATTCTCGGCGTTAAGACGCAGTTGGTGGCCGCCAATGCGCCCATCAAATACGTCTATTTTCCAGAGACGGGCGTTGCGTCAGTGGTCGCAGCCATGTCGCGTGAGCGGCAAAGCGAAGTCGGCGTCATCGGGCGTGAGGGCATGACTGGCTTGGCACTCGTGCTCGGTCAGGACAAGTCTCCGGACCAAACTTATATTCAGATAGCGGGCAGTGGATGGTGCCTATCAGCACCAATGCTCGGCGCCGCGCTGGCTGAAAGTTCGACGTTCCGCGATACCCTGTTGAGATATGCCTACACCTTCATGGTCCAGTTGTCCCGAACATCGCTCGTGAATAGCCACTCGAAGCTCGAAGAACGCTTGGCGCGTTGGCTGCTGATGGTTCATGACCGTGTTGATTCCAACAGGATAGAACTGACCCACGGTTTTTTGGCTGTCATGCTGGGAACCAGGCGCCCCGGCGTGACCACGGCAGTGCAAATGCTGGAATACCGAGGCCATATTAGCGCCAAGCGTGGCGCGCTTGAAATCCGAGATCGCGCCGGATTGGTCAATCTGTCGAACGGCGCTTATGGCGAGGAAGAGCAGCGTGCTTTCCGTCAGCTACTGGCCACCCATCCCGAACCCGTGAGTCGGACCGGCTAAGGCCCAAGCGACCCAACCTGGCGGACTAACTCCCAGGCCCTGCGATAATGTTGCAGAGCACACAGCACGTCAAGAAAGATCCGATTCCGCCCAAGAGATGACTCGCGGTTCAACGAGAGGCTGGCCTCCCGTGCCACCGTCCCCGACCATCTTGATCTTGACGCTCATCATCCGGCGTCCGCTTTTCAGCGGCGCTCAAGAAGGCGAAACACACCCCGCGCAATGCTTGTTCGACCACTGTTCTGCCGAGCAAACCACCGTCCGGAAGGAACATCTGACAGGATTGGCGCAATCCTGAGCCGAGCCGATTGCCGGCATCCTTGCGCGAACACGGCTGAAGGATTCGACGGTTGGGGATGCCGCACGTAGATGGCGGCGCCTTCGTCGGCACCCGGTCGGGACCAGGCCGATAAATTAGACGAACAAGGCTTCGCTCAGGTCCGCACTCTCAGCGCCCGTTCTAGTCTGTCCGCAATTTGCGTGACGATATAGGCAATGACCATGTAGATCACGACGGCAATCACGAAGGCTTCGACGTAGTAGTAGTTCAGCGCCGCGGTCAATTGGGCTGGGCGAAGATATCGACCACCTCGATGGCGAACCCGAGGGAAAGTGCCTCCATGATGACCATGATCGAGGTCGTCAGGTCGGGAATTGCCGTAAGGGCAACCTGTGGGATAGAATCCTTCGGAAACAGTTGGCCACCCGTATAGCCTAGCGAATGGGCGGCGTCCGACTGGCCAGTCGAATGCGTTCAGAGCTCCATTGATGATCTCGGACTGGAACGCGCGTTGAGGACATCTGTGCGGCCGCCGGGGTCACCAAGGGCAGCTTCTTCCATCATTTCGACAGCAAAGACGCCTCGCCGCTGCACTCGAAACCTGCTCGAACAACAACGAAGATTTCTTCGCCTCGGCGCCCTATCACGCCGTCAAGGATCCGGTTGTACGCCTGCTTGCCTATGTCGATTTCCGCATCGCCCAATCGAGGGGGCGGTGGCGGGGTTTTCATGCCTCGCCGGCACGATAGCGCAGGAGCTCCACGATACCAGCGCCCCGCTGACGGGCTTGCGGCGCAGGACTTTGCCGAACACAACGCCCGCATGGCCAGGCTGGTGCGCGACGCGCGAAAGGCGTCAGGCAGCGAGGCGACCTTCGAGGCCAATCACGTTGCGCTTTTCATGCAGGCGACAACCCAGGGAGCCTCTGTCGTCGCCAAAGCCGGCGGCGGACCCGAGTCGGCACGCGCTGTGCTCGGCCAGTGCGGCGCTATCTCGAACTCCTGTTCGCCTTCTATCTCTCGCAGCATGCAGAGGTTGCATCATGATGAAGCCTTACTATTCGCCCAACCTCAATCGACGCGTCGCCGCCACAACGGCGCGGTCGCCAAGCGGAGCGTTTTCGCTGCCGTTGTGGAGTGAGCCGATAACGAGGATGACCGCCGGACCGCTGCCGTCGATGGGATAGATTATCCGGATGCCATCCGCAGACGTGACGTGGGGCATGCTTGTTCCCTCAAGTTACTTGTTTGCGTTTTGGCAAATCAGTCCTCGATGATTGTGCTGCTCCCCTCTTGGCTCATGCGGGCGAGACTTTCCTTCATATGTTGGACTTGCTCGGGCGAATGGCCGACCCAGTCCTTGACCTCGCCGGTGATCCGCAAAGCATGGACCGAACGGTAGGATGCGGTCTTGTTGCCGGGAAACCGCTTGTCGGTAAGGTTCGGATCGTCTTCGAACGGACCGGTCGGCTCGACGATGAAGATGCGGCCACGGCCCTCACCCCTGGCGAGTTCCGCCCCCCAGGTCGCTGCGTCAAGCGTGGCGCTGAAATAGACGTGCTTCAGCCCGCGCTCGTCGAAATTGCTTTCGAAGCCGGCTCCGATCAGGTCGCGCACCCCCATGTCGGCTTTGGTGCCATGATAGAAGACGGTGCCGGCGGGAACATCTTTTGCGTACATTGCATCTCCTCAAGCTGCGTCGGCCGCTGCCAGCGGCCTGCAGGTTTGGCTGGCGGTCGACTTCGTTGTCCCGATGCTGAATCCCTGAATTCTCGCACCGTGGACTCGACCTCAATTTAAACGGAGTATTATCCTCCGTTTGCGACGAGGTCAAGCCGATCACAAGGTTCAACGGGAGGGCTGCCATGCGAGCCGATGTGGGAAGCAACTCTTTTAGTTCATTGCCGTTCTAGGCTTGGGGATCTCTGGGACGCAGAGTGGCGGCTCATTGGAGAGCTTTTGTCGGCGGAACGAGGACGCAAATCCCAACTATCGCAAGGGGGTCGCCGGCGAGGCCTCAGCTACACCACGGCATGGGGCACGATCTGGGAGTGTCGTCGGCCAGCCTGTATGCGGAGCAAGGAGGTGCTCTTCAGAGAGGCCATCACTCTCTACGAACTGCAGGAAAGAGGATTGCCGATCGCGCCTTGGCCGAAGAGGCGATCCCTTGCGTGGCGATAGAGCGTATGTTGCGCGACGGCGTGCAACTCTTAACACGGCGCGGAGAGACGTGGGTCTGCATGGTGGTGACCTCGGCCATCAATTGTTCGGACAAGTCCATACAGGAATGGCTTTCGAGCCCGCGAACCGAGCGGACACGTTCAATCATCGCGCGTGTTCGGGCAGGCGGTAGACGCGGTAAAATGAGGCCGGATACGGACTGCTGAAGCGATGGGGGATCTCTATGCAGCTTTGCTCCAAGGACTATCGATACAGGCGCGCGATTGCGTCTCCCGCGGTCGGCTGATGCTGGCGGTGACGATCGCTATGCGAATGGCGGAGGCGTCGAGAACTTAGCCAATGCAGAAATTTGCAAAAAGCGCGGTAATGGTCGCCACAACGTAGTCCACCCACCCGCGCGAATGTGGTGGCTCACCCCCGAATCAACCGTTGGAACAACGTACCATCTTCCGATCTATCGGCATCGAACATACATGGCCGAGACGCCCGAAGGCTGCTCGACACTGCGCCGCAGCGAGGTCGAGACGCTCGGCCAGACGTTCGCCGCCGACCTCGGCCGGTCCTCTGCACCCAATCCGGCCTTAGGATCGAGTTGATCCATTGCGACCCTCGTGGCGTCCGTTTGGCTGGGTTTCTGTCCAGGAACCGCAACACCCGTTCCCAGGTTTGGCGCGCCGCCAAAGCCTGATGATCGGTCGAGCCTGGATCGGTGTAGAAATGCCTTGCGCTCGGGTAGACGAATACTTCCGCCTCCATGCCGTGCCGTGTCGTTCCGATTGCCAGGTCATCCGGTCGTCTGCGGACCAGAAGCCGTCCCGCTCGCCCAAATGCAACTGCGCACGCAGATTATTGACGGGCACATCGGGAATGTCCGCGAGAGCATGAAGAAGCAGAATGCCTCGCGTCTCGGGACGCTCCGGCCAGACAGACGCCACCACGCCGCAACCCATCGAGAAGCCTGCGAGGACTGTCGCAGGCGGCAGCGTATCCACTGCCATCATTGTCCGCTCGCAAATCCGTTCCCATCCGATCGCGTCCTTCAACGCCATACCACCCTCGACGGTGTCGGCTGTGGCGCCGTCATAGAGGTCGGGAGTCAACGCGCTGTGTCCGGCTCGGCGGATCATCTCTGCGGCGGCAAGCTCCACCGGACGGAGACCGAGAACCGAATGAAACAGAAGAATGGAAGCCATCCCTGCTCTCGATGTACCGCAAGCGATCAGAACGCGATCGCTCACCGCTAGTGACAATGTCCCGTATCCTTTGAAGGACGCTCATTCAATTTGTTTGCTGACCCATATTCGTCATGCAGGCGCACCCAGTCGGCGAGGGTGTGCGAAGGGCCGGTTTCGTTGCGGCCGCTCGGCGTCAGGTCCAGGTAACTGTACGTCCCGATAAGGTTTTCGCCACCGCGGCCCCGTACCTGGAATGTGCAGTAGATCTGGCCGTCGTCGTCCTTGAAGAAAACCGTCACCCCTGCGCGATCACCCGCGCTCATGGCGCGCTCTTCAAAGTTGAACAGGACTTTACCAGTAGCGGTCTGCTCCTCGCTGAACGACACTTGGAAGTCGAAGTTGAAATCGCTTCCGAAAGAGGAAACCCAATCGAATTGCCAACCCATGCGTGCCTTGTAGTCCAGCAGCTCAGGCAGCGGCGCGCGCGCGCACACAATCAGGGTAACGTCGTGATGCGGCAGATGCTGGTTGGCGGCATCGATATGGTCGACCAGGAATGAACAGCCCTCGCATCGATAGTCGGCGTTGGGCGGGAACATGAAGTGATAGATGATCAACTGGCTTCGGCCGGCGAAAAGCTCGGCGAGCCGCTTTTTGCCCTCTGTGGTATCGAAATCGTAGTCCTTTTCGATCTTCAGCCAGGGGAGGGCACGCCGTTCGCTTGCCAATTGTTCACGCCGGCGCGTGAATGCTTTCTCCTCGGCAAGATGAGCCTTGTGGGCGGCGAACCAACCAACATAGTCGAGCACCTGATGGGGCGCGATTTTTTCAGCCTTGGCCATGGACATCTCCTTAGATTGACGGGTGGGAGCGGCAGAGATCGACACCGCACGCTTTGCACGAGGTTGAAGCGTGACAGCGCAACGAGTGGTAGGCCTTCGCGTCCAGACGGCGCGACGCTTGCTTGTCGCGTCCCGATGCGCCAGCCGTAAGAGCAAGGCCTCCTGCGACGACGAGAGACGAATGAGTGAACTGTCTTCGATTCATTGGGCTGCCCCTAATCGTCTTGACATGGTTATAAGCGGAGATTTACCCTCCGTTTATGAGCGAGTCAATCCGATCGCCATGGGAGAAACCCGAGGTCTGCGATGCGGGCTGATGCGCAACGAAACCGGCAGCGCCTCGTCGAGGTGGCGGTCGACTTAGTGCTGGAAGTAGGCGGTGAGCCTACGCGAGACGCCGTCGCACAACGCGCCGGCGTCGGCATTGGTACGCTTTACAGGCACTTCCCCGATCAGCAGTCGCTTCTCCATGCCGCCGCCCGCCATGTGTTGGACCGGAGTATCAGCGCCGGAGAAGAGTTGATCGAAACCGTTCCTGACGGTGTCGATGCACTGCGCCAATACATGCACGCGGCTCTCGATAACGGGATTGCGGCGGTAAATATCATTCATCCGCTTCTGCAAAAACCGGACTGGCCCGACCTTCGGACCCGTGCGGAGGCGCTCATGAAAAGGCTTCTGGCGGGCGCGGCGCGCGGCTCGCTCCGTCGTGACCTGTCCGAGCGCGATATTGTGTTCGGGTTAACCCGCTTCGCGCGGCCATTGGCGATGGGATTGCCTGCCGACGAGGAGCGTGCGCTCGCACACCGTCACCTCGATTTCTATATCGACGGGCTGTGCGTTGGGCATTCGCAATCCACTCCTCCACAGCCACTGAGGGACGAGTAGAATGCTGACTGGGATCGCAGTTGCGCTTTACCTCGCAGGTGCCGCGCCCGCGTTCGCCACGGTGGGTGAACGGCACCCGCTCGCCAACCTGCCGAGCGCCGTTGTGCGCGACGCGGAGCATCGCCGCGATTTGCGCATCACGATCTGGTATCCGTCGAAAGCAGGCTCAGCAACACGTTCGATCGACTTTCCGCCTGACGGGCCGCTGTTCCAGGTCGGAGAGGTCGCGCTCGATGCGCCGTTCTTGGAGAGGCGCGGCACCCCGCCGTCTTTGTCTCGCATGGATTTGGCGGTCGGCCTGGATGATGGGATAGTTCGGCCTAGTCACTTACGCTTCGGTCTCGCGATGACCGCTTCTACCCAAAGCGGACTTGCTTCGACCATCGTAACGAGCGCCGTCAACGAGATATAGCGCCTTAGGCGAATGACCCCGCAAGCTCGCCTATCCGCCGCACCGCATCACGGTGCGTGTCGTCCCAGCGAGCGCCGAAGCCGAGGCGCACACAATGGGAAAAGTTGTCGGTGACGCTGAACATCTTGCCAGGCGCAACCACGATGTTCTCGGCGAGGCATGCTTGGGCCAGTTCGAGGGAGTCGACGCTGTGGGGCAACTCGATCCAAAGAATGAAGCCACCAGGCGGGTGCGTGACGCGCGTGCCCGCAGGGAAGTGCTTGGCAATCAGTTCACGGGCCTCATCAAGCCGCGCTGCAACAGTGGAGCGCAACTGTCGGAACCCAGCCTCAAGCCCGGGCTGGGCCAACAGGTCGGCAAGTGCTCGTTCGACAACTGTGGTCTGACTGCCACTGGTTGACTCCTTCATGCGCACCAATTTGTCGCCCCAGCGGCCCGCATCGACCCAGCCGAGCCGGAGACCCGGGGCCACGGTCTTCGAGAATGAGCCGCAGATCATCACATGCCCCGTCGTATCAAAGGAGCGGACTGCCCGGCGGTGATCATCGTGAAGGGCGAAGTCGTTGTAGATGACATCTTCGACAAGCGGCACACCGTATTTCGCGACCAACTTAGCAAGACCGTGTCGATCCCCCACAGTCATGCTCGAGCCGATCGGATTGGAGAGCGTGGGCACCGCGAGGACAGCCTTGATCGGTTGCGTCTCGAAGGCGAGTTGCAAAGCCTCCAGCGAGAAGCCCGTGCGTGGATGCGTCGGAATCTCCAGAGCCCGGAGATGAAGATTCTCCAGGATTTCCAGGAACGCAAACAACGTCGGCGATTCGAGCGCGACGATGTCTCCTGGCTTCGTGACGGCTCGCAGGCAAAGGGTGATCGATTCGAGACAGCTGTTTGTCACCACGATGTCACTTGGATCGATCTGACAGCCCATACCAACCGCATGCCTGGCGATGGCCCGCCGCAGTCCTTCGTCGCCGTAGCCCGTGGTATACTGGCAGAGCGTCGAGCGATGGCGCTGGACGGCCCGACTGATGGCGCGGCGAACCCGCTCTTCAGAGAAGAGCTCCGCACCCGGACACGCGGCGCCGAAGGAGATGTAGTTGGGATCGTGCGCCAGATGCATGACTCGAGCGGCCATGGAACTGACATCGACAGCCAAAGAGTCGGGGGGCGGATTCGAAGTCTCCGGTTCAGGCAGACTCGCGGGTCGCGCTGCCACGAAGTAGCCGGAGCGCGGCCGCGCTTCGATTAGGCGAGCATCTTCCAGCACGCGGTAGGCCTGAAGGACGGTACCGATCGAAACGCGGCGGCGCCCGGCCAGCTCTCGCACGGATGGGAGGCGCTCACCTCGCGTGAACGTTCCCGCCCGAATAGGCGTGGCCAGAGATTCGGCGAGCTGTTGATAGAGGATGTCTTCGGGCGCAGCGTCCATTTCCATACCTACAACAACGCGGCGGCAACCGACTGGCACAGATGAAGTCAAATTCACATAGTACAGATGCCGGTGAGGTCCATCTGTACCATATCAGATGGCTGGTGACTGTCACTGTGCGGGCCGCCACCTGACATCTATCGTCCTGCCATCGCTGGATCGACCAGCGCAGCGGCTGTGGCCGCGACGAGGAGGACAGCATCATGTTTCCGATCGACATCTGGTTGGCATACACCACTGCGAGTGTCGTGATTGTCATCGCACCGGGGCCGGACGTCGTGCTGTCGATTTCTCGCGGGCTGACCCAGGGCCGCGCCGCAGCTACCCTGTCGGCGCTCGGAGCAGCCAGCGGCATTCTGCTTCACTCAATGGCCGCGGCCTTCGGCCTTGCGATCATCATGCAAACGTCGGACATCGGCTTCGTGGCGCTCAAACTAGTCGGAGCGACCTATCTTATCGGGATGGGAGTCAGGGCCTTGCTCCATCGCAACCTTTTAACGTTCACGCCCACCGCGCGGCGATCGCTTCGCGAAGTCTATCTTGCTGGATTGCTGTCCAATGTCCTCAATCCGAAGATCGGTCTGTTCGTCTTGGCCTTCGTCCCGCAATTCGCCAGTGCCGAACGCGGCCCGATCGACATACAGATTCTGGTCTACGGCGCATGGCTCGCCATCATTGCCGCCGCCGGCATTGCCCTTATCGGCAGCGTTGCCGCCGGTTCGAACACATGGCTGCGACAGCGCCCTCGCGCGATAGCCGGCATCAACATCGGCGCTGGTCTAACATTCATTGCCGCGGGCCTGTCTGCGGTCACCCTCACAACCGGCTGACCCTGGCGGAGGAGGAGTGACCACGCATCAACATCTACGGTCGTCGACGACCGCGAGCGAGCACGCCGCTCCATTTGTTTCGGGCCGGAGCGCTCCAACGCAAGCCGCGTCTTCGTTCGCGCAACTGTAAAGCATTCGTCGAGCCGAGTTGGCTCGTACCGATTTGAAAAAGGAGAATGCCATGACCCATTTGGATCAGTCGAGCGGAGGTAAGCGCACCGTCGTGGTAGTCGGTGCCACCAGTGATGTCGGCGCCGTGGCGTCGGCAAGGCTCCAGCAACAAGGCCATGTCGTGAGGGGCGTGGCGCGCAACCTGGGTGTTGCGCTCTCTGATCAGGATGCACTGAATCGCGCCTTTGCCGGTGCGCACAGTGCCTATGTCATGATCCCGTTCGACGTTCACGCAGCCGACCTTCACCGCTTCGAACGCGGTGTCGGCAGCCGATTGGCCGAGGCGATCTCGGTCTCGGGCGTGCGCCGCGTTGTCCTTTTGAGCGGTCTTAACGCGCACCTCAAGATGGGGACATCGCTGGGCGCCGCCGAGATGGAAGACCGGCTGGAGGCGCTCGGCCTCGACGAACTGGTGCATCTTCGGGCCGGGTTCTTCAACGAGAATTTCGTGAAGGGAATGGGGTTCGTTGAACAGTCGTCTTCCGGCGTGTACGCAACGCCGTTCCGCGGCGACCTGCCGATTCCGCTGATTGCGGCGCGCGACGTCGGCGAGCGCGTCGCCGATCTGCTGACCACCGAGGACTGGCCGCGGAACCGCGTGGTCGAACTGCATGGCGGCGGCTACCATACCTTCGCGGAAGCAACCGAACTCCTCGGCAGGGCCGTCGGTCGAAACGTCACCTATCAGACGGTTTCTTATGCGGATGCCCGCGCAGGCATGGTCGAAAGTGGCATGTCCGCGAGCTTTGCGGATGCGCTGGTCGAGACTGCGACAAGCTTCAATAATGGCGAACGCTGGGCGCTCGAGGCGCCAGGCCCTCGCAACACCACACCGACGACGCTGAAGCGCTGGGCCGAAGATGTCTTCGGTGTCTCCCGTCACAGCGTCTGAACTGGCAACCACTTACAGAACCGGAGAATCCTGAAAAATGAGAAAGCTGAAAGTATCGACGCTCGTCACGCTTGATGGAGTCATCCAGGATCCAGGTGGCTTCGGTGAGACTGAGCAAGGTGGCTGGGCCAACTCGTATTTCACTGAGGAAGCCGTCCAAGACTCGCTCGAGCACCTGATGGAGGCCGACTATTTCCTGTGCGGGCGAACGACCTATGAGCTGCTGTCAAAGGCGTGGGGCAAGACCAAGGGCGGCGACCCTACCTTGAGCGGATGAACAGTATCCCGAAGCTTGTCGCCTCACGGACCCTGGCCGAGCCTCTGGAGTGGAACGCCAGGCTGATCAGCGGTGATGTCGCCGAGGAGATTGCCAAACTGAAGCTGGAGCCCGGCAAGGATATCGAGATGTATGGCAGCGCGTCACTCCTGCAAACGCTGATGAAGCACGGCCTGGTCGACGAGTACCGTGTCTGGGTGCATCCGTTCGTGATCGGCGGCGGCAAACGCCTCTTCGTCGAGGGTGGTCACCCCGCGAAGCTGCGGCTCGCCAGCTCGAAGATACTCAGTTCGGGTGTCGTGATCTTGACCTACGAGCCGCCCAAGCTTTCCGACCCGAATGCAGACTTGGGACAGTCGGTGGCGCATTCACATTTTTGCGAGCTAGATTTCTCGCAACCCCAGTCGTGAAGGTGGGGGCGTCGAGGCCATGAGCGCCGCACCACTGTGTTCGCGGCCCGTTTCGCGCGAGTGACGTGGCCCGTAAGGCCTTGTCGTCGCTTGCATAAAGCCACTCATCCACTCTCGTCGGATTGGCGCGCACCGCGACCGGCCTATCTCGCGACATGAAGTAGCTTTCAGCGCCTAAGTGTTTCAATTTATTACGAGAATTTAATGTGCCCTGGAATTGAACGGGGAAATTCGGGTGCCTATGCTCCGGCTGGATCGCACCTCGGGCTGTCGCCTCGGCACGGTCCGTCGGCGCGGTCGGCGAAGACGGTAGCCCGGGAATGCGGTCGAAGGACAGGTGAGAGAAGTGGACGACGAAGTCGTCAGCCGGCGCAAGCTCCGCGGCAAGGCGGCGCCCCCCAGCGGCCCCGTGACCCCCGCCGAGCCCCTGACGGGGGTCCAGCCACTGGTCATGCGCCGTTCTCGGCGAGGCTGGATCGTTGCGCTGCTCCTCGTCCTGGCGGCGGTAGGCGGCGCGTTCTGGCTGCATCCCATTCAGGTCCACCAGCAGGGCAGCCAGCGTGGCGCCGGCCGTTTCCGCGGCGGCGGCGATCTCGCGCAGCCGGTTGCCGTGGCGCCCGTGGCGCAGGCGGATATCCCGATCGTTCTCGAGGCGCTGGGCACGGTCACGTCACTGTCGACCGTCACCGTGCGGTCGCAGGTCAGCGGCCAGATCACCGCAATTGGCTTCTCCGAGGGCCAGATGGTGAAGAAGGGAGATTTCCTCGCCCAGATCGACGACCGCACCTTGAACGCTTCGCTGCACCAATTGCAGGGGCAATTGCAGCACGACCAGGCGCTGCTTGCCGACGCCAAGCTCGACCTCGACCGTGACCTGAAGCTTACCTCCAACGCGGTCACTCAGCAGGCAGTCGACCTGCAGCGCGCGACGGTGCAGTCCGACGAGGGCACGGTGATGTCCGACCAGGCGCAGATCGAGGGTATGCAGGTCAACATCGCCAACAGCCATATCACGGCGCCCACCGACGGCCGCATCGGCCTGCGCCTCGTCGACCAGGGCAACTATGTCACGCCGGGTGACAGCACCGGCATTGCGGTGATCGCTCGGATGCAGCCGATATCGGTGCTGTTCTCGCTACCCGAGGACAGCTTGGCGCAAGTGCTGGAGCAGACGCCTGGCAATCCCGCGCTCAAGGCCAGCTTGTTCGACCGCAACGACACCAAGCAGGTCGCCGAAGGCACGCTGCAGACGATCGACAACCAGATCGATCCGACCACTGGCACGGTGAAGCTGCGCGCGGTTTTCCCTAATGTCGACGGCGCACTCTATCCCAACCAGTTCGTCAACGTGCATCTGCTTGTGCGCACGCTCACCGGGGTCAGCATTCTGCCCAACGCCGCCATCCAGCACGGCGCGCCGGGCACCTTCGTCTACCAGCTCAACGACGACAGCACCGTCTCGGTGAAGACCGTTTCGCTCGGCCCGGGCAACGCCACCGTCACGCAGCTTCTGTCCGGCCTGGCGCCTGACGCCAAGGTCGTGATCGACGGCGTCGACCGGCTCAAGGACGGCGCCAAGGTCACCGTGCCCGACAACGGCGCGGCGCCGATCTCCGGCGCCGCATCTCCAGCGCCGCCGCAAGCAGCGGGCGCGGGCAGCGCGGCCGCCGGTGCGCCGGCCGCCAATCCCGGCAACCCGCCCGCGACGTCGAGCGGCCAAGGCGCCGGTTCGATAGGCCACGACTCGGCGGGCGAGGGCACGGCTGCATCGGGCGATGCTTCCGGCCACAAGCACCACCGCCACAATCGTCGCGACGGCGGCGGTGGTGCCGGCAATGGCGGCGATTCCGGCGAAAGCCGATGAACACGCCGAGCGGCCTCGTCTCCGGCTGGCTGAATCCGTCGCGGCCGTTCATTCTGCGGCCCGTGGCGACGACGCTGATCATGGCCACCATCCTGATCGTCGGCATGATCGCCTATCTGTTTCTGCCGCTCTCGGCGCTGCCTGAAGTCGATTATCCGACGATCCAGGTGCAGACCTTCTACCCGGGCGCCAGCCCGGAGGTGATGACCACTTCGGTAACCGCGCCGCTCGAGCGGCAGTTCGGCCAGATGCCGGGACTAGAGCAGATGTCGTCGGGCTCCTCCGCCGGCGCCTCGGTCATCACGCTGCGCTTTAGCCTCGACCTCAGCCTCGACATCGCCGAGCAGGAGGTGCAGGCGGCGATCAATGCGTCGGGCAATCTTCTGCCCGCCGACCTGCCGGCGCCGCCGATCTACGCCAAGGTCAATCCCGCCGACGCGCCGATCCTGACGCTGGCGATCACCTCCAGGACGCTGCCGCTGACGCAAGTGGAGAACTATGCCGAGACGCGGCTGGCGCAGAAGATATCGCAGCTTCCCGGCGTCGGCCTGGTTTCGATCAGCGGCGGCGAGCGCCCGGCCGTGCGCGTGCAAGTCAAGCTCAAGGCTCTGGCCGCCATGGGCCTCAACATCGACGATCTGCGCACCGCCATCGGCACGCTCAACGTCAACACGCCGAAGGGAAGTTTCGACGGGCCGGCGCGCTCCTATACCATCAACGCCAACGATCAGGTCGCCGATCCGAAGACCTATGCCGATATGGTGATCGCCTATCGCAACGGCGCGCCGGTGCGGCTGGGCGAGGTGGCCGACATCGTCGAAGGGCCTGAAAATTCCAGGCTGGGCGCCTGGAAAAACCGCACGCCGGCGATCATCCTCAACATCCAGCGCCAGCCGGGCGCCAATGTCATCCGCGTCGTCGACGGCGTGAAGGCGCTGCTGCCGCAACTGCGCGCCGGCCTGCCGGCGGCGCTCGATGTCGAACCGCTGACCGACCGCACCACGACGATCCGGGCCTCCGTCCACGACGTCGAGTTCGAACTGGGGCTGGCGGCGCTTCTGGTCGTGCTCGTCACCTTCCTGTTCCTGCGCAATATCCCGGCGACGATCATCCCGAGCCTGTCGGTGCCGCTGTCCCTCGTCGGCACCTTCGCAGTCATGTATCTGTGGGGTTTCAGCCTCGACAATCTGTCGCTGATGGCGCTGACGATCTCTTCCGGATTCGTCATCGACGACGCCATCGTCATGATCGAGAACATCTCGCGCTTCATCGAGCACGGCGACGATCCGGTCACCGCCGCGCTCGAGGGTTCGGCCCAGATCGGCTTCACCATCATATCGCTCACCGTCTCGCTGATCGCGGTGCTGATCCCGCTTCTGTTCATGGGCGACCTGGTCGGCCGCCTGTTCTACGAATTCGCCATCACCTTGGCCATCGCCATCGTCATCTCGGCCGTCGTCTCGCTGACCTTGGTGCCGATGCTGTGCGCCAGGCTTTTGAAGCCGCCAGCCGAACGGCGGCCGGGCGCGCTGGCGCGCTGGAGCGAAGGCGCCTTTGATGCGGTCGCGAACGGCTATGGTGCGGCGCTCCGCTGGGTGCTCGACCGCCAGGCCCTGACATTGCTGGTGGCGGTTCTGACGCTGGCGCTTACCGTCTACCTCTACATCGCCATCCCGAAGGGCTTCTTCCCGGCGCAGGACACCGGCGCCATCTCTGCCATCACCGAGGCGGCGGGCTCGGCTTCCTATGCCGACATGGCGGACCATCAGCAGGCGCTGGCCGACGCCATTCTGAAGGATCCCGATGTCGCCAGCCTGTCGTCCTTCATCGGCGTCGACGGCCAGAATATGACCGCCAACAGCGGCCATATGTTGATCAATCTGAAGCCGCGCGACGAGCGCCAGGCTGACGCCAGCGCCATCATCAGGCGGCTGACGCGGGAAGCCGCCGGGGTCACGGGAATAGCGCTGCACATGCAGCCGGTGCAGGACCTGACGGTCGATTCCACGATAAGCGCTTCGCAATACCAGTATGTGCTGCAGGATTCCGATCCCGTCGAGCTGGCGGCATGGACGACCAAGCTCACCGACAGGCTCTCGGCGCTTCCCGAGCTTGCCGATGTCGCCAGCGACAGCCAGCAGAGCGGACTTGCCGTCGACGTCACCATCGACCGCGCTACGGCGGCGCGCTTCGGCATCACGCCGGCGACGGTAGACAACGCGCTCTACGACGCTTTTGGCCAGCGCATCATCTCGACCATCTTCACCCAGTCGAACGAATACCGCGTCATCCTCGAAGCCGATCCGTCGGTCGGCCAAACGCCGGCTTCGCTGGGCTCGATCTACTTGCCATCGTCGGGTTCGGGCCAGGTGCCGCTGTCGGCGATAGCCAGCATTAATGTCCGGCAGGCGCCGTTGCTGGTGAACCATCTCGCGCAATTCCCGGCGGCGACTATCTCCTTCAACCTCGCTTCCGGCGCCTCGCTGGGCGATGCGACTGCGGCAATCACCGCCGCCGAGCAGGACATGCAGCCACCCGCCGGCCTGACGACCGGCTTCCGAGGCGCGGCGCTGGCGCTGCAGAGCTCGCTGTCCAACGAATTGCTCTTGGTATTGGCGGCCGTGGCCACGGTCTATGTGGTTCTGGGCGTGCTCTACGAGAGCTTCATCCATCCGCTGACCATCCTCTCGACGCTGCCGTCCGCCACCGTCGGCGCGCTGGTGGCGCTGATGCTCGCCGGTCATGATCTTGATGTCATCGGCATCATCGGCATCGTGCTGCTCGTCGGCATCGTCAAGAAGAACGCCATCATGATGATCGATTTCGCCCTCCAGGCTGAGCGGCTGCAGGGGCTCGATCCTCGCGAGGCGATCTACGAGGCGTGCCTGCTGAGGCTCCGCCCGATCCTGATGACGACTTTCGCCGCGTTGTTCGGCGCGTTGCCGCTGCTGCTCGGCGGCCTTGCCGGCTCCGAGCTTCACCAGCCGCTCGGCATCACCATCGTCGGCGGGCTGATCGTCAGTCAGGTGCTGACGCTGTTCACCACGCCGGTCATCTATCTCGCCTTCGACCGGCTGACGCGGCGCGGCTCCGGCGTCGTCGAACCCTCCACCGGCGGGTCCACGTCGTGAACCTCTCGGCGCCGTTCATCGCGCGGCCGGTTGCCACCGCGCTGCTGGCGATCGGCTTGGCCGCCGCGGGCCTGATCGCTTATTTCAATCTGCCCATAGCACCTTTGCCCAAGGTCGATTTCCCCACCATCTCGGTGCAGGCCTCGATGGCGGGCGCAAGCCCCGACACGATGGCGAGCGATGTCGCCGCACCGCTGGAGCGCCATCTCGGCCAGATCGCCGGCGTCTCCGAGATGACCTCGCGCTCGGGCACCGGCTCGACCAATGTCGTCCTGCAATTCGACCTCGACCGCGACATCAACGGCGCGGCGCGCGACGTCCAGGCCGCCATCAACGCCGCGCGCGCCGACCTGCCGTCGGACCTGCGCAGCAACCCGACCTATCGCAAATACAATCCCGCCGACTCCCCGGTGATGATCCTGGCGCTGACCTCGCGCACGCTGACACCTGGCCAGCTCTACGATGCCGCCGCGACCGTGCTGCAGCAGCGCCTGTCGCAGGTCGAGGGCGTCGGCAATGTCGACCTCGGCGGCTCGTCACTGCCGGCCGTGCGCGTCGAGCTCAATCCCGGCGCGCTGTTCCACTACGGCATCGGCCTGGAGGATGTGCGCGCCGCACTTGCCTCGGCCAACGCGCGCAGCCCGAAAGGTTTCGAGGAAGACGGCGCGCTGCGCTACCAGCTCTACACCAACGACCAGGCAAGCCACGCCGCCGATTTCCGTGACTTGGTGATTGCCTGGCGCAACAATGCGGCGGTGCGCCTCCGCGACATCGCCGATGTCGAGGATTCCGTCGAGGACGTGCGCAATCTCGGCCTAGCCAATGGTGAGCCGGCGGTGCTTTTGGTGCTCTATCGCGAGCCCAACGCCAACATCATCGAGACGGTCGATCGCGTGCGTGCTCTGATCCCGACACTCCAGGCCTCGGTGCCGGCCGATGCGCGGCTCAGCATCGCCACCGACGGCTCGACCACCATTCGCGGCTCGCTGCACGACACCGAGCTGACGCTGGTGCTGGCGGTGCTGCTCGTCATCCTCGTCGTGTTCTGCTTCCTGCGCGACTGGCGTGCGGCGCTGATCCCGAGCGTCGCGCTGGTCCTCTCGATCTTGGGCACCTTCGGGGCGATGTATCTGCTCGGCTTCACGCTCGACAATCTGTCGCTGATGGCCCTCACCATCGCCACCGGCTTCGTCGTCGACGACGCCATCGTGGTGCTCGAAAACATCACGCGCCATATCGAGGACGGCATGCCGCGCGGCAAGGCGGCGCTGACCGGCGCCAAGGAAGTCGGCTTCACGGTGCTGTCGATGAGCGCCTCGCTGGTGGCCGTCTTCCTGCCGATCCTGTTGATGGGCGGCATACTCGGCCGCCTGTTCCAGGAATTCGCCCTGACGTTGTCGCTGTCGATCGCCATTTCGCTGGTGCTGTCGCTGACGTTGACGCCGATGATGTGCGCGCATTTTCTGCGCCCGTCCGCGAGCCCGTCGGCCAGGCGCTCTATCCTGGCGCGCTTCGGCGAAGGCGTGTTCGAGCGCGTCCGCGCCTTCTATGGCCGCTCGCTCGCCTGGTCGCTCGACAATTCGGAAATCATGCTGGTGGTGCTTTTCGCGGCCATCGTCTTCAACGTCTATCTCTATACGGTGGTGCCGAAGGGCTTCTTTCCGCAGCAGGACACCGGCGAGCTGATGGGTGGGCTGCGCGCCGATCAGGCCATTTCCTTCCAGCTGATGCGGCAGAAATTCGAACAGCTGGAAGCGATTCTCAAGAACGATCCGGCGGTCGAGAATGTGGTCGGCTATATAGGCGGTCGGCAGACCAATTCCGGCTTCGTCCAGGTCGCGCTGAAGCCGAAGGGCGAACGGGCGCCGCTGCAAGTGGTGCTGACGCGGTTGCGCGCGCAGCTCGGGCAATTGCCCGGCGCGCGGCTCTTCCTCAATCCGCGCCAGGAGATCAGGGTCGGCGGCCGCCAGAGCCTCGCAACCTATCAATACACGCTGCAGGCCGACACGACCGCCGACCTGGACGAATGGACGCCGAAGCTGGTCGATCTCCTAAAGAAGGCGCCCGAGCTCACCGACGTCAATTCCGACCGCGACGAGGACGGGCTCGAGACCAACATCACGGTCGACCGCGAGAGCGCTGCGCGCCTCGGCCTGACCCCGGCCAGCATCGACGCCACGCTTTACGATGCTTTCGGCCAGCGCCAGGTGTCGACCATCTTCAACGCCCGCAACCAGTACCATGTCGTCATGGAAGTGGCGCCGCGCTATTTGCAGGATCCGAGCGCGCTGAACGGCATCTATGTCAGCACCTCGGGTGCTGCGGCCAGCGGCGTGCAACAGACCAACGCGCTGGCCGGCAGCCTGACGGGCTCGCTGCGGAACCAGGCGACCAATGCCATTGCCGTCACCGGCCATGGCAGCGCGTCAAGCGGCGCGGCGGTCAGCACCTCGGCCGAAAAAATGGTGCCTTTGGCCGCCTTCAGCACCTACGGCCCGGCGACGATGCCGATCTCGGTCAACCACCAGGGCCATTTCGTCGCCACGACAATCTCGTTCAACGTTGCCGGCGGCGCCACACTTGGCGACGCTTCGGCCGCGATCGACCGCGCCATGGCCGAGCTGAAGACGCCGGTGTCGATCCACGGCTCACTGGCCGGCACGGCGCTCGCCTACCGCGCCAATTTGATGAACGAGCTTTTGCTGATCGCCGCGGCGCTCGCCACGATCTATGTGGTACTCGGCGTCCTCTACGAGAGCTATGTGCATCCGATCACCATCCTGTCGACGCTACCCTCGGCGGGCATCGGCGCGCTGCTCGCGCTCATCATCACCGGCATGGAGTTCGACGTGATCTCGCTGATCGGAATCATTCTCTTGATCGGTATCGTCAAGAAGAACGCCATCATGATGATCGACATGGCCTTGCAGGCCGAACGCCAGGAAGCGCTCTCGTCCCGCGCGGCCATACACAAGGCCAGCCTGCAGCGTTTCCGGCCGATCATGATGACAACCTTCGCCGCCCTGCTCGGCGCCTTGCCGCTGGCGCTCGAAACCGGCACCGGCGCGGAACTCCGCCAGCCGCTCGGCGTCGCGATAGTCGGCGGGCTCGTCGTCTCTCAGCTTTTGACGCTCTATACCACGCCGGTCGTTTACCTCTATCTCGACCGGCTAAGCGCCCGAATGCCATCGCTGCGGGTCGCGCCAGCGGAATGAGCTGTCACGGGGAAAGGAAACGTTAGCGGGACAGTGACACCTGTAGTCGCAGCCCTGAAGTTTGGGAGCGTCGCCCCCGCCATCCACTCGGCTATCGTGCCCAACGCGTCGAGCACGATTCCTACGAGTCGCTGAATTGTCCGGGTCGAGATGTTCACGATCTGCAATCATCGGCTGTGCCAGCCATATCATCAAAACCGAGCACCGCGGATGGTAGGCGACATTCTTAGATATCGGTCAAGAACGTTCTTCAGCAATCGAATTCAGTGATAGCACTGTATTGGCGGTATCCCTCTCCCGCTACCAAATCTGATTAACTGCCTGAAAAATATGAGAGATGATCGTTCTGATGGCAGCGTCTCGGACCCGGATTTCGCAATAAACAATGCGGACCCTTATCAGATTGGGCCTGCGTCCTTCATATGGGCGACACCGCCGACGATCCCGTCGCCGACCTCGCCTTCGCCATGGAAACTCACGACGTGGACCATTTTAGACGGCGCATAAAACGTCCCTCGGCTTGAAAGCGCGCTGCTCGCGACTGCGATCTACTTCACCGGACCGTAGAAAACGGGCACGCGGGTGGCGTGCCGTCCCGGATGTGGACGAAAGGCAATCCCGAGCGTTGAATGGATTTCCTCATGACGGCCGGCAGATCCGCCGTGAACCCCCATTTTTCATAGAAGGGCACATGTCTTCCAGACAGTAGAGCTGTCGCGGTGCTTGACGTTGACGAGTGCCGGATCGTTCAACGCTGGCACCCAATCCTCTGTCGCGCGAGGTGGATTTGACGATGATCGAAGACCATCGCCTTGCGGACGCATCGCGAAGAACCAGCACCAGACGCGTCATGAAACCACGTCAGATCGATTTGAGTGCGGTCGATTTCTGGCTAGAGGAGGATTCATGCCTCATTAGAAAACGCTCTATGGAACGGATAATCGCGATCAGCAGCAGATTGATCACCAGGTAGAGCACTCCGGCAATGGCGAAAATCTCGAAGATCGCGAAGGTCTGGCTCATCAGCCGCTTGGCATAGCCGGTGATTTCGAGCACGGTGATTGTCGAGGCAAGGCTGGTCCCCTTGACGACCAGGATAAGCTCGTTGCCATAGGCCGGCAGCGCCTGGCGGATGGCGAGCGGGAACTCGATGCGCCGGAAACGCAGGATGCGCGACATGCCGCACGCCTGAGCCGCCTCGACGAGACCGACCGGAACGGACATCAATCCGCCGCGCAGGATTTCGGATGTATAGGCAGCCGTGTTCAAAGCAAGCGCCAGGACGGCGCAGCGCGATCCTTCGCTGATCACCCACCACAAAGCCGCGTTGTTCTTGATAAGGGAAAGCTGGCCGAGCCCGTAGTAAAACAGGAAGATCTGCACCAGCAGCGGAGTCCCGCGAAAGACGGTACTGTAATATTTGGCGAAGCCCGACAGGAGCCAGTTCGACGACAGCCGCATGAGCGCCAGTCCGAGACCGAGATTGAAGCCGATCAGCACCGAAACGAAAGTCAGTGCGGCTGTGACCCATAGGCCCTTGAGCAGAACGGGAACTGCAAGCTGGATGAGTTCTATCATACTGCTTTTCTCGTCCGTAGCCTGAGCAGGCTTTCGATGCCGTCGAAGCCGACCTGGCTTACAAGCGTGATGGCCAGATAAACCACCGCCGCAATCAGGTAGAAGATGAACGGATGGCGGGTGGAGTTCGCGCCGATGAAGGAAATGCGCATCAACTCCTGAAGGCCGACCACGGAAACCAACGCGGTGTCCTTGATCGTCGTCTGCCAGACATTGTTGATGCCGGGGACCGCGATGCGCAGCATCTGCGGGGCGATGATGCGGCGAAATATCCGGCCGCCCGACAGTCCTAGCGCGCGAGCGGCCTCGATATGTCCATCGGGAATCGCGCCCAGAGCCCCGCGCACGACCTCGGTCGAATAGGCGCCGGAGATCGCGCCGATGGCGATGACCGCGATAACGAATGCATAGCCGCTCTCCGCGACGCCGGCATAGCCGAACGCGGTCACGACCTTGGTCACGAATTCAACCGAGCTGAAAAACAACAGGTAGATGATGAGCAGCTCGGGCACGCCGCGCACCAGCGACGTATAGGCATCGACGAGCAGCGAAAGCGGAAATATCCGCGCCCATTTGATCAGCCCGCAGACAATGCCGATCACCAGACCGGCTGCCATGCTGACTAAACCCACAAGGATTGTGACCGACGCGCCACGCAGGATGGCGGTCACCCAACCCGCTTCCCAAACCTGCCAGAGACCGAATTCCATCTGAGTTGCCCTAGCCTGTCGTGCCAATGAGACGCATGCGCCCGGCTGTCCGGGCGCATGCCACAATTCCAAGGCGTTATTTGCAGGGCCGGGAAATGTCCGTCTTGAACCATTTCTGGCTGGCCTTGCCGACCGAGCCGTCTGCGATCAACTCGCAAAGCGCCTTGTCGATCTTGGCCTTGAGTTCGGTGTTTTCCTGCGCAATACCGACGCCGATGCCCTCGCCAAGCGTCGGATCGAACGTGCTCTTGATCTCAACACCTATCAGCTGGAAGTTCTTGCCATCCGGCTTGTCCAGAAAATCCTGCAAGGCGGATTGATCGGCGAAAGCCGTGTCGATGCGGCCGCTCGCCAGGTCGATCTGCATCTGGTCGAGCGTGTCGTAGGTTTTCAGGTCGGCATTCGGCGCACGCTTCTCGAGGAAATGCGCGTGGGTCGTGCCGGCCTGCACGCCGACCTTCTTGCCATCGAGCGATTTCAGCAGCGTGTCGACGTCGGTGATGGCGGCGAGATCAGAACCCTTGGCCGCGACGAACATGTTGGCCAGTTCGGCATAGCCGACGCTGAAATTGATCTCCTTCTTGCGGTCGGCGGTGATCGACATACCCGAGATGATGACGTCGAAGCGCTTGGCCTTCAGCGCCGGGATCAACCCATCGAAGGCCTGCACGACGAAATGGCAGGTCACCGCGAGTTTCGTGCACAGCAAGGCGCCGACATCGGCGTCGAAGCCGGTGACGTTGCCGTTGGCATCGGACATGCTCCATGGCGGGTAGGCGCCTTCGGTACCAATGGACAGCTCGCCTTCGGCTGCCAAGGCGCTGCCCATGCTTCCCGCTAGACACGCGAGCAGCGTCAAGACTTTCAGTTTCATATCAGTTCCCCTTGTTGTTGATCTTC
Source organism: Mesorhizobium sp. Cs1299R1N3 (assembly GCF_037179625.1). Lineage (NCBI taxonomy): Bacteria > Pseudomonadati > Pseudomonadota > Alphaproteobacteria > Hyphomicrobiales > Phyllobacteriaceae > Mesorhizobium > Mesorhizobium sp. Cs1299R1N3. The sequence goes on along the minus strand of NZ_JAPYKQ010000024.1, from coordinate 20,773 downwards.
ATTGCCGTTGTCCGGTGCGAACCGGACGCTTCGAGGATGCGGCTTCCTCACAGCGTCCGTGCCAGGAATTGGCGTAGACGCTCCGAGCGCGGGCTGCCGAACAGCTCCGCTGGTGCACCCTCTTCCTCCACCTTTCCCTGGTGGAGAAACAGAACCTTGTGGGAGACCTCGCGCGCGAACTGCATCTCGTGCGTCACGAGGATCATGGTGTTGCCCTCCTCCGCCAATTGACGGATCACCCGCAGCACCTCGCCGACCAGCTCGGGATCGAGCGCCGAAGTCGGTTCGTCGAAGAGGATGACCTTGGGCCGCATCGCCAGCGTGCGGGCGATCGCCGCCCGTTGCTGCTGGCCGCCGGACAACTGACCGGGATAATGGGCATGCTTGTCGGCGAGCCCGACTTTCTTCAACAGCGCGAGCGCGTGTTCGATGGCTTTCTCGCGCGGCTCCTTCAGCACATGCCGGGGCGCCTCGATGATGTTCTCCACCACCGTCATGTGCGGCCACAGATTGAAGTTCTGGAACACCATGCCGACGCGGGCGCGAATGCGTTCGACCTGCGCCATGTCGGCCGGCCCGAGACGGCCGTTGGACAGCGGCTTCATCTTGATGAGTTCGCCGTCGATGGTCACCTTGCCGCCGTCCGGCTGTTCCAGAAGGTTGATGCAGCGCAGGAACGTGCTCTTGCCCGAACCTGACGAGCCGATCATGGAAATGACTTCGCCAGCGTGAGCGGTGAGATTGACGCCCTTCAGCACCAGAAGCGAGCCGAAGCTCTTGTGAAGCTCGTCGATCTGCACGGCCGGCGTCGTGGTCTTCGCCTCGTCGACGGACACCGGATCGACCACCACAACGGCGCGAGCCGTTGGCGGTATCCGTTCGCTCCCGCTGGTCTCGTCCAACGCCACGGTCCGCAGGTCGGCCAGTGCACGGTCGAAATAGCGCAGACTGCTCGACAGGCAGGTGCGCTGCCAATCCGGATCGACCGGAATGAAGGCCGAGCGCAGCGTGTCCCGGATCCGCTTGCCCAGTGGCGAGTCGAGCTTGCCGAACAGATGCAGCCAGTTGTCGGCCTGCACCGCTTCCATGACCGCCGGGCCGTCCAGCGTGCCGCATTCGACGACAAGCGGCAGCACGCGCGCGTTCGGCATTGCCTTGCGGACGGCGTCGGAGACATAGCCGGTCGCCGTCGCGGCGATGCCGGTGCCTGTCTTGGCGCCGGGGCCGGTCAGCACGGTCGACAGCGCCGGCCCGAAAATGGATTTGCCCCACGCAAGACCGTCATGCTCGGAACTCGCCACCGAAAGCAGCGCCGGATAGCCGTAGGGGCCCGCCCCCGTGTGCAGATCAAAGACGATGACTTGACGCGCCTCGCGGGCAAAGGTCTTCAGGATTTCGTTCAGCGTCCTGTTCGACCAGACCGGGCCGCCGCCACCATAGAACATCCCGTCGGCGAACTCATACTGGCCGGCCTCGACGATCGCCGCCAGCCCGGCATGTCCAAGCCTCCTGCGCGCCATGGCCAGCTTCTCGTCGGCCGCTACGCGGTCCGGCCCCTCCCATTCGCGGTATGCCACGGCGTCGTGCAGGCCGGCATAGCCGTTGTTGACCGGGATAGTCGAAGACCAGTCGATGAAGTTGCGGTTGAGGTCAACATTGTCTTCGTTGACACGCCGCGACCACGCGGTGCTCCACGGATTGATGAGGTGAATGGCTAGGATTGCCGTGTCATCAGGCAAGCGCCGCGGGTTCTTCTGGCCGAGCCAGGCGGTCTGGCAGGCCGAGCCGAACGGCCCCTCGACACCATGCGTGCCGGAGATGAGCACGATCAGCTTGCGCGCATCGCGACGGCCAAGCAGTGCCACATCCGTCGCCAGCGCCCCGCCATCAGGCCCGTTCAGCGGATGGACATATTCAGACAGTTCCGCGCCCGCCCGCTCGGCTGCTTGGCGAAATTCTTGACGCAAGGCGCCGAAATCACAGGCATAGGCCGGGGCCGGCTCGTCACGGGGCATCGTCGATCCCACTGGATGGCTGGCGGTCAATCCGTTCATTCCCTGTGGTTCCGGCATGGGGTTACTCATCGGTGAGGTCGCTCACGTTCTTGAAGGGCAATCGGCGCTCGCTGCCGGAATGAGACGGCCTGGAGGACCGGACGAACCAGGCGTCGCAGGGAAGCACCTTGTCGGGGTTCATGACCGACTGATCGTCGAGCACTCGTTTCACCCGCTCCATCACGGCGAGCTTCGTCGGGTCCGCCGTCCCCAGCAGCGAATGAATGCGCTTCGACCCAACACCGTGCTCGGCGGAAAAGGAACCGCCAATTTCCCGCAGTTGTTGATACAGGACGCCCTCAACAGCCTCCGCCATGTCAAGGCCAAGCGGGCCCTTTCGGTTTAAGATGATGTGCAGATTCCCGTCGGCCAGATGTCCGAAGACATAGGGCGCGAGATCCGGTTCGATCGCAGCGAGCCCAGGCAGTATTCTGTCGAGATAGGCCGGAATTTCCGACAGAGGCACCGACACGTCGAAGGAAGGCGCATGGGGATGGGCACGGTAGAGCACGCTGGTGTCCTCGCGCAGCCGCCACAAATCGTCCTCTTGCCGCCGCGAGCCTGCGATGATGCCGGTCGCTTCGGGATAGTGCTCCATTACTTCCGAATAAATCCGCTCGAAATCCTCGCGCAGCGCCTCTTCGCGCGCGCCGCCAAGCGACAGCAGCAGGAACAGCGGCTGGTCGAGCGGCACGCCAGGTTCGGACCATTCATGCGCGGCAGCGGCCAGACCGAAATACGAATTCCACATCGCTTCCGCCGCACGCAGATGCCCGGCATCCGATTCAAGTGCCAGGCGAATAGTCCGCAGAGCGGCCTCGACCGACGGCAACCCGAATAGCGCGGTGGCGCTGGCTCGCGGCAAAGGGTCGAGCTTGACCACCGCGCGGGTGACGACGCCGAGCGTGCCCTCGGCGCCGATGAAGAGGTGCTTCAGATCGTAGCCGGCGGAATTCTTCACCACCCGGGTAAGATCGGAATAGACCGATCCGTCGGCCAGCACGGCCTCGAGGCCAAGCACGCGATGGCGCATGACGCCGTTGCGAAAGGCCATCACGCCGCCGGCATTGGTGGACACCATGCCGCCGATTGTCGCCGATCCGCGCGCGGCGAGATCGATGCCCGGCTCCAGCCGGTGTTCGCGCGCGGCCTCTTGCAGCGCTTCAAGAGTGACGCCGGCGCCGACGACGGCCACGCGTTCGACAGGATCAAGCCGCTCGATGCGGTTCATGCGCGTCATCGAAAGCACGACCTCGCCTGGCCGCGAAACGCTGCCGCCGACCAGGCCGGTCTTTCCACCTTGCGGCACGATCGGGATCTCGTTTTGGCGGCAGATGCGCACCACCGCCGCGACTTCGGCGGTCGATAAAGGCGCAACGACGATGCCGGCGTCACAATCCGCGCCATTCGAGCCAAGGTCGATCGCCCCGGCATCCTCTCCGGTGCGCACATTCGCCGCACCGACGACATCGCGGATCGCGTCGACAATCGACGGCGGCACCGCCTGGTCGGTCGAGTTCATTTGCCTTGGAGACGCGAGGCCGGTCATCTCGCCACCATTTCTTGAAGTGCTGCGATCAGCCGGTCGTTGTCAGCCGGCAACCCGATGGTGGCGCGCAGGTAGTGCTCGTAGCCGGCCTCGCGCCATGCCTTGACGATGATCCCTTGCTTCAGGAGACCGGCGGCAAGTCTCGAACTGTCGCCCTTGCAGTCAAAGAACAGGAAGTTTGTTTGCGACGGCGCAACCCGGAAACCAAGGGCGGCAAGCGCGGCGGCTGCGCGCACGCGCTCGGCCCTGACGCGGCCCGCCGACGCCTTCATCCAGCCTTCGTCGGCGAGTGCGGCGATGGCCGCGATCTGCGCCGCCGCATTGACGTTGAACGGTGTCTTGGCAGCGGAGATCACCCTTGCCAATTCGAGACCCGAACAGACGGCATAGCCCACGCGCAATCCCGCCAGGCCATAGGCTTTCGAAAATGTCCGCAGCACCACATGATCGATGCCGCTGTCGCGCAGGACCTCGATGCCGTCGGGCGCGCCGGGATCGGCAAACTCGAAATAGGCTTCGTCGAGGACAAGAAGCGTGCCTGGCTGCACGGCGCCGATCAGCCGTTGCAGGCTGGAATGGTCGAGGCCCGGCCCGACCGGGTTCCATGGCGAGGATATGAAAACGATCCGCGGCTCGGCGGCGATTGCCGTTTCGAGCGCGGCAAGATCGAACCCCATGTCCGGCGTCATCGCAATCTTGACGACATCAGCCCCCATCGCCAGCGGCTCTATCTCATGCAGGCCGAAGCTCGGCGCTGTGGTAACGACAGAGGCGCCTGGTACCACAACGGCGCGCGAGATGGCGGCGATCATCTCCTCGGAGCCGTTGCCGGCAACGATCAGGCCGGGATCGATCGCCAGCCTCTCGCCAAGCGCTGCGCGCAGCGCCGTGCAGGCCGGATCGGCATAGCGCCAAGGTTCGAACGATGAGGAGGCCAAGGCGGCCATGACGGCGGGGGAGCAGCCATCCGGGTTCTCGTTGCTAGCCAGCCGGGCGATGTCTTGGCGGCCACTCAGCGCCCGCGCCATCGCGATGTTCATGCCGGCATTGTAGGGCGGCAAGGCAGCGATATGCGGATTGAGCGGCAGGCTCGACGCTGGTTTGACCGATTGTTCCAAATCCCGACTTCCGTTCTCCGCCCACACGCGGCACCACGATCTTCTCAAATATCGAGGACGACTGATCCGCAGGGCCTAGAGCAGCACAGCAGCACCTCGCCTGCCCCAAGCTCGTCCAGCGGTTCTTCGAAATAGGCCACGTCGCCCGAGACCAGCCGCGACTTGCATGTGCCGCAGATGCCGGACCGGCAGCTGAATTCCGGTTCCAGACCCTGATCCTCGGCAAAGTCGAGCAGCGATGCGGCGGAGCCATTCCAGATGGCCTTGAGTCCCGATTTTCGAAACTCCACGGTTGTTGCCTCGCCTGCCGGCGCGATCCCCGCCGTCTGCGCGACAACCGCAGGGATTGGTACGGCATCAGGCTCAAGCACCGTCGCCGGGCCGAAAAATTCGTAGGCGATGCGGTGCTTCGGCACGCCATGCTCGCGCAACATGGCGTAGATCGCCTGCATGAACGGCGGCGGACCACAGAGGTAGAAATCGTAATCGTCTATCGGCAACAGGCGCTGTAGCACGGCCCGCGAAATCATGCCTTCGCTGTGGAAGTGTTGCTCGGCCTTGTCGCGTTCGGACGGGGATCGGTAGCAGTAGTGCGCGGTCAGGCCTGGCCGTGTCGCCACAAGGCCGGTCACCTCGTCGCGCAAGGCATGCACGTCGCCGTTTTCGCAGGCGTGAATGAACACGGCACAGCGGCACGGCATCGAAGCCAGCCTATGCAGCATCGAGACCATCGGCGTCAGCCCGACGCCGCCGCTGAGCAGCACGACTGGACGGCTGCTCGCATTGTCGAGCACGAACTCGCCGCGCGGCCCTTCGGCCTGAAGTATGTCGCCGACTTCGATCCGGTCATGCAAGAAGCATGAGCTTATCCCGTCAGGCAGGCCAGGCGCTGCTGCTGCTTCCCGTTTCACGCTGATCCGGTAGCGGCCCTTGCTGGCCGGAGAACTGGAAACGCTGTAGTTGCGCAGCACATATCCCTTTTCGCCGGCCGCCTGCGGCACGGGTATCTTGAACACCAGGAACTGGCCCGGCTCGAAATCGCGCCAATCCCATGGATTGACCGGCTCCATGTGGAACGACGTGATGATGGCGCTTTCGCGCACCTTCGCAACCACCCTCAGGTCGCGAAATCCGCTTCTTGCGATGGTGTCGCGAGCGGTGAATACGTTCATTCGGCGGCCGCCAATTGCTGGCTTTCGCTGGCGATCAGCTTGGCCAGGTTGCGGCGAAAACGCAGCGGCCCGACATCGATCTTGAGATCAAGATTGGGCGTGCGCTTGTTGGCCATACCCTTGTGCACCGCGTTGAGCACGGTGCGGTCCTCGTCGAAAGCGCCGCGCACGGAGGTGGCGAACTGGCGCGACACCTCCAGATCGTCGGGAGCGAAATTGCGCATCTGGAACCAGTAATATTTCGTCTGGTTCTCATCGACCGGCGTCATGAAGTTGTAGCTGTCCATGAGGAACACGTCCTCGTGCAGCGGCTTGCCCTCGCCCCCGGTGCGGGCCGGCACGAAAATCGCCTTGATGATCGCGTTGGAGGGGTAACGCACTTCGTAGTGCTGCTTGCGGTCGCAATTGCCGGAGAATTTGAGGAAGGGCGCATAGAAGGGCGCCGGCGCGGCATCGAGCACCCAGCGCCATACGGTCACGCCGTCCTCGCCGACGGTGGTTTCGAGCGGCGCATCTTCCATGGCCTGGACACCGCCGAAGGAAGATTGATGGACCCACGACACATGTGATGGATCGAGCAGGTTGTCGGTCATGTAGAGATAGTTGCAATCCAGCGCCATCGACTCGCCGCGATTGACACCCCATGCCGGATCGCCCCAGTGGTCGACCGCGAAAATCCGCGCGGGATCGGCCTTTGCCGCCTCGCCCATCCAGACCCAGAGCAGCCCGTAGCGCTCCGCGATCGGATAGGACCGGACGCATGCGACATGCGGTATCTTTTCCGCGCCCGGCACTCGCGTGCAGGTTCCCGTGCTGTCAAAGGTCAGACCGTGGTAGCCGCATTCGACCGTGTCGCCCTTGATGCGGCCCATGGACAGCGGCAGCTTGCGATGCGGACACGCATCCTCAAGCGCCGCCACCACACCATCGGTGCGGCGGTAGAGAACAATGTCCTCGCCAAGGATCCGGGTCGGCACCAGCCGGTCGGCGACCTCATGGTCCCATGCCGCAACGTACCAGCAGTTTCGAAGAAACATGGCGTCCTCCCCAGCTTGTGAACGCCCAAACGAATATCTTGCGGGCACGGGACGACATAGGGCTTGCATCTGCGTTCTATTTTAGAAAAACTAAATCAAGCTGACTCCAGGATCGTTGCCCCGGTGAAGAAACCGCCCCCCCTGCGTGCGATACAGGCCTTCGAGGCCTTCGGCAGGCGTGGCAGCGTGACGGCTGCGGCAAATGAGCTCGGCGTCTCTGTCGGCGCGGTCAGCCAGCAGATCCGCAAGGCGGAAGATGCCCTGGAGGCCAGGCTATTGGAACGGCGCGGCAGGAGCGTCGCCCTTACAGCTCTGGGGCGTGTCTATCACGCGGCGGTTTCCCTCGGGTTCGATCAAATTCGCGAAGCCCAAGACGTCATCGAACGGGCGCGATCGGCAGACACGCTGACAATCTCCTGCCTGCCATCGCTGGCCAGCAAATGGATTGGTCCGCAGCTCCTGGATTGGCAGATCGGTCACCCCGGCGCCACCGTGCGGCTGGTGGGCGCCGAGACAGAACCCCGGCTGGGCGCCGAACAGGTCGACTTCCGCATTTCGTATGGCGACAAGTATCGCGATTTCAACCACTATATTGAGCTGTTCACCGATTGGGTGGTGCCGGCCTGCTCGCCCTCGCTGCTGGCGAAACATCCGGTCCGCAAACCTGCCGACATTCTCGATCTGCCGCTTCTCAGCATCGAATGGGCTCGCGACCACCGTTCGCCGCCAAGCTGGGCGGAATGGGCCGCAAGCATCGGAACGTTGTACCGAAAGGCTTCAGGCGAAGTCGCCTTTTCCTTGTCGAGCGCCGCGATCGACGCAGCAACGAACGGAAGGGGCATTGTGCTGGCGCAGCTTTCGATGGCCGCCGAGGATATCGCGTCCGGCAGGCTCATCATACCTTTCAATCAACGGCTCAGATTATCCCAAGCCTATTTCCTCGCTTGGGACCGTGCGGCCCTGCAAAAGCCCTTCGGCCCGGAACTGCGTACATGGATCGTGTCGATTTCTAAACGGATGCGCGCAGCTTTAATCGCTAGCTAATGTCCTTGGTTGTTGTTCACGTCCCTCAGCCGGAACAGCGAATTCTGAACTGGCAGCTCTGTGAGCATGGGGAAAGGCGGTAGCGCTCTCCCTACTTGAACCGCCGTCGCGAATGCGACGTTTAGGCCGCATTCGGAACTGCCGCACAGTAGCGCCCATAGGCTACTTTCAAGAGCAGGCCCTCGTCGCACATGCGGGCAAGGTAGCAACGAGGAATGCCGATATCAGTCAGCTCTTTCGTCCTGACTTCGCCCTTGTCAAGTGCGAGGGCTACGGCCCGCTCTCTTAGCGACGGCTTTGGAACGCCGGCCAAGCATCCGGCCTCAGCTCGGTCGCGGTCACGTTTACGCATCTTCTTAGGCGTAGGCGTACCTTGGAGGGGAATCGCGAATTCATAGTTCGCAGCTTCGTCCGATCCGGGGAGCCAACAACTATTGATTTCATTGCGTTTTCTAGGATAATCGGGAACTTTCCCCGCTTTCTCTCCCCGCTTTTTTGGCACTCCAGGACCAACCCGCCTTATAGCATCACACAAGAAGGTGACCGCTGAATCCTCATTCGCAATGTCGACGCGGTCAGGGTCGGTGAATATGATTCTTATAAAGAGGCGCGTCTAGCCGCGAGCGACGACAATGCACCTGCCGCCGCGATCCGGGAAAAGGAAGCCAAGCAATCGGAGATAACCGGTTTGCTTCTCGGAGGAGTAATCGTTGTCACCATAATCGTTGCGATTAAGCTCCTGCCGGGCAGCGGCAGTTCAGAACCATCCGTTGACGGCTGCTCGAATTATTGGCCTTGCTAAGCCGCCAAGAGAAAGCCCGCCAAGCGTGATGAATTGGTCCATCGCGATTATTGGCGTCGGGCGCGCGTTGGCGGGTTAGCGCCCCATCGACCTAATGATCGCCAGCGCGGTTTGCGCTACCGGCAGCGCGACATGGTCTGCCCCCCATCAATGGCCGTCTGCGCCATGGTCTTGCTATTGCTTCCCGCCAAGTAGCGCGATAGGAACCTTGTCCTAGGCGGGGCGATTTCTCTGACAGGAGGTCGCAATGGCTAGAACAAAACTTTCCAAGCAACTATCGAAGGCGGAACTGGACCGCTTTCTGCTGGCAGCGGAAGCTCTGCACAAGAGCATCGTCCAGCCGCTTCTATCGCCTTCCAGCGAACACTACAGGACGCTGCAAAGGACGCATGAGGCGCTGTTGAAGACGGTCAAGGATATCACCGGCAAGGATGCCACATTCATTCAGTGGAACACGACAGGGCCGGTCAGTGCCTAGAGCTAGCCGCGCGGTTAGCCCGCCAGGCTGCCTTCGCGGTGCTGCATCGCCTCCGCGATCACTTCGAAGACGCTGCCCACCTCTTCATAGATCTCGCTTACCTCGATCCCCTCCCGGCCCGCTGCTTCCATGGCCTGGTCAGCAAGTTCGCTGATCGCCGCCGGGTCGTCGGTCATCGCGTTCGGCAGGTGCTCTGCCATCCATTTATCGAGGAAGTTGATGCCGCGTGTGCTCATCTGCCGGTAAGCTCGCGGCGGATATTAGGTTCCGCTGATATTGACGCTAGCGCGAGCCGCCGCACTGGTTCTGCTTCGAATACAGGGCCTGCGATTGTGCTGGCGCCGTATGATGGCCTTCAGGCTTCTCCACCAAGATCTTCCCCGGCAGGCTTACGCATACGGCTGCTCGATTCAGGTTCCGGAACATTTTAGCAAAATTGAATGTTTAGTGGAATGACGAAGCTATCCGACTTAGGGCCGCCGATCACAGGAACGCGCCACGGCCACCCGCCCAAGAACGAGGGCGAGCATTTTTACACCTGCCCGATCTGTGACCAGCCCGTCGATATGCGGGATCTCAGGCAAGTAATCTGGCACGATAAGACGGTCCATGATCGGTTGGAAATGGATGCTTGAAGTCAGCTATCGCTTCGACGGTAAAGGAAGTGATTACGGATGTGACTGTTGAAGTAGCGGCCCTTGGCGAAGGCGGATCGGAACTCTGCAAAGGTCTCCGGCGGGACGTCCTCAAACTCATAGCGTTTGTTGTCGGTCACTAGCCACACCGACAGAATCCTTTTGTCTGGATCGTACTCCGTTCTGCGTATCAAGGTCGACGGCATGACAGCAGTCAACGATCTAGGAGACGGCGTGTTCCTAGTGCATTGACGCTTTATGCGGAGGCATAGCCGCGGGTTACCAATCACTAACTCTTCGCCACGTTGGACGCACTCTCACATTGGGGAGAGAAGGGCGTGGGCAAACTTCAGCAGCATCATATAGGTGCCGACCAGGCTGACCGGTGGCGCAAGAACGCAAGGAAGCGGCGCGGCGTGAGCATCCACGCATTAAGGTTTGTTCAATACCGCTAATTTAGCCTTTGCTAACTCCGTTCTGCTTTTTTGCTGGGCAGCATTCTTCGGCTGGGACTTTGCTACCGACGATGGCGAAATCACAATCAGCCTTGGTACGCGAGTTGCTCACCTAATCCACATGATGTCGCGGCTTTTGTGAGTGCGCGCGCGACAGATGCAGGAACCGGCGAGGACGCGCCGTACGATGGAACGGACAGGGCCGGTGAACTAGGAGTGTCCGAGCAACATCCATTCCGGCACTTCGGGCAGTAGAACAGCTTCCGAGATCCTGCACCAGGAATGATCGAATCCGATGCAGTGGGCCAACCGCTCTACCGTCTGTGCGTCTACCTCGCCAGACAGTCGCGTCTCAGTGGTACTCCGTAGGCACGAGAATGCCCCGCCGCGCGGCTTAGCCAAGGTCCGTGGTGTGCTATGATTCGCCTCATGAAGAAGGCAAAGCAGGAGACCGAACGTCCACTGGATCGCCAGCGGCGCGAGAAGCTGAGTACTACGCCCGCAAGGTCGGCTTCACCAGAGACGAAGCTCTCAGAGTCATCCTTGAAGCCCACAGGCCGAAGCTTGCGATAGTACGCAAGGACGGCGCGAAAGCGAAGTAGGCATCCAAGCCCGCCTTTTCCCGCGGCCCTTCCAAGGAACAGGGACCACGCCGCCACGCCTGATCCATCACCTTGCGAATGTTGACCGCAGGCCCTTTGTCCTGTCTTGTATGCGCGCGGCGGACCTGCGGTCGGCCCTGGCCGGCGCGGTAAACTCAGGCACTGCGTCGGCCGCCTTGCCGATCGTCCCTTTTTATCGTGGCCGGCTCGCCTGTCGAGCGCCGCCTGCAATCGTGCAGCGGCCACAAGGACGCTATCCGGTTTCGATTGAGGGGGATGAGCCAGGGCCATATGCGGTCTAACATATGTTAACCTGCAATGTTCCGGGCCGCCGGGTGCTGAACGGGGGCTTGAGCCCCTATGTTGTTACGCAGCAATCTCGCTTCTCTCATCAGGGATTCAGCCTGAAAAGAAAAGAACTTTGAGCTTCGCCAATCGCGGAACGTCGCAACCTCACCAGCACCGCGTGAGGGTTCTGGAGAAAGAGGAGAAAGGATAGAGCGTCGGCGCTCAATCCTTAAGCTCGGTCCTGCTCGGAAAGTGCGGGCGTCTGAAAGCCTACACGTTGCTGGCGGCGTGATGCTGCGGCGGAGCCGGTCTGTTCTTGGCGGGCCGGGGTTTGACGTAAACCGGCCGATCGGCGAGTGTCTTCACTATCGGTAGCGTCACGCGCTGCTTGGCAGCTACCGCTCGCGTTTCACCATCGCACGTCCTCCCCGGTTCCCTCCCGCATGTTCATCGTACGCCTGCTGAAGGCCGGACGCATCTAGACGTTAACCCGGCTCCTCGCATTTGACGCATGGAGCCGAGTTTGGAAGGCGATCAGTAGTCACTATCACCGTTGTCGTCCTGCTGGATGACAACGGGCCGATTGTGGTGGTGACGGTGGATCGAACTGGTGACAACCACGGTGTTCGGGCGGTGATGGCGATAGCGCCACGAGCGATGACCGTTGTCGTAGAATGCTTCCTGCCCGTGGTGCCGGTGGTGAAGACGGCCACCTTCATCGTTGTATATGACGGTGGCACGATGGTGATGCCGGTGATGCGCGGAGATCACTACGTCAGCCTCGGCAGCCGAAGAAGCGACCGGAGCCGCCAGCGAAAGCGCCAAGGCGCTCAAGATCAAAACCTTCATTTTGCTATTCCTGTATGCCTGAAAAACGTCCCTTCCCGAAAGAAACGAGGCAGGGGTGTCTTGGTTCCTGCCGATCACGTCGCCATGCAGGTCCTGAGATTTTCGCTCCGCGCTGCTTCGACCGGTCGGCCCACGCTGTTTGCGTAGAGGTTTGACGCAGGCCTTTCCCTTTAGCTAGCCCGACTCACGGGCACAGGTCCCGGGTAGGTGGCGGGTAGCTCACGGAAAGGACGCTGCTCTTCCTCACCATAAGCGCCATTCGATACATTGACCAATCCAGCGCGATCAAGGATTTCAAGCGCGCCACGCTTGGCGCTGATGAGGCCTCGATATTCCAGCATTTGCATTGCCGTGGTCACGCCAGGGCGCCCGGTTCCAAGCATGATAGCCAAAAGATCGTGGGTAAGTTCGATCTTGTTGGAATCAACACGGTCATGAACCATCAGCAGCCAACGCGCCAATCGTTCTTCGAGGTTTGAGCGCCTGTTCACGAGCGATGTTCGTGAGGACTGAACCATGAAGCTGTGAGCATATCTCAACACGGTATCGCGGAGGGTCGAACTTTCGGCCAGTGCCGCGCGGAGCATTGGTGCCGCGAGGCACCATCCGTTGCTGGCGATCTGGATAAACGTTTGGTTTGGCGACCTATCTTGGCCGAGCGCCAGGGCCAGACCAGTCATACCCTCGCGCCCGATGACGCCGACCTCGCTTTGATGCCCGCTGACCATCGTTGCGACCACGGAAGCAACACCTGCCTCTGGGAAATAGACGGATTTGATTGGCGCATTGACCGACACCAACTGGGTCTTAACGCCGAGAATGACACGGTGCAATGAAGCCTGCACCAGCGCGAAGTCTGCGGGCGCTAGGGTCTTCAAAATGTGATTGCGAAAAGTGGATTGGGGCATAGCTCTTCTCCCATCTCGGGCAAGAGCATGGTTCTCTCTCTCACTGTCGGACGCATCCGGGGAAAATTGCGCCGATGGCTAACCGTATACCCCTCAGGCGGTGATTGCAAAAACGAGGGCCGGCGCCGCGCTTCTCTTCTCCGGCGCCCGGGTTGGCAAGACTCGCATGCAACGCAATTGCCGGGCTAGGGGTAAAGTGGGGAGCACCTTTATGAAGAAGACCTATCAGAAACCGGAACTCACCAAGTGCGAGAAGCTGTCAAGTCTTTCTTCAACCTTGTCCCGTTCGAGCAGATCGAGGGCCTCTACAGCTCAGTTTGGCCGCGCTCCTACAACTACAGCGACCGGTTCCCCGGCAGCGCCATGCTCACTGCGGGCGGCAGCTGCACCGGCCATTACCTGGCGATCAGGATGTGGGAAGCGGCGGTGAACGAGGCCGGCACGGTCCAGCGCGACGCGATCACCCGGGCGCTCAATCATGCCCGTAGAAGCGAGGGACCGGTCGGTCCGGCCGAAATGGTCCCCGGCCAGCACCCATGTTCGCATGAACAGATATTCGCGCAGGCGCAGCGCGCCCGCTTTCGGGTGGTGAAGACTCTTGGCTCGATCGATCCGAACGAGCGCATGCTCACCGGCGAACTCCAACTCGGCAACGTGGGGTGACTTGGTCGCGTCAATCCCGTCCTTAGAAGTGGCGGGCGCGGCCAATTCCGTGCCGTCGCCCAGGCAGACTCACACCCATAAAGCAGTGCGTTGACGCAGTGGTTACCAGCACCAATCTCATAACGGCCGGTCGTCGTCCGGCTCCGTTAGAAGCAGCGCAACGGATGTCATTGAATCGGCTTTGCCGCTGCTTAAACGCGTACATCAGTGGGGATACCGATCTCAGGCCAGGCCCGGCTCTTTTGCAACCAAACCCTCACGGACACGTTGTCTCACGGTCCGCAATCAGGAGGAGGATGCCGTGAACGGAATAATCTATCTTGTTGGTCTCGTCGTGATCGTTTTGTTCATTCTGTCATTTTTTGGGCTTCGGTAAGATCATGGCCAAAATAGTCCCAACAGAAAGCGCTGCAGTGACCCCAAAAGCGGCCCCATCGTCCTATCTTGAATGGGGAGGCATATTTGGCGGGGGTGTCATTGCTTGCGCCATTTCAGTGGTTCTTTTGCAATTCGGATCAAGCGCTGGTTTGGCGCTAGGGTCGCCAACTCTTCCCAACGGTGGCGCCTCTTGGAACGTGCTCGCGGCAGGACTATGGGTAGTTATCGTCGCCATAGCAAGTTCTGCAGCTGGCGGGTATGTAGTCGGACGAATGCGCACCCGCTGGGAGGATAGCAAACAAAGTGAAAGCGAATTCCGCGATGGCATACATGGCATCGCAGTCTGGGCTCTAGCGACACTCGGAGCAGCGTTTTTCTTAGCGATGCTTGGTGGCCACGGCGCGACCGCCGTGGTCAATCCCGCTAACGCGCAACTTAACGAAAGCACGGTGCGCCTTTCAGCCCACATAGCTGCCATATTTAGCTTCGCGACTGCTGCGGGCTCCGCGCTTGGCGCTGCGTCAGCATGGTTTGCAGCCATTACCGGAGGTGAACACCGCGATGAGGGAATCGCTTTTCACCACGTCGTCCCGGTTTTATTGCGCAAGCGTTAGCGCGCAACAATGCGCTCGCTCGTCCGGCACAGCCAACCGTAGCTGTTCCAAGATTCGTTGAAAGCCGTTGGAGAGTGTCAGGTTATCGCCCAGTTCGTCCACAACCGGACGGACTGGAAACGGCCCCAATCCGGTCTTTTTCATAGCATCGGTTGAACGGCAGGTTTGCGCCCAGGCGGCCTCTTACATCGGTGTTGGTCGAAATCGCTCACGACCCGTAACCGGATGGTCGCCCGTCGGAAGAGTCGGTCCAGGAATTGAGCCTTTGGCGAGTAACACCTGCGATTGCCAGGCGTTCGCGATTTGGAAGTACCACTATGGAGCGAGCGTCTTGAGGCGACCTAAGTCATCAGCAGCCTCGGCCAACAGCCAGTCGCGGAATGTAATGACTTTGGGCAGCATCGACGTCGCCTTGGGACAGACGATCCAGTAGGTCTTGGACAATCGCAGAGCCGTGGCGAACGGCCTGACAAGGCGCCCGTTGATGAGATCCCACGCCGCAAGGGTGGTGCGGGCGAGTGCGACGCCTTGGCCGTCGACAGCGGCGTCTATGAGCATGCTGGCGCGGTTCAAGACCGGCCCGTGGGAGAGTTCGGCATCGACCACGCCAGCGGCCTCGAGCCATTTCGACCAGTCCTTTCGGTCATCAAGATGCAGCAACGGAAATTTAAGCACATCGGACGGCTCGCGCATCCGCTGTTGTAATTTGGGACTGCAGACCGCGAACAGTTCCTCGGAGCACAGACGGACAACGTCATGCCCCATCCAGTTGCCATCGCCATGCCGCACCGCAAGATCGACATCCTCTCTGGCGAAATCGACATGATGCATGGTCGCGGAAATCCTGAGATCGATGGCTGGATGCGTCTCGGCAAACCGGCCAAGGCGGTTGACCAACCATTTGGCGGCGAAGTCGGGCGACGTGCTGACCGTCAGCGCTCCGGCCCGTGATAGATGCTGGATGCGCTGGGTGCCCAGAGCTATACGGTCGAAGGCATCGCGCACCACCTCCAGATAGGAAAGCCCGGCCCGTGTGATGCTCAGCTTTTGACGTTCGCGATCGAACAGCCTGATGCCCAATTCGAGCTCGAGCGCCTTCACCTGATGGCTCACCGCGCCCTGGGTCACGGACAGCTCTTCCGCCGCCCTGGTGAAGCTCTCATGGCGTGCCGCCGCCTCGAAGGCTTTGAGGGCATTTAGCGATGGCAACCGGCGAGCCAATTTAACACCACGTCATGAGAAAAATTGGGGCTAGCACGAGAAACGATGCTTTGCACACGCCAGTAGATTGAGGCATTCCAACGCCACAGGTCAATATGGATGCGGCGAAAGGATGAGAAATGTTCAATCACCCGCTGACCGAAGCGCGGAGGCCTTTGTCGTCACTGCCGACATATGTCCGTCACATCGCCAACAATGTGACAGGAGCGATTGTGATCGTATCGCGCTGGATCCAACTCCACTGCCAACGCAAACAATTGGCCGAGCTCGAAGACCATCAGCTTGCAGACCTGGGTCTTACTGGTACTCAGGTTCGGAACGAATGTGCAAAATGGCCTTGGCAGGCCTAGTTCGCGACCGCCCCCATCGCAGGCACGCGGCCTCAAGGCCGCTCTCGACAAGATGAATCTCGGGTGGTCAGTGGTCGACCGACATACCGGGCAGCCGGCCATAACTCGGGGGCACCTTGCGGTGGGTCTTGACCTGACCTGGGCGACCGATTTGGTCATCCATCTGAACACAGCCGACATGAAGCGAAGGATCAACCGGGGGCACATCATGTGAGCCTCCACTGGTGCTCCTTGTTCCCGCTATTCCCAGCCATATTAGATTGCAGTAATGTGGCCATATGGAAACTCGAAGGTACGGCCTCAGGAACGAAATCGGCGGCACCTGGGCGGTCTTTGACGTGTTCACCGGACTGCCCGCTGAGATTGAGGGCCATTCCTATGTCGACCTGATCGATAGGGATTACGCGACCGAGATCGTGGATCTCCTCAATTCGGATGACTTCGCAAGAAGGCTCGGTTGGGAGGCCTCATGAACCTCCAATGGTTCTCCGCAGCGGTCGTAGACAGCCGATATGTCTAGACCTGCCCTCGGTGCGCGTCCTAGCAGCCCTGATGACAGGGGGGCCGGGGGCTGCGCCCGAGTCTGATCGATCAGAGTCTCGGGCGGCAAGGTCGGAGACCTCCTTCTATTCCGCCCGGTTCGGCTAAGCTGAACTCGTACTCGGCGGCTCTTCATCGACCACGCGAAACCAGTGTTCCTGCAAGGCCCGGTGAAACTTTGCAGCCGGCGGCAACTGCCCCTGCCTTCATCGGATCGGTCTCGACCGACTCCACTGGAAACGAGCTCGTCGCCATAGAGCTCTTCTACCGATACCTGGTGATCGAGCATCAACGGCCTTTGAGGGCCTTGGCATCAAGCTCCAGCATAGCGCAGTCATTGCCGTACCTGGCAATGAGCTCCCCGACCAGTTGCGGTGTTGGCTTGCCTTCCGGGCGAAGTACTCGACCTGTACTCCTCATCTGGCGAGACGCGGTCACGGCCCCGGAAATCAGGCTTGCTTTTGTCGTCCGCCATCTTCGTTCCTCTCTATCGGAAACGAGAGCAACGCATGTCGGTTCTCTTGTTTCAGCCGCAATTGGCGGGTTTTACCTCCTGGGCGACGGGTTGCGTGACTGGCTGGATCCGCCCGGCAGCGGTAGGAGGCCATCACCGTCGTGGTCGAAGGACTTGCTATTCCCCGAAACAGTGCCGCAGGCATGTGCCAGTTAAGCGAACGGCGTTGGCGGACAACCCGATGAGAGGGCAGTCGGCTCATGCATCGCGACGTGCCAGCCGCCAAAGTGCGGTGTGGCGTGGGCAGGACATTCTAACGAGCCGTTGCGGCGATAACCACCTTCGGCGGGAGGTCGTCGAAGCGGGTATCGACCCAAAGCCATCCGGCCAACCACGCAATAGCCGCCGCAAGGGTCACCAAGCCCAAGTCCAAGACCAATTCAGGAACAAACGCCCGGAACGCAATTGGCACTGAGCTGACTGCGTAAAGGGCGAGGGGAATGCATGGTACGCCCCTTGCTTTCACCATCGAGATCGCGAAGGCGATCGACCCTACAAGGAACAGCATCGAGATAGCGGTCAACATCAGTCCCAGGGGTCCCGCTCGGAGCTCCATGATCGTTTCAGGCGGGAGTTTCGCAAAGACGAGGTTGATCACAACTTCGACGCCCTCCAAGCACGCAAGGGCAATGAAGTTGATGACGAAGGCAATAGCTCCAAACAGGCCGGCTCGTCGTCCAAATGCCATGAACAAGCCAAGGACCAGGCCGAGCGCCATCACCTCGGCGAGTGGTGCCACAAGCTGGGTGAGGTCGTTGATTGGAATAAGGGTGGCACGCTTGGCTGCGTTGACTAGAAGAACGAGCGAGCTGCCCACGCCAGCGATCGACGCAAGTCGATAGAGCGAAGCGCTGGACACGGTTTTGCCCGACGAATGCGAATACGGCTTGTCCGCACCATCGAGGGATGAGAACGGGCGAACGGATTGGGGTTCGGCGACATTGGTGAGCATGGTCATTCCTTCATCTGGGAATCCAGGCACAGCGGTATCGCAGCCCGTTAATATCCCTCAGTAAGCAGTGATTACATCATCTTGAACGTTTTGTAAACGGTGATTACATTATATTGCGTTCTCTCAGCCGCCGTCACGGCACTTCCGAAACAGGAGATAAACTGATGCCAAGAGCCAAGGCGCCCAGTCGCGGTAGCTACCACCACGGCAACTTGAGGGGTGCGCTGATCGACGCTGCCATTCAAATGGTCGAGGAAGTTGGTCCCGAGAACGTCAGCGTCCGTGAAGTTGCAAAGCGTGCCAGAGTTTCTCCCGGTGCGCCTTTTCGTCATTTCCCCAACAAAACCGCGTTGATGACGGCCGTTGCGGAGCAGGCCATGAGTCTATTCCGTTCCGAAGTCGTCGATGCCGTCGAGAGCATTCCGAAGGACGATCCAATGGCGCGTTTCGAGGCGGTTGGCTCTGCGTACCTGCACTGGGCGATCCACAATCCCACGCACTTCCAGATCATTTCGACGCGCAGTCTCATCGACTGGAATAGCTCGGAATCGCTTCGTGAGGACAACAGGGTGGTGCGGTCGGCTATGGAGGGCGCGATCGAAGATGCACAGCAACAAGGCAAGCTGGGTGCCGTGAATATCGCCGAGGCCAATGTCGCCGCCAGGGCGCTGGTTTACGGGCTGGCCCGTATGCATATTGATGGACACTTCGCTCAATGGGCGATAGCGGGTGAGGCTGTGGAGAGAACTGCGCAAAGCGTTCTAAAGCAGTTCGTGTCACTGCTTCGAAGTGACGACACGGACTCCCATCCGACCCCTGGTGGAACGCTCTGCCGCTTGTGAAACGGCGGGCACGTGAGCCCGTTCTAATGTGGATAGCAGGCCAAGCGCCTTGTTGCACTTGGTCTTGCCAGCCACAGGAGAGTGTCATGGGCAGTATCGTTGCGAGAGCCGCCCGCACATTGGCGGGTGGTGTCATCATTGCAGTTCTTTGTGCGCCCGCAAACGCCGCAGGAATTAGCGCAGGCGTCGGCGCTTCCGTTGGTGGGAGCGGCGGCATCAATGCTGGGGCCGGTGCTTCGGTCGGTGGCTCTGGCGGCATCAGCGCCGAGGCCGGTGCTTCCATCGGTGCGGCTGGCGGCGTCAATGCCCTGGGAGTAGCGGTTGGCGGATCGAGCGATGTCGGCGCGGGTCTCGGTGCGTCGGTGGGAGGCGAGAGTGGCATCGACGCTGGCGTCGGCGCGACAGTGGGCGGGGCCAAAATCTCGGGGGCCGGAATTGCGCCAAAGGCTGGCGGTCCTGCGAGCCGGAGTATCCACAACGGCCGGTGGGTCCGATGGGGTGGTGGCCGCATTGGGCGCAACAGTAAGCGGCCCGAATTCGCTGAAAGCCGGAGCCGGTGCGACAGTGGATGGGGTCGACGGCGTGGCGACCAGACTGAATGCAACGCTGGGCAGGCCATCCGGGACCGCGGCAGAGCCGCCGTGGCTTCCAGAAGCGGCATCAACTCGGGCGTTGGGACGGCAAACATCCTAAGCAGCCCATCCATCCTAAGCGGTCAATCCGTCCCGAGTAGTAGCCAGTCCAATTCCAATAGGGCGAGATTGGTTAGCGCCGCCGCCGACATATCAGGTGCACAGCTGACCCGAATGAAGAAGCGCTGCGTGGATGTACTCAATAGTCAAGACTCTTACGACCGCGACTTGCGACAGCTTTGTCTGCTAATCGCCCGCCGTTAGTGCAAATACCGGGTCGAAGTGCCAACCAGCCGCGACGGCGGGATGGCACTCTCCCGCCCGGCAGTCAGAAGGCCCGTCGGCAATTGACGGGCTTTTTGCTCTGTTTCGACAGGGCTGATGCACCTGCGGACAGCCCAGCGTGAACGGATGGTCTTCACCGCCCCAGCGGCAGTTTGGAGACCGCCGCAAGTTCTTCCTCGTCTTTAATCCCGGCCTGATAGTTTGCTATAACGCGGGATGCGAGCGCTTCACGCCGCTCCGGCGATTGGCCCTCGGTTTTCAACTTCTCGAAAACGCGGCCCAGCAGAGCGACTTCGGAGGAATCGAACACCCCAGCTTCTTTAGCTCGTTGATAAATTGGCATGTGCCCTCCTCCATGGATGCGTGAAAAACTAAACTCATTCAGAGATTCGACGCAAAGCAAAAACGGATTGGTATTGGCCCACGCCCCTCTCTGACGCAGAGGAGAGGCATCACAGCGAGATTGACGTACACGGCCCGGCCCGCGGACTTTGCCAGTGCCGCCCAGAAACGATTTCGGAATCAAACCAACCCTCTCGCTGTTGGGGTGGTCGCACTTACGGGGAGCCCACCACGCTCGTCGGTGTGGGCGATGTGCCCGACACGGAGTGACGCTGGGTTGATGTGTTGGCAGCCCTTGGGTCGTCGGCCAGCCGCGCCTTGGACAGCGCCGACAGGGAGGTGCTGACGCGTGGCAGATATGTTAGCGGCTCGCCCAGCCGACACTCGCGATCACGGAACGGCCGCGTCGAATTCAATTGCAAATCCCGCATCAATCGCGCTTCGCGCGA